>JBBACY010000003.1:0-129752 GCA_041656735.1 Bacteroidales bacterium | reverse complement strand
CTATTAAGCCGGTTAACGATGAGAAGAAGCTATTGAGCTCTTTTACAAAAATTGCATACATAACACTATAAGTTTGATACAAAAATAGCTGATTTTGTGAAACAACCCTTACATAACTTCTGTTAAACCTTTTTAAAAGTCATTGTGGACCGATAAGAACGATTACATCAATTCGGAAACCTTGCTTTTACTGGTCAAGGCAACCATATCTCATATCTGGGTCTTGCCCCTTTATTAATTAAAACAAAAGCGGGACTTGTTAGCAAGTCCCGCTTTTATATTATAATACATACTCCACTTTAATATTGCAAAATCTAACGAAGTATTTACATCAATAAAAAACCATAATTTAAAATACCCTAGTGCCTAAGTATCTCTCAGCATCTAAAGCGGCCATACAACCAGTACCAGCAGCGGTTACCGCCTGACGGTAATGCTTATCCTGCACATCGCCACAAGCGAAAACACCTTCAATGTTGGTTTTTGGAGTTCCAGGCACTGTATTTATATAACCCGTTTCGTCCATATCTAAAAAGCCCTTAAAGATATCAGAATTTGGCATATGGCCGATGGCAACAAAAAATCCAGTAACATCAATCTTTACCTCTTCGTTTTTTCCGTTTGTCAGAATTACACCATTTACCCCGCTCATATCGCCCACAATTTCTTTTGTGGTATGCTCGTAAAGAACTTCTATGTTTTCTGTATTGTCAACCCTATCCTGCATTGCTTTTGATGCACGAAGGTAAGGCTTACGAACGATTAGGTAAACCTTTTTACATATTCCTGAAAGGTAGGTTGCCTCCTCGCAAGCAGTATCGCCACCACCTACAACAGCAACACTTTGGCCCTTATAGAAAAACCCATCACACGTGGCGCAAGCCGATACGCCCTGCCCCTTATACTTCTCTTCAGACTCTAATCCCAAGTACTTAGCCGTTGCACCTGTTGCAATAATCAGAGCATCAGCAGAGATAGTCTTTTCGCCATCGATGGTTACCTTGTAGGGTTTTTTAGACAAATCGGCCGAAGTGGCCATACCAAATCGTACCTGCGTGCCAAACCGTTCTGCCTGCTTTTTTAAATCTTCCATCATAACTGGGCCCGTAACACCATCCGAATAACCCGGAAAGTTATCGACCTCGGTTGTGGTGGTTAGCTGGCCTCCTGGTTGCAAACCTTCGTAAAGCACAGGGTTTAAATTTGCCCTTGCAGCATATATTGCAGCTGTGTACCCAGCAGGGCCCGAGCCAACTATTAGTACCTTAACATGCTCGGCAACAACATTTTTATTGTCGTTTTTCTTATCCTCTCCCTTTGATTTTAAAGGCTCAAATAAATTCATATCGATATATTTATATTAATTAATCTGTTTAGAACAATAATGCATAAAAATAGTTCAACACCATTGATAGTGCAAATTTTAATGTAACTATTATAAGATAAAAACAAATTACGCCAATATAATTTAGCGAAGATTAAAAAAACAATTATCTTTGCACCCTCAAAAGAGATCGGGGTGTGGCGCAGTTGGCTAGCGTACTTGCATGGGGTGCAAGGGGTCGGAAGTTCGAGTCTTCTCACCCCGACTATTTGAAAACTAAAGGCTTGCATTAATGCAAGCCTTTTTTTGTTTTTATGTATGGGTAAATATAGGGTGAACAATTAATGAATTATGCGTTGCCGCCATAATTACAAAAACCCATCATCCTCCCCTTCTGGATACATCATTGCTCTAATACTTCGTTCATCTTCCTCAATGGGTTCGTAGGTTTTCCATAGCTTATTGAACTTATCTTGGGCTTTAACATACGCTGGTGAATCTCCCCATAAAGGACTAAGTCTCTCAAGCTCTGCAGCTATGTTTTTATTAAGGGTGCTGCACTCTTGGTTTTTAATGTCAAATTCCTCTTCGGTAATTAGGGATTGCATACTATCGAGTAATGTGGTGATTTTTTTGAATGGGTGCATAGGTTGTCTTTTTTATTTCACCCCAATTCCTACAAATACCTATCAACTGCGGTCTCGTGAATGCTCCGAATTTCGTTGGCAAATGACTTAGGTTCAATAACTTTAACCCGCTCGCCGTGCGAAATAATCTCCATAACAAAATCTTCGGTGATAAATACGTTAAGCCGTATGCGTAGCTCTTCATCATTATCAATTAGCACTTGCTGGGTATGGTGTAGGGGTAGCGATTTGATGTATTTACCTTGATAGGAGGTAAAGGAAAGCACTACCTCTTCAGGGCTTTGGGCATTGGGACTTATTATTCCAAAGCAGTACTTAAAATGCTCGCTCACATCAAAACTACCGGGCATATCAAACCGTTTCTTGGTAATTTCAAGGTCCGTTAACCTATCGAGCCCAAATGATTTAATCCTACTATCTTTTAAATCGGCACACACTAAG
This sequence comes from Bacteroidales bacterium, assembly GCA_041656735.1. Classification (GTDB taxonomy): domain Bacteria; phylum Bacteroidota; class Bacteroidia; order Bacteroidales; family Tenuifilaceae; genus Perlabentimonas. The sequence goes on along the minus strand of JBBACY010000003.1, from coordinate 127,340 downwards.
TACCAGCGATTCTTAAACTCTTTAAGTGCATAGGGCTGCGCCGTGCGTTCCGAAACCTTATCGTTCCAATATTTAGTGTAGGTAAATCGTATCTCAAAACCATTCTTTATTGCGTGCAGAATGCCGTAAAGGTTGTCGGTACCTTGTGGGCGGCGATTCTCAAAATGGATATGCGCCGAGATTCGATCGGCTACATTTAGCGCATTAAACGTATCGAAAGCCTCGAATAATCGCATATCCATCTCGGAAGTATCATCAAACTGGATAGAATAAGCCATAAGGCTTCTATCAAAAACAATATCTATATTGTAGAGTTCTCTAATATCGTTAATATCGCGCTGAAACTGGCGGATGCTTACTGCATAATTGCAGCCATCTATCTCGCCCTGCACCTCCAAATTATTTAGGATATCGTTAAAACGCAACGACCTATTGCGTAACATCTTAATAATATGGACATACCTACCCAACGACTCCTTTTTAGACATAATGTTTTTGCTTTGGTTTCTGTAAATATAAGTATTTAAGACGACAAAACAGGTCGTTTGCAGGCATTTTACAACCTACTTAAGCAACTTATAAAAAGAGTGTGCGGCATATCACATCGAAGCAAGCTACTTTTTTAATTCGTCAAATAAACTGGGACCCTCCTGTATTCTTGATTTGGCTCTTCGGCTTTTGTAGGAATTTTTATAGAAGAAATATTGAGCATCGAATGTTGAAATAACCTTGTTTACTCTTGATATCATACTTCCTGGCACTTTTTTGTTGGCAACGCCATAAATTTGATTAATTACGAAGCATCTCTTTTTGGCATTCTTTACAATCTCTACCGTTGCTGATTCTTCAAATTTAATATGAAGGAAGAACGATTTTTTACCAAGTAATCTAGGCAGATACGTTGCTACACAATGGCTCATCCTTCTTCCTTCAAAAATAAGTTCCTTTGAAGTTTCAATAAGATTCATTCCTTTGGGCAAGGGCAGCGTTCCGTAGTAAATAGATTTTCTTTGCTTACTCTTAAACTCAGCAATGGTTACAGAACGTGATGCATAGGACAAATACAGAGCAACCAAATTAACGCATGAGCTAAAAGCACCATCAACTTCAATGTAACAGGAGTCCTTATAAAGATATTGGTTCTCCTTATCGAGAATGGATATTTGCTTCTCAATGCTTATATCAAGCATAAAGCAATCGAGAAAAACACCCATTTTAAATGATAGGTTTACCAGGCGATAAAAATTGTAGTTAACATTAAAGCGCTGAGATAAATAGACAATGTGATCAATAGTCCTCTGCACATTATCGGTTACTATGAGCAATAGAATTGCAATTTTAATCTTATCCCACGTATCGAAAAACTGATTGGTTAACACACTGCGAAAGAATAGCTTTGATGATACCTTTGCCGAGAGGTCCGCACCCAGAATAAAGCTTGCAAGGTCACTCGGATTGGTAATACGCCTAAGGGCAACCTCCTCGAGAATAATCTTCTCCAAAAACAGCTGGGGATTGGGCATTGCTTTGGTAAGCCAATCGACTCCCAAAGCCTTGCAAAAGCCCAACGTATTTCGCAAAGGAACTCTCTGCGTTTCAACTTCATCTAACAGGTTAAGCCTGCTAAAATCGGTGTTAATCTCTAAACTAAACTTCCTAATATTTTTAAGCTGGTCGTACTCCCAAAATATCCATTTTGTGATTTCGCCCTTACGAATATAGCCATAGCTTAATGCTGGCAACTCAGGTATACTCGACTGACTAACAAGGCTATTCATTTGCTGAGGCTTAAAAATCGATGTTTCTAAAGTTAACCAAAAGTGATGTAATCTTTACTCTGATAAATTGAAAGATATCAACAAATAAAAAAGTTCCTTGCATTGTTTTAATGCTGAATTCATGTAGCCTAATCCCCGCTGGTAAAACCTAAAACTACAACACTAAATGTATGGTCATACTATTTATTAACATACCCGCTTTACTCTTAAATTAGATTTGAGATTCAACCTGATTGAAGAATTTAAACTCACTGTTGGGGTAAATAATTTTATGCTCATTATGCTCCTCATTTTTTAGCGAAATTAGCTCAAGGTTATCGTCAATGGGGGTTCCTTCCTCGTCAAACTTAAAACCATACATAGTTGGACGGTAAAACACATATATTTGCTCGCACTGATTTACTATTTCGCGCGACCATATAAAATTATTTAGCGTTGGCGACGAGTAATCTTCCGTAAAACTGTTGGAAACCAGATAGGATGTAAACATAACCCTTACCTTAAGGCGGTTGCTAATAAATAGCAGTGCGTCAACTACTCCATCCTTGCCTGGGTATGAAAATGTTTCTGCTGGATTGAGCGAGTAGCACTCGGCGTTATCAATTATTACGGTTTTAAAATCACCTTCCTCAATGTACTCTATTAGCTCAAGGAACGATTCCACGCAGTAGTACCCCAAGTGTGTATTCAGCTCTAGGTTACTGTTTATTGTGCCGTCAATACCCTTAATAACGTGCTCGAGCCGTTCTTTGTAGTCTGAATAACTTACAAATAGTACTTTCCCAGTTTTGGCAAGGTAATTTGCGAGTTTTAGTAAAAAGCGAGTTTTACCCACACCCTTGGCTCCGCCAAAAGCTACTAGTCCATTTGATAGTTTTATTCGTTCCATATTCAATAGTGTTATTGCTACTCATAACCCAACAATCTGCCAAGCAATGAGTAACATATTTTTAGCAAGTAATTTTCTGATAAAATTTCACCGAGAATTATTTTCTCCTCTATTCCAATAACACCATGCCAAAGTTGCGAGGCCTTAAATAGACAAAATAGAAGATGGAAATTTGCCGCTCGATTATATGCCAATCAATATACCCTATTTTATAGTGTTAGTAATATAGGGTTAAATATACTATCCAACGACGACGAGAGGTGTCGTTGAGAATAATGAGCCTATTTTTTAGCCAACCTTCTTCAAACAATTCTTTATACCTGTCGCAACTATATTAACTGAAAACACTTCAATTAGGAATGCTAGCAGAGAACTAACACGATATTTTCAGCTTTAAGTTTAATACGCAGGTTTATTAGCCGAATACTTGAAAAGCACGAGAACGAAACACTACACCAACCTAAACTACAATAAAAATTACACAAATCAGTAAATTGCTTATTTAATAAAACATAGTCTATAATATTGTGCTGTTATATTTATACAATTAAACATTTATTATCGATAATATGAATAATATTCACGTACTTAGTAACAACGCTGGCAAATTAAACAAGAATCACAATTGATTTTTAACCTCTTTAAATCAAAAAACATGTTAGTAAGAAAATGCAAAACGAGGCTAAATAATCATCTAACACTGCATAAAACAACAGGAGTACAAATCCATACTATGAAACATAAACAGGTTCTTAGCTGTTTCTTGTAATAAAAATAAATATATCTTTACGCAGGTTTATAACACTAATAAATTATACAGTATGAAGACAATTAAAATTATTACTACCATTTTAATAGGGCTAACTCTAGCCTGTTCATGTGTTAGCAACACAAAGAAGGACGATAAAACCGCTACCGACGATGATAGGGGCTACATAGTAAAAGTGGGGCAAAAAGCACCCAATTTTACCACGCTGCTAACGGATAGTACAACATTTACCCTCTCCGACCATAAGGGTAAAGTGGTTATGCTACAATTTACAGCAAGCTGGTGCGGAGTGTGCCGCAAGGAGATGCCACATATTGAGAAAGATATTTGGCAACCACTAAAGGATAAAGGACTTGTACTTATTGGAGTAGACAGAGGAGAACCTATGGAAAAGGTTATTGATTTTGCTATGAAAATGGAAGTTACCTATCCCCTAGCGTTGGATGAGAACTCTGAAATCTTTGAACTATACGCCCGTAAAGACGCAGGCGTAACCCGCAACGTAATAATAAACAAGGAAGGAGAAATCGTTTTTCTTACTCGCCTTTTTGATGAGGAAGAGTTTAATTTGATGATTGAAGAGATAAAGAAGATTCTATAAAAAGAGAGGAAACTCTTTTCAAGATAAAATGGGTTATCTAAAAACTAATGTTTTTAGATAACCCATTTTTATAAATCAACTATAACTAAAGTACTATTCAAACGCATACTTACGCTCATTCTCAACCTCAGTAACCGTTTTAGCCAACGGTTCTCCAAGTATTCTGTGTCCATCTGAAGTAATTAAAATATCCTCCTCATTTCGTAAACCGCTAAAATTTCGGAACTGATTAATTTTATCGAAATTAAGAAAATCTTTATTCGTTCCATTCTTTTGCCACAGGTCAATTAGCTGCGGAATAAAGTAGATACCAGGCTCAATGGTTAACACAAACCCAGGTTTTAATTTAGTTCCTAGCCTTAGCGATTTTAGCCCGAACTGAGTACTTTTAGGTTCGCCACCGTAGCCAACCCACTGTTCACCCAAGTTCTCCATATCGTGCACGTCGAGCCCCATAAGGTGGCCCAATCCGCATGGAAAGAAAAGCGCATGTGCCCCGCTAACCAACGCATCGTCGGTGTTTCCTTTGGTAAAACCAAGGTTTTTTAGTCCATCGAAAATAATACGGGCTGCAAGCAAGTGTACATCACGAAAATGGACTCCTGGCTTAAGTGCCTCTATTGCTGAATTGTGAGCATTAAGACACACCTCATATATATCGCGCTGCTCCGATGAGAATTGTTTTGAAACGGGAAAAGTGCTACTCATATCACCGGCATACCCCATCGGAGTTTCGGCTCCAGCATCCAGCAAGAACAGCTGCCCATCACGGATAGTATTTCCGTGGAAATGATTATGTAAAGTTTGACCGTTAATTGTGGCAATAATTGGAAAACTCAGCTGTCCGCCACTCTCAAGGGCAATCTGAGCTACCTTTGCCGCCACTTGCGCCTCGGTCATTCCGGGCTTTGCATACCGCATAGCCGTTCTATGCATAAGCACCGTTGTATTTACAGCTCGTTCAATTTCTGCAATCTCCTCGCTGGATTTAATGTTTCGCTGCTCTGCCACCGCCATAACGAACGGTATGCTAGCCTTTTGGGCTGACTCGTTGGGGTGAATACCAAGCAAGCCAAACAACTTAACTTGATGCTCAGGGCGATACGGAGGCAAAAACATAACATTGTTCGCTTTGGCTATCTTCTGTTTAAGCGCACTGGTTGTTTCAGTTTTACTTATTCCAACTTTTTCGGCTAACGAGGTAACTGTGGGCATATCGCCCATCCACACAATACTGTCAATGGTGTAATCATCTCCAAAAATAGTTTCTTCACCTGAATTGAGGTCAATAATGGCATAAAACCCGGGCGCGTTAACGCCAAAATAATACAAAAAGGTACTGTCCTGCCTAAAGTGGTATGTGTTATCGGCATAGTTCATTCCGGTTTCATCGTTTCCTAAGAAGAGAAGGATTCCGCTACTAAACTTCTTCTTAAGTTCCTCGCGGCGTTGAATATAGGTTTGTTTTGAGAACATAGTATTATATTTTTTGAGTTACTAAATGAGCAAGAGATAGTAATTAATAATTCTGTATTTTATACTATCCTATGCTGTTATCGAATTACAAACTAGTTACTTATGCTGATTGAAAAATTGCGTTTGCTAAAATAAGGTATGCAATTATAGTTGCCCAATATTTACTGGTAATTGTAATTTAGGTTAATGGTAAGTTATAGAAAAACACACTTTCGGCAGATACGCTATTTCAACGGCTTAAATATCTGATAATAACCAGCAAGTTAGCCTAATAGGAAAGAGAAGGTTAACCTAAAGAGGAAGTCAACAAATCCAGCACGAGTATAAACCCTTGCCATTGTTATGGTACAATGATGAAATTATATATTCAGTCGGCATATTTATATCTTACAAATGCAATATAGCAAATATTAAAAATAAAATGCGGTAACCACCTGACTTTTATCAGGAAGAGAAATATACTGCCACACAGCTAACCTTACTTTCAATGCTTGGTAAGGTTTCCGTACATTAGTATAAACGATTACATAAAAACAACAAAATTTACCTGCTAATGCCGCCTAGGGTTCTCATCTAGATAATAAAAAATAGCTTACAATGTTATTGATACACAAAAAATAATTAACTTGCATAACTACCACCTAAGTATTAGAATATGAACGTACCGTTTGCCAACAATCTTTTTAAGAGTTTACAAAGCGATAATCTAGCGTTTATGTATTCTGGCGTTGTATCTGATAGTATTACACACAAAATTATTGAGCTAACACAATCGAACATTGACTCAGCAGGTAATTTCGTTCGTTTAAAAAATAAGATTAGCTTTTTAATGGCCGAATGCTACCAAAATGTTGCCAGACATAGCAAGTTTTCGGTTGATTTTGTAGACCCACTTGACCTAAAAGGGGCATTCTACGTACGTAGTTTTACCAACACATTTCACATAGGCTCGGTTAATGCCATTAAAACAGAAAACATTGATTCTATTAGAGAAAAATTGAATCAGGTAAATAGCCTGTCGCCCGAGGACTTACGATCGCTTCAAAAGCAGGTTCTAAGAAAAGGAAAACTATCGGATCGTGGAGGGGCAGGACTCGGTATTATTGAAATGGCTCGGAGAACGGGGGAGGAAATTCTATACGAATTTATACCATTGCCCAATGGTTTATCTCTTTTTTTTATTCAGTTAAGTATTCATAATGTCGAAATTGAGCCTAAACAGGATGAGATAGATTCATTGGCCCACATGAAGGACATTTACAAAAAAATGCAGGACCACAACCTGCTGGTTGTCCATAAGGGTGATTTTTCAGAAAACTCGGTACTCCCTATTATTCATATGATTGAAAAAAACATCCTCGGACACAATGAGGGAAAATCAGGGAAACAAAAACTATACAACATATCGGTTGAGCTTTTACAAAATATCTCTATGCATGCACTTCGAGATCAGGGTGTAAATGAAGCGCTATTTCTGCTTCAAAAAAATGACAATGGTTATACCGTAGCCACATGCAACTACATAGGCGAACCGCAAGCTGCACCGTTAAATAAAATTCTTTTAAAACTGTCTCAACTAGATAAAGACTCGCTCAACAAGCTATACCTGGAGCGAATGCAAGGATTAGTAGATAAACACTCGAATAATGACGGAATTGGGTTAATTTATATTTTCAGAAAATCAGATGAGGTCCACTACTCAATAACTCCCGATCACAATAAGAGTTTACTTGTATTTGGCGTTAAAATAAGCTAGCTTGATATCTACAAATAGCCCTAAACTGCAGTCAGAATTGACAATGGGTTTACAATTTCTTATTTTAAAAACAACGTTCCCTTAAAAAATACGGCGGGTTGAAAAATTTAGTAAATAGCAATAATCACGCTTATCATATAAAATCAACCCTTTTTGGTGTAGCGGTTGGCGATGCACTTGGTGTTCCTGTTGAGTTTAAAGACAGGCAAACCATTGGCGAAAACCCTGTAACGGATATGATTGGTTACGGAACATACAATTTACCTGCGGGAACTTGGTCAGACGACAGTTCGCTAACTTTTCGCCTTGCCGAAGCATTAACACAAGACTTTGACTTAAATATAATTGGGCAAAACTTTGTGAAATGGTATTATGAAAATTATTGGACTCCACACGGGAATGTTTTCGATATTGGTTTGGCAACACGAAAAGCTATTGACAAGCTGAAGCAAGGTATACAACCCGAACTAGCAGGAGAGTTTGACGAGTCGTCAAATGGCAATGGCTCTTTAATGAGAATTTCTCCTTTACTATTTTATTTACTTAACAAGCCCATTTATGAACGATACGAAATAACAAAACAAGTCTCTTCAATTACGCATGGGCACATTCGTTCTGTAATTGCTTGCTTTTACTATCTTGAATTTGCTAAACAATTACTTGAACAGAAAAACAAGTTTGAAATCTATAAAAACCTACAAACTGAAATAACAAGCTATCTATCTTCTATTTCAGTTAGTTCAACCGAAATAGCATTATTTGACCGTATACTAAAGCAGAGCATTTACGAATTATCAGAAGATAGTATTTTTAGTAGCGGCTACGTGCTGCACACACTTGAGGTAAGTATTTGGTGTTTACTTACAACAAACAGTTATTCAGAAGCCGTTTTAAGGGCGGTAAACTTAGGTGAGGACACAGACACAACTGCTGCCGTAACAGGTGGACTTGCAGGACTGCTTTACGGGTTTGATAACATTCCGAAAAATTGGTTAAAACAATTGGCAAGAAAAGAAGATATTGAAAAACTAGCAGAACAACTTGGTCATAAAATTACTATCGGTTAACCGCTAACAAGTTTAAAGTGGGTGGACTTAAATAAAGTAAGACTGTTTTTTTTGTGAAATTACAATATCATAAAAAACTGCTATCGTTAGGCTATATCTAACTTAGGTAAAGTAAAAAAGAATTCACTACCGGACCCTTCAACACTTTTTGCCCAAATTCTCCCGCCATTAAGCGCAACAAAATCTTTACAAAGCAGTAGTCCTAATCCTGAACCCTTTTCGTTTAAAGTCCCTTTGGTAGAGAAAATTTCTTTACCGAAAAGTTTTTGTAGGTTATTGGGGCTCATACCAAGGCCTGTATCCATAACAGAAACCTGAAGCATACCCTCAATTTCAATTGACGAAACGGTTACTACGTCGTTCTGCTTGCAAAACTTAATGGCATTCCCAATTAGGTTACGCAAAACCAAATCAATCATCGCGCCATCGGCAAAAGCTGTTACATTCGGCTCGAGCAAGTTTCTTAGCGTAATACCCTTTGCCTGCGCCTGCTCTTGGTAGAGTTCAAATTTAACCTCAACAATTGGACTAATTGAAAAAAGAGAGGGTTTTACATTTAACCCCTGCATTTGACTCTGAGCCCAGCTCAGTAAATTTTCAAGTAATTCCGATGTACTCCCAACATTTTTCGAGAGTTCATCAACAACCTCTTTAAAACCCTCCTCAGTAAAAAAACCTTCCCGAGTAAGTTTAAGAAGAGTAACAAGCGACCCCAATGGGCTTCGCAAATCGTGCGATATAATAGAGAACAACTTGTCTTTTAACTGATTAAGCTCTCTTAGCTGCTGTGCCTGTTCTTGAATTTCGATATTCTTCTGTTGCAAAAGTTGATTTGCTTTCTTCTTCTCACGGTAGTTATGATAGATATAACCAGCAAACAGCAAAACCAATATTATAATTCCAAGGTACACGTTCCGCATTTGATTCTGGTGCTTAATAATCTCCTGCTGCAGTTCGCGCTCCTTGTTTAGCAAGTCAATCTGCATTAGCTGCTCACGGGTAACTTGCTCAGACTTCTCCAACACCTGCTGCTTTTGCACCAACTCAATGTCTTTTTCAACCAACTCCTTTTCTGTGGCCTGTTTCTCGGCTTCAACCTGCTTTACACGTGTAGTTGCCTGGCTCACCTTTTGCTGTGCCTCGGCTTCGGTTGCCTGCAATCTTTCCTGCTGAATTTTTTGCGAGATAGCCGAAAACAAATCGAAATACCGAGCGGACTCTTCCCGCTTGTCAAGCTTATCGCAAACCTTAGTGAAAACGGAATATATATTTCGTAATAATTTTGAATCGTTCAACTCTTTTGCATACTCTTCAGCTTTCGCTAAAACTTTCAGAGCCTCTTCATACCTTTTATCCTCATACTTAACGTTTGCCACATTAATTAACGATGAGGTATAATCTGCCTTTCTGTTAATAGCTAGTGCAGCATCGGCAGCATCAGAAAAACAACTATAGGCCTCGCTTAACTTCCCGCTTTCAGTGTAAATTAGTCCGAGATTTGTATTGAGTTGGTAAATGGCGTTTTGATTTCCAATAGCCCTAGCCATAACAATGGCTTTTTTGAAATACAGGGTAGCACTTTCCAGATTGTTGTTAGCCCAATATACTGTTGCAGCCTTGTGGTAATAGTATGAAGCCTGATTAAAATCTGACTTATCCTCATTTTCTTTTGCAAATAAAACGTCTTGTTGAGCAACGGTTATGCTCGTCGATTGATTATTATTTTGCTGGTTAAAACCTTGTAATGGGCTAAGCAAACCTGCAACTATTGCAAGTAAAATTAAATGAAAAAGGGACCTGTCTAAGGCTCTTTTTATCATAAACTTCAGCCTTCTCGTTTTGCAATTAAGGTTAAGGGCACGTGAGTTAGCCTGGAGAATTCTTCACCCTCATCTCTCATATCCTCGTCGTACTCATCATAATACCAATTAATTTGAACCTTATTTCCTTCTTCGTGTATGGGCTCAAAAAGGGTAACAATTTCGAGCACTTTTTTTGTTGAAGAAGAGTTTAGGTATGTCATATCAAAATTAATGGTTGTATCCAGCTGGGGGCGTTGAACGTATTGCCGCGCTAACTCTAACAGAGGAGCGTAAAACTCTTCAATGTCTTCGGGTAGACTTTTACCTACAATATCCAAAATGCCTCGGGTTGGGTCAAAATGAATCTGAGGCGATTCATCGGTTGCCATTAATATCAACTTCTTCATTTCCTTCAAATTTTTGTTTGTGCGATTTACTCGCAATAAAACCACCTAACGAAGATACAGCTTTATTATTATTACGGCATAAAGCCTAGGATAAAAAGAATCCTAGTTTGACTGTTCTCATTTATTACGATAATCTCTTGTAAAAGTTTAGTGTTAAAAAAAATATTTTATCTAAAGTACTATTTATTTTAAACTATACCACATTAACCTCCATTTCGAGGCTAACATTAAAGGTTTCCTTTATCGACCTCTGAATATCATGAGCTAATGCTAAAATTTCTTGTCCCGTAGCGTTTGCGTAGTTAACCAGCACCAGAGCCTGGTTCTTGTGCACTCCCACGTTGCCAATCTCGCGCCCTTTCCAACCACCCTGTTCAATAAGCCAACCAGCGGGCAACTTAACCTCGCTCTCACTTACTGGGTAAAAGGGAACATGCTCGTATTTTTGCTGTAAACCCTTAATTAGATCAATACTTACAATTGGATTCTTAAAAAAGCTCCCTGCATTAGGCAGTTTTAATGGGTCGGGTAATTTAAGGTTTCGAATATCGATAACCGCTTTGCGGATATTCTGTATGGTTTTGTCTCCAAATTTCAATAACTCTATATCAAGATTTCCGTAGTGCGTTACAAGGGTATGATTTTTAGAAAGCCTATAGTACACGTAGGTAACAACCACCTTACCTTTTAACTTATTCTTAAAAACACTATCACGATAGCCAAATTTACATTCGGACTTATTGAGAGTTATGGTAGTTAAATCGCTAGTTAGTATTCCCTCAACCCTCTCAAAATGGTCTTTTACCTCAACACCATACGCTCCTATATTTTGTATTGGCGAAGCGCCAACCGAACCGGGTATTAGCGATAAATTCTCCAAGCCTCCAAGGTTACGACTAACGGTATACTCAACAAGCGAGTCCCACTCAACACCAGCACCAACCTTAACCAATACGCTGTCGTCATCCTCTTCAACTATCTCAATACCTTGAATAAGTGGATGTATTACAGCCCCATTAAAATTTGATGTAAACAGTAAATTTGAACCTCCGCCGAGGATTAATGATTTTTTGTCCTTGGTAACCAATAAAACCTCCTTAAGCTCATCAACGGTTGAAACATTAAAAAAATCGTCGGCAGTAACGTCAACGCCAAAGGTGTTATACTTTTTCAAAGAAAAGTTCTTGTGAGATGCTAGCATAGCTGTAAATTTTATACAAAGATATAAAATTGTATTGGTGATGAAGTTTTTTTCTAATTTAGCAGAAAAATAATACCCTTGGCTACTATTCATTTACTTGTTACTTCGGATGTATTAACAGACCAACGAGTGCAACGCACTGCTGCAACCCTATCTGCTGCTGGGCATAGAACCGTTGTGGTTGGACGGCGTACTGCCATAACCCCTGCCAAAATAAAAAAGGAGTACTGCGTTCACCTGCTCTCCCCGCTCTTTTCAAAGGGTATGTTTTTTTACCTATCGTACAACATTTTGGCTTTTTGCTACCTTTCTTTTAAAAAGACGAATATTATTTATGCCAATGATTTAGACACCCTTTTAGCCGCTCGTGCGCTCAGTTTTTTTAAACGGGTCCCTCTAATATACGATAGCCACGAACTATTCACTGAGGTGCCAGAACTTGTAAAACGCCCCATAAAAAAGGGTATCTGGCGTTTTCTTGAAAAGTGGCTGATAAAGGGAACTGATGCGGCCATTACAGTTTCCGCAAGCGTTGCAATTGAGCTAAACAGAAGGTATGGGGTACCGTTTGAAGTTATACGCAACCTTCCCTTAAAAAAGAGTAACTATTCAAAGGAAGTAAGCCCGACGGATGAAAAGGTAGTGTTTTACCAGGGTGCTCTTAATATTGGGCGTGGCCTAGAGAAACTAATTATGGCTATGCAATACTTGCCCCAAGTTAAACTAAGAATTGCCGGCACTGGTGATATCGACAATAAACTAGCTGAATTAAGTAAATTTTTACAACTTGAAACACAGGTTAAATTCTTAGGAAGAGTTGAGCCCGATGCGCTGCATAGCGAAACATTAAAAGCAACCATTGGCGTATCGCTAGAAGAAGACATATCGCTAAACTACCGTTATGCGTTACCTAATAAACTATTTGATTACATTCAGGCCGGACTTCCGGTGTTAACAAGTAACTTGCCCGAAATGGAGAAGATTGTAAATACATATAACGTAGGGCAAACCATTAACAGTAACTGCACGGCGAGTGAACTAGCCAAAAAAATAAATGTTATGCTTAATAATAGCAGCCAAATGGAACTATGGAGAGAAAATTCGATTGCGCTGGCTAACGTTCTAAATTGGGAAGAAGAAAAGCACAAACTTGTTAAACTTGTAACAAATGTTTTGAATTCTAACGCCTGATAAATACTTTAGTAAAAAGTTATTATTTTGAAACAACATTGGCAACAACAATACACACGAAAAACAACTAACTCACTAATAGTCCATCAAACTTTTTAAAAATAAGTAAATAAATGAAAAAAGTAACCACACAAATTATCCTAATTATGGTTTTATTCCAGTTTACCGGATGCGCACAAAACAAGCCGATTAGCCTACCTGAACCTAAAAAAACTGGAGGTATGCCTCTTTTTGAGGCTCTTGCTATGAGGCAAACATCACGTTCGTTTGCCAAAAAGGATCTCGATTTACAAACGCTTTCGAACCTTTTATGGGCAGCAAACGGAATAAACCGAGCCGAAGATGGCTTACGCACAGCCCCCAGCGCCGTTAACTGGCAAGAAATTGACATTTACGTTAGTATGGCAAACGGTGTGTATATTTATAACGCAAAAGAGAATATACTTGAGTTACATATGAGTAATGACATAAGGGAAGCAACTGGCAAACAGCCTTTTGTGAAAGATGTTCCGGTAAATTTAATATACGTGGCAGATTTTACACGCATAGGCGACAGAGACGAAGTTACGAAACACTGGTACTCGGCAGCCGATGCAGCTTTTATTGCTCAAAATGTGTACCTGTTTAGCGCATCGGAAGGATTATCAACCGTGGTGCGGGGTGCCGTTGAAAAGGAAGAACTAAAAAAGACTCTAAAGCTACCCGAACATAAACACGTTGTGCTCTGCCAATCGGTAGGGTTCCCTGCTGAGTAAGCCTATTTAACTACGTTTAATCACTAAATACCATTAAAATGAAGAAGACAACATTCGTTACAACAATACTGCTAATGCTAACTGCAGCACTAGCTCCCTCGTGGGCCTGCACTGTAATTGCTGTGGGCAAAAAAGCTAGCAAAGATGGTTCTGTTATCATTTCGCACACCGACACAGGTCCCGATTCAAGAATTAGATTAATTCTTGGGCAAACATATAAGAAAGGTGAAAAAGCCCCCGTTTACTGGGGTATACAGGATGCCGATAGGGAACTTGATGACCACGGAGAAATACTAGGCTATATTCCGCAGGCAGAAAGAACCTATAGCTACTTCCATTCGGCCTACTCGCACGTTAATGAGCACCAGCTAGGCATAGCCGAAAGTACCATCACGCAACGCAAGGAGCTAAGGGTTTCAAAAGAAACGGGCAAACAGATAATGACCATTGAGCAAGCCACTATTTTTGCCCTTCAACGATACAAAAAGGCTAAAGATGCGGTACTCTTCGTTGGCAATTTAATGACAACCTATGGTTTCCTTCCATCCAGCGGACCCGAAGGCGAGAGCATTATTATAGCTGATACTGACGAGATCTGGATTTTTGAAGTTTTTGGTGTTGGTCCAAATTGGGATCCTAAAAGCGGAAAACCTGGTGCTGTTTGGGCTGCCCAAAGGCTAAATGATAGTCACGTAACTATGATACCAAACTGGAGCATTATTAAGCAGATTGATGCGAATTCGGAAGAGTTTTTAACCTCGGACAACTATATGCAGGATGCTATTGATAGGGGCTGGTACAATCCAAAATCGGGCAAACCTTTTATTTGGCAAGAGGCCTACGCCCCAATTCCTGAAGAGTATGCCACCAGCAGGTTTTGGCTTTTCCATCACACATTTAGCGCTCTAAAAGATGAGCTACCCGACAGGATGTACGATAAAACAAATCCATACAAAGCCATTGAGCCTTACTTTCAATCTGTTGAACCCATTTCAATTTACCCTTTCTCATTTGAGCCTGTAAAAAAATTATCGGTTCAGGATATAATTAGTTTCCAGCGTTCAACATATGAGGGCACAATTTACGATATGACCCTTGATCCAACTTGGATTGTTGCCGATGAGAATGGAGAATATAAGAAAAGTCCGTTGGCTACACCTTTTCCCGACAGTGAAATGCGAAAACTGCTAAAAATAACGTACCGCAGGCCTGTGGCACGCCACAGAGGGCATTACGGAATGGTTCTGCAGCTTAGAGGGTGGTTGCCAAACGAGCTGGGTGGTGTGTACTGGGTCTATCTTGATAATCCGTACTTTAGCCCATACGTACCTATTTACACAGGTAACACAAGTGTTGCCGAAACATACAAAACATACAACCCAAATAAGTACGATGAAAAATCGGCTAGATGGGCTATTGACTTTGTTGACAACTTGGCAAACCTTCGCTTTCAGGAAGTTATAAAAGATGTTTGGGAGGTAAGAGACCCTTTTGAGAAAAACCTTTTTGAGAATCAAGCGCAAATTGAAAAACAAGCACTTGAACTTCTGAAGAAAAACCCGATCAAGGGTAAGGAATTTTTAACAAAGTACACCAACCAGAAAATGGATGAGGTTACCCAAATGTACCTTGAATTAAGAAACCAGATTATTACGAAGTATACCAACAATCACGAGTAAAAGTATAAATACAAATAAAGGAGACGCCTAGTATTTATGGGTCGTCTCCTTTTATTTTGTTTTACTACCAGCTGTTACTTCACAACCTTATCAATTAGCGAATCATCGGCAAAATTGGGTAGCGTTACCCTAAGGTTTGGTGTACGCTCCATTTCACGCTTAATAGCAAATACAGCCTCCTCGTTTCGTGCCCAACTCCTGCGGGCAATCCCATTGTTCACATCCCAATGAAGCATCATGTGTAAGCGCCTGTCAGAATCGGCCGAACCATCGAGAGTCATTCCGAAGCCACCATTAATTACTTCGCCCCAGCCAACTCCACCACCATTGTGAATTGATACCCAAGTTGCACCCCGGAACGAATCGCCTATCACATTCTGAATTGCCATATCGGCAGTAAAACTTGAGCCATCGTAAATATTGGATGTCTCACGATAAGGAGAATCGGTTCCCGACACATCATGATGATCGCGCCCCAGAACAATTGGAGCAGAAATTACTCCCTCTTTAATCGCTTTATTAAAAGCCTCGGCAATTTTTATGCGCCCCTCAGCATCGGCATACAGTATGCGAGCCTGAGATCCCACAACCAACTTATTTTTTCCTGCCTCTTTAATCCACTTAATATTATCCTCAAGTTGGGCTACTATCTCGTTGGGTGCAGTTTTAACCATATCCTCGAGTACACGCTGTGCAATGCGATCCGAGGTCTCTAAATCTTTCGAATCTGACGAAGTACAAACCCAACGGAAAGGGCCAAACCCATAATCGAAGAATAGGGGTCCCATAATATCCTGAACATACGATGGGTACCTGAACTTCCCGTTCTCTCCCATTACATCGGCTCCCGCTCTACTTGCCTCAAGCAGAAAAGCATTTCCATAATCGAAAAAGTACATTCCATTTGCAGTTAGCTCGTTTACAGCCTTGGCGTGACGACGTAACGTATTGTATACTTTCTCTTTAAACTGGTCAGGGTTTTCGGCCATCATCTTGTTCGACTCCTCAAGCGTTAAGCCTACTGGGTAGTATCCACCAGCAAAAGGGTTATGCAACGACGTTTGGTCACTACCAAAATCAACTAAAACCTTGTCGGTAGCAAGCCTTTCCCATAAATCAACAATATTGCCTTGGTATGCAATTGAGATAGCCTCTTTGCCTGTTACAGCCTTCTTAATGCGAGGTATAAGGGTGTCTAAATTATCGTAAACCTCATCAACCCAACCCTGATCATAGCGAACCTGAATGGCCTTCGGATTAATCTCAGCAATAACGCTAACCACCTCGGCTATTACGCCAGCCTTTGGTTGTGCACCTGACATTCCGCCAAGACCTGAGGACACGAACAGTTTGCCTCGCAAGTCAGTTTCGCCTGGTTTTAGCCTTTTTCTACCAGCATTAAGAATTGTGATAGTAGTACCATGCACAATACCCTGAGGGCCAATATACATAAACGAACCAGCAGTCATTTGTCCATACTGAGTAACGCCCAAAGCATTAAAGCGCTCCCAATCATCCTTGCTACTGTAGTTTGGAATCATCATTCCGTTAGAAACAACAACCCTTGGCGCATCTTTATGTGAAGGGAAAAGTCCCATTGGATGCCCAGAATACATAGTAAGGGTTTGCTCATCGGTCATTTCAGCTAAGTACCTCATGGTTAGAAGATACTGAGCCCAATTTTGGAAAACGGCTCCGTTCCCTCCATAGGTTATTAGCTCGTGCGGATGCTGCGCCACGGCATAATCCAAATTATTACTAAGCATCAGCATTATGGATGCAGCCTGAACCGATTTATACGGAAAATCGTTTATACTTCGTGCCGAAATTAAATAGTCTGGGCGGAAACGGTACATATAAATGCGGCCAAACTCTTCTAGTTCTTTGGCAAACTCTTCTGCCAAAATGGCGTGATGTTTTACAGGAAAATACCTGAGGGCATTTTTAATTGCCAGTTTTTTCTCGTAAACTGTTAAAATTTGTTTACGCTTTGGCGCATGGTTAACCGAGGTATCCCAAGCCTTTGGGGTTGGTAAATCATTGGGAATACCCTGTAAAACAAGCGATTTGAATTTCTCTGTGGTCATATCTTATTTGTAGTTTGATTATCGTGGGTGTAAAGTTACAATTTTCAGCATCATAATTCAATAAAATAGGAGTGCGTTATAGCATAGTTTTTGCTGTTAGCCTGTATATTGATTATATTTACAAATACTAAAAAAATACGCAATGAGAAGAAAATCTGTATTATACGCTCTGGCACTAGCTATTCTTGTGCCAATGTTTAGCAGCTGTGGATACAACCGTATGGTATCTATGGATGAAGGAGTTACCTCACAATGGGCAAATGTTGAGAATGTTTACCAGCGCCGAATGGACCTAATACCAAACCTAGTAAATACCGTGAAGGGTTACGCTGATTTTGAGCAGCAAACCCTTACCCAGGTTATTGAGGCTCGTGCAAAAGCTACTCAGGTAACCATTGACCCAACCAACCTTACCGAAGCTAATATGAAACAGTTTCAACAGGTGCAAGGCGAGCTAAGTAGCTCACTGTCTCGACTACTTGTTAGCATTGAGCGTTACCCCGATTTAAAGGCAAACCAAAACTTTCTTGAACTCCAAGCTCAACTTGAGGGAACCGAAAACCGAATTGCTGTTGAACGACGTAAGTTTAACGAAACGGTACAATCATACAATTCCTACATTCGCTCATTCCCCAGAGTAATTTATGCTGGATGGTTTAATTTTGAGAAAAAAGCATATTTTGAAGCCGATCAAGGTGCTAAAGAAGCCCCAAAAGTAGACTTTAGCAAGTAATAATATGTACTAAATATTTAGCATAATGCCCACAAAAAAAATCACCCTCACGGAAAGACTCCAGATTGAAAACGCCATTAAGCAAGCCGAAAAAAACACGTCGGGAGAAATAAGGGTACATATTGAAACCCGGTGCAAAAAAAATGTGCTGGACCGTGCAGCTGATGTATTCGCAATGCTTAAAATACATAAAACCGAGCTGCGAAACGGAGTATTATTCTACCTTGCTATGGACGACCGACAATTTGGCATTCTTGGCGATGCTGGTATAAACGCAGTTGTACCTCCAACATTTTGGGACTTGATAAAAGATGAAATGACAATTCACTTTAAGGAGAATAACTTTGCCGAAGGACTATCAGCAGGCATTTCAATGGCAGGTGAAAAGTTAAAAGAACATTTCCCTTACCAAAGCGATGATGTTAACGAACTTTCAGACGACATCTCATTCGGAAAATAAATAAACTATGACTAGACTAAAAACTTTACTAGTAACCGCCCTTATAGCATTAGCAATTGGGTCTTTCGCCCAAGAACTACCCTCGCCAATGCAACCGCCTAGGCTGGTTAACGATTTTGCAAATATTTTAACCAAAGCCGAAGCGGCTAATCTTGAACAGAAACTGCGGAATTACCATGATACTACATCAACGCAACTGTATATAATAACCGTAAATGACCTAATGGGTTACGATATTTCTGATTTCACCACACGTATTGGTGAAAGTTGGGGTGTTGGGCAAAAGGGAGAGAATAATGGGGCAATAATTATGATAAAACCCCGCATTGGCAACGAACGCGGACAAGCATTTATTGCAACTGGTTACGGGTTAGAGGATGTTATTCCCGATGCACTGTCGAAGCGTATTGTTGAAAAGGAGATGATACCTAACTTTCAAAATGAGGATTACCATCAGGGTCTCGATGCTGCAACAACGGCTATTATAAACCTAGCTTCGGGTAAATTTAAAGCAGATAAGTATATGAGGGGCGATGGTGCATTGGTTATTTTCCCGCTCATAATTTTCATTATTCTGTTTATAGTACTTCGCAACAACGTATCCAAAACCAATAGAAAATCTATAGGCCATAATATTCCATTTTGGGTGGCTATGGGTATGCTCTCGGGCGGAGGTGGACGAGGAAGCGGAGGATTTGGTGGATTTAGCTCTGGAAGCGGAGGATTTGGCGGCTTTTCGGGCGGTGGCGGTGGCTCATTTGGCGGCGGTGGCGCCGGCGGAAGCTGGTAAAATATGTCAACATAATAATAAAAAAGGGGCCAAAAGCCCCTTTTTATATTTTAGTAAAACTCGTCTCTACTCCTCTACCTCACCTGAAAAGGCATCGTCAACAAGTATTCGTCCGCAATATTCGCAAACAATAACCTTGCGCCTTACCTTTATATCAAGCTGGCGCTGGGGTGGAATTTTATTAAAGCAACCACCACAAGCATCACGCTGAACAGTAACTACAGCCAAGCCATTGCGGGCATTCCCTCTAATACGCTTATATGCGGTTAGCAAGCGTGACTCAATTAGTTCTTGGTATGCTTCAGACTTAAGCGCTAAGCCCTCCTCCTCTTTTTGAGTTTCTTTAATAATTCCATCAAGTTCTGCTTTCTTGCTTTCCAAATCACCAAATCGTTCTTTTTGGAATGTTATAGCCTCGTCAATAAGCACTTTTTTATCTTTTACCTGCTGAGTAAATTCTTTAATGTGCTTTTCGCATAATTCAATCTCAAGCGTCTGAAATTCAATTTCTTTTGAAATTGAATCGTACTCCCTATTGTTACGCACATTTTTTTGCTGCTCATCATACTTAACAATAAAGGTTTGCGCATTTTTTATCTCTATCTTCTTTTGCGCAATCTGCTCGTTAAGTTCTTCAACATCCGACTTTAATTTAGCAATTCGGGTTTCAAGCCCTGCATTCTCATCCTCTAAATCTTGAACCTCAAGAGGCAACTCTCCCCTAAGCGTTCTTATCTCATCAATCTTCGAGTCAATTTGCTGAAGTTCAAAAAGGATTCTAAGTTTTTCCTCAACTGGCATTTCACTTACCTCTGAGGCTTTGTTTTTTTCTGCTACCATACCTTATTATAAATAGTTTATTGGATTGGTTTTCACTTTTGATTTTAAGACTACAAAATTAGGCATTTTTTTGGTAAGTACTTCATAAAAAATATCTATTGCAAATTGTTCACTCTCAAAGTGCCCCACATCGGCAATAAGAAGTTTACCCTCTGCATCGAAAAACTGATGGTACTTAACATCTGCGGTTATGTATATATCGGCCTTTGCCGATATGGCATCACCAATAAAATCGGAACCGCTGCCGCCGCAAATAGCAACCGTTTTTATTTTTTTTCCTGTAAGAGGCGAATACCTAATGCAACCCGTTTTGAAAAATTTCTTCAGCTGGCGAAGGAAATCAACCTCATTTACCGAACTTGGAAGCAGGCCCACAACACCCAACCCTGCACGTGGGTTCGTATTTTTTACCTCAAAAATATCGTAGGCAACCTCTTCGTACGGATGGCTATCGGCCATTGCCTTTAGTACCTTTTGTAAATTTGGCTTGGGTGCTATTACCTCAATTTTGGTTTCTGGCTCTAAGTGTATTTTTCCCATATCGCCCACAAAAGGGCTCGCTCCCTCGCCTGCCCTAAATGTGCCTATCCCGTCGGTGTTGTACGAGCACTGGTCGTAATTGCCAATTTGCCCTGCACCTGCGTTAAACATAGCCAACCGAACCTCGTTGGCATTGGCATTGGGCACAAAAACGCTAATTTTTATAAGCTGATTTACAGCGGGTGCTAGTATACTAATATTTGTGAGTCCCAATCGCTTGGCGGCGGCGGCACTAACCCCATTCCAAACGCTATCAAGGTTTGTATGAGCCGCATAGATTGATATTCCGTGCTTGATAGCCCTAATTACCGTTTGCTCAACATAATTTGCCCCGGTGAGGCGTTTTAACCCCTTGAATATTAATGGATGATGAGAAATAATAAGGTTAGCGTCCCTAGCTAAGGCTTCGTCAATAATTTCGGGAGTAACATCTATAGTTAAAAGTACGCCGTTTACTTTGGACTGAGGTGACCCGACAAGGAGCCCCACATTATCGTAACTCTCTTGGTATCCAAGCGGAGCAAACTCTTCAATTATACTTGTTATTTCGTTTACGGTCATATTCTATTCGTAATTTGGGAGAACTAAAGCATCTCCCTTACCTCTATAAGCATCTCTCGTATGCGTTTTAACGACTCAATAGCCTCAAAGTCATCAACTGTACCCTCTTTATTTTCGGCAAGTTTTAATCGTGCCCCCTCAAGAGTTAAGCGTTGCTCCTTTACCAAGTGGTAAATTAGTTTAAAGTTATTTATGTCCTTCTTAGTAAACAGTCGATTCCCTTTCTTGTTCTTTTTGGGTTTAATCAAATCAAAATTCTTTTCCCAAAATCGAATAAGCGATGTGTTTACCCCGAACATATCGGCAACCTCGCCAATGGAGTAGAATAACTTTTCAACTTTTTTTTCTTTGTAGGGCATGGCTTTACTCTTTAAGTTTTATGAAACCATCGGATGCTATATCAAGTTCTGAATCTGGAAAATCAGCATCAGTTAACCTAATAATTTCTCGTATTGCTTGGTTTTGCGGGTCTAAAATAGGGCCTCCTCTTCCCTTTTGAACTATTGAGAAAATTTGCCCTTCTACAAACTTACCATTTTTATCGACAAGTACCTTGATAATTGGGGCAAAACCATTTGCTCCCCGAAGGTTAAATCTACCATAGGTGCAGAAATTTCCGAGGCTATACGCAATAAACCGACCTTTATACAAATCAATAGCCCTTGTTACGTGAGGTCCGTGCCCAAAAACAATATCTGCCCCAGCATCAATAACATGACGTGCAAATTCGTAAACATTCCCTCTATCTTCGCCATAAAAAATCTCTGTTTTGCGTGTTATGTTTCTATGCTCTGCTCCCTCTGCTCCACCGTGGAATGATACAATAACGATATCGGCATCTCTCTTTAATTCAGAAACAATTCTTTTGGCGCGGGATATATCATTAATATTGCAAGTTCCTCTATTGGGGGCGAAAGCACAAAATCCTATTTTCTGACCATTCCTCTCAAAAATTGCAGTGGGGTGGCTAAGTAATCCACCATAGTATATACCAACAGAATCGAGCAGGCTTGTCGTTTTATTTCGACCTGCATCGCCAAAATCGCCCACGTGGTTGTTGGCTAAGCTTACAACATCGAAACCTACATCAACAAGGCAGTCAACATATTTCTCGGGCATTTTAAAGGCATAGCATTTGGTTGAATCGCGACAAATTTTCACCACCTTGCCCTCGTTAAGAAAACAACCCTCTAAATTTCCAAAAGTAACATCAGCATCGGTAAGTATATGCTTAACTGGCTCGAGCAATGGCTTACAATTGTTGCCAGCAGGCAAATATCCTTTGTTGGGAAAATGGGTGCCAAGCATAATATCGCCAACGCCAATAATGCTAAGCGTATCATTAGTAACGACTAACGTATCGACACTTACTATAGTGCTGATAGTATCATTAGTAGGGTTGGATTGAGAAAAACTAGCTTGAGAGAAAAAAGCAACAAAAAATAAAGTTGAAAAAATACTCTTTAAAAGGGTGTTCATTGTATTAACCTATGGTAGTTGGTTTGAAATAATAAAGCGAAAACTATGCTAGTCCAGCGATTGTCCACTTTGCGAAGCAAGTTCAATAATCTTGTCGTACTGATCGGGGGTAAGGTCGTTGAAGTAGAAATTTATAGGGTTTATGGGCTGGTCGTGCCTACGAACCTCATAATGCAAATGCGGCGCCATACTCATGCCGGTATTGCCAACCAAGCCAATAACCTCACCACGCTTTACCTTTTGCCCTCTTCTGGCAATAATTTGACTTTGATGAGCATAAAGCGTTTTATAACCAAATCCATGGTCAATAATTACTGTATTTCCATACCCGCGTGATGAGTGAATCACATCCGACACCACCCCGTCTCCGGTTGCGTATATTTCAGTACCAGTGGGTGAGGTAAAGTCCATTCCGTTGTGCATTTTCAGAACCTTATAGAAGGGGTGCATTCTAACGCCGAATGGCGAGGCAACACGCCTTAGGTCTTTATTCGAAATTGGCTGAATAGCAGGTATCGAAGCAATCATCTCCTCCTTACGTTTGGCCATTCCAATTACCTCATCGAAAGATTTTGATTGAATATAAATTTGTTTCGATAACTTATCGATACGCTTTGCAGTTCTAATAACAATTTCAGAATTAGGTAGTCCCTCAAGATCCGAATACCTATCAACACCACCTATGCCAGCCTCACGAATTGTGTTTGGAATAGGCTCTGCCTCAAAAATTGTTCGGTAAATGTTGTCGTCGCGCTGTTGAACATCTGCTAAAACAGACGAGAGATGGTCGAATTTTTTGTTGAAAAGTTCAAGTTGAAGAAGCATCTCATCATTATCGCGCCTAAGTCCACGTTCCTGAGGGGTGTCGAAGAAAAATGAAAAAATAACGTAGTAAGCAACTGAAACTACAATGCTAAAAAAAAGGTACTTTACACCCCTCCAAACCCTTAATCTAAGGGAGGATTCCTCTTTAACAAAACTTAACGACTCTGAATTAAACTTATATTTATGCTTTTGCATTATACAAATAAATGAAGAGTTAATGCAGCAAATATATAAAAAATCTACAACAAGAATGATGAAATAGAAAAGGGTGAAAAATAAAAACTAGGAACCTGCAGAGAGGCCATCAGGCGTATTTGCCTTTTTAACCATCATTTCATACTCCTCAGGGTTCATATCGTTGAAATAATTTAGCGGGTCAACTGTTCTGTTTCGGTAAATTACCTCGTAATGTAAATGGGGTCCAGTGCTGCGCCCTGAGTTTCCCAACTCGCCAATTACCTGTCCACGAGTAACCTCATCGCCAACTTGTACGCTAATGCTGTTTAGGTGAGCATAACGAGTTTTGTATCCAAAGCCATGATCAATAATTACGTTGTTACCATATCCGAAATACGAGAAACTTGCCGAAATAACCCTACCATTACCAGTTGCATAAATAAGCGAGCCTTTGGCTCCGGCAAAATCCATACCTTGGTGAAATCTCTGGGTACGTTTAAACGGGTCGCGCCTAAAACCAAAGTAATCGGATATACGGTTGAGGTCAGCAACTGATACGGGCTGAATAGCCGGCATGGTCAAAATCATTTGCTCTTTATTCTTTGCAAGTTCTACAACCTCATCGAACGATTTTGACTGAATATATGTTTTCCAAGTAACCTGATCAAGCCTAGAAGCTACGCTAACTAGTAAGTCTGATTGAGTAAATTTTCGCAAATCATCATAACGACTAGCACCTCCCATACCACCCATCCTTAGAGCAGAAGAGATTGTATCAGAATCAAAAATTGCCCGATAGGTGAGATTATCCCTTTTCTGAATATCCTCTAAAAGCAAGTCTGCCTCCTCAAGTTTTTTCTCAAGCATTTCAAACTTTAGAGTTATCTCGGCATTCTCTCTTCTAAAGATTTTTTCCTTTGGAGTATCAAAAAAATGGTTGTACGTAAAGAAAACTATTAGGGCAATTACTAAGCTATATACAAATGGAATTAGTACATTTGCGAACTTTTTATATGCTGTTACTTCAATAGTCTCAAAGGAAAGTGTACTAGGATTATATCTAAATTTCTTTTTCCCCATGGTATGCAAAAGGCGATTTCCAATCTATTAAAACAAATTCTAAATTGACGAACAACAGCAAATCTAAGGTAAATATTTCTTTTTGCAAAGGTATTGTTATTTTTTTACTTGCAATTTTTTAAAAGAATTATATTACAAATAACTACAATTCAATTAATTATGACGTCAGGAGAAATAAGAGAGGCATTTTTAAACTTTTTTAGGAGCAAAAATCACAACATTGTACCCTCGGCTCCTATGGTTATTAAGGACGATCCAACCCTAATGTTTACCAATGCAGGGATGAATCAATTTAAAGATATTTTCTTAGGAAATACAAATCCCAAACACCCACGAGTGGCAAATTCGCAGAAATGCCTTAGGGTTTCGGGAAAACATAACGACCTCGATGAGGTTGGCCACGACACCTACCACCATACTATGTTCGAAATGCTTGGCAACTGGTCGTTTGGTGACTACTTTAAAAAGGAGGCTATTGACTGGGCTTGGGAGTTTTTGGTTGATGTGCTTAAAATTAATAGTAACGATTTATACGCATCGGTTTTTGAGGGGAGCCCCGAAGATAAACTCGAGCCTGACCAAGAGTCGTTTAACCTATGGGAAAAGTATTTACCCAAGGATAGAATATTGATGGGGTCAAAAGAAGATAATTTCTGGGAAATGGGCGAAAGCGGTCCGTGTGGTCCATGCTCGGAGGTTCATATTGACCTACGAAGCAACGAGGAAAAAGCAAAAACGCCTGGTCGTGAACTAGTTAACGAAGGACATCCACAGGTTGTTGAAATTTGGAACCTAGTATTTATTCAGTATAACCGCAAAGCCAACGGAAGTCTTGACCCCCTACCCGCAAAGCATGTTGACACAGGTATGGGATTTGAAAGACTTTGCATGGCAATTCAAGGTAAACAGAGTAACTACGATACCGATGTATTTCAACCCATTATTGGGGAAATTACCAAGCTATGCGGTATAGCTTATGGCGACAGCACAAAAACAGATATAGCATTACGTGTGGTAGCCGATCACCTCAGGGCTGTGTCGTTTTCCATTGCCGATGGGCAACTTCCGTCGAACGTTAAGGCAGGGTATGTTATTCGTCGTATTTTGCGTAGGGCCGTTAGGTACGGATACACATTCCTGAATTTTCACGAGCCTTTTATTTACAAACTTGTTGATATTTTGACAAGTCAAATGGGCAAATCGTTTCCAGAGTTAACCGCCCAAAAGGACCTTATTACCAAGGTTATTTTTGAAGAGGAGCAATCGTTTTTACATACTCTTGAAACTGGAATTAAACTTTTAGATAGTATAATGGCCAAGGTAATAAACGAAGGAGGGAATGAAATTTCTGGTCACGACGCCTTTATCCTATACGATACCTATGGCTTCCCATTTGATTTAACAGAACTTATTGCACGCGAACGCAACCTTACCATAAGTAAAAGGGATTTTGAGAAGGAGATGAAGGTGCAAAAGGAGCGTTCCAGAAGCGTTGCAACCCTAGAAACATCAGACTGGATTGAGGTTGCCAGTTCAAGCGAAACAAAGTTTGTTGGATACGACACCCTACAAGCACCCATCAAAATTGCACGCTACCGAACCGTTAAGCAAAAAGGGAAAGAGCAGTTTCATTTGGTGTTCGACCAAACACCGTTTTATGCCGAATCGGGCGGACAGGTTGGTGATATGGGAACAATATCAAACGCAAACGAAACCATAAGTATACTAAACACCATTAAAGAGAATAACCTTACCATCCATTTAGTTAACAAGCTACCCCTTGATGCAAAGCAAGAGTTTATGGCCCAGGTTGACGCTAAAAAGAGGGTAAGCACTGCCAACAATCACACGGCAACCCACTTGCTGCACCATGCACTTAGAGAAGTTTTGGGTAAGCACGTTGAGCAAAAAGGATCGCTAGTACATGCCGATCACCTTAGGTTCGACTTTGCCCATTTTCAAAAAATGACCGATGAGGAAATTAGAAGGGTTGAACAAATAGTTAATGAGGCAATTCGTAATAATGCCAGCATTGATGAACACCGTAACATTCCCATAAAACAAGCACAAGAAATGGGTGCTATGGCACTTTTTGGCGAAAAATATGGTGACGAGGTTCGGGTTGTTCGGTTTGGCAACTCGGTAGAACTTTGCGGAGGCACGCACACCAGCGCCACAGGAAACATTGGACTCTTCAAAATTGTTTCAGAAGGAGCCATATCAACAGGAATTAGAAGAATTGAAGCCATTACTGCAACAAAGGCTGAAGAGTACCTTTACCAGCAAGTTGACAGCATAAAGAGCCTTAAATCATCGCTAGGCAATCCGCCAGACCTGATGATTGCGACAGATAAGCTAATAAACGAGAATGCTGAGCTAAAAAAGCAACTTGAGGCACTAACCAAAGAAAAGGTTAAGGGCATTAAAAATGAGCTTAAACTTACAGCCAAAAGCAGCAATGGGGCTTCGGTAATTGCCCAAATAGTTGACCTGGATACTGCCGATGCCATTAAAGATTTAGCCTACCAGCTTCGCGACGAAATAAATAACCTGTTTCTTGCCGTTGGAGCTCAAGTTTCTGGAAAACCAATGCTTACTATAATGATTGCCAACTCGCTTATCGAGTCGAAAAAGGTAAACGCCTCAACCATTATTCGCGAAGCAGCAAAGGAGATGAAAGGCGGAGGTGGTGGCCAACCCTTTTATGCCACCGCTGGTGGCAAGGATGCCAACGGGCTAACACAGGCAATTGCCAAAGCTGTAGAAATTTTCGAAAAGGCATAAAATACCAATCACAAAATAAAAAAGCGACTTTACAGTCGCTTTTTTATTTCATAATATGAACAAATTTTAGTTGAGAAGTTCGGCCAGCTTACTTGCCAAGTCTTCACCTCTAAGGTTCTTTGCTATAATTTTACCGTCAGGGCCAACCAGTAGGTTTGCAGGTATTGACTGCACTCCGTACATTTTAGCAACGGGGTTATCCCAACCAGAAACGTCTGATACTTGCATCCACTTTAACCCATCTTCCTCAACAGCATCAAGCCACTCTTGCTTGCGACGGTCAAGTGAAATACCAAAAATATCGAAACCTTTGTCCTTATACTGATTATACAAAGCAACTAGGTTTGGGTTTTCGCGACGGCAAGGAGTACACCAGCCTGCCCAAAAATCGATAAGAATATAGTTTTCGCCAGTAACCGATGAAAAGGTAATCATATTACCATCTGCATCAGGATGAGTAAAATCGATAAACGGTTGTCCGATAGCAGTTAGCTTATCTATATTAATTTTTTCGTTAAGCGCTATAACAAAAGGCGACTTTTGTATGTCATTGGGGAATGCTGACACGATAGCTTCTAACTCCTCAAAAGAAAGCTGATTTGCTAACTGTGTAAGCGTGATGTATGCAGCAAGCACAGAAGTACTATTCTTTGTTACAAAATCTTTTACTTCAACTAACATTTTATCATTCTCGGCCATAAACTGCTCACGAAGTTCCTGCTCCATTTCGGGTGTAAGAGATCCATCCATGGCAGCTGTTTGAAATTTTTGTTGAATCTCCATGAGAGGCAACGACATTTCTTCCTGCTTTTTGTTAAACTCCATAAATAGATCTTGGGTTTTAGATCCCTTTATATCGCTCGACATAATATTATCAACCTTACCCGTAATGGTGATGTTAGAATTTTCGAGGAAAAGAATAAGCCTATCCTCTGGTGTAGAAAAATCGATGGCATAGATGTCGGGCACCTCTATTGAACCTGTAAATTGGAACTTTCCATCAGTCATCATAACCGAATCAAGACCAACAAGTTCGTTATCCTGCATCGTTTTAAGCACTACCATTTGGTTGGTTGCGCCCTCAATGTTTGCCTCAATTTTATACCCCTTTGAAGAGCATGAGGCCAGTGCTAATGCGACTGAAGCAATTACTAAAAGTTTTTTCATTTTTTTATTTTTGTTTGTTTACAATTTGAAACCCACTTGGGTTATAAAGACTTGTAAAAGTCCATTATTTTTTTTGCCGCAACAAATGAACTAATTCTATCGTTTAGCACATCTTTTTCGGTTGATTTAATCAATTCTTGTACACTGGGATTATTAAATAGGTCGTCTTTTAAGGCCTCGGTAATAGATTGAGTCATCCAGTATTTTGCCTGTTGTAATCTGCGCGACTGAAAATACTCAGTCTTTTTTGTTTCTTCAACATAATTTTTAACGGATTCCCAAATATCGGCAATACCATCCTGTGTATATGATGAGCACGTTTTAACCTGCGGAAACCATCCCGACTCGGGCTTAGGGAATAGGTGTAAAGCATTTTCATACTGTATCCTAGCCATTTGAGCCTTCTTTATATTTTCGCCATCGGCTTTTGTTATCGCAATTAGGTCGGCCATTTCCATTATACCCCGCTTAATACCCTGCAACTCATCACCTGCACCTGAAAGCATAAGCAGCAGAAAAAAATCGACCATTGAATGTACGGACGTTTCGCTCTGTCCCACTCCAACAGTTTCAATGAAAATTGTATCGAATCCTGCTGCCTCACAAAGAATAATTGACTCGCGCGTTTTACGGGCAACCCCACCCAACGAACCTGCTGAAGGGGATGGGCGAATAAATGCGTTTGGATCATTGCAAAGGGTTTCCATTCGGGTTTTATCGCCTAAAATGCTACCCTTGCTCCTTTCGCTGCTAGGGTCAATTGCTAAAACAGCAAGCCTGCCACCCGACTGGGTAATGGTTCCACCCAGAGCCTCAATAAAGGTGCTTTTCCCTGCACCCGGAACACCCGTTATACCAATTCTAACCGAATTTCCGGTATGGGGCAAGCACTGCTCAATAACTTTTTGCCCTATTTCATGATGCCTAGGCAACGAACTCTCAATAAGAGTAATTGCCTGACTAAGGATAGAAATATCTTTATCCAGAATACCATCTACATAATGCTGCACGCTAAAGGTTTTTTGCCTTGTAGCTTTTAAACGCTTAATGGCGTTCTTATTTATAGTAGAGGGTTGATCTACACCAGGGTTAACCTTGAGTGCAGATTTAAACTCGTCTGTTTTTGTCATATCTAAACTCTAATTCCACTGACAAAGGTAGGTATTTTGATATATAAAACCATTTTTTGCAGTATGCGTTGTTAAATTTCACTTACTCTAATGCCAACCACCACAATATCATCAATTTGCTCTATGTTTCCACGCCATGAAAGGTGCTCCTGATGTAGTAACTCCTTCTGTTCTTCCATAGGTTTTTTATGAATTTCGAGCAAGAAGTTTTTAAACCTTTTCGACATATATTTTCTTCCGCTTTCACCTCCAAACTGGTCGGCAAAACCATCAGAATACATATAGAATACGTCATCGAGCTGTAAATCAATCTCGTGATTGGTAAACGGCAAATGATCAGTTATATGAATTGCCACAGGCATCTTATCGGCCTTATATTCTATTATCTCTTCATTTCTGATAAGTAGAAGAGGGTTATATGCACCTGCCCATTCGAGCTTCATATTTTCTAAATCGACCATACATAGCGATATATCCATTCCATCCTTCTGCTCGTCTTTTTTACCTGTTTGCGACAAGGTAAGCTTCACAAATTGGCGAAGCATATCGAGAATTTTGGCTGGTCGCATCACACCTTCCTTGTTTACTATCTCATATAAAAACGAAACGCCTAGCATACTCATAAATGCCCCAGGAACACCGTGTCCAGTGCAATCGGCAGCAACAACAACCATTTTATCTCCCCTACGAGTAAACCAGTAAAAGTCGCCACTCACAATATCGCGCGGCAAGAAAAGCACAAAAGAATCGTTAAAGGACTCATGCATAATTGTTGCCGAGGGCAAAATGGCATTTTGAATACGGCTTGCATAGCGAATGCTATCGGTAATCTCCTGTTTTTGGTGCGAAATGAGCGCGTTCTTTTCTTCTAAAATTTTGTTGGCTCGTTGCTTTTGGCGTACCATATTTATTAGCAAACCAGCAAAGGCAAGTATAATAATTATGCCCCCTATGGATATTGCAATGGTTAGCCTTTGCCGTTGTATTAAGGAATGTTGCAGTTCACTCTCAATATTTAAATTTTTTATTTCCTGCTCTTTCTTCTCGGTTTCATATTTGGTCTGCATTTCGGTTATAACCTTTTGGCTTTGCTCAGAAAACAGTACGTCTTTAATTCGATTGTATGCTTTAATATGCTTTAAGGCTTTGGGTAGGTTACCAGTTCTTTCGTATATCTTTCCAAGTTTTTGGTGGGTGTGCATCATAAAATCTTTAATCCCTAAACTTTCAGATATTTCCAGAGTTTGCAATAAATATTGCTCTGCGCGAGGTAAATCGTTAAGCCTATAGTAGTATTCACCGTAATGAAAAAGGGCAAGGGCAACGTCATACTGACTGTTAATTTCGCGAGCTAAAGCAAGACCCTTGCTTAGATGCTCATCTGCTTTTCGCCAGTTACGTGTATATATATAATGGCTTGCTAGGTTTATTCGAACAAGAGTAATAAATTGTTTTTTTCCAGTCTCCTCATATATTTCAAGCGTTTTATTATAATAGTCGAACACACTTTCAAAAGCGGCCTTTAGGGTATCAACGGGCACTTTCAGAATTTGGATTGAATCGTCCCAGAACTCTCCATACCTGGCAACAAACCGATTAGTTGCCAAGCGAGAATATGTATTTGCGATATTATTTGTCGATTCGGCAATCTTATCCTTATCCAAATCCTCTGTGTATATATCGAGTGCAGCCTGATGGAACGAAAGTGCTTTAGTATAGTTTACCTTATTCTCAGCAACATCCAAAATGGTTCGGGAGAGGTTTTCGTAAATAAACCCTATTTCGGTACTATTAGCTGCTATAGACTTGCGGTCGTTTTGCTGCTCAGAATACTTTAAACTTTTCTGGTACTGCTCAAGTGCTAGCTGAAAATTCCCAATTGTTCGATGCGTACGGCCAAGCCAATAGTAGGATACGGCCAGTCCACTAACATCCTTAATCTGTTCCCTTATTTCAATTTCCTTGAGATAATACTCAATAGATTTTTTGAACTCTCCTAGAGTATAGTACTGCTTTCCTAGCGAGCGGTATATTATGGCTAATGTTTTAGGGTTATCGGTACCCTTAAGAGTTTCTAATGCTTGAAAAATATAACCTAAAGCTTTGTCCTGCTTATAATCCTTGTCGTAAATTTCGGCAATGTTAAGGAGCGCTTCAGCTTGCTGTGCCTTATCACCAATTTGAATGGCTAGTTCAACAGCTTGTTCAGCATAACTCTCGGCCTCGCCAAGCGAATCGAGGTAGTAATAAGAACGACCTATACTTCGGTATGTTCGAACAATTTTGGACTTGTCATTTAGCTCTTTGGATATATTAAGCGACTTAAGATAAAAGTTAATCGCATTTTTATCGTCTGCATTTTCATAGTAGTGTCTGCCTATGAAGTAAAGGGCTTCGGCCTGTGACGATTTATCATTTTGTTTTAGAGCCAACTCATATGCATTGGTTGCATAGTTCAAACCTACTTCATCGAGTACTTTTATTTCGCTTAGTTGGATTAGTATACTAACCTTTTCGGCCTCCTTGGCTTTCCCGAGCAAAAGTTGCAAACTATCCTCCTTGCTTTGGGCGCTTTGGCCAAAGGTAAGCAGGTTAGTAACCATGAACAGAAAAAGAAGAGAAGTTCGCAGCATATTAAATAATTTCAAATAAAAATAAACAAAAATAATTTTACGTTCTTAACTGCAATATTAACGAAAAATTAATTTATTCGCTACTGAAAGTACCAAGTTAACCGCCTGCCAAACAAACATATACAATCGCAAATTTGTTTTAAGTTATACAAAATAAAACATAAACCTCTAACTATCTGATATGTAAACACATTTTTAATGCAAGCAAAAACTATTATGGAAATTTTGTGTTTAGTTTTAAATAGGTAATTTTGATTATTAATTAGCACGTATTTAAGATATGAGAAAAGCACTGACACTCCTTTTAGTTTTACCTGCCATACTGTATAGTTGTACCAATAGCACAGAAAAAAACCTTAAACCCACCGTTGTGGTTAGCATTGCACCCCAAAAATACTTTGTTGACCGCATTGCCGATAATACAATTCACGTTGAGTTTATGGTGCCCGCTGGCTCAAGCCCCGAGGTTTACGAGCCAACTGCATCGCAGCTAAAATCGCTTAGCCAAGCGTCTGCATACTTTTCACTCGGCCTGCTCGAATTTGAAATGTCAATGCTCAATAATATTCACGAGCAAAACCCTAACATTCTAATTGTTAACCATGCTAAAGATTTGAATTTAATTAGTGGTGAATGCGACTCCCATCATGACCATGGGCATAGTCACAGTCATGGCTCAGACCCGCACGTGTGGCTCTCTCCCATTGAGGTAAAAACTATGGTACGAACTATTACTACCGTTCTATCGCAAAAATTCCCCGAGCATAAAATTACCTTCGAGGCAAATTTTGCTCATCTTATTGAGGATATTGATACGCTTAACATTCATATAAAAAGAAGTTTACAAGGTATTGAAAATAACAAGATTTATATTTACCACCCAGCACTAACTTATTTTGCCCGCGATTACGGATTAAAACAGATTTCGCTTGAACAGGATGGCAAAGCACCATCGATGAAGCATATGCAAGCAATTTTACAATCTGCACGAGAACAAGGCGCTAAAACCATCTTCATCCAAAAAGAGTTTGACACAAACAACGCAAAGGCGGCTGCATCTGATATTGGAGGTATCATTGAGGTTATTGACCCGCTTCGCGAAGATTGGTTAGAAAATATGTACCATATGTCAAACCTAGTAAGCAAAGCGTTAAAGTAAACGTTTACAACTATATAGCGACTTAAGTTTTTACCATGGCAAAAATACTTGAAATTATTTCGGCATCGGCGGGGTACAACAACGAGATTGTTCTGAAAGATATTAATCTCGAAATTTCTGATTTCGATTTTGTGGGAGTAATAGGACCGAACGGAGGGGGTAAAACAACACTACTCAAACTTTTACTTGGAGATTTAAAGCCTATAAAAGGGACGGTAAAATACTGTTCGCGAACACCAAAGGAAAGCCTTTTTGGCTATCTCCCTCAAATAACTAGCATTGACAAACGATTCCCAATAACCGTTAATGAGGTTGTGTTGTCGGGGTTATTAGGTAAAAAAGGGGTTACAGGAAGGTATAATAAAAAGGATAATCAGTTAGCCTTTGATATGCTCAATCGCATTGGTATAACAGAGCTAAAAGACAAGGCAATTGGTGAACTTTCGGGAGGGCAACTGCAAAGAGTTTTTTTAAGCAGAGCATTAATTTCACACCCCAGATTACTCGTTTTAGATGAACCAAACACCTTTGTTGACAATAAGTTTGAGAAGGAACTATATGAATTACTAAAGGAATTGAATAATGAAATGGCCATTATAATGGTTTCGCACGATTTGGGAACCATCACCTCACACGTAAAAACCATTGCATGCGTTAATCGGACCTTGCATTACCATCCATCCAATAGAATTTCAACAGAACAGTTAGCAGCATACGATTGCCCCATACAGATTATTGCGCATGGTAAAATTCCGCATACAATTTTAGGCAAACACTAAAATCAGCATAAACTAAAAGAATAATACTAAACACAATATGCTAAACACAATAGCCAACTTTTTCGAGTACCAGTTCGTAACGAACGCTTTTGCTGCCGCATTGCTTATATCAATTGCTGCGGCAATGGTTGGGACATACATTGTGGCTAAGAGACTAGTTTTTTTAAGCGGAGGAATTACGCATGCCTCGTTTGGCGGCATTGGCATAGCCTACTACATTGGCATTAACCCCATTATTGGGGCTGCTGTATTTGCAGTACTAGCAGCATTTGGCGTTGAGGCACTTCATCAAAAAATGAATGTTCGCGAAGATTCGGCCATAGGCATGCTGTGGTCAGTTGGAATGGCCATAGGCATATTTTTTATATACCTAACGCCTGGATATTCGCCCAACCTCATGACCTTTCTATTTGGTTCAATTTTAACGGTGTCCTCATCCGACCTGATTCTACTTCTGATTTTAAACCTCGTAATGGTTAGCTTTTTCGTAATATTTTACAAGCCCATCTTGTACCTAGCTTTCGATTCAGAGTTTGCTAAAACACAGCAAATTCCCGTAAAAATATTCTCATATATATTAAAGGGTTTTCTGGCAATCACCATAGTGCTAAGCATCAGAATGGTAGGTATTATCCTACTAATTTCAATGCTAACCATCCCGCCAACCATTGCAAACCTATTTACAAAACGGTTTAGTAACATTATTTATATTTCGGCAATCATAGGTTTTGTCGGATCAATTGGCGGGCTTCTTATATCGTACAACATAAATGTGCCGTCGGGCGCAACAATTATAATGGTTTTAGTTGCTATATTTGCAATTGCTAAACTAGCTAAGTATATTATTGTTAGAACCCAATTGAGAAGCACATAAATATATTTCAACACATAAATTTAACTACCATGAACTTTGATGTATTAGTAATAGGAAGTGGCCCTGGAGGTTATGTGGCTGCTATTAGAGCGAGCCAGCTGGGAATGAAAGTTGGCGTTATTGAAAAAGAAAATCTAGGGGGTATATGCCTGAACTGGGGCTGTATTCCTACCAAAGCACTACTTAAAAGTGCTCAGGTTTTTGAATATGCCAGCCATGCGGCCGATTACGGTATTATGGCCAGCGATGTTAAGCCCGACTTTGAAAAAATAATTGCACGTAGCCGCGACGTGGCAAGCAATATGAGCAAAGGCATCGAATTTCTTTTTAAAAAGAATAAGATTGAGGTAATTAACGGATTTGGCAAGCTAAAAGGCAAAAACACCGTTACGGTTACAGCATCAGACGGCTCAACCCAAGAGATTACCGCCAAACATATTATACTGGCAACAGGAGCACGCTCACGCGAGCTATCCAACCTAAAGCAGGATGGCGAAAAAATTATTGGCTACCGTCAGGCTCTTACCCTACCCAAGCAACCTAAATCAATGGTGGTGGTTGGCTCAGGCGCCATTGGCAGTGAATTTGCTTATTTCTACAACTCCATAGGTACAGAGGTAACGCTTGTTGAATTTATGCCAAACGTTGTTCCCGTTGAGGATGAAGAGGTATCGAAAACCCTTGAGCGTTCTTTCAAAAAGAATAAGATTAAAGTTATGACCAACGCATCGGTTGAGTCGGTAGACACCAGTGGCAAACTTTGCAAGGTGACCATTAAATCTAAAAAGGGCGAAGTGGTTGTTGAAGCAGAGATTGTTCTTTCTGCTGTAGGAATTGCACCAAACACCGAAGGTATTGGACTTGAGGATCTGGGCGTTGAAATGGTTAATGGTCGCGTAAAGGTTGACGATTACTACCGAACCAACGTTGAGAGCATTTATGCCATTGGCGATATAGTGCCAGGACCAGCATTGGCTCACGTAGCATCTGCCGAAGGGATTGCCTGTGTTGAAAAAATTGCAGGAATGGATGTACAGCCAATTAACTACAAGAATATACCTGGATGTACCTATACAAACCCCGAAGTATCATCAGTTGGAATGACCGAAAAGGCTGCAATTGAAGCGGGTTACGAAATTAAAGTGGGTAAGTTCCCATTCACCGCATCGGGCAAAGCAACAGCTGCCGGCATGCGCGATGGTTTTGTAAAGCTAATTTTCGATGCCAAGTATGGAGAGCTACTTGGCGCCCATATGATTGGCGGAAATGTTACCGAAATGATTGCCGAAATGGTTGTTGCTCGAAATTTGGAAACCACCGGACACGAACTAATGAAAAGTATACATCCTCATCCAACTATGAGCGAGGCCATTATGGAGGCTGCTGCAGCTGCCTATGGCGAGGTAATACATATGTAGGTTTACGCTTAAATTTTTATGAACAGGGTTTGGCTCAACGTCACGCCCTGTTTTTTTATGTTTCTTCATACAATTTATAGTAAACCCAATATTTCGAGCTAAATTTGCAGGCTAATTACTTAAATCAAATCAATTAATGAGTTTACAGTGCGGAATTATTGGTATTGCCAACGTAGGCAAATCAACCATTTTTAATTGCATGTCGGCCACCAAGGCAGAGGCCAGCGGCTTTTCGTTTAGCAATAAAACAAACCTTAGTACAATAAACGTACCCGATGCTCGCTTGTATATACTAGAGGATCTGGCCGCTACGCAGAAAGTAGTTCATACAACCGTAGAAATTGTTGACATTCCTGGACTAACAAAAAGTACTGGTCGCTCCGATAAAGGTGCTAACCAGTTTCTGTCCGAAATTCGTAACTGCGATGCGCTAATTCACGTGCTACGCTGCTTCGACGATGAGCGCCTTTCGCATGTTGATGGCTCCGTTAACCCCGTTAGGGATATTGAAACGGTTAACCTTGAACTTCAAATTAAGGACTTAGAATCGGTTGAGAAAAAGATTCAGCGGCTTGAAAAGGCTATAAAATCTGGCGAT
Source organism: Bacteroidales bacterium (assembly GCA_041656735.1). GTDB lineage: Bacteria > Bacteroidota > Bacteroidia > Bacteroidales > Tenuifilaceae > Perlabentimonas. Next base: position 89,855 of record JBBACY010000003.1, on the reverse strand, counting down.
AAGGATGCAAAAAAAGGCATTGAGGTGCTTACTGTGTATAAAGATCATTTAGAATCATTTCAAAACGCATCTAGTGCACCTGTTGAAGAGGAAGATAAACGATTTATTGCCGATATTTTCTTACTAACAACCAAGCCCTTTATTTACGTTTGCAATGTTGATGATGCCTCGGCTGTTAACGGCAACAAGTATGTTGAGCAGGTTCAGAACTATTTAAAGAACGAGAATACCGAAATACTAATTATTGCTGGAGCCATGGAGGCCGAAATTGCCGAGTTGGAAACAGAAGAGGATAGGATGGCTTTTCTTTCGGATGTTGGGTTAAAAGAGCCAGGGGTAGACAAATTAATTCGTGCTGCATATTCCTTGCTAGAACTTGAAACGTTTTTCACAGTAGGCGAAAAGGAGACCCGAGCATGGACCATTAAACGTGGGGCAACTGCACCACAAGCAGCTGGCTCTATCCATAGCGATTTGGAGCGTGGCTTTATTCGTGCCGAGGTTATGAAGTACAACGACTATGTAAGCTTGGGTTCGGAGCAGGCATGCAAGGAAAAAGGGAAATTTCACATTGAGGGTAAAAACTATATAGTTGAGGATGGTGATATCCTTCATATTCGATTTAACGTATAGTTAATAACGCAAAAGGTATCGCAAAATGAAAAAAACAGCAAGAATTACCGGAGTGGTTGGAGTACTGTTTTTCTCCATCGTGCTATTTGTAAACCGTGGTGAAAACTCTAATTTAACTGATTTTGCTCGAGGATTTATCACAGGTATCTCAATTGTTTTTTTAGTGGCTCTGCTTGTCTATCTTATTGCAAGCCTAACAAGAAAGAAAAAGTAGCTACCATATTGTAAAGTCCTAAAAAACTACTAATGAAAACCTTAAGATATATAGGAATTGTGTTTTTTTTACTTGCGCTTTCTGGCTTTGTAAAGGCGCAGGACCACTACATTAGTATAGTTGAAAAGAATAAGAATACGGTAAATACCATAATAACCCGCACGGTTTCTATTGACAAAGTGGTTGGCGACACAATTTATGCTTATGCAAGTAATGCGGAGTTAGCTAAGTTTAAAAACCTTGGTTTTGCCTTTAAGAGTTTACCCTACCCTCACTCCGGTGAAAAAAGCATAGAAATGGCCACCACTATTGACCAAATGGCCAGCTGGGACAGGTACCCAACCTATGAGGTTTACCGCGAGATGATGAAAAAGTTTGAGACTGACTACCCAAACCTATGCAAACTCGATAGCATTGGAACCACCGTAAAAGAAAGAAAACTGTACGTTATGAAAATTTCAAACAACGTACTTGCCGATGAAGCCGAACCAGAGTTTTTTTACACCAGCACTATGCACGGCGACGAAACAACAGGGTATATACTTATGCTAAGGTTAATTGATCACCTCCTCGCCAATTACGGAACCGATGCTAGAGCAACCAAAATGGTTGATAAGCTGGCTATTTATATTAACCCTAACGCCAACCCCGACGGAACATATAACTACGGCAACCAAACTGTTAGCGGTTCAAGACGATATAACGCCAATAGCATTGATATAAACAGAAACTTTCCCGATCCGCGGATTGGCGAAAACCCCAACGGCCCCTATCAACCCGAAACGGTAGCTATGATGAACTATGCTGCAAGCCGTAACTTTGTAATGTCAGCTAACTTTCATGGTGGCGTAGAGTTAGCCAACTTTCCTTGGGATGCTTGGAGAACAGCAACCAACGCCCATGCCGACCATGAATGGTTTTACACCATTTGCCGACAATATGCCAGTTTGGCTCAAGCCAACAGTCCTAGCGGTTATTTCACCGCACAAAACAATGGGGTAACCCAAGGTGGCGATTGGTACGTGGTATCGGGCAGTCGCCAGGATTATATGAACTATTGGCATAACTGCAGAGAGGTGACCTTTGAAATTTCGAATATAAAAAACCCTTCAAGCAGCGAATTGCCATCATTCTGGAACTATAACAAGGAGGCAATGCTATCATACATTGAGAATTTGTATACTGGCATCCAGGGAAAAGTAACCAACACAGATGGGGACCCACTTAAAGCAAACATTAGCATTAACAATCACGATAAGGATAACTCTTTTGTATACGCAAACCCTCAGTATGGAAATTATGTAAGACTTATTGAACCCGGCACTTGGGATATTACCTACTCTGCCGCTGGATATAAACCAGAAACTAGAAGTGTTTCCATTGAAGATTACACCTCGCTACAAATTGTTGATGTGGTACTGACAAAACTTGAAGCCTATAACGTTACCATTGAAACGAAAAGTAACAATGCCCCCATTCAAAATGCATCGGTAACGCTAAACGAGCAAACCAACACTACCAACGAAGATGGATTAGTATACTTTGCCAACATACCCGAGGGAAAATACAATCTCACGACTGCTGCCGAAGGGTTTGGCACGTTCAACGATAGTATCTTAATCTCATCGGATACTACCATAACAATCACCCTAATACCCTTGGGTGTTACATCGTCAAAATTAGGATTAAGCACAGTAAACGTTTGGCCAAACCCCTTTAGTAACACCATAAATATTGATTTTACCCTACATCAAAGCACAACTATAAGTATTGAGTTATTTTCAATATTTGGGCAAAAGGTGGCTACAATTTTCAAGGGTAACTATGGTGCTGGCAAACATACCTACAAGTGGAATAAAACAATTGACTTGCCCACCGGCATGTATCTTGTAAAAACGGAAAGCAGTATGCAAACCGTTATAAATAAAATTCTTTTTGCGCCTAAGTAGACTTAATCGAATAACATATTCTTTTTTTCTATTTTTGTGGGAGTTCGGCAGTCGTACTCCTTTTTTTATAACCTATTTCAGTTCTACTATGATTAATTTTCGAAAAGTTACCTCCCTAGCCACATTTCTTACTCTCAGCACAACTTTTGCCTTTGCTCAAATGGATATTCCTTCCGAAAATCCAAAGTTGATTGTGCAAATTGTGGTAAGCCAAATGCGTTACGACTACCTACAACGCTTTACAGGCAAATTTAGCCAAGGAGGGTTTAATCTTTTAAGTAACGAAGGTGCCGTATGCCGAAATGCTCGATTCAACTACTTACTAACACAATCGCTACCAGGCTTAGCTACCATTAGCACCGGAACCCACCCCAGTGTGCATGGTATTGTTTCAAACCGATGGTTCAACCCGCTCACCTCAACAGAAATTGATGCCGTTGCAGATGAAAAGGTTAAAACCGTTGGCGGTAGCTATCTAAACGGCAGGTATTCGCCAAAAAACCTCATAACCAGCACTATTGGCGATGAAATTAGGATGCTAAACCCCAAGTCAAAGGTAATAGGCATATCACTTGAACCCTCTGCAGCAATAATAGCTAGCGGGCATAATGCGAACGGAGCCTACTGGCTCGACAAGGAAAGAGGCCACTGGATAACTAACAACCACTACACCGATAGTCTTCCATCGTGGGTTGACACCCTTAACGTTAAGGGTTTTGGGAAAATTTATTTAGAACGCGACTGGAAACTGCTTAACCCTTTACAAAGTTATTTAGAAGCCGATACCACCGCCATAAAAGACCCTACCGCATTAGAGCGAACTAAAACAAAACTAAAAAGAATGATGCAAGGGTTGGTACAACCCTTTAAAAAACCTATTAAAGACTATTCCCCACTGCTCGAAAGTCCATTCGGTAATACCTACACAAAAGACATTGCTATTGCTGCAATTTTGGGCGAAGAGCTGGGCAAGGACAACAACACCGATTTTTTATCAATCGTTTTTACACCCACCCGAAACATTGGTCAAAAGTATGGTCCTCATTCAATTGAAATGGAAGATGCGTTTCTGAGGCTCGATAGGGAAATTGAACATTTTATCGCATTCCTAAATCAGGAAGTTGGTAAACACAACTATTTACTGGTGCTAACCTCCGACCAAGGAGTAAGTGCAACGCCTGAACACTTAGAGAAATCGAAAATCCCTGGGGGATATTTTGAACCTCAAAAAGCCATCATGCTACTCGGAAGCTACCTAAATATTGCTTACGATACCGGAAACTGGATTTTGGGTTACCAAGAAAAACAGATATACCTAAACCGCAGGCTGATTGAAAACTCAAACCTCTCTCTTCGCGATTTTCAGGATAAAGTTGCCATGTTTATGCTACAATTCACTGGGGTTGCCAATGCTGTAACAGCTTACAACCTCCAATCGAGTAACTTCACAAATGGTATCTTCGAAAAATTCCAAAATAGTTTCAATCAACGACGATCGGGCGATGTTATTATTAACCTAGAGCCTGGCTGGGTTGAGAAAAATGGGGGCGTAACCTCGGCAAACTCCCCTTATAATTATGATACGCATGTACCCCTTATATGGTATGGTTGGAAAATGAAACGTAAGCAGGTGCTTGAACCGGTAAGCATGACAGACATTGCCCCCACCATATCAACACTTATTGGCATAAGCTGGCCAAGCGGTGCAACAGGAAAACCCATTAAAGAGATAATTGAGTAGAATATCACAAGTAAGAGAACGAAAGTTGTTACTATCAATCGCTTTGCGAAGTATCACTATATGGTATTCTTTTTGTCTTTCTATTCTGCTCATTGGTGAAAAAACAGTAAATTGTAGTCTTTAATCGGCAACTTTTAGTAACGATAGCTGTTTTATGTAAAGGCTAACGATAGTTCGATATTTGCTCTAACATATAAGGGCTTAGTATATTTCTTTAACCAACATAGAGTTACATTAACAAAGTTTTGAGAGTGACAACACTGCTCTTAAAGTCAAAAATAAAGAATGACCCCAGCTAAATAGAATATCCCAGCTGAAATTAGGTTCTCGTTTGCCCGTAAAAACTTAGACTTAAAACTTAGTTATGCAAACTGCAAAAGAATACCAAACCGCATTTACTCTCGATTTCTCGGAAACAGCATTTGACAAGCTGATGCAGAAACGCATATACAAAGTGCTGCTTATTTGCAGTCATTACGATGCTTTTATGCTCGAAGAGGACGGCCGTATTGACGAACAAATATTCAACGAGTACACGTCGCTAAGTTTACGATATCCACCCACCTTTATTCAGGCTCATTCGGCAAGTGAGGCGCTTGAAATTTTAAATGGCGAGGAGAAAATCGACCTAGTTATATCAATGCTAAACGTTGGTGAAGTCGATACTTTCGATCTGGCAAAGCAGATAAAAAAATTACTGCCCAATACGCCCCTTGCAATCCTAACACACTTTTCGCGTGAGGTGTCGGCTCGACTTGAGAAAGAGGACCTCTCAGGTATCGATTACATTTTCAGTTGGCTTGGGAATGCGGATCTACTGCTGGCAATTATCAAACTAATTGAGGACAAGATGAACGCCGAAAATGATATACTAACCATTGGCGTTCAGTGTATTATTGTTGTCGAAGACTCGGTTAGGTACTACTCAACCATAATGCCATTGCTATACAAAACCATAATGCGCCAGGCTCGAAGTTTTATGCAAGAAGCACTTACCGAGCATAAACGAGTTCTGCGCATGCGAGGGCGTCCCAAAATACTGTTGGCAAAAAACTACGACGAAGCTTTAGCTCTTTATGGCAAGTACAAAAACAATGTGCTTGGGGTAATAACAGATGCCAGTTTTAAAATAAACCAGAAACGCGATCAAGAGGTTAAAGCGGGTATAAAATTGTGCCAACATATTAAAGCCGATGATAGCAACACCCCAATACTAATTCAAAGTTCAAACCAAGATAATAAAAAGTTTGCCGACGAGCTGGGCGTTGGTTTCCTTCATAAATACTCACAGTCATACAATATTGATCTGCGCGATTACATAATCGAAAATTTCGGTTTCGATGATTTCGTTTTTTACGACCCCAAAACTATGAAAGAGGTTGGCAGGGCCGAAGATTTGCCTGCGCTCCAAAAGCTTATACTAACCATCCCCGACGAATCGTTAGCTTACCACTCCAGTCGCAACCACCTATCAAAGTGGCTAAATGCTCGCGCACTATTCGCAATTGGACAACTATTCAAGCCGCTATCGCCAGTGGACTTCCCCTCGATTGGCGATGTCCGAAAGTTCCTCTATCAGGGTATCTCAGCCTACCGCACAAGTAAAAACCAAGGCGTTATCGCCACCTTTGATAGGAATAGATTCGATGATTACAAGTTCTTTACCCGCATAGGCAACGGGTCAATTGGCGGTAAAGCTCGCGGGCTTGCCTTTGTGAATAACACTATTAAAAACAACCACTTTTACAATAAGTACCCTAATGTTGTGCTGGCCATTCCACGCACGGTGGTAATTAGCACCGACCATTTCGACGAATTCATTGAGTCGAATAATCTATCAAAAATTGGAGTCTCTGATACTTCGGATGAACGAATACTAAAAAAATTCTTAGAAGCAAGGCTGTCAGAAGATTTAATTGAAGACCTAAAAGTGGTTATTCAAAATGTGAAGCATCCCCTTGCCATCAGGTCATCTAGCAAACTGGAAGATTCACACTATCAGCCATTTGCTGGCATTTACTCTACCTATATGATACCTCATACACCCAACGAACAGCTAATGCTACGTATGCTTCAGCAGGCCATAAAAAGCGTATATGCCTCGGTTTTTTATAGAGCAAGTAAAGCCTACATGCTGGCAACCAGCAACGTAATTGACGAGGAGAAGATGGGTATTATAATACAAGAAGTGTGCGGAACTCAACACGGTAGCTACTTTCTACCCACGCTATCGGGCGTTGCTCGATCCATCAATTTTTATCCTGTTGGCTCCGAAAAAACCGAGCACGGAATAGCCTCCATTGGCTACGGTTTAGGAAAACTTATTGTTGAGGGGGGTGTTTCACTGCGCTTTTCGCCAAAATTCCCAAAAAAAATACTCCAGCTATCGCAGCCCGATATGGCCCTAAAAAGTACCCAAAAAACATTCTATGCGCTGGATATGAACCCTGAAAGTTTTACCCCCTCAACCGACGACGGAGTAAACATAAAAAAGTTAGACATTACTGAAGCCGAATACTTCACTGACTTTCACAATGTATCATCAACCTTCGATTTTCAGAATCAAACCATAGTCGATGGAGATTTTCAAAAGGGAAAGAAGCTGGTTACTTTTGCCAATATCTTAAAGTACAATACCTTTCCGTTAGCAAATATTTTACGAGATCTGCTCGAAATAGGCCAAAAAGAGATGAATTGTCCTGTGGAAATTGAGTTTGCAGCCAACCTGAACACACCGCGCGATATGCCTCAAGTATTTAATCTTTTACAAATAAGGCCTATTGTTGAACACGAGGCAACAGAAGATTTTCATTGGGATGAAGTGAGCGAAGACAGTTCAATTATTTACTCCGAATCAGCTCTGGGGCATGGTAAATTTAGTGATATTTGCGATATTGTATACGTTAAACCCGAAAAGTTTGATCCTGCAAAAACCAAAGACATTGCGCTTGAGGTAGAAGTAATAAATGAGCAATTCCGCATAAAAAAAAGCAACTACGTTCTGGTTGGCCCTGGTCGTTGGGGCAGCAGCGACCCCTGGCTGGGCATACCCATTAAGTGGTCACAAATTTCCGAGGCGAGAGTAATTGTTGAGTCTGGCCTAAAAAATTTCAGAGTAGATCCCAGCCAAGGAACACACTTCTTTCAAAACCTAACCTCTTTTCGGGTGGGCTACCTCACCGTTAACCCATACATAAACGATGGTACATTCAATATCGATTTCCTAAACAGCCAGCCTGCATACTATGAAACCGAATACATTAGATGCATCCAATTCGAATCTCCGCTAGTAATCCATATAGATGGGAAAAAGAACAAAGGAATTGTGTTCAAGCCCAACACACTCAACTTAACAGGAACTGAAATTGCTAAGCCGTAACCCTTAAACCTGTTTAACATCATATATTTATACAATGCATTTTCTTTGATAATTCATTTATTAACCTGAAATTTACAGCTGCTTACAAATGGGTGGAAAACCCATACTGGTAATAATGATTTTATCTTATTATATTCACTTAAATCGTTTCAGAAATGGATGCAAAAAAAATTATGGCCGACCTTGAAAAGAGGCACCCTGGTGAGAAAGAGTTTTTACAAGCTGTTCACGAGGTAGTTGAATCTGTTCAAGATGTTTACAACAAGAACCCAAAGTTCGAAGCTCACAAAATTATGGAGCGCATTGTTGAACCCGATCGCGTATTTATTTTTAAGGTGCCTTGGGCAGACGATGAGGGTAACATTCATGTGAACATTGGTTACCGCGTGCAGTTTAACGGTGCCATTGGCCCATACAAAGGCGGAATCCGTTTCCACCCTAGTGTAACTCTTTCTTCTCTTAAATTTTTAGGATTTGAGCAAACTTTCAAGAACGCTTTAACTACTCTACCTATGGGTGGTGGTAAAGGTGGTTCTGACTTCAATGCCAAAGGCCGCAGCGACAATGAAATTATGCGTTTCTGTCAAGCATTTATGCTTGAGCTATGGAAACATATTGGTGCAGAAACCGACGTTCCTGCAGGTGATATAGGTGTTGGTGCTCGCGAAGTTGGTTATATGTACGGAATGTACAAAAAACTTGCTGGCAACCACACTGGTGTTTTCACTGGTAAAGGTTTAAATTGGGGTGGATCTCTAATTCGTCCTGAGGCTACTGGTTTTGGTGCTGTTTATTTCCTTGACCATATGCTTAAAACAGCTAAATCTAGTATTAAAGGTAAAACTATTGCTATTTCTGGTTTTGGTAACGTTGCATGGGGTGCTGCCCTAAAAGCAACCGAACTAGGTGGTAAAGTTGTTGCTATTTCTGGTCCTGATGGTTATATCTACGATGAAGCAGGTGTTAGCGGCGAAAAAATCGATTATATGGTAGAGCTTCGTACTTCTAACCAAGATATAGTTGAGCCTTACGCTAAAAAATTCCCTGGTTCTAAATTTGTTGCTGGTAAAAAACCTTGGGAAGTAAAGGTTGATATTGCTATGCCTTGTGCTATCCAAAACGAGCTTAATGGCGACGACGCTGCTACACTTATTAAAAATGGTGTAACTACTGTTGCTGAAGTTTCTAACATGGGTTGTACTCCAGAAGCTATTAGTGCTTTTATTAAGAGTAAAATTAATTTTGCTCCTGGTAAAGCAGTTAACGCTGGTGGTGTTGCTACTTCTGGCCTTGAGATGACTCAAAACAGCCAAAAACTAGCTTGGACACGCGAAGAGGTTGACGCTAAACTTAAGCAAATTATGGAAAACATCCATACTGCTTGCGTTACACACGGTACTGGTACTGATGGTTACATCAATTACGTTAATGGTGCAAACATTGCTGGCTTTATGAAGGTTGCCAACGCAATGTGCGATCTTGGCCTAGTTATGTAAGCATAGCTTACCATAATAATATTAAAAAAGGGGTGCTTTTGCTCCCCTTTTTTATTGAACTACAAATAAACTAAAAAAGATAACTATTTTTGTACTTCAAAACCATTCAAAAATCAACTAATCAATAAGTGTATGCAAACATCAAGCATTGTTTACCTCGGAGAACTTCGTACCGAAGCAGTACACACACTATCGGGCAATAAGCTAACTACCGATGCGCCGCCCGACAATCAGGGTAAAGGCGAATATTTTTCGCCCACCGATTTACTTGCAACATCACTAGGCTCATGCATGTTAACCATTATGGGAATATCTGCCCGAACCCACGGTTTTAATATTGATGGAACCAAAGTTGCAATTACTAAAATTATGGGAACCAACCCCCGAAGGGTGGTTGAAGTTATTGTTGAGCTTACCTTCCCGCACAATAACTACTCTGCAAAAGAACGCGGACTGCTTGAACTAGCTGCAAAAGAGTGCCCAGTAGCCAACAGCCTGCATCCCAGCCTAAAACAAACGATAAAGTACAAGTTTATTGGGTAATCAAATTTGTTTTTACTCAATAAGTTTTACATATTTATCCCAAATAAAACAGTCAGCATGCAATGTAAATCATTCAAAATACACTTAATAGCCATTAGCCTATTGCTTCTGTTGGCATCATGCAAAGACAAGCCGTCGTACCCAAAAAATTCAATACTAGGTGCATGGATGTGTTTTGAATATAACACTAGCAGGCAGTATAACGTTAGCATTGACTATTTCGGACCCGATTCATTAACTATACAACTATACAATTTTTACAACACTGGCTTTGGAAATGAAACCTACGCAACCATTTCTGACACGCTAATTACTCTTTTCGGCACAAACACATACGATACTTTTAACGGAACGGGCCATATTGAGAGAGATTTTAGCGCTATTTATTGGACATTTTCATACTCAGGCTCGTCGGCTTCAAACCCACAGGTCGAGGCAATTTTTAGACGATACTAACGAAAGAACACCAAAAAACTACATACATGGCATATATTGGTAAAATCAACAACCTACGAGTTGTAAAAGTAGTTAGCATAGGTTGCTATCTCGATGGTGGTGAACACGGAGAAATTCTTATACCCCGCCGGTACGTGCCAGAGAACACTGAAGTCGAAGATTTTATAGACGTTTTTATTTACTACGATTCGGAAGATCGAATTATTGCCACTACCGAAACACCAAAAATACAGCTTGGCGAAATAGCCCAGCTACAAGTTGTGTCGGTTACCCATGCTGGCGCATTCCTCGATTGGGGTTTATCTAAAGATATTTTTGTTCCATTTCGCGAACAGAAAATGCGAATGGAAGAGGACAAATGGTACATAGTAGGATTATACATCGATTTTGAAACCGACAGGTTGGCGGCATCGGCAAAAATTGAAAAGTTTTTAGACAATACCCCACCAGACTATGAGGTTGGACAAGAGGTTGACCTACTGATATACAACAAAACAGACCTTGGCTTTAGCGCCATAATAAACAATGCCCATTGGGGTGTTATTTACGAAAATGAAATTTTTAGGCACTTAAACCAGGGCAAACGTATTAAAGGGTATATTAAAAAGATTAGAGAGGATGAGAAGATTGATCTCGTTCTTCAAAAACCTGGTTTCGAAAAGGTTGACGAGATAGCACAATCGCTACTCGACAAGTTAGAAAAAAACAATGGAATTATAAGACTTTCGGACAAAAGCGATCCTCAGGAAATTTATGCGCACCTTGGAATAAGCAAAAAAGTATTTAAAAAGGCCATTGGTGGATTATACAAAGCAAAACTTATTACTATTGAAGAGAACTGCATAAGGCTAATTGAATAGCAATAGTGAATTATTTCACTGAGCACAAATATTGCTTCACAGCTCTATAAAACAGCACGTTAACCCGAAAACTTGTAGGCTGAAACTATCTCAGCTACCTCACTTTTTTGTACAGAAGCACAACGGCATACGCCGAAACGCCTTCCGCCCTACCTACAAAGCCAAGCCTTTCGGTTGTTGTGGCTTTTACTGATAAAGTACCAGCTTCAAGGCTTAAAATAGCCTCAAGGGCTTGCTGCATAAGGGGTATTAAATCCTTTATTTTTGGTTGTTGCAAACAAATGGTCGAATCGATATTACCAATAGCATACCCAGCATTACTCACAATAGCAAGCGTTTTCTTCAACAGCAACTTGCTATCAACTCCCTTTAGCAGGGGGTCGTTATCTGGAAAATGGTAGCCTATATCACGAAGTGCAGCTGCCCCTAACATTGCGTCGCAAATGGCGTGTATAAGCACATCGCCATCGGAGTGCCCAACAGATCCTTTACTATGCTCAACCTTTAAGCCACCCAACCACAAATCGTAGCCTGGCTCTAACCTATGAACATCATAACCAACGCCAATTCGAAAGTTCATATTGAAACTATTTTTTCTTGCCCTTGCGTGCTGGTTCAAAATCGAACCCCAGCGTAAATCTAAAGGTATTAGCTAAGGGGTTAGATTGACCAGCAGTAGGAATGAGGTATGCAAAATCGAGATTAAAAACATTGTATTTCACTCCCGCCCCAATGGTAAAATATTTCCTATTCCCCTTTGTTGAATGCTCTCCAAAGTAACCAGCCCTTAATGCGAACTGCCCGGCGTAAACATACTCAAGTCCACCAGCCAAACTAATTTCTCTTATCTCTTCGCGAAAACCACCAGGTGCATCATAAAACGACTGGAACATTCCTGTAATTAGAGGGACATCAGAATCATATCCATACTGAATTTCGTTAGTTATAATATCATAAATTGGAGGAGTTGGAACGAGTAGCTTGTTGGCATCAACAATAAATGAAAGTTTATTATACATATCCATATCAACAGAAAAACGACCACCTACACGAAGATTGGTAGGGATAAACTGTTTAATTGGCTCCTCGTTGTATGAAATTTTAGAACCTATATTTGAAATATTAAATCCGAAAGCAAGTTGCGAAGCCTTATCGCTAATATTTAAAGGCGTTTCGTAATACATAGAAATATCGGCCGCCACCGAATTTCCAGCCTTGGCTACAGGTTGTCCCTGCTGTGCAAAGCCACCTGTTAAATCGGAGCGAATGTACCTAAACCCAATACTTCCGGCTATTTTCTCCGAAAACTTACGCGAGTAAGCCATATCTAAAGAGAACTCGTTTGCATTATGGTCAAGCAATTTTGTACCCTGATCGTCTGTGAAAATTATGGTACCCATTGAGAAGTAAAGCATTGATGCACTTATTACCTGCTTATCATCAAAGCGATAGTACCCAACTAGGTAATTCAAGTCCATATCCTTAATAAGGTTATTTAGCCAGGGTGTATATGAGTACGAAATACCCTTATCTTTTGAGATAAAAGCATATTTGGCGGGATTCCAATGCTGACTATTGGCGTCGGGTGTGCTAGCTGCCCCAACATCACCCATTGCTGCAGCTCTCGAGTCGGGGGCTATTAATAAGAAAGGAACAGCTACACTCAATGCATTTAATCCTTCTAAGAAACTTAAATCCTCCTCGGTTTGTGCCTGTGCACTATTAAAGAAGAATAGTATGGGCAAAAGAAGTAGTGCAAAATATTTTTTAATCATCGTTTTAAAAATTTTGGTTGACAAATCTAACTTAAATGATAACAATAAAAAAGTAATTTTATTATACTAGCAAATCATTTTAATAAAACTAGCTTCTGATAGGCACATGCAACCTTACCACTGCCCATTTTCACCTTTAGTCTGTAAAAGTAGACTCCTCGCCCAATTCTATCGCCAAAATCATCTAGCCCATCCCACGTAATTGGTCCCACACGGTAGTTACCTTGCCCTGCAACATAGTGTTCAATACTTTTAACCAGTTTCCCCGATGGGCTAAAGATTTGTATTAGAACATCAAAATCTTCGTAAGGTTGATTATGCTCAAAATAAAACCCTGTGGTTGATGTAAAAGGGTTAGGATAATTTAGTACATGCAAAAGGGTAAAGTTTTCAGCACTTTTTACAACAAAATCAATTTCAGCCTCCGAACTATTATTAAAAACATCCCACGCCTTTACTCGTAATTTATGGGGACCTGGAGACAAATTAGACAATTGATACTCCGCTGTACCCCGCTGATAGCTATCCAACTCATTTACATAGTAGTCGTTTAGTATATAGGTCGTTTCCTTTTCGCCAGTAAGGGTAGCCGTTAAATCATGCCCAATTCCCACCCCAGTTGTGTTCACCCCTGAACTATCGGTTAGATGGATTATCAACTTTGGATTTGCATCGGTTACACCTCCGCTAACAAAACTTTCGGTATTCAAAAAAATCTTAATATCAGGTCCCTGTGTATCGCTGCCCGCATTAGTACTAATGCCCCCAACTACAAAACTCTCAAAAACGCCTGCAAAACTTTCGGACACTCCCTTTGCAAATAAGCTAAAACGACCATTCCCGTAACTATACATAATATCTTTGGGAACAATAAACTTGGCACTAAAAGCACCGTTCTTTAGGGTTGAGCGTCCTCGATATATGATATTTGGTCTCGATTTAAATACAAAGGGCTCGTTTCCTGTGTTGCCAAGTGTAGTTTGTGTTTTTGATTTATCAAAAAGCGCAAACTCCATTTCGCCACCAAACAGTTCATCCTGTTTTGGAACAATCACGTTCCCTTCGATATCAACACGGCTTAGTGCTTTTAAGGTGTCGATATTTTCACCCACAGGCGAGTGGTTTATTGTAGAGATACCTATATCCCCCACTGAATAATGCAGCTGCAAGGCAGGGTCGCCTAGCAATAAAAAATTGCGTTTATTTATCTGCCCCCCCGTTATAATTTTTGCTAATCGAACCACATCACCTAAACGATAATGTTTTCCTATATCACTGGGCAAGGTTTCTGTTCGCTCTGCAAAAACCTGTTTAAGAAAATTACGGTTAAGGGTAAAATTAGGGTTAGCATACACAACTCTCGAGGTGGAAACTAAAGCCACACTACCACCCTGCGGCGCAAATAAGGCATGCTCACCAGCAGAGGTTTTGGTTAGATCGTCAAAACGACTATACTCGCATGTTGCCGTAACAAACAGCGAAAGCCTATTGAAATTACGCCAACTCTGAATATCCGAAATTTTTAATACCTGCTCATGTGCCAACCATTCTGCATTTGCATGGCCCACATAATTAATTATAAGCGCACCCTGATTTGCTCGGGTATTTATTGCGGTGGTAACACCAGGGTAACGATCTCCTTGTGATGCCGATTCCAGAGGGAATGAGTCAAAGTAAATTTTATCAATATTATAGTGCGGGTAGTTATTTTCAACAAACTGGGCATGCAAATCGGCATCGCGCATATGCAAGTTCCCATCGCCATCGTCGCCAATAAAACAGAGCTGTGTATTCCATGCACCTACCGACGACGAACTTAGGTACTGTCGAATTTTACTTATAGCAACATTAGCCTGTTCGGTACTAGAGCATGGTATACGACCAATACCAATATCGAGCAAACCGGTTGCCTCACCCTCGTTGTCGTCGAGCAATCCGAAAAAGTCATCGGATACAAATGAGCTCGTCACATGAAGTGAGTTTTCCGACTGAAATGTAGGAATCAAGCTGGAATTCCTGTTCTCTCGGTTATCGTACGAGCCATCGCCAAAAAGCAGCAAATACCGAGGCATATCCGCATCGGTAATTGACCTACGATAAAACATCCGCATCATATTACGAATGGAAGCAACATCAGGGTTACCCGATGAGAACTCATTATAAACCTGCTCTGTTGATACCACTAATGTTTTGAGTCCGCTTTGTTCCCTATGAATGTCGCTAAGTTCCTGTGCTTGGCTCATAAAATTAGGATGCGCAACAATTACCATCTCAGGCTGTGGCTTACCATGTATATTTTGGTTGGGCACCGCACCCAATGTTTTCACACTCATTGCCTTACTAGGTAAAAACACCACAAACTTCCTTAAAACATCCGTTTGGGCCTTAAAACTAATGCTGGTACCCGACTGAGTACTCGGCACAATTTGGGGGGCAAAAAAATCAGTAACATCCCAAACCATTACATTACCTTTGATATTGTCGATACTAAACTGGGTTATTTCGTTTTGCCCCGTCGAATTTATATCTCTGAAAAGAAGTTGATCTTCTTTCAATACCAACCTTTGCCGAGCATTAACGGTTATGTAATCGAGCCAGCCTTTAGCCGCAAGCGTAGGTTTATTGTAGGTTAATTCTAACTGTAGCTCATTTTTGGTGTGGCTAAAGTTGAAAAGTTGGCTTGCCTGTGCAGCAAAATTTGAATACTGGCTGGCAGTATTAACCGCGGGTATCGAAATGCTTCCCACAAAAATGCCATTGGCCTTTAAACTATATGAGCTGGCAACAGACGAGCGAGCGGCTGCGTTAATTTTTACCTTTGCCGTACCATTCTCAACTGGGTGCGCTAAACCCGTTGAAAAACTCCTGGATGTATAAACATCAAAAGCCTCGCCAAACCATTGCCTTCCAGATTTAATCAAATTGGTATCATTCTTCTCAAAAAACATCAATGCATCAAAAGACGTGCTCCACTTTGTAACAGGCACGGTTATATCGGGTAAGTTACCTACCCGTTTTTTGCCCTCCACACTTGTTGTGATAAAGTACCTTATCTCGCTTGCAAAATTATGGATTTGATGCAAAAACAACTGTTCGTCATTGTCGTACTCCCATACAGTTGGTCCCTGTGCAAAAAAATAGATGTAGTCGCCCTGATTAAACACGCCATCATCTCCCTTAGCAACATAAATTGGTATCTGAATTAAATCATCTAGACTCGCATCGCTATTCCAAAGAGATAATTGCTTGCCATCGTGACCCCAAATGGTTATATTGTCAACATTAGAAAACCCCATATCCAGAAGTTCGGTATACGAAATCTTGTAAATCCCCGTTTGTTTTACAGAAATCTTTTGCCAGCTACCCGACGAAAGGACCGATTGAGAGGCATACTTAACATTAGATTTTATTGTCGAAATGAAGTTTGTATTCTGTTGAATTACTAAAGAAAAACTAACCAACTTTTCAACTTGCCCGTTTGCAGAATTTACGGCAATGGTAGGTAAAATGTATTGCAAAAAATATTTTCCTCTAGAGCAAAACACTTCTGCAATCAATTTCTGACTTTCAATAGTATCTATTGAAATATGCTTTAGCGCACTTTTCTCATTGTCGTTAAGAGGCACAAAAGTTTTTGACACCACCTGCACATCAACATTATTAATAGAAACTGTTGAAATAGGAATAGTTTCGCCATAGTAGGGTAACATGGTAATGGGGTTTGGGTAGTGCACACCTTCCTCAAACCATAAAAAAGAGCCCAAAGGTTGGTTGTTTGCTCCTTTTTGGTTTAAATTTGATTTCGACAAACTATCGGGAGGCCATTCAATTGTACGTTTATAAGATTGAGCAACCCCACTTTGAAATACAATAAAAAATAAAGATATTGCAGCTAAATTTTTAAACATTGTTTAGTAGGCTTTTTTAAAAAAGAAAGAAAAGTTTACAT
The DNA here is from genome assembly GCA_041656735.1 of Bacteroidales bacterium. GTDB lineage: Bacteria > Bacteroidota > Bacteroidia > Bacteroidales > Tenuifilaceae > Perlabentimonas. The sequence continues at coordinate 72,860 of JBBACY010000003.1, read as the reverse complement.
TACCTTTATTGGCATAAAATAAAAACGCATTAAATTAGTTTTTATTTTTACAAAGATAACATAGAACCAATCAATCATTTTATATTTACTTTTGAAAAGTTAAGTTCTGCTTAAGACTAAATAATAAAAAAGCCTATTTGCTGGCTTGAACTGTAAAATGAACCATAGAAAACTTCTATATACTTTAATAATAATTATTGCAACAGCAAGTGTATCATTGGCACAGGATGTTAGTTTCTCTCAATTCTTTTCAAACCAACTCTACCTTAATCCAGCCTATGCTGGCAGCCCTAAACACCAAAGAGCATCAGTAAACTATCGCAACCAATGGCTTACTCGGCAATCGCCATATATGACCTATGGTGTTAGTTACGATAGATTCTATATTGAACAAAAAAGCGGCTTTGGTATAAACATAATTAACGATATGCAGGCCCTTGGTACGCTTAACTGGCTTACTCTGGATCTAATGTACTCGTACAATTTACGTGTGGCTTACAACGCACAAATTAGGGGTGGCGTGCAAGCCGGAGGTATTTTTAAGTCGACAAATACCAAGAATCTTATATTTCCCGATATGATTGACGGGATTGGTAATCCAATTTCAACAGTAGGCTTTAGCGGAACCAGTAAAATTATGCCCGATTTTGCGGTAGGTTTTTTGGGCGAGTGGGATATATTTTACGGAGGGTTTGCTGTTCATCATTTGCTTGAGCCTAACAGCATGACCCAAGGGAGTTACACAAACAAATTACCCCGCAAATACACCGGACACATAGGTTGCGATATTAATATTTACAAAAGATACATTCTTCGGAAAAGTATGGTTTTATCGCCGAATATTATTTACCAAAAACAATCAAACTATCAACAAATTAATGTAGGATTGTATCTCTCTCATCAAAATTTATCAACTGGAATTTGGGTAAGAAGTAATTTGGGAATTGAAAATTACACCTTTGTTTTTGTAGCAGGATACCATAACGCTAAGTACTCATTTGCTTACAGTTACGACTTTAGCATCTTAAAAGGGGGGTTTCGCGGACTAAATACTTCGTCGCATGAGGTAACCTTTGGGGTAAATTTTGAGTATAAAAAGAGGTCAAGGAAGAAGATTCACACAATAAAAAGCCCCATGTTCTAGTTTTTTAATATGAAGTGGTTTTAATTAAACAATTTTTTCTATATTTGAGGTTGTAAAGAAGTTGAATTTAAAGGAAAAACAATCAACTATGAAATTGAAATACAGTTATATCGTTTTGCTTTTGGCTGGAATTACAGCATTTTCGTCATGCGGAATGTTCGGCGGCTCTAAGGGAGAATCGTCAACAACCGGTTGGAATTATAACGACCCCGAATTCGGTGGTTTTGAAGTTGTAACCGATTACACCCCAAAAGCAGGCCCTGGCCTTGTGTTTGTAGAAGGCGGTACATTTATAATGGGTCGCGTAGAGGAGGATTTAATGTACGACTGGAACAGTATACCAACAAGGGTTACTGTAGCTTCCTTCTATATTGACGAAACTGAGGTGACAAACGTAGACTACCGCGAGTATCTTTACTGGCTGCGTAGGGTTTATGTTAGCTATCCAAATGTTTACCGCAATGCACTACCCGATACACTCGTTTGGCGTAGTCCCTTGGGTTTCAACGATCCATACGTAACAAACTATTTCCGACATCCTGCATATAACGAGCACCCCGTTGTGGGCGTTAGCTGGCTTCAGGCAAGCGACTATTGTTTATGGCGTAGTGACAGGGTAAACGAAATGTTGCTCTATAAAGAAGGATACATAAACCTTGATTTACAGCAAGTTGATGCTGAAAACTTCAATACAGATGCCTACCTTCTTGGTATGTACGAAGCCTCAGTTCGAAATACACGACCAAGCATGAAACCTGGTCAGGAAGAGGGTCGCAGGGTTACTTTTGAGGATGGTATACTCTTACCTAAGTATCGCCTTCCGACAGAAGCCGAGTGGGAATATGCAGCTCAAGGCTTAATTGGCAATACTTACGATGAGCGTATTGTTGAACGAAGAATATACCCTTGGAATGGCTATAACGTTAGAAATAGCGAGTCGAAAAACAGGGGTAAAATGATGGCTAACTTTCAACGCGCAAGAGGTGACTTTATGGGTGTTGCTGGTAACCTTAACGATGAGGAACATATTCCTGGTCCTGTAAAAAAATATTGGCCAAACGATTACGGCTTGTACTGTATGGCTGGTAATGTTAACGAATGGGTTCTTGACGTTTATCGCCCTCTATCGTTTGAAGACGTTGACGAATTCCGCCCATTCCGTGGTAACGTATTTAAAACGCTTGACACTAACCCTGATGGTACACCCAAAAGTGTTGATAGTTTAGGTAGGGTTAAATACCGTGATGTTACCCCCGAAGAATCAGCGGATAGACCAAATTATAATAAAGCTTACTACATTAACTACAAAGATGGCGACCAGGCATCAAGCGTTAACTACGTAGGAACTCAGGGTACCGAAACCACTACCAATTCAAATATTATGTACGATCAGGGTAAGAGTTCTGGTGTGGGAATGGCAAGTTTAATTAACGATAAAGTAAGGGTTTATAAGGGAGGTTCCTGGAAAGACAGAGCTTACTGGTTAAGCCCAGGTACACGAAGATTCCTCGATGAAGCATCCTCAACTAATGACATTGGCTTTAGATGCGCAATGGAAGCAGTTGGATCGCAAGTTAAAGGACGATAACCTAACTAAAATATTATATAAAAATAAGACCTCATTCAAAAAATGAGGTCTTATTTTTATACAGTAAATGATAACCTATGAATACCTCCCTCGAGTACGTTTACTCCCTATTTGAAAAGGGTCATAAAATTTGTACCGATAGCCGATTTCTAAATAAATCGGATATTTTTTTCGCCCTAAAAGGGGAAACATTTGACGGGAATACCTTTGTAATGCAAGCTGTTGAGAATGGTGCAGAGATAGCCATAGCCGACGATCCGAAGCTTATAGGCAAAGAACGAACTATAGTAGTTCCGTGTGTACTGGAATTTTTGCAAACCCTTGCGAAAAAACATAGAGGTAAACTAAACATCCCAGTAATAGGCTTAACCGGCAGTAATGGTAAAACCACCACTAAAGAACTTATTAATAAAGTACTTGCTAACAAGTATAAAACATTTGCCACACAGGGTAATCTTAATAACCACATTGGCGTTCCCCTTTCAATTCTGTCAATAAAAAAGGAAACAGAAATAGCAATTATTGAAATGGGGGCAAATCATTTAGGTGAAGTTGAACTCCTCTGCTCTATTTCGCAACCAACACACGGCCTTATAACCAATATTGGGAAAGCGCACCTTGAGGGCTTTGGCTCATTTAACGGGGTGGTAAAAGCAAAATCGGAACTCTATAGGCACCTAGCTGAGAATGATGGCACGGTGTTCATTAATACCAACAACCCTCTACTAGTAGATCTGTCGACTAGATTTAACATCCCGCATGTGGTTAAGTACAACCCCGAGCTGTTTATGCTCGAATCTGTAAGTAAAACCAACACATACTTGTCGTTGACATTTGAGATTCAGGGAGAGAAAATAGAACTGAATAGCCAGCTGGTTGGCGAATATAACGCTGAGAATATTTTAGCAGCAATGAGTGTTGGAACCCATTTTGGCGTTTCACCTAAGCAGGCTATCGATGCCATTGCAAGTTACAAACCAAATAATAGCCGCTCACAAATTGTTAAAACAGCAAATAACACGGTTATTCTTGATGCCTACAATGCAAACCCTAGCAGTATGGAACAAGCCTTAACCAACTTTGCCAACCTTACAACTAACCTACCCAAAATAGCTATTCTTGGTGATATGCTCGAGCTTGGCAACTACTCCAACGAAGAGCATAGAAAGATTGCACAGCTGGCAAAAAGCCTTGTGGGAACTGTTGTTTTTATCGGAAAGCATTTCGAGGCTGAAGCATATGAATCCCTATGGTTTGCTACCCAAACAGAATGTGCTAACTACCTTACAAAATCCTCTCTCAAAGGCTACTCAATACTGCTAAAAGGGTCGAGAGGAATACACCTAGATAAACTAATGCCGTTTCTGTAAAAAAAATCCACTATTCCCGGTTAAAATATTTTATGCTTAATACGATTCGTTTTTCGATGATTATTAGCCGGACACCAATAAAAAATTATGAAAAGAATTATGGTAGGATTAAAACTTCAATTTTAAGACGATTATGAAAAGGATAAGTTCATAGATAAAAGAGGCTACTTAATGCCTGTATTCTTTTTTACCAGCAACAGTAACCCCAAAAATGTAATCGCACCATTTACTATAAGCAGTTCAAAGCCAAACTCAAAACCATTAAAAAGGATTGGGGAGTATTTTGCCAAAAAGAAGCAGAATATAGGAGAAATAACCGCCACCACTGGTACCCACTTATCTTTTATGCTGAAGGGCGTAAACAAGCCAAATGCGTATAAACCCAACAAAGGGCCATAGGTGTAGCCCGCCACCGTAAAAATTGCACTTATCACGTTCTGGTCATTTACTGCCTTAAAAACCATAATAACAATTACCAGCATTAACGATATGGCAATGTGCACCTTACCCCTAATTCGTTTTACTTGTTGCTCACTCTTCCTCTTAATGTTTAATATATCAACCGTAAACGATGTGGTAAGGGCTGTTAGGGCCGAGTCGGCACTTGAGTATGCTGCAGCAACAATACCCAAGATAAACAGAATACTTACCACCGTGGGTAAATACCCTTGGGTTGCAATAATAGGGAATAGCTCATCGGTTTGCTCAGGTATAGCGATCCCATTCTGCTGAGCAAAAATAAAAAGCAATACACCGAGCGAAAGGAACAGTAAATTTACTGGCAAAAAGGCGAATCCGTACCAGTACATATTCTTTTTTGCTTCCTTAAGGTTTCTGCAGCTAAGATTTTTCTGCATCATATCCTGGTCAAGACCCGTCATAACAATAGTTATAAATGCACCACTAAAAAACTGTTTCAAAAAGTGGCGTTTATCGTTCCAATCGTCGAAAAACCAGGTGCGACTTAACTCGCTATCCCTTATGGTTTGGACCATTGATACGAACGTAAAATCCATTTGCTTGGCCACAAAATAAATAGTGAGAATTACAGCAAGCAACATAACAGCCGTTTGAAGCGTATCGGTCCAAATAATAGTTTTTATACCCCCCTTATTGGTGTATAGCCAGATAAGCAAAATGGTAACTAAAACCGTTACAACAAAGGGTACGCCCCACGCATCAAACACCGTAATTTGTAAAACTGTAGCCACCAAAAACAGTCGGAACGAAGCTCCGACGATTCTCGAAATCAAAAAAAACATTGCTCCGGTTTTGTAACTATAAAAACCAAACCGTGAATCTAAATATGAGTATATTGAAGTTAAATTTAACCTATAGTATAAAGGTAAAAGCACGTTGGCCACCACAAAGTAGCCTAATAAATACCCTAAAACCAGCTGGAGATATGAGAACTGAGTACTTCCAACGTAACCAGGTACTGAAATAAATGTAACGCCCGAAAGCGAAGTGCCTAACATACCAAAAGCAACAACGTACCACGGCGAGCGGCGATTGCCAACAAAGAATGATTCGTTATCTGCATTACGGCTTGTAAAACGGCCAATGACAATTAACACTAAAAAGTATAACCCGATGATTAAAATCACCCAAACTGGATCCATTGGAAAATGTTTAATAATTGTACAAGTGTAAAGAAAAAAGGGCAAATAAAAAACTTGTTCTTTTGTGTAGCTTTGGTCGATTATTTGTAGATTTGCATTAGCTAGAATTATTAGTATACTATGAGCATTCAAAGTTTCCCATCTAAACTACTCGAGAACGCAGTAGATGAGTTTGCTAAGCTTCCTGGGATAGGACGCAAAACAGCTCTCAGATTAGTTTTACACCTGCTAAGGCAACCAAATGGAGATGTTGAGCGATTCTCGCAAGCTTTTACAACGCTAAAAAATGAGGTTAAGCATTGCAGTAAGTGTAATAATATATCTGATACTGATGTTTGCAGCATATGCTCAAACCCACATCGCGACAATACAACGGTTTGCGTGGTAGAAAACATAAAGGACGTGATGTCAATTGAATCAACAAACCAATTCCATGGGGTTTACTACGTGCTGGGCGGGGTAATAAACCCAATGGAAGGCATTGGTCCTGCCGACGTTAAAATTGATGGGTTAGTAAACAAAATTGGGGAAGGCAACGTAAAAGAAGTTATTATGGCACTTAGTCCAACCCTTGAGGGAGATACAACAAATTTTTATATCTTTAAAAAAATTAATCATTTTCCTGTTTCCGTTTCGATTATTGCTCGTGGCATATCATTTGGAGATGACCTTGAGTACGCTGATGAGATTACACTTGGCCGAGCAATACTTAATAGGACAAAATTCGAAACAGCAATATCGAACTAAAGATATATTTAACCCATTACTTAGGATGAAATATAAACTCAGCATACTTCTTACCTTTCTCACATTTACTTGCCTACTCACTTTTGCGCAGGATATAAGTTCAATTACCGACGCCAATAAACAACTTGATGCTCGCGAGTACAAGGAAGCCATAAAATTATTTGGGGATATACTAAAACAGAATTCAAGAGATGAGGAAGCCCTCTCTGGTATTATTCGTGCTCATCTTCTCTCCGAAAACCTGAAAGATGCTCAAAAGTATATTGATAAAGCCATACAAGAATATCCTAAAAACCCAGAGTTCTGGTTGCGAAAAGGTATTTTAAACAATATGAAAGGGCAGTATCTAAAGGCAGTTGACGATTTCAATATAGCCTTTCAGCTCAGCGGAAATCAGCCCGATATTCAGCTTTATATAAATAGAGGTGTGGCGTGTATGCAGGATGAAAACTATGGTAGCGCCATAGCCGACTTTACCGATGCCCTAAAAATTAATCCACGACAGGCTTCGGCTCTAAACTATAGGGCGTTTGCAAACTATCGTTTAGCAAACTACGCCGAATCAATAGAAGACTACGACAAGGTTATTGAGCTTAATCCCGAATCCACATCGGGCTACTACAACCGTGGTATGGCGCATCTGCGCTCAGGTAACAAGATTAAGGCCTGCTCCGATTTTCACGAGGCTTGCAGCAAAGGAAACATAAACGCTTGCAAAATGATTGTTACCCAATGCTCAGCTGGAGGCAAACAGTAACTCAAAAAAATTATACCGAACACTTTGGTTTGTTATTAAATAAGCGAGAAGCAATTGTGAGCATCGGATATAATCACAAGTAAAACCTAATGGCATCCGTTTCTCATATTTATTACCTCGCACAAAAAAGATTGGCAAGTTGCGCTTTCACAAATATTATTACAGCGAGCTACTCAATTGAGATCCATAAAAAAACCCTGAATACGCAAACGCTAATGATCAGGGTTTTTTTATGGGGAAATTTTAGTATGTATATCGAATAAAGTTTATTTTAAACTCGCCTATTATTAATGCTTTGACTACAATACTAATTGCTAACGGAGCTAAAACCGCTCGTAATTATCGTCGCTAGATGACTCAAAACCTTTTAGCTGAACACCCTTTGGTTTTGGTGAAGCAATTTTGCCCACGGTAGGTGCAGGTTTGCTTACGAGAGGAGTTTTTTTACTCACCACAGGCTCTGGCTTCTTTACTTTAATATCGGGATTCGATTTGCTACTACGGTTAACCTGCTTTTCATTCAGTTTAAAAAATGATATAATTTCCATTAGTTCTTCCGCCTGAGAGTTCAGACCTTCAGAATTAGAAGCCAACTCCTCGCTGGCTGCTGCATTCTGCTGGGTAACCTGGTTTAGCTGCTGTATTGCACTATTTACCTGGTCCGCACCCGACGATTGCTCACCGCTGGCTGCTGCAATTTCCTGCACCAGCTTGGCTGTACGCTCAATATCGGGTACAAGTTTGCCCATCAATTCCGATGCATTCTCAGTAATATCAACACTCTCCTTGGCAAGACTTACAATATCTTCGGCAGCAATCTTGCTCCTTTCAGCCAGCTTACGAACTTCGGCCGCAACTACAGCAAACCCTCTTCCGTGCTCACCTGCCCGAGCAGCCTCAACGGCAGCGTTAAGGGCCAGAATATTTGTTTGAAAAGCAATATCGTTAATAATTCCAATTTTATCGGAAATATTACGAATGGACTGTAAACTCTGCTGTGCTCCTACCCCTACCTTTTGAACTCCTTCGGAAACACTCTGTGAAATCCTGTCGGTTTCTCTAGCATTATCAGTATTCTGCTGAATATTAGCTGCCATCTCTTCCATTGAGCTACTTACCTCTTCGGCGCCCGAAGCTTGCTCACTGGCTCCTTGAGATAGCTGCTGGGAGGCAGAACTGAGTTCAATACTAGCTGAGGAGAAATTATCGCTATGCATCGTTATACTGGAAACCATACTAGTTAAAACCCCTATAAACTCAGATAAAGCACTATGTAACAACCCAAATTCATCTCTTGATTGGCTTATGGAGTCGGACTGATAATAGTTAAGATTCCATTTTTAAGCTTGTCTAAATTCTTAAGCAGTGCTGAAATATTCTTATTAACATTTCGAGATAAGCTAAAGGTTATGGAAACAATTATGAGCGATATGAAAAGAAGGGAGAGGATTAACCCAACCAATGTATTTTGAAATCTTGATTGCATTGCAACGTTTGACTCTTTATCTTTTTGTGCCAAAACTTCGTAAAGAATCGTCGTTTTCTCATTTAGTTCATTCTCAAGTGTGTTAATTTTTGCCGTATTTTGAGCATACTGGTTAACCAAATTTTTAACCTCTCTGTTTACATTTAAGGCCGAAGCGGGTAAATCTGCAAACTGAGTATTTTTTAAACGCTCGGCATCGTCAACAGCCTGCTGTATGGCTCTTTCCAAAAATTGGTTAAGCTCACCAAGTTTGTTGAAATCGCTTTTAAGGTCTTTATAGAGAACCTCAATTTTATACCCACTATTATTATTATCATTCGCTCCAGTAATAACAGAACGTTCAAGGGTTGTCACGTTACGCCTCTGACTTTCGCTAGCCAGCGCCTGGCTAACCTGGTTAATAAACTGATTTGACTTTGAAATTGATTCATCTAGTAGTCTCATCATTTTATCCTCAAGATTAACATTATTCTTGTTTAAATCGTTAACCTCAGAAATCATCTTCCACACATTGGTAAGTTCTCGCGTTAAAATATCATCATTATCGATAATGCTCAATCCTTCTCTTGCATCCTTTACCAAATTATCGTAGCTAACCCTTCCGCCCAAATAGTCTTTAATTTGAACAGTAAATACTCTAATGCTATTCATCTCGTCTGCAATGACCTCTTTTTCCAAGAACACTTTTTTCGTTAAACTATTGTTTATTACATATCCTACAACAAGAAATAGTAATAACGCAAGTTGTAACACCACAACAACACGTAACCGCCACTTAATAGTAAAACCCTGCTTCATAATTCATTATTTTATATTAAAATTTGCCTTTCTATTTCAAATAATCATATATGCATAAAAAAACAGGTTGTGTTTGCAATTAGATGAGATCGTGTGGTAATCACGCCCTCCTAAACACAATCTGACAGATTAATTAGCTAGGATTTTATAAAAACGCTAGTTTAATAACCTTATAAGGTATACCCGATTTTAAAGTAATAGTTCTGAAATTTGATTGCCTTTTATGGTGAGAGAAATCACCTGAAAAGGACTAAAGGGAAAGCAATACTTCATCAATACTAACTCCGCTAGTTATCAAAAGTTCGGGCCGCTCAAGCATTTGCTTAACCTTAACTAAAAAACCAACCGAATCTTTCCCGTCGATTACTCTATGATCGTAGCTTAGAGCGACATACATCATTGGGCGAATTTCAACCTTGCCGTTCACAGCAATGGGTCTTTCAATTATGTTGTGCATTCCCAATATTCCCGATTGAGGTGGGTTAAGAATGGGAGTTGACAACATAGAGCCGAATATACCTCCATTGGTAATGGTAAAAGTGCCTCCAGTGAGTTCATCGAGGCTAATACGGCCTGCTTGCCCTTTTTCGGACAAACTGAGTATTCCCTTTTCAATTTGAGCCATATTGAGTATTTCAACATTCCGAAGCACTGGAACCATTAAACCCTTTGGTGTTTGAACAGCCACGCCAATATCATAGTAATTTGGAGTAATAATATCGTCGCCCTCAATTTGCGAATTTACAACTGGGTAGAATTTAAGTGCCTCAACAACAGCTTTTGTAAAAAATGACATAAACCCAAGTTTTACCCCATGCTTCTCTTGGAAAGCCACCTGATACTCCTTCCGCATAAGCATAATTCTGCTCATATCCACCTCATTAAAAGTGGTTAGCATGGCCGTTTGGTTTTTTACTGTCACAAGCCTTTGGCTTAACTTTTTTCGGAGCTGACTCATTGGGGTTCGAACCTCGCTTCGGCTGGCAGTACCTGATGACTGAATAGTAAGTGATTCAGCATTTATAGCAACATTAACCTCCTGTGTAGTAATCTTTCTAAGTCCTTTTATTATATCGTCAACATTTAGGTTATTATCATCCATTAACTTGCGGGCAAGTGGTGTAACCTTTGCTTGCGGACTCTCGGCAGGCTGGGGTGAATTTGAAATTGCATTAACTTCCTTTACTGGCTGGGGTTTAGGCTCGGGTTTGGAGTCTGGTTCGGTTTTTTTTGGTGAGTCGAGTTCTTTAGGTTTCTTGGCATCGGTATCGATAACGCAAGCTACGCTACCCACCTTTATGGTTCCGCTCTGCACCTTAATGCTTATCTCACCACTATGGCTGGCCAGGAGTGGTAACGTTGCCTTTTCAGATTCCACCTCGGCAACCTCCTGATCCTTTTCAACCCACGCTTTATCGTCAACCAGCCAGCTAGCTAGTTCAACTTCAACTATCGATTCCCCCGGGCTGGGGATGAGTACTTCTACTTTCATTGTAATTTTATTTTAGTATATTTCTACACTCACAATATTCTCCCCTCTTCTTCTATATTGCTTTCCTTATACCTCTTTAAACTCGGCATTTCGACTCGTGCGCTGGCTACCCACCTTACATTGTAGGCCGCAATACCTATTGTTAAGTTCACAATCGCACTTACGAAATACTTTCCCCATAATCTCTTTCTGCTCCTGAGCATGAATCTTACTTAGGCCAACAGCCGGACTACCGCTAGCCGAACGTGATACTACTTGTATTGGGATGTCAGAAAAACTATCGCGTATGTAATTCCATGCGCCCATATTCTGAGGCTCTTCCTGCACCCAAAGCCACTGAATAGCGTTAGGGTAATTCTTAATAATTTTATTAATTTGCTTTTGAGGGAACGGGTAAAGCTGCTCAATTCGAACTATTGCAATATCTCGGGCATCAAAATGCTCCTTTTGCTCAAGCAAATCGTAATAAACTTTGCCGCTACAAAACACAACTCGCAAAACCTTGTCACTTTCCACATAGTTATCATCAATTACCTCCTTAAAACCACCTTGGGTTAACTCATTAATTGATGAAACGCATTTAGGATGACGAAGTAAACTTTTAGGGGTAAAAACAACGAGCGGTGTACGAAACTCTCGTTTTACTTGCCTACGCAATACGTGAAAAAAGTTTGCAGGCGTTGTTATATTTGTAATTTGCATATTATTTCGAGCAGCCAGCGTTAAAAACCTCTCGATACGAGCACTGGAATGCTCGGGTCCCTGCCCCTCAAAACCATGGGGAAGCAGTAACGTTATACCCGATGCAAGCCCCCATTTATCTTCAGCAGAACTAATATACTGATCAATAATTACCTGTGCCACGTTTAAAAAGTCACCAAATTGTGCTTCCCAAATGGTTAGCCCATTGGGTGTTCCAAGTGAGTAACCATAATCAAATCCCATAACTCCATATTCCGAAAGCGGACTATTGTAAACATGAAACTTAGCTTGTTTTTCTGAGATATGTTTCAGCGGAAAATATTTCTCTTCAGAATTTTCAACAGCATAGGCAGCATGACGATGTGAAAACGTTCCTCGCTCACTATCCTGACCGCTAACTCTAACAGGATGCCCCTCGTTAACCAGCGTACCATAAGCCAAGAGTTCGCCCAAAGCCCAATCAACCTGCCCATTTTCTATCATTTGAGAACGATCCGCCACAAGTTTTTCGAGCTTTTTGAAGAACTTTTTGTCGGGCGGCAAACTATTCATCTTTTCAGAAATTCGAATTATGCTGTTTTTATCAACGCCCGTTGAAGGGGAACTAGAGAAGTCATCTTCAGCGGAGTAACGAACCTCTTTCCAATCATCGTGAAGAAAGCGTTGAATGGCTACCTTTTTAATACCCTTCGCAATCTCAAACTTTGTTTCGAGTAGGTCATCAAATTCGTTCGTCTCTTTTTTAACCTCATTGGCAGTAAGTATTCCTTGTTTAACAAGGTTATCGGAGTATATATCTCTGATATTCGGATGCTTTGCAATTATATCATATAGTATGGGCTGTGTAAAACGTGGCTCATCGCCCTCATTATGGCCAAATTTACGATACCCTAAAATATCAATAAAAACATCCGTATTGTATGTTTGTCTGTACTCCATAGCCAAACGAATGGTATGTACGAGCGCTTCGGGGTCGTCGCCATTAACATGAAAAATAGGCGCTTTGGTTACCTTTGCAATATCAGTGCAATAAGTGCTACTGCGCGCATCAAGGTAGTTGGTGGTAAAACCAACCTGATTGTTCACAACAAGGTGTATGGCACCGCCAACTGTATAACCCTTGAGTTGCGACATCTGAAGGGTTTCGTACACCACACCCTGCGAGGCAATGGCAGCATCGCCATGGATTATTATAGGTGCGAGCTTTTTAAAATCTTTTTTATATTGATGATTTATTTTAGCACGTGCAAGTCCTATGGCAACAGGAGCAACGGTTTCTAGATGTGAGGGATTAGGCACTAGGTTTAGCTTCACATTAATTCCCTCGTGAGTTTTCACTGTGCTATTGTAACCCATATGGTACTTTACGTCGCCTAGGGTTACATCCTCATCGTACTCCTCGCCAAAAAACTCGTTAAATATATGCTCGTAAGGTTTCTGCATAATATTAGTGAGCACGTTTAGCCTTCCACGATGGGCCATTCCAATAACAAACTCTTGAATACCCAGCTGTGCACCCTTCTGTATAACAGCGTCAAGAGCTGGAATAAGTGACTCACCACCCTCGAGGGAAAAACGCTTTTGTCCTATAAATTTTTTGTGTATAAATTGTTCAAAACCCACAGCCTGTTTAAGTTTACTGAAAATTCTCCTTTTTTGCTCTTCAGTGTACTCTGTGCTATTCTTTTGCTCCTCAATTTTACTTTGAAGCCACAATACCACCTCGGTATCGCGAATGTACATATATTCGCAACCTATTGACTTACTATATGTTGCTTGCAAGAAATGAATAATATCACTTAACTTTGATGGACCAATACCCAGCTGTTTGCCCGCCTGAAAAACGGTATTCATATCAGATTCCGACAGTCCGAAATTCTCAATATCAAGCGTTGGCGAGTATTTGCGCCGAGTACGTACAGGGTTGGTTTTGGTAAAAAGATGCCCACGCTTTCGGTATGCGTCAATAAGATTTAATACCTTAATCTCTGTATCATAAAATTCTCCGCCGATTGCGCCATAATGCTCACGTGCAAAATCGAAACCCTGAAAAAACTGTCTCCACGATTTATCTACCGATTGAGGGTTTGTAAGGAAATCCTTATATAAATTCTCAATCGTCTGAGGGTCGGCATTGGTTAAAAACGAGTTATCTTCCATTATTTTCTCTAGTTATTATCCTTTAAAAACAAAGTTAAAAAAATATGCTCACCTAAAGTTGTTTTACTTTACTCAAATCAACAGTTAGAAGGCAGGAATGTTGAGTAAAAAAACACTGAATTACGAAACACTGACAAATAACCAATAATTTGACAAGGGTAACCGATTCAACAAGATCATAGACCACCAAAAGCAAGCTTCACATTTGGTTGAAAAAAAATCTCTAAAAACCTGATTTTCATCAACCCTGACAAACATCATTTTACTAAAATACAATTAGTACTACTTTGGCATTTAGATATTTCAATAAACTATTCCCTCAAAACACGAACGATATGCAAAAAATAACAAAACATCCAATCCTTGAGGTTCCAAAGTCAAACAAAGTAACCTTTACGTATAAGGGTAAAACTGTTGAGGGTGAAAAAGGGTTCACTATTGCAGCGGCACTCCATCAGGCAGGCTTTCCTATCCACAGCCACAGCCTCGACAATCGCGAGCGAAGCCTTGAGTGCGGCATTGGTAAATGTGGTGCTTGCGAAATGCTTGTTGATGGGCAAATTAAGCGAATTTGTATTACAACCGTTGATAATGTTCACGAGGTTGCCGAAATACCAAATGAGTTCACGCCTTCGGTTAAATCTCCCGATAAAAATGCGTCAACAAAAGTATACAAAACATCCGTTGTAATTATTGGTGCGGGCCCTGCCGGGCTGGCCACTCGTGAAATACTACTCGAGCATGGAATAGAAAATATTGTTATTGATAACAACACTAAAATTGGCGGACAGTTTAATATGCAAACGCACCAGTTTTTCTTTTTCGAAAAAGAGAAAAAATTTGGGGGGATGCGTGGTTTCGACATTGCAAAGACACTTGCAGGCGATAATCTTGAGGGAATTTTTCTGAATAGCACTGTTTGGGATATACTAGAGGGCAAGCGTATTGCAGTAAAAAACATTAAAACAGACGAAATTTATTACGTTGAAACTGATCATCTAGTGGTTGCAACCGGAGCAGTTCCGTTTATGCCCACTTTCGAAAATGATGACGTTCCGGGTGTATACACGGCCGCTGTAGTTCAAAAAATGATGAACCAGGAGTTTACACTACTGGGCAAGAATGTGCTAACCGTTGGTGCGGGTAATATTGGATACCTTACAAGCTACCAACTTATGCAAGCAGGGGCTAACGTAAAAGCTATTATTGAGGCTATGCCCAATGAAGGAGGATTTCCCGTTCAGGCAAACCGAGTTAGACGGTTGGGAATACCCATTATGCTAGGTAAAATACTGATAAAAGCGCTACCCAATAAAGATAAAAGCGGGGTTATTGGTGCTATTATTGCCGATTGTGAAAATTTTAAACCAATACCGGGTACCGAGCAAATTATAGATGGTATTGATGCCATAAATATTTGTACTGGCCTTGTTCCTGACGACCAGCTAGTTATTAAAGGGAATGAGATTTTTGGTCGTAACTGCCACTCTGCCGGCGATGCAATTCGTATTGGCGAAGGCACTAGCGCAGTACTTAAAGGGAAACAGGTAGCTTACGAGATACTACAAGAAATGGGCGCACGTTTTAATTACGATACCTATTTGGCCACAAGCAAAGAGTATATCGATAGCCAACAACACCCAGTTAAGGTTATTGAATCGCCTTTTAACCCCACAGCCGAACGCAAAGTAAAAAAACCCTTTGTACAAATCGATTGTCTTTACGGATTTGCTTGCAACCCTTGCGAGTTCTCGTGCCCCCACGGCGCAATTACAAAAACCTCAACAAGCACCGTTCCACACATCGACTATGATAAGTGTATAGGTTGTATGGAATGTGTTTACCAATGTCCTGGGCTTGCCATTTTTGGTTACCACTATGGCAAGGATTGGCTATTTCTGCCTATTGAGTATGAGGTATCTGAGGGTAGTGAAGTTTTTCTTGTTAATAACAAAGGTGAAAAAGTTGGCGAGGGTGTTCTTGAAAAGATACTTCGCAAACCCAACAAAACAAACGTTGCTAGGGTTAAAAGTAAGAATGTTCATAATGACGAACTGCTTAAAGTTAGAGGTTTTATTCTAAAGGAAAACTACCCTACCCCATTACAATTAAAACCAGTGGAGCATAAAACCGATGACAAAACTTACGTTTGCCATTGCGACGATGTTACGCTCGATGAGGTTCTTGATACAATTGGCGACCGTAAATTTATTTCTGTTGACGAGATTAAACACACCACCCGTTTAGGAATGGGAGCTTGCCGCGGTAAGCGATGTATTAAAAGGTTGAAGACAGCGCTTATACCTATGGGTATTCAGATTGTTGGCGATGCAACACCTCGTGGACCACTTAGCAACCAGGTAAATATGGGCGAACTTTTCCCAAAAGAGGTTTCTGAAACCTATATTACAGGGATAAACGGGAAAGCCAAAAAGGTTGAAAAAATTTCAACGCTTATAGCTGGCGGTGGTATTGGAGGAAGTGCGCTTTTCAGGTATATGTCTGAGGCGGGACTCAAGCCCGTTATGACAAACCACGGGCGTGGTGCAAGTTGGAGAAACATTGCAGGAGGAAGAACAGCTTTCTCTATTCCTGAAATAGCTCAGATAGCAACAAAGAACCACCAACTATTTAAGGAGTTACAAGAGATTGGCAACATTGACTATCGTCCCATAAATTACGTTGGTTTTGCACACGACGAAGCCACCTACAAAGTGCTTGAAGCATCAAAAGCATGGAGCGTAGCGCGTATGGTTGAAAGGAAAGATTTCCGTAAGGAAATATCGCCATACTTTAGCAGTACCCTCGATACGTACAGTGCCGCACTTATTTCGGACAATTGCTGGCAAGCCACGCCGGGTAAAGTTGTTGACCTGCTTCGTAAAATAGGTATTGCAAATGGCGGAACAATTAAAGAGGATTGCGAGCTGATAAGCGTTCATCGCGATGGGAAAGGGTATATTGCTCTGGTTCACGACCACGATAAGGGCTACATTGAGTACCATGCCGATAATTTTATTAATGCCCTTGGTCCAAATGGTGATAAGTTCTCACGCCAGCTTGGTATTAACACAGGCATGTACCCTGTTAAACACCAGGCATTTATTACACGCAGATTACCCTGGATGGGCGTAAACAACAACCCATTACCAATGCTAATTGACCGAAGAAACTACAAAGGCTTTGCTGCTGTATATGGTCAGCAACTAGCCGAAACGGGGCAAATTATTGGTTGTGCATCCCCGGGTGTTGATGCGATGGAAACCGACAAGAATCTGAAGCTAAACTCTCAGAATTTTCTTGAAATTGCCTCGGAAATATTCACCAACTGGATTCCTGAACTTAGCTCAGTTACCTTTCAGGCAATTTGGGCTGGATACTACGTTGAACCTCGTATGTATATTGACCCTGAACACGGCCTGTTTACAGGGCTTATGGGTCATGGATTTATGCTAAGTATGGGGCTTGCACGCATGTATGTTGATGCAATGCTCGGAAAACCAGTACCCGAATACTTTAAGCGCCTGAGTGTTAGCGGCGATGGAATACCCGAAAAAGCATTTAAGTAGATTTTGATACACAATAAAAATAAAATGGGAGGCGGTTAACCGCCTCCCATTTTTTAATGAAAAGGCCAGAGGTTTTACCCCCTGGCCCGCCCCTAAACTTAAACCAAATAAGAAGGGCTTCCTAACAAAAAAACACTTGTTATATATTAAATCACCTACATTAAAACTTATTTTTGCATCGTTTAAAAAACCGAGTAAATTATTTCGCTAGCTTATACCTTCGTGCCACCTCATCCCAATTAACCACTTTCCAGAAGTTTTCAATATACTCGGGACGCCTATTCTGATACTTAAGGTAATATGCATGTTCCCAAACATCCAACCCAAAAACTGGGGTGCCCTTAACCTCGGCAACATCCATTAAAGGGTTATCCTGGTTTGGCGTTGAAGAAACAACAAGGTCATTACCTTTTTTCACTAACCATGCCCAGCCCGAACCAAAACGAGTTGTTGCTGCAGCCTCAAACTTTTCCTTAAAAGCGTCAAACGATCCAAAATGCTTTGAAATGGCATCTGCCAACTCTCCACTTGGTGAACCACCTGCCTTTGGTCCCATAACACTCCAAAAAAGATTATGGTTATAAAAACCTCCCCCGTTGTTACGTACCGCAACCGAATGCTTCGATACATCCTTCAAAATATCTTCAATAGACATTGAAGCCAAATTGGTTCCCTCAATGGCCTTATTTAAGTTATTTGTATAACCACCGTGGTGCTTGGTGTGGTGAATCTCCATAGTTTTTGCATCAATATAAGGCTCTAAAGCGCTGTAATCGTATGGTAAATCATTAAGTTTAAATGACATAGCAATAAATTTAAAGGTTATTAACTCTGTTTAGATTAATTCTAAATAGGAAACACGCAAATGAAATAATTGTTCAATTAATCTAAAAAAAGAGGGCAAAAGAACTTACGTATATCAAAACAACAAGTACAGGATAATTAAAGCAACCTATACTCTTGCAACAGAGCAAACTGTGTAAAAATACAATTGATTGTAATGCGAGAGAAAGTGAAGCAAAAAAGCAGCTAATAAAGATCATAATATCTGATTATTCAAATAAAGCCAAACAACTTATTCGGCTGAAATTGAGATACTATAATTAAAAATTAAAGTTTTAGGAGGTAGAAATGCAGATTAGAAATAAGGAGAGTAGAATTAAAATTGCAGAAGTGATTGTAAAAACTGTGAGTCAAAAAACTAGCTGCCAATGACTTGGCATAAAAAGTCAAGTAATGGTAAATATCTTACCCTGATTTACGTGAAGGCGCCTGGGTAGTATTTTCAATTTTTACTACTTTAACAACTTCACGTTTTCGGCTGTACACATCAATGCCAAAGATAAAATAATGTTCGTCCCAGAACTCGACGTACCAATTTTCTTCGAGCGAATTAATTCGTTCAAGAAGAATTCTCATCTTCCCGAAAAAGGGTCTGGTATATGCTTTTTGCTCTCTCAAAATACATCATTTATTTTTTAAAGTTATACATAAAACAAAACGTAAACAAATATTTAAGTCTGTAAATGCTTGAAAATGCCAACCGCTTGTCACAAGATAACGTTGACTCAGCATCAATTAGTTATCCTACCAACTTGTTAATGTGCCACTAATCAATAAATAACAAATCATTTAAATCGGTAAATTTATTCGTTTTACTGGTATCTGCACGAGTTAGAAGTTCTGTAACTGCTTTCCTGCCAAATTCGCCTAGGTTAACGGAGTAGTTATTAACATACAACTCGATGTGCTGTTGCATAACCTCAAACTCCATAGCCTGCGCATTATTACGCACAAAATCATAAGATGCATTTGGAGTTTGCAGGGCAAACTCAACGCTGGTTCTAACCAGCTGGTTCACCTTCTGCTTTATGCTCTGTGGTAGTGCTCGTTTTATGGCTATACCACCCAATGGAATTGGCAATTTAGTTTGGGTCTCCCAGTAATCGCCTAAATCGGAAATTTTCTTGAGCCCTTTTTTTACGTAGGTAAACCGATTCTCGTGAATAATAACCCCAACATCAACCTCATTGTCAAGTATCGCCTCCTCAATATCTGAGAAAAGAAATACTTGTTTATTTATAGCCTCTGGATAGGCCAACGAGAACAACAAGTTTGCAGTAGTATGTGTACCGGGGACAGCTACTTTTGCATATTGAATCTCATCGGGGTATATTTTTCTTTTCGAAATTACCAGCGGTCCTACGCCCTTTCCAAGTGCTGCCCCTGCACTTAGTATCTGGTATTTTTCGGATATAAGAGGGTACAAAGCAAAACTAATTTTCACAATATCCACATCGCCAGCAAGGGCCATGGAATTTAGTGCCTGAATATCGGCTAAAGTTTTTGTGAAATTAAGATTACCAGTAGGAATTCGACCATTTACCAATGCATCAAAAATAAATGTGTCGTTAGGGCAAGTTGAAAAGGCTATAGATAAGTTCATTATAATTAGGGTACGGTTAAACGCTAGATTAAAAGTATAACATCATAAAAAACACATTTATAAAAACTGATTCAAATAACATTTCACTATAAATTTTGCAGCAGTTCCTCGGCCTGTACCGATAATTTTTTTAGGGCTAAAGGTATATTCCAAGCATCCTTATCTCGAGGCTCAACCCTATTGGATATTGCCCTAAGGCAAATAAATGGTTTCTTTGCCTGCAAGCATGAGTAAAAAACAGCCGCACCCTCCATGGTTTCAATATCTGGATTATACAGTTTACTCCACTTTTCGACTAAAGGAGTTGAACCCGTTGCAGTGCTAACCGTAATGGCTTTTACTTTTTTTAGGTGCGATGTTGTTTTATTTACAATGAGTTCATCTGAAGGGTTCACCAGCCAGCCATCTGTGTACGGAAAACTATTTGGGTTAACAAGTAACAGCTGGGATAGGGTTTTAAACTGATCGTTATCGTCAATTCCATAATCGGCAAAAACATCGTGGGTAACAAGGGTAACGTCTCCAATAGCGAGTGCTTTACTATACGCTCCGGCAATGCCCAAATTTACAATAAGACGGAAATTGTTATTTACAAGTGCTTTGCCTAAATGGTAGGCCGTTGGTGCAGCACCCACACCCGTTACCAATACACAAAAGTTAAACCCATTTGGATGACGAACTGAAACCACTTCGCCCTCCGTAACGGATATACCTTTGGTTATGTTTGCAATTTCAAAACTTGTTGCTGCAACAATTAGAATCATAGAGCAAAGTTAGCTAAACAAATTAAAACAACTCGCCTTCGCTTACTTCAGTAATATTTAACAAAAGAGTAAAATTGAAAATTTAAAGCTACTTACTGGGCATCGGGATCGAGTCGCTTCTTTCGTAATCTAAGGAATAGATCTACGGCATCGTATTTAAAGGCAAGAGCTACACCTAATGACCCATTTCTATTCGTTTCAGTTGTAAAATTGTCTTTTGTAACATCAACCACTCCTAAGTCGTACCTTAAATCGAGGCAGAGCAGCCCGTACTTGGTGTCGTATGCTGCACCACCTCCCAGCGAAAGCCCCCAGTCTATTACAGTGTAATGATCTGTTATACTAAAAGATTCGTTAGGTCCGTTAAAATCAGAGTAAGTTTCTTTCGCATTAACCCGAATGTTGTTATACATACCACCAGTTGCATAAACTCGAGACAAACCTAATACCTTAAACGACAACTTAGCTAAAAGCGGAATGCTTAGATAGTTAACTCGTTGCTTAGAAAAATTAGTAGACATACCCTTTGAAGTTAAAACCAGCTCCGTTTCAAACGAAAGCATATTGGTTAACCCAATCTCTCCAACTGCACCAATCTGAAAACCTGTTTTTGATGAAGCGTTCCCCATATTTGTAATACGAGAAAAGTTTGTTCCAATTTTGGGGCCTATGTAGGCAAAACCAATCTCTTGACCAGCAATAGTAAATAGTTGCGCACTACTAACGCCCCAAGTACAAACAAAGAATGCAAGTAAACAAAGTCGTTTCATAATAGCGGAATAAAGTAATACAATCAAGATATGAATTAGGTGTAGTTTAATGCTATTTCAATTCAATATCAAAGATACATTATTCCTTTTACTCTAAAACACGACTATTTCTATAATTCTTTATTTTTTTGACAAAACCAGAGTTACATATCGTCAAACAACAAGTATCATCGATTAATGATTAATGAGTGCAACAGCTATAGTTTAAAAAACAGCATTAACTCCCTAAGTTGCTCTGCCATTGCCGATAACTCTTCAGAATTTGAGGCCAACTCCTCAGATGATGAGGCATTTTGCTGAACTACATGGCTAAGCTGTTGAGTTGCATTGTTTATTTGCTCAACACCATTGGTTTGCTCAATACTTGATGCTGCAATTTCCTGAATTAAACTTGAGGTCTTCTCGATATCAGGCACCAATTTAGCCAAAACCTCACCTGCGCCATCGGCCAAATCAACACCTTTAGTTGTAACGCTCACAATTTCATCGGCTGCTATGGCGCTACGCTCGGCTAACTTCTTAACCTCGGCAGCAACTACCGCGAACCCTCGTCCATGTTCACCTGCTCGAGCAGCTTCAACGGCAGCATTAAGTGCCAAAATATTTGTTTGAAAAGCGATATCGGTAATAATTGATATTTTTTGAGAAATTTCACGCATATAGCCTGCCGTTTGTTTTGTTGCTTGGCTACCCTTTCGCACGCCCTCCTCTGACTGCTTGCCTAATTTGGTTGTTTGGCTGGCATTATCTGAGTTGGATTCAATCATTGAGGACATCTCCTCCATTGACGATGAAATCTCCTCTGATGATGAAGCCTGCATATTTACTCCATCGGATAAGAGCTGCGCGCTTGAACTCATCTGCATGCTTGCGCTTGCCAAGCCTTCAGAAATTTTAATAACTTTTTCTACCATACCTCTCAACGAAGTTACCATTTGCGCCATCCCTTTTGATAGGGCTCCCATTTCATCATTAGAATGCGTGTCTATTTTAAGAGATAAATTTCCTTTACCTAGTTCTTCTGATACCAAAACCAATGACTTGATAGGCCTAAGAACCGTTGTTTTAAGGATATACCCAATTATTAAAACAGCAAAAACACCCAATACAACCATCAAAAATAAAAGGGAACTACTAACTCGAAACAGAACACTATTGATAACCGACATTTTTTGTCCAATAAAAACCATCCCTATAACACCTCCATCAGTGCCTTTTATTGGCATATAGGACGCTTGGTAAGGAGCCCCCTGAATTTTTGAATCACCATAGTAAACCCTTCCCTGCTGCAACACTGTATTCTCAATTTCAGGTATACCCAACTTCGTACCAACTATTCTTTCTCCTCTTTGATTGAAAATAGTTGTTTGATAACGAGTATTGCCAAAAAAGAGTGTTGCCTCTACGTCCTGTGCTAGCTTCAACTCATCAACAAATTGAATATTACCCAATTCGAAACCCAACGATATTACTCCAAGTATTTGGCCCATATCATCGCGTAACGGCACACCGGCAATCACTAAAAACTGTTCTCCCATTCCCTCCTCAAATCCAACGGAAACTTCGCCTCGCAGAGCCTTTTTTATATTAAGTTGGTTTCCCACATTATCACCAAATCGACCTTTTTCATGGGCTCGCACAAAAACATTCGCCTCGCTATCGGTAATAAGAAGATAATCAAGCCCATATGACTGCATAAACTTTTGACCATACTCAATTGCCATTTGTTTGTCGTTTAACAAAAAAGCCTCTCGAAAATCATTTGAACTTTCAGCAATTAACGTAGCCGATTTAGCTGCATTCTGCTTATCCTGAATAAAGCGGGTTACATAATCTGATTTTACCACTATACTTTCTTCAAAATAGTCAACAAGATTGTTTTTAACTCCAAAATATACCTGCACCAAAATGCCTCCAAGCATAATAACAACGGACAAAATTAGGGTTAAATAAATTTTAAACTGAATTCCTTGGTTTTTCATAACTCACAGTTTCTGATTAATAGTTTACACATAATGTTCGGAAGTAGAACTATAACATTTTCAATTTGTTAGAACTAAATCACAGCCTAGTAGAAAAAATCTTACATTCAAATTATTTCTTTTAACAAATTGAAATCACTTCATACATATATTCAAATAACGTTGCACTAACATAAAAGGTTTCAATATAATAAGATATAGGATACGAAGTAAAATTGACCTAAAAGCTAAAAGTTATTGTAATACATCAAAAAGAACTATTTTTGTTTTTTTAAAGTTGGACATAGGTTTAAAAAATTACAATTATGAAAGCATTTGTTTTCCCCGGACAGGGAGCCCAGTTTGTTGGAATGGGCAAAGACTTATACGAGAACTCTCCTTTAGCCAAAGAGCTGTTTGAGAAGGCGAACTCTATACTTGGTTTTAGTATAACTGATTTAATGTTTAGCGGAACCGATGAGGATTTAAAGCAAACAAAGGTTACCCAACCCGCAATTTTTCTTCACTCGGTAATTTTGGCCAAAGTGTTGGGCGCAAAATTCAACCCCCAAATGGCAGCTGGTCATTCGCTAGGCGAATTTTCTGCTCTGGTTGCAAGCGAAGCGCTCTCTTTTGAAGATGGGTTAACCCTTGTATACAAAAGAGCCCTAGCTATGCAAAAGGCCTGTGAGAAAGAGCCATCGACCATGGCGGCCATTCTAGGACTAGAAGATGACGTTGTTGAAAAGATTTGCGCTGAAATAGATGATGTTGTTGTACCTGCAAACTACAACAGCCCAGGGCAATTGGTTATTTCGGGAAGCATTTCGGGTGTTAACTTGGCGTGCGAAAAGCTAAAGGAAGCCGGAGCCAAAAGAGCGCTACCCCTAAAGGTTGGCGGGGCATTTCACAGTCCGCTTATGGAGCCTGCAAGAATTGAACTGGCGCAAGCCATTGAGGCTACCCCATTCAGTAAACCCATTTGCCCAATATACCAAAACGCCGATGCTAAGCCTTATACCAATCCCGAGCAAATTAAGCAGAATTTAATTGCCCAACTAACCTCTCCTGTGCGCTGGACCCAGACAATGAAAAATATGCTGGCCGACGGTGCACAAAGTTTTACCGAACTTGGGCCAGGTACTGTTTTACAAGGATTAGTAAAGAAGGTAAATCGTGATATTGAAGCAACAAGTTTACAAAGCCTTTAGCTGCTAAAATACTTAAAGAAGAGGCTGCTTAAAAAGTTAGCGAGGGTACGTTTATCAACCCCAAAGCACGTTTAGTTGTAATGGCGAATATGGTTTTTAGTACATTCCAATCTTTACCGCTAACTTTTTAAGCAGTCTCTTTATTACTAAACATATAATGAATGTTTGTTATAACGACAATAGCCTACACAACCAGAACTACTTCAACTCATCAACCCCAATTATTTTATTCAGTATAGCATAAATAACCAAACCCGAAACCGTTTTAATCCCAAGTTTGCGGGTAATGTTCTTTCTATGAGTAATAACGGTATGCGGACTTATAAAGTTTTTGTCGGCAATCTCCTTGCTCGAAAACCCCATGGCCACATCTTTCAGGATTGTTATTTCGCGCTCACTTAATCCTGCTGTCTCTTGCTGCAAACTATCTGTTTGATACCTGCTAATTATATCCTTAATTTTCTTTGTGACAGAACTTTGTGATTCCGAAAGTTTTAGCCAAAGGTCGATAAGCTCTTCACTATTTTCATATTTTTCACTGTCTGAATAGCTTAAAGCAACAATAAAAACTTGTGGCTTAATCGCAATAAGCTTCTTCTTTTCAACAATAGATAAATTATGTAACAAGGTTGCATTAACAATAGCTACCCTTACTTTTCGTAAATTAAGGTTATCAAAAAAGGAATTAGTATGCTCAATTTCACGCAGAACAATGGCGTTTGGCTGCTCGTTAATAATATTTACCAGGCCATTTCGAACTATAAAAGAGGGTTCTACTATTATAAAATTAACCTTGCTCATATCCTAGCCAACAGTTGTTTTTCCATTTCAATAACTTTAGGTGCAAGCACCTTCTCCTCAATGCGTGAATGGTTGTTAAGATCGCTCTCGAGCAACGAAAGATCTTTAAGGATTTTTAAACAGAGTTGCTGCTTATTCACTGGCGGTAAATACTTAATAAACAACGTATTAATATCATAAAGTTTGGACTCAATGTCATCATGATCCTCTAAAAAGTTAGCCATTGGATAGGTTAATATAGCCTGCTTAATTGATGGAGGAACTTGCCCTCCAACGAAAGCTTTTTCAATACTCACAGCATAAGGAAAAATCTTCTCATCTTCCCAGGTAAGGTGCCTAAACAGCTCCTGTTTATACTCAGTAAAAAGATTGTGCACTAACCCAATCTCCTTAGCGTTTGAACAGCCATCAAGCATTTGATTTAAGCGATTCTCAATATAGGGAATCTCGTCGTCAATATAGCTACGGTGCGTTTTACGCAAATACTCGACAATTTCAGTTACGCTAAAACTCTGCAAATGCTTCTGCGGGAAGTAGTTTGGATCATTGTACGCATTTAATATCTCGAGAAAAAAATCGGCATTCACATTGTACTCATCACAAACCCTTTCAACCGACTTATCGCCAAAGCCAAGTTTTATGTCAAACCGTGCAACAACATTAAGCGTGTTTAAGTTGGTTTGAACGGCATCGGCCAATTTCATTTTTCGTGTAAACATAACTTTAAGAAATTTTGTACTGACCAAATATACGAAATGTTAGTTTAGCTAACGCTTTATCTCAAAGATGAGAATTTATAAATCACTGCTGTTTAGTTAAGGCTTTCGGCTTCGGCTTGGCTCAGGACAGGCAGCTCAGCCCGACCGTTACCCTGTGCGGAATCGAGAGAGAGGGCGGTTATAAATAAATACTAAATTACATCTTGTTAACTAAACGACCTGGCTCAACCAATGATTATTATGGGCTAAATCTTTTTATCATTACCATAAAAAACGATAAAAACTTTTTCAGCAGCGCCATTATTATACCTTTGCAAGCATATCGTTTTAAGTAACAATGAGAATAAATATACCATTTATAGTAAAGGAAACCGAGGATGGGAGTTTTCACCCCATTGTACAGGCAGAGATTGATGGACAGCCAATATTTCTGATAATCGACACGGGCGCTTCCCGAACTGTACTTGATAAAAGGTTGGTGAATAGTTACACCGTATCCGAAAATATTAATCAGGAAGCATTTGCCGCTGGCATAAACGCTCAAAAGCTTGAGGTTGAACAAGCGGTTGTTCCCAATTTAAAAATTGGGGATGTCGTATTTTCCAACCTCGCCGTTTTTTGCACAGACTTAAAACCCGTATCGGCTCTTTTTGAGGAGATAAGCCAAACACCTATCGACGGCTTACTTGGATGCGATTTTTTTCATTCACACAATGCCACCATAAACTTTAATGAAAAAATAATTACAATTGACAAGCCTAAACGTAAAGGTTTACAACCAAACCAAAAAATAATTCAATCGTAATTCTGAATAGAAATCAATCTCAACATCATTGTTTTATGGCATTTCTCAAAAAAAGTAATATATTTGCCCCACATTTTCAGAATAAACCAAAAGTAATCAATCGTTTAACACAAAGAACCAATGCAAAATAGAGGAGCTATAAAGTTAATTGCGGTAGCATTAACACTGGTATGTCTTTACCAACTATCCTTTACCTGGTTTGCCAAGAACGCAGAGAGGGCAGCCGAAGAGTACGCACAGGGCAATCCGCAGAAGGAAGCCTCCTATCTCGATTCCATATCCAGCGAAACCGTTTATAACTTTATGTGGTTACGCAAGTACACATACCGCGAGGTTAAGGAACGTGAGATAAATTTAGGTCTTGACCTAAAGGGCGGAATGGATGTAACCTTAGAGGTGTCTGTAATTGACATTATTCGTTCGTTATCGAACAATAATACCGACAGCGCTTTTGTTGCAGCAATAGAAATGGCACGAAAGATGCCACCTTCCGAAGATTTCATTACCCGTTTCGGGAAAGCATTCGAAATTGTTGCCCCAGATGCTCGCTTAGCAGCAATTTTCAACACAGTTGATTTGCGCGACAGAATTACCTTTAACTCAACCAATGCTGATGTTATAAAGGTATTACGAGTTCAGGCTGAAAGCGCAATTGCCAACTCATATAATATTATCCGAAACCGGATTGACCGATTTGGTGTTGCACAATCGAACATCCAAAGACTTGAAGGTTCTGGTCGAATTGTAGTTCAGCTACCCGGCATTAAAGAGCCTGAAAGGGTGCGCAAATTGCTTCAAGGAACCGCTAGCCTTGAATTTTGGGAGACATACGAAAACAGTGATGTATTCCCAGCACTTCAGGAAGCAAATAAGAAGATTAAAGAAATTAAGGAGGCAGAAGAAGCCTTAAGCAAAGGTAGTAAGCAGGAAGTTTCTTCAACCGTAGAAGGAGAAAACCTGCAAGCCGAGCTTCTACAAGCCGATAGCACGGGAACCGAAGAGGACGAACTGATTGAAATGCTTAAATCAGAATCTGATTCAACTGATTTTAATCAGGAAAACTTCGCCAAAGAGTTTCCTCTTTTTGCTGTACTAAATCCTAGCACAAATCAACAAGGCCAAATAATGGGCGGACCTGTTGTTGGTTTTGCTCACTACCGCGATACCGCAAAAGTAAACACTTATCTAAACTTGCCTCAGGTAAAACAACTCTTACCTCGCGATTTAAGGTTGTTGTGGTCGGTTAAATCTGTACCCTGGGATAAAACAGCTAGCACTTTTGAACTTATTGCCATTAAAGTTACAAGCCGTGATGGCACCCCTCCTCTCGATGGTGGAGCAATTAGCGATGCTCGCGACGATTTTAGCTCAACCGGTGGCGAAGCAGAAGTATCGATGAGTATGAATACCGAAGGAGCAAAAATTTGGGCTAGGTTAACCGCCGACAATGTGGGCAAATCAATTGCCATTGTGCTTGATGACTATGTTTACTCCTTCCCAAAGGTAAATACAGAAATAAAGGGTGGTCGCTCATCAATAAAAGGAGGTTTTACCATTACCGAGGCTAAAGACTTGGCCAACGTATTGAAATCGGGTAAGTTACCGGCACCTGCACGAATTATGCAGGAAGAAATTGTTGGTCCATCACTGGGACAAGAAGCCATAGACTCAGGATTACGCTCGTTTATCTTCAGCTTTATTATTGTTCTCCTGTTTATGGTATTTTACTATAGCCATAAAGGTGGACTTATTGCGGACATTGCCCTTATGGCAAACCTATTCTTCCTGTTCGGGGTTCTTGCTTCGTTTCAGGCCACCCTCACGCTGCCTGGTATTGCAGGTATCGTGCTAACAATGGGTATGGCGGTTGATGCGAACGTGCTCATCTTTGAGCGTATTCGTGAGGAATTAAAAGCAGGAAAGGGAATAGGGCTCGCCATATCCGATGGTTATAAAAATGCATACTCCGCCATTATCGACGGTAACGTTACCACGCTACTCACAGGTGTTATTCTGTATATATTCGGTTCTGGTCCAATTCGTGGTTTTGCCACAACCCTCGTTATAGGTATTATTACCTCACTGTTTTGCGCACTGTTTCTTACCCGTTTGATAATTCACTTTATGCAAAAGCGTAAGTATGAAATTACTTTCTCTAACCGTATAAGTGAAGGTGCGTTTAAAAATACAAAATTCAACTTTATTGGTGCACGAAAGGTAACATACATAATATCACTTGCAATTATTCTAATTGCAGTTGGCTCTTTAACTATTAGAGGATTAAATTACGGTATCGATTTTACTGGCGGTCACACGTATGTTGTTCGCTTTCAAGATGATGTTTCGACACTTGATATAGCCGATGAACTTGGTGAAGTTTTTGGACAAGACCCCGAAGTAAAAACATACGGTGCTGCCAATCAGGTGAAAATTACGACCAAGTATAAAATATACGACGACGGCGAAAACGTTGATAACGAAATAGACTCACTCTTACACATAGGGTTAGCATCATTCCTGCCTGAAAATACTACCCTAAAAGATTATCAGGATAACTTTAGACAAAGTAGTATGAAGGTAGGGCCAACCATTGCCCACGACCTAAAGAGAGAGGCATTTATTGCCTTAACGCTTGCTCTACTGGCAATCTTCTTATATATTTTAGTACGATTTAAAAACTGGGCATATGGTGCAGGTTCGGTAATTGCACTTGCACACGATGCTCTTATTGTACTTGGTATTTTCTCAATACTATACCAAAGAGTTCCTTTTAGTTTAGAAATTGACCAGGCTTTTATTGCGGCAATACTTACTATTATAGGGTACTCTATAAACGACTCGGTGGTTATTTTCGACCGTATTCGTGAGTATGTTGGATTATACCCGAAACGAGACCGTAAGGAAACAATGAACAATGCGCTAAACGATACGTTAAGCCGTACATTCTCTACCTCGTTTAGTACTCTGGTTGTGCTTATCCCAATATTCTTCTTCGGCGGCGACAGCATTCGTGGCTTTATTTTCGGTCTAATAATTGGTGTAGTTGTAGGTACGTTCTCATCACTATTCCTTGCTTCGTCATTAGCATACGATATTAGCGAATGGACTGCCAAAAGGGCTCTAAAAAAAGCTCCAGTAAAAGTAAAAGCTAAGAAATAAAACATACATTCTCATAAAAAAAGTCCTGGGGATTAATCCTCAGGACTTTTTTTGTAGTTTTGTTGCGTACTAAAAAGTATTATTATGCTTCTATTTATTGGTGGCACTGAAATTATTGTCATAGTTTTCGTAATACTTATCCTTTTTGGATCAAAAAAAATCCCCGAAGTAGCTCGTGCTTTAGGAAAAGGGTTTCGTGAATTTCAGAAAGCAAGCGATGAAATTAAACGCGAAATTTCTGCCTTTGATGACCCAACAACCCTAACGCAAAAAAACAGTAAGTCGAAACCAACGTCAGATGAACCATCCGATAATCAAAATTAGCTGATTTTCAATCACGTACCGTTTAAAAAATGACCTAACAGATAGCTTAATAAAAAAATGGTGTATATTTGTACCCTATTTGAAACATACACAAAAACAAAAGTTCTTAACAATTAAAGTAAAAATGAGAGAGAAAGAAAAATTCGGAAAGAAACCCGTGAGGCGGAGTACATCCGACAAAAACGAGTCAACAAGAGTATATAAGCCTCGAACAAGTAGGGCTCTTGACTCGGAAACAAACCAAAAAAACGATGCGGATCAGAGCAAATCCGATTACAAAAACGACTCTAAATCAAATAACAACGACCGTAGCGGTCGGTCAAAAGCTACCCCCCGAAGAAGCAATTCTCGCGAAACCTTTGGAAATAAACGATCAGATTCACAGTCCGACTCATCAAGAGCATACAAGCCACGCACTTTTAAACCTAAAACAGAGGAGACGCCTAAAGAGAACAGATTTAGCAAAAACGTAGCCGAGGAAAAGGAAGAGAAAAGTTTTTACGAAAAAAAATATGCTAAGCCGAAGTTCGAAAGACCCTCAAAAGATCAAACAGAAAAACGTTCGGATTGGAAGTCGGAAAAGCCTTCGAAAAAACAATTTGAAAAACGAACAGACTCAAAGTTTGAAAAACCTTCAAAAGATTTTACAAAGAAACATTTGAGTTCCAAGTTTGAGAAGCCTTCAACTGAAAAGTTCGAGAAACCTTCATTTGAAAAATCTGAGAAACCCTCGAAAAAATTTATGAGTCCACCCGAAATCGACAATGAACTTAAAACAGATAAGGATGGGTTTATACGCTTAAATAAATACATCGCTAATTCGGGCCTTTGTAGCCGTAGAGAAGCAGATGAATACATTACTAGGGGACAAATAACTGTTAATGGAGAAGAAGTTAGAGAACTTGGAGTAAAGGTTAAACTTACCGATGAGGTTCGCTTTAAAGACAAAGCCCTTGATCCTGAAAAAAAAGTTTACCTCCTTTTAAATAAACCCAAAGACTACATTACCACCGTTGAAGATCCTAATGCAGCGAAAACTGTAATGGAGCTAATTGAAGGAGCTTGCGAACAAAGAATTTACCCTGTGGGCAGGCTGGATAGAAACAGCACTGGGCTTTTACTGTTTACCAACGATGGCGAGCTTACGAAACAGCTTACACACCCAAGTTTTATGAAGAAAAAGGTTTACGAGGTTCAGCTAGACCGTAACGTTTCTCTTGAAGATATGGAAAGCATTCGTAAAGGCGTTGATATTGAAGGCAGTATTGTTGCCGCCGATGCCATTGAGCACCCTAATAAGATGGATGAATCGATTATTGGAATCGAAATTCATTCGGGACAAAACCGGATTGTACGTCGAATTTTCGAAAAGCTAAACTATAGAGTTGTAAAACTCGACCGAGTTTACTTTGCAGGCTTAACAAAGAAAAACTTACCTCGCGGTAAATGGAGATTCTTGTCGGCAAAAGAGGTTAATATGTTGAAATTGAACAGATTTAGCTAAGATGTCATTTTTTCAATAAAATAGATTCACAAACGGAACCAATTAAACTTTGGTTCCGTTTTTTTACTTTTGCCAAACCTAGGCAATATGGTAACACCTAACTAATTGCTATGAAACGCCATATATTAACCGCAATTATATTAGTTTGTATTTTCCCATCGCTAGTTGCACAGCAAACCCTCAGGGGAAAAGTTGTTGACGCACACACTGGCCAACCACTCCCTTTCGTAAACATTGTGTACAATGAAATGGGTCAAGGCATTTCAACAAACCTTGATGGTAACTTTGAAATAATTACTCAGCACGCTATAAAAACCCTAAAAACAAGTTACATTGGCTACCAACCCACAGTTTTAACCATTACCGAAAAGGACTTTACAAAACCAATTCTGATTGGGCTAACCCCCACCACCTATGACGTTAAAGAAGTTGTAATAAGACCAGGAACAAATCCCGCACACAGAATAATTAGAAAAGTTTACGCCAATCGGCAACAAAATAACCCCGAACGATTGCCGCAGTTTAGCTATAACAGCTACAATAAAATGTACTTTACTGCAAACCGCAACACCAAAGAAACCATAGCTAACAACACCGACACCTCCTCGGCAAACGACCTACTAGAACAAAAAGTTGAAAAACTTCTAAAAAAGCAGCATCTGTTTATGTTAGAATCGGTTACGGAACGACTTTTTATGCATCCAAACCGAAACCTCGAAACAGTATTAGCCTCAAAAATATCGGGTATGAAAGACCCCTTGCTAGCTTACCTTGCCACACAGTACCAGTCGTTTTCCTTTTTTCCTGAGTTACTTAACATAGCAGGCAAGCTATATCTTAACCCAATTAGCCAAAACAGCACACGCCGATACCTTTTTATTTTAGAAGACACGCTTTATACCCCTAGCGCTGATACGCTATTCGTTATTTCATTTACCCCTCTCGACAATAAAAACTTCTCGGGTTTGCATGGTGTGCTAAGCATAAACTCAAACGGATATGCTATACAAAATGTAATTGCAGAGCCAGTAGTGTCACCATCACCTAGTTTTAATGTTAAAGTTCAGCAACATTATAGTTTTATCGATAGCATTCAATGGTTTCCCGTTGAGCTAAACACAACCCTTTACTTAAACCAGCTAAACCTAGCAACTTCCGACAGCAGTAACCAACAAAAACAGTACGCCCTAGTTGGTTATGGTAGTAACTATATTAAGAACATAAACCTTTCGCCTAGTTTAAAGAAAAAAGATTTTAGCCACGTTGAACTTGTGTTTTCTCCTGAAGCGGCTAACAAAAACGATACGTTTTGGATGCAGTATCGGAACGATTCGCTAACAAAACAAGAACTAAGAACCTATGAATTTGTCGACAGCATAAGTCGGCAAGTAAACCTTGACCGACTAACGTCTTTGTTTGACATATTACTAATGGGTAAGTTACCTATTGGAAGTATAAACGTGAACCTAAATAGATTAATGGGCTACAACAGGGTTGAAGGATATAGGCTCGGCTTAGGGCTAGAAACAAACCAAAGGGTTTCGCAGTGGTTCACTTTGGGCGGCTACTATGCGTACGGATTTCAGGATAAAAAAAACAAATTTGGCGGTTTTTCCAGAGTAATCCTAAGCGACTTAAATCAAGTTTTTATTGAAGGAAGTTACCAAAACGATGTTAGGGAACCGGGTGAGGTTACATTTGAGCAACAACAGAGCCTAGTTAATGATGAATTATACCGTAGCTTCATGGTTGACAGGATGGACTATATGCAGAAATACACCGCAAAATTTAGTTTTAGAACTTTTAAACGTTTCAGTATTGGGCTTGTGGCAAACCGCTCTAGTCTTAACGTAACTTCGATGTATGCCTATAATCGCAACCAATTAGACCCAGTTTACCAGTATACAACAAACGAAGTAGGATTAAAACTTAAATTTGCCAAGCGAGAAGTTTTTATGAAAACTTTAAAGGGACTCAGACCACTAGAATTTGAATACCCTATAATGTGGGTAAACCTATTTAAAGGTTTTGAGTATAGAAGCACAGGCTTTAACTACACACGGTTTGAAACCAAAATAGTTCATCGGATAAAGTATCGGACTATTGGTAAAACAATGCTTACGCTTACCGGAGGGCACATTACGGGTAACTCTCCCACTTCGCTATTATATTTTGCTCCTGGAAATATGGGTTCATGGTCCATTGACACAGATAACGCATTTGGTACAGCTGCCCCATTCGAGTTCGTTTCAGATAGGTATGCCTACCTCTTTATTCGCCATAATTTTGGAAATATTCTTCACAAGGCACACTCCAAAATCTTCAAACCTCAACTAGAGATAGCACAAAACTGTGGTATTGGAAATTACACGCCTGCCAACTGGCATAATTTTAATCTAACCCAACCAAAAACACTTAGCAAAGGTTTTTTCGAAAGTGGAGTTATTGTAAATGGTATATTATCAAACCAATTTTCATCTCTTGGCATAGGAGCATACTACCGTTGGGGAAACTATGCCTACGCAGATTGGAGAGATAACCTTGCACTAAAAATTACGCTTACTTCTAGTTTTTAGCCTCTTGCTCTAACTTTGTCTGAGCATCTAAAAGCGCCTTTTCAGCTATCTTAAGTCTTCCTTCGGTATCCTTCTTTTTGTCTTTCGCCTTTTTAAGGTATCCTTTACCCTTATCAATTTGTCGCCCACCCGAATTATAGTCTCTAAGGGCTTCCCTATATTTCGAATTCCATTCCTTATCCTTTAATTTATAGTCGGTTTCTACCTCCCGAATTTGGCTCTTTGCCTCTTTCGCTTCCTCTGGGTCGCGCGATCTAAGTTGTCGTTCGAGTGGCTTTTTTGCATTAAAGTAATCCCTTTCAATGTCTTTTTTTTCCTGTGCTAACTCTTTAAGCGTGGCTTCAGCATCCTTTTTAATCTTCTCCCCATCAGCCATAAGGCTATCAGCCGAAAATAAGCGTGCATCCGCATCACTTACCTTATCCTTTGCTGCCTCAACCTTATCCATTAACCTAACAATCTTGGGATCAACCTCCTGCGCCAACAATACATTAACAAAGAATGTTGCAATAGCTAGAGAAAACAATAATTTTTTCATAGTAACTGTAATTACATCGTTTGTAAAAAGATAATACTTTGAGAAAAACTAATTCAATTCTTCTTCAAAAGTAAGAATATCAACCCAAGCTCCCAAGTATTGTTGAAAAATTGATTGAAAATTTCTAAAAAAACAAAGCGTCCTAGAAAACTAGGACGCCCTTATACGGGTATAGCAAATCTATTTCCTTACAAAAACAAAATCGCCTCCTTCGTCGCCAGCACCCTTAATATCACCGTACTGAGGCAAAGTAGTACTCGAATTCATAACGGCAGTTTTAAAACTGCTAAAAAGTTCCTCGGCAGAAAGATAGTCAAGTGTATTATCCTGTAAGCGCTTAACCAAATATTTAATAAAAACGCTTTCGTCGGGCACTTCTGTAAGCGCACCGCTGGTCATTGCCTTCCGACTTTTCTTGTCGTACACCTTATTTAGCTCATTGGTAGCGTCGGCAAAGGCTTTTCGCTCTTTAAAAATACTACCCCCAAAACAAGCATCAGCTATTAGCAACGTATGCTTACTCTTAATAGCAGCCACATAATCTTTTAGCTGGCTGTTTGCCATCCAGTTACCAGTACTTGAGGCCGATGCATCAGAGGGTAACCAATATCCAAACTCTGTATCAGAATCGAAATATCCGTGACCTGCATAAAAAATCAACAAATTGTCGTTTTTATTAATAGTACGCGTTAATCTATCCAACTCATCAATGAGTTGTCCACGTGTTGGATTTTTAAGAAACGAAATATTCCCCGCCTCAAAAGTATAACCCTCAACAAGCGCTTTAGCTAACATTGCAGCGTCACGAATGGGGTTTTGTAGTGTTGAAATTCCAGCATCGGGGTACTCGTTAACACCAACAATTAGTGCATAATATTTTGGTGTTCGGGGCGCATCAAAAACTAAATCGAGTTCCTCGGTATCCGATGAAACCCTTTGGTTAGGCGAATCTTTACGGAACACAATGAACTTGCGCTCAACGCTGTTTTCATATATATCCATTGATCGGATAACAATATCATTTCGCCCAAGCTTAAGCGGAACGGTTACCTCAAATTCGTTGTTCGGCAGCAATTTAGCATTCCGACCGTTAACAAGCACTTCAAAAATGCCGCTCTCATCGGTTGCTGTTCCCTGAACGAATAAATTATCATCGGAGACAGTAAATTCACTATTATTCCCTATTGAACGCGACCTTCTATCGTCGATACCACTTGATATTTGACCATACGGACGGCCTCGGGTTGCCTCGTTTCCAATTAACAAAACACCTTTAGGACTAATAATAGTAATAACGGGTGCTTTGGTATCAGTGTCGGCTACCTTTGGTTCTGGCTTTTGAATATTTAAGGATGTAGAAACGGTTGCTTCAAACTCCTTTGAGGCAGTTTGAGTCATAGAAGTTGTGGGGCTATTTGATACGGGAAAGTCGCGGAACTGAACTGCACTAATCTCTAGATTATCTAGTCCAAATGATGAAAACGTAAGGATTTCTGCTCCAATGCTTAGTTTCATCACCCGATTTAGGTCACTGGGAATTCTGTCAAAAGTAAACGATGCCTTAACCGTTTCGCCAGTCTTAAGTAATCGTTGTGGAGTTGAATAACGCTGCGAACCAACAATGTCGCCCAATTTACCTCTTTGCGCATCATACGTTTTACGATTAAAATCGGTGATGGTAATTAACCCATTAATCAGTTTAAGCTCACGCGGGTTACCGTTATTAGTAATGTTTAGAATAAGTTCCAACTGATTGTCTCCGGTACGATGTAAACTAACTAGTTTAAAAATAATTTCGCTAAAATAATCTTCGAGCGCTTTTGTTGTGGTTGTTTGCCCCTTGAGTTTAAAAAGAACATCGCCCTGTAGCGCTGGCAAGTCATTTAGAACATTCCAAATTATAACTTGATTCTTCCCTCCGTGAATATTCTTACCAGCATATCCAGAAACTGACTTCATTTCAAGAAATGACCGTCCTCCATCGGTAGAGAAGCTTGGATTAACCGTAAATAGTTGTCCAATATTTTCGCCAGCAATGGAGTACTCTATATTTATGTTTTTACCTAGTTGCTTAGTTTTAATGTCTGTAAACTCTTGGGCAAAAATATTGTGGGTGCTCAATGCAACAAGGCATATAGCTAAAAGCACCATTTTAAAACTCTTTTTCATAGCGTTACGTATTAAAGGTTCTCGCATCATTATTGGTTCAACTCAATTATATGTAAGTCAAAAACTATACTATCCACACCAAATTCAATGCCATTAATTTGTAGTTGAGCATTTTTTATTGCCACCTCCCTAATTAAATTACGCGTTTCGGAGCTGTAGGATTCATCTAAACTCTTAATATAAACTGATGTTTCCTGAGTTTCTAAGGTAAGTTGCTGAAGAAACTTTTTGGAATATATACTCCATAAACCATTGTAACTAATTAGCGGATCCGTGTTTTTCTTCCAGTTTGGATTCGAATATTTGTAATTATATATAGGGTAATTGAAGGTGTTACCTAAGAAATTGGATACCGATAAAAATCGTTTGCCCTTCTCTCGATATGAGAAATGGGATGATATGTCGACTCCTAGATAACTTTTATGGTTTGTGAAAAATTCGTACTCTGCCTGAGACTCAAAAACATCACCTATCTGTGCTTCAATGTAAAGCGCAGTGCCAACTGTGGCTATCTGTTCACATTTAGAGGACTTAACGGCAGCCGAAGGATTAAAGCGAACTAATACAATAGCCTCGTTGTAACGGGTACAGTATGTTTTTACAACTTCGAAACAGTTGCTGTCGGCTTCAGTTGTGCTTGAAAGTTTAAAGTAGGTATCAAACCGCTGTCCATAACTCTTGTATCCTCCGCCCACATTGTCAATAGTATAAACATCTCTATAATATTGTATTAGCGCTTTATCATAGAGAACTGCCAACGATTTTGCCCTATGCAAAGCTTGAAAAGCGGCATCCTTAGGCGTAAGGTCAGGATCGGAGATACCTATGGCATAAACTGCAGAAGCTGTTGATTTTGGCAACTTAAAGAACCACGAGGGAAGCGTGTCTGGATAAAAACTTAGACGCTCAATGTTTTTAAACTTACCGTAACCAGCAAATTTGTTTAGTTGGGTTTCCTTCTCAAAAACCTTCTCAAACTGATGCTTAGATTGGTCTAGGGATTGAGCTACCAGATGTTGAGTAAATACGGGTTGAAAAAACACAGCAACAATGAGTATAAAGCGCTCTCGCATACTTAATGTGTATTTCTGTTTCATATATGATTATGTGTAAAGGTATAAAAATATGTAATTAATTAGCAAAATACCTGCCATTTCGTTTAGTGCCACCTTCAACTTCACAAGGCTGATTTAAATCAATCTCAAAAGTATTTTACCATTTAGTAAATGGGGTTTCAAAAAATAAAAAAAACAAAATTTAAGGTTTTAGTAAAGCGTCATACTATCAGCGTGTTACGCGGACGAAAAGGGGGAACTTATTAAAAAAATAGATATGCAGACTTTTTATAAAAAAATAAACGATTAGTTTTGACAATCTATTCAACAAATAATAAAGAACAATGGGAAAGCCTAAGCAAAAAAAATCGTTAGCCTCATTTCCTCGGAATTTCTGGACTGTAATAATTATGGAGTTTTTCGAGAGGGGTTCATACTACGGGGTTATGTCGATACTCTCAGTATATCTAGTTCTCGATGTTGCCCAAGGCGGACTTGGTTTCTCAAAGGAAAGTGTTGGCATAATAACAAGTGTTACTACGCCCTTACTTTACATTTTACCCATACTCAGCGGGGCTTTGGCCGATCAGTTTGGTTATAGAAAAACCCTATTTTTTGCTTTTGTCGTTATGTCTTTAGGGTATTTCTTTACCAGTATCAGTACAAGCTACCTTCTGGTTTTTGCAAGTTTAATCCTAATGGTTACAGGCGCAGGTTTTTTTAAGCCTATAATATCGGGTACCATTGCCAAAAGCACTGATGAGAGTAACTCAACCTTGGGTTTTGGTATTTTTTACTGGACAATCAATCTTGGTGCATTCCTATTTCCGCTTTTCCTAGTTCCCGTTCTAAAGGAAATGGGTTGGAATTATATTTTTATTATGGCTGCCGTTGGTACGGGTTGGTTAATTTTACTAAATCTACTAGTGTATAAGGAGCCACCAAGAACCGAAACAAAAAAAACCATCGCTGAGGTGCTAAAAGGAGCCCTTATGGTGCTTAAGGATTATAGGTTTGTTGTGATGATTGTTATTTACTCGGGCTTCTGGATACTTTACTTTCAGATGTTTAATACGGTACTATGGTATCTGACCGAATATATGGATATGACCCCTGTGAATAATGCGGTAAATTCATTCTTGGCCTTTTTTACTGAAAACCCCTCGTGGAAATTTGAAGCCGAGCACGTTACAGTTACAAATGCCGGCACAATAATTTTACTGCAACTTTTTATTTCGTTTATTGTAAAAAAAACTAAAGCCTTACCAACTATGATTGTGGGTATTGCTATGGGTACCATAGGTATGGGAATTTTAGCCATATCATCACATGCCTGGGTTTTTATGGCTGGCATAACTATTTTCTCAATTGGTGAAATGACTGCTCACCCAAAATTTATTTCGTACGTTGGACTTATTGCACCACCCGATAAAAAAGCACTTTACCTTGGGTACTCATTTCTTTACGGAGTAATTGGAAGCGGAATTGGTGGTGTTTTAGGTGCTTTTACCTACGTAAAACTCGTAACCGAAATGAACCGTCCGAGTTTGTTTTGGCTAATGTTTTCTGGGATTGGAGTTTTAACTATTGTGGGTTTGCTTCTTTACAACAAATATTTAGCACCAAATAAACGGGTATAACTCTTTAGCACATTTTCTCAGTTTAATCATACCCATTCTTAGCACAAAATGCGAGAATCCAGAACATTGTCATAAATATTACATGGCAAAGAGAGGGTTGCATTTGTCAATATGTGAAAATAATGCCACTTTTGTTATTCATTTCACTTAAAAGAAAGTTATGCCACTCATAAAATCCATATCAGGAATAAGGGGAACCATTGGCGGTGCTCCCGACGAAGGGTTAAACCCTCTTAATATTGCGCTCTATAGTGCTGCATATGCCCAATGGGTAAAAACAAGGAATAAAGATAAAAAATGCAAGGTGATTGTTGGTCGCGATGCCCGCATATCGGGCCAAATGGTTAGCAACATAGTTATTGGCACCTTAACAGGGTCAGGAATTGACGTTGTAAACCTAGACCTTGCAACCACACCAACGGTTGAAATTGCTGTTACTGAAGAAAAAGCGCAGGGTGGTATTATTATTACAGCCAGTCATAACCCTAGGCACTGGAATGCTCTAAAGCTACTCAACGAGCGGGGCGAGTTTTTAACCGATGTTGACGGAAAACTAGTTCTTGAATATGCCGAAAAGAATTTATTCTCATTCCCTGAGGTTGATGGGCTTGGGCATACCGTTAACAATAATTCATTTGTAGATACACATATTGAAAAAATACTGAAATTAAAACTGGTTGATAAGGATAGCATTGCAAGCGCAAACCTTACGGTGGCAATAGACTGTGTAAACTCGGTTGGAGGAATAGCAATACCCAAACTACTAACAGCGCTTGGCGTTAAAAATATTGTAGAACTATACACCGAACCAACAGGTGAATTTCCGCATAACCCCGAGCCCCTACCCGAGCATTTAACAGAACTATCAAAAGCGGTAATAGCACACAATGCCCATGTTGGCTTTGTGGTTGACCCCGATGTTGACAGGCTAGCCATAGTAAACGAAGATGGCACCATGTTCGGCGAAGAGTACACCCTTGTAGCCGTTGCCGATTACATTTTAAGTAAAACGCCCGGCAATACCGTTTCAAACCTATCTAGTACGGCTGCCCTTCGCGATATTACCCTAAAACATGGTGGAAGCTACCAAGCTGCTGCCGTTGGCGAGGTAAATGTTGTGGCAAAAATGCGCGAAACCAATGCAATTATTGGTGGCGAGGGAAATGGTGGGGTAATTTATCCTGAACTTCATTACGGCCGCGATGCGTTAGTGGGAATTGCCCTATTTTTATCCCATTTGGTGAAAAGTGGCAAGAAGTGCTCCGTGCTAAGAAACGAGTACCCAGAGTATTACATCTCAAAAAACAAGATTGAACTGAAAAAAGGCATAAACCCCGATGAGGTTTTGAAGAATCTTAAGGGCCATTTCTCAAACGAAAAAACAAATACTACCGATGGGCTTAAGGTTGACTTTAAAGGCGAATGGCTTCATCTGCGAAAATCGAATACAGAACCTATAATTAGAATATACGCCGAGAGCAACTCACCTGAAAAGGCAGACGCATTAGCTAAAAAAGCGATGGATTTAATTTCGAAAATTTAACGAATAACCCATTAAACTTTCAACAACGTTTGCTAGTCCTACATACAATCAAAATCTGCAATTACTTTATAACAATGCAATAAAATGAGAAAGAAAATAATCATCGCCCTCTCTGTACTAGCTGTAATAATTATTATTTTAGTTATCTCCACATCAAAAAAAGCAGGGGTAACTCCACAAAAAGTAAAGGTTGAAAAAGGGCCTTTTGAAATTTTAGTAACCGTAACGGGCGAATTACAAGCAAAGAACAAGGAAGATATTACCGGCCCCTCTGAGCTTCGCCAAGGTCGTTCCTTTAGGGTTTCGGAGATAAAAATTCAGGATTTGATTCCCGAAGGCACCGTGGTTGACTCAGGGCAATATGTTGCCACACTCGACAGAAGTTCACTTAGCAACAGGCTTAAAGAGTTAGAAGACGAGGTGGAGACAAGCCAACAGCAATATTTAAAAACCCAACTTGACACAACCCTCCAGCTACGCAGCTTACGCGATGAACTTATCAACCTAGAGTTTGAACTAGAGGAAAGGCAGATAGTAGTTGACCAGTCGAAATTTGAACCCCCTGCAACGCAGCGCCAAGCCCAAATTAACCTTGAACGAGCCGAGCGAAACTTTAAACAAGCGAAGCACAATTACAACTTAAAGAAAGAGCAAGCGGAAGCCTCAATGCGCGAAGTATCAATAAATTTAGCTCGTCAAAAACGCGAAAGGCAAGATATGGTTAATGTGCTAGATAAATTCGTTATAAAAGCACCAAAACCCGGTATGGTTATTTATTTTCGTGAATGGAGCGGCCAAAAGCGAAGCGTTGGATCAAGCATTAGCCCTTGGGACCTTACCGTTGCTACACTACCTGACCTATCGGTAATGATTTCGAAGACCTACGTTAATGAGATTGATGTTAGCAAGCTAAAAGTAAACCAGTCTGTTCGAATTGGTGTTGACGCTTTCCCCGAGAAGGAGTATACTGGCACTGTAACCGACGTTGCAAATATTGGTGAACAGCTACCAAGCACCGATGCAAAAGTTTTTGAAGTAATAATTCGGGTTATTGAGTATGACCCCATCCTTCGTCCTTCAATGACGACAAGCAACCAGATTGTAACCCAAAATTTTGAGGATGCTCTTTTCATTCCACTTGAGGCAGTTCACGGCGAAGATAGCGTTAGCTTTGTTTACACTTCGAAGAATAAAAAACAACTTGTAATGCTTGGCGAACAGAACGAAAACTTTATAATAGTTGAAAAAGGTTTAGAGAAAGGCGAAGAGGTATATATTAGCCTTCCAGAGAATGCTGAAAAATTCACGCTTTCAGGTTCAGAATTAATACCCGAAATTAAAGCCCGACTGATAGAACAAAAACAAAAAGAGAAGAAGGCCAAAGCCGAAAACCAAGAAAGTGGAAATAAACTTAGGAAGCCTCAAGGCAGAGGAGCTGGAATGCCCAACCAAAAGAGCAACTAACTAAGATTATTAAAAAAGCAGAACCAGTTCAGCGTAATTGACTGCAAAACAAATTAAGCGAACACAGTATGTACAAACGCTATATACATGATATAACCATTGCTGTCGAGTCAATCCTATCAAATAAGCTAAAATCGGTTTTAACCGCTCTGGGCATTATTTTTGGTGTTGCTGCCGTAATAAGTATGATGGCAATTGGTAATGGCGCACAGCAAGAGATTCTAGAGCAAATGGAAATGGTCGGGGTTAATAATATAATAATAAATCCAATTTTTGAGGAGCCCGACGAAGCCGCCGATCAAGAAAATGGGGAGCGGGAAAAACGAAAGTTTTCACCAGGATTAACCCTACTTGATATGGAAGCAATAAAAGAAATTATTCCGGCTGTTAAGCAGGCAAGCCCAGAAATTAGCCTTAACTCCTATGTTCAGTATAGTTCTTTTAGGATGCAAGCAAAAATAATGGGCGTATCACCCGACTATTTTAACCTTTTTAACCTACCCCTCGAGCAGGGCACTTTTTTTACTGAGTACCAACTCGAGCATGGTATACCCGTTTGCATTATTGGGGCTAATATAAAAAACAAGTTTTTTAGCGGAGTCAACCCCATAGGACAATACATAAAATTTGGGCGGGTTTGGTTGCAAGTTATTGGCATCCTGGAGAAAACGAATATTACTCTCACCGGATTTGAAAATGCTGGCGTGAATGTGTACAATGATAACGTATACATACCAGTAAAAACTATGCTAATGCGATATCAAAACCGAGCGTTGGTTAATACCAAGAAAAGCCAGGTTAGAACTAGCAGATTTATGGTTCAAGTAACTGGAGGGTCAACACAATCGTCGCGTAATTACCACCAACTCGACAGAATTATCGTTCAGGTTGCTGAAACCGGAGACATACCCAGCACTACTGACGTAATAAGCCGTATGATGTTAAGGCGACATGCAGGTGTTAAAGATTTTGAAATAATTGTTCCCGAGCTTCTACTAAAGCAGCAACAACGAACTAAAGATATTTTTAATATTGTGCTAGGTGCTATTGCAAGCATATCGCTTGTTGTAGGGGGTATTGGTATTATGAATATTATGTTTGCCTCGGTTATGGAACGAATAAAAGAGATTGGAACACGCCTAGCCATAGGGGCGAAAAAAGCGGATATCATTGCCCAGTTTCTTTCTGAGGCTGTACTTATAAGCGTTTCGGGGGGGCTA
The DNA here is from genome assembly GCA_041656735.1 of Bacteroidales bacterium. Classification (GTDB taxonomy): domain Bacteria; phylum Bacteroidota; class Bacteroidia; order Bacteroidales; family Tenuifilaceae; genus Perlabentimonas. The sequence goes on along the minus strand of JBBACY010000003.1, from coordinate 28,756 downwards.
ATCGGAGTTATCCTTGGGGTAGGATTGTCTTTTCTCATTACCCATGTATCGGGAATTTTAACCATAATTTCTCCTTTGTCGGTTATAGTTGCTTTTGGCGTATCGGCTGCCGTTGGTGTTATTTTCGGATTATCGCCAGCAAAAAGAGCTGCAGACAAAGACCCCATTGAATCGTTACGTTACGAATAGAATTTAGAATAATACATAGAATTATGCTCCTAAAAAAAATACTACTTAACCTACTGCTGTTACTTTCAATAAGTACCTCGTTTTCGCAAACAGCTACCTCAACCTTAACTATTGACGACGTACTCGAATTGGCAAAAGATTTTTCGCCTCAGGCCATTCTGGCTAAGCATCAGTTTCGGTCGGCATACTGGGAACACAGAACTTATAAGGCCGAGTATTTACCTAGCATTACCCTTAATGGGACCTTCCCCAATCTGAATAGAAGTTTGATACGTTACCAGCTTGAGGATGGTACTTATAAATATATTGAAGAAAACTCGAATACCGCTTCACTAGGATTATCGCTTAACCAGAATATTGGGCTAACTGGAGGACGAATTTTTGCCAGCTCAAATTTAGAACGCACTGACTTTTTCGGTACCAATAGCGGCAAAAACTATATGTCGGTACCCATACAACTTGGTTTTAGCCAGCCAATACTTGGATTCAACGAGTTAAAATGGAAAAAAAAGGTTGAACCTCTAAAATACTTAGAAGCGAAACGGACATACATTGAGTCAATGGAAACAATTGCAGGTGAAGCCATTCGATATTTTTTTGACCTGGTTTTGGCCCAGCAAAACGTACAAACAGCTAAGTTAAACTACGCCAACACCGATACGCTCTACCAAATTGCAAAGGGCCGATACAATATTGGCACTATTGCCGAAAATGAGTTACTGCAGATGGAGTTAAGCTACCTAAATGCTGGTAGTTCTGTAAACGAAGCAGAAATCGACTTACAGTTAAAAAAATTCAGGTTAACCTCGTTCCTGGGCATAAAGGACGATTACAACATTCAACTACTAGTTCCAACGCATTTTCCTAAAACTTCGTTAAAATTCGACAATGTATACGCCCTTGCCAAGGATAACAATCCAAGAATGATTCAGTTTGAACGTCGATTAATTGAATCGGATAGAAATGTGGCTCAGGCAAAAGCAAACCAAGGGTTTAGCGCAAATCTTTTTGCAACCTACGGGCTTACTCAGCGAGCAGAAGAGTTTAAAAATGTATATGTTGACCCAATGGATCAGCAGGGCGTAAGGATTGGAGTAACCGTTCCGATACTAGACTGGGGCCTTGGCCGAGGACGAGTAAAAATGGCCGAATCGAGCCGCGAGGTAGTAAGGACCAATATACAGCAATCGCTCACCGATTTTGAGCAAAACATTTACCTTAGGGTTATGGAGTTCAACCTACAAGAAACCCAGCTACAACTTGCCGCAAAGGCCGATACCATTGGTCAAAGCCGATACAACGTTACGAAAGAACGTTTTTTGATTGGGAAAATTGATGTACTAGAGCTAAATATTGCCCAAACCGAAAGAGATAATGCTCGCGCAAAGTACATTTCAGCCATGAGAAACTACTGGGATTTTTACTACGAAATGCGCAAGCTAACTCAATTTAACTTCATTGAAAATAAGCCAATTGAGGTAGATTTTGAGTTACTAATTGAGAACTAGTATAGCGAAATTATCGAGCTAAGGAGCAAGCCGCTCAATAATCCATTCGTCGTTTTGCAGTGTATACTGTATACGATCGTGAAGGCGGTTGGCTCTGCCCTGCCAAAACTCAAACAAGGTTGGAACCAGAATATAGCCACCCCAATTGGCAGGTCGTGGGATTGTTCTTCTTGAAAACTCTTCCTGAAAATCGGACTTTAAACTTTCTAAATACTTCCGACTAGGGATAACCTTACTTTGCGGTGAAGCCCACGCACTAATCTGGCTTTTTGTTGGGCGACTTTTAAAGTAATCATCGGACTGCTCCTCATCCGCTTTTTTTATGGCTCCCTCAATACGAATTTCACGTTGGAGTTCAGGCCAAAAAAACAGCAATGCCCCATAAGGGTTTTGCAATATCTGACTCCCCTTCCTGCTATCGTAGTTTGTATAAAAGGTAAAACCTTCCTTATCGGCTCCTTTAAGCAAAATTATTCTTGCCGATGGTTTCCCATCGAATGTTGATGTGGCTAGAGTCATTGCAGTAGGTTCATTACACTCCGAGTCAATTGCCTCGTTTAGCCACTCATTAAAAAATACGAATGGATCTGAATCTACATCCAGCTCGTTAAGCTGCCGTAACGTATAATCATTTCTGATTTCCGATATTCTCTGAATACTCATCATTCAACGCTCTTACATTCAAATTATTTTTAGCCGAAGCTATACTTGCATTAATCTCAAAACCAACAATAAGACCCACTGCATTAAAAAACAGCCAAAACATTAAGGCCAAAAGGCTACCTATAGAACCGTAAAGTTTATTGTACTGACCAAAATTATTAACATAGAACGAAAACCCTATGGATGTAACCAGGATCATAGCGGTTGCCATTATGGAGCCAGCAGAAATAAAATGGAATTTTATTTTTCGTGCAGGTGCCATATAGTACAAAAATGAGATCGAAATAAAGAATAACATTATAATTGCAACCCACCGAATAACAACAATGATATAGTAAGTAAAGTTCAACTGAAGCATCTGTTTTTGGACAAAAAAATCTAAAATAGTTTGGCCAAAGAAAACCAGAACTACAGATATCACAAGCAGGAATGGAAGTAAAAAAGTGAGCATAAATGCTATTAAATGCTGATTAACAAAAGTACGCCTTCCGATAACGTGGAAGGTGGCGTTAAAGGCATCAATGAGCGAACTAATACCATTGTGCGCAAAAAATACTGCGCCAATAAAACCAAACGAGAGTAGGCCCCAACTACGCTGAGTTACCACTTCGACTAGGGTATGCTCAACCATATTAAAAGCGCTGGTTGGCAAAACCCCCTGAACTAAAACGAGCAGTTGAGCCTGGAAATTAGCAATGGGCACGTAGGGAATTAACGTAAAGAAAAAAATTAGAGTAGGGAAAATAGCAACAAAAAAATTAAATGCTACTGCTGATGCTCTGGTGGTTATACTACCTTTTACAATGCCTTGGATAAAAAGAGCAACCACATCGTAAACAGGAACTCCATATAACCCGATAAAACTTACCCGCTTGGCTTTGCGAATAGCAAGTTTTATGTTAACTTTTAACTTCCTAACAAATTTATTAAAAATTTCTATAGCCTTCCTTTCAGCAAACATTCTATCTGCTATCGTTTTAATTATACTTTCTTCAAATTCATATCTAAACTCTTAATTTGATGTGTTAAGGCACCAACTGAAATAAAATCGACACCAGTTTCGGCATAACCCCTAATAGTATCAAGCGTTATTCCGCCCGATGACTCAACCTCAAACCTTCCATCAATTAGTTTAACCGCTTGCTTTGTTAAGGCTACGCTAAAATTATCGAGCATAATTCGCCTAACGCCTCCCGTGCTAATAACCTGCTGTATTTCATCAAGATTGCGGGTTTCAATCTCAATATCTATCTGTTTTCCTAGTTTGGCTGTGTAAGCATTTGCCTTCTCAATAGCTTGCACTATTCCTCCTGCAAAATCAACGTGATTATCCTTAAGCATAATCATATCGTAAAGACCCATGCGGTGGTTATATCCACCCCCAATTTTAACCGCTTGCTTATCGAAAACCCGCATACCTGGAGTAGTTTTTCGAGTGTCGAGAATTTTGGCACCGGTTCCCTCAATTTGCTTAACATAAATATTTGTTTGGGTTGCAATTCCACTCATTCGCTGCATTACATTTAGCACAATCCGTTCGGCCTGTAGTAACGAGTGCACCTTACCGGCTGCACTAAACCCTATATCACCTACTTTAACAATACTTCCATCGGTTAGGTATGGGGTAAATTGTATTTTACTATCAATACGATGATAAATACGTTGCGCTATATCAACACCTGCCAAAACGCCTGTATCCTTAACCATAAGTCTAACTTCGCCCATTGCGGTATCGGGTATACACGATAATGACGAGTGGTCTCCATCACCAATGTCTTCGGCAATGGCAATGTCAATTAATTTGTCTTCTAACGACATAATAAGAAATAATTAAATTTAAAAGATGATTTGTTTTATCCCTACCCGCGCTAACTTTGCTCAACCCGTATTTGATGAATTAAATGCTTGTCATTTTCGCTTTTCATGAATACCGAAACCCTAAAACTTCCTGAATCCGTAACCAGAGTGCCTATTGCAAAACTAGTATTACCCTTGTTTCCTTGGTGGTTAATTTTAAATGAACTGGGCTTGTTGCGGGTGAAAAAATCTTTCATCATCAGTTCGGCCTGTGCTTTACTGTAAATATTGTCCTCGCTAAGCAACTCTATCTCAACGGTAGAGTTAAGATGCTTACTTAACTCACCTGAATTTCCTGTTTTAAAAATTACAGTAATGGTATTAATAAAACTTTCACTAGGCACCAACTGACCATAACCATTAACCATTACAGTAGTTAGTAACAAAATAAAAAGGGTGGTAATTTTTTTTCTCATATCCACATATCTTTAACCTTCAACTAAATAATTCATATAATGAAAAATACCTATTACATTTAAGCCAAGTATTACTGCAAATATTACGCCATAATTAGTACTCTCATTAATGAGTTATGCCTAACACTGTAAATAAAAAACAATATACGATTTTAACCATTCGCCCTACTTGTTGTAAAATTAATAAAATAAATCGCGGTAATCAAGCCTAAACGTTTTTAATATGGATATCAATGTCGGTTACAAGAGATCAGAATAAACATATGCAACTGAATTACAAAACCTTATGCAAAAATTAAGATTTCAGGGGAGTTTTTCTCTAAATTTATGGGTAATGATTCAACCACAAAGCGCTAAACATCAACCCCAGATTTACTATTAATTAGGAAAAATTATTGCTTTTTCATAGTTTCGTAGCAAAAGATAATGACAACTGTTCTACCTAAAAAAACGAACCAATTTTAATTACGTGAAAATCACAATTTTAGCCATAGGCAAAACTAACAAAGGCTTTATAGACCAGGGGATTGAGGAGTACCTGAAAAGGTTAAAACGGTACATTAAAATTGGGTTCAATATTATTCCCGATATTAAGAACAGTAAAAACTTACCCCCCGAGCAGCTTGTAAATAAAGAGGAGGAGTTGATTCTGAATGCGTTAAAAACTGCATCCGACGTAATTTTACTTGATGAAAAAGGGGTGGAACACACTTCGAAAGAGTTTTCGCAGCTACTACAATTAAAAATGCTTAGCGGATGCAAAGAGCTTGTTTTTGTTGTGGGCGGGGCCTATGGCGTATCGGATGAGGTAAAAAAGAGAATTAACGAAAAGATGGCCATGTCGAAATTAACCTTTTCACATCAAATGATTAGACTTATTGCCATTGAGCAAGTTTACAGAGCTATGACCATACTTAAAGGAGATCCATACCATCACGAGTAGCAAAATCGGTGCGGTTTTTGTTATGCCTTTATGTATTGAAATTAGACGAAAATAGTAATACAAAAACACTTTATAAAACTAAAGGGCCACAGTTCATCAATAGGCTCTCTACTAAGTGTATATAAAGAATGCAGGGCTTAACTAGCTTAACATTTCGGCAAAAAACGTATTAAAAAAAACAATAAAGCACTCAACTAGTATATCGGTGAAAAAAAGACACTTAAAAACATTCGCACTGGCTACTTTTTTGCTTTCAGCAATATTGTTTGCCATTATTCCCTATTCAACACAAATTTCAACCCGTAAGCTTGCAACGCTTCCACAGATAAATAGAGCGCAAGAGGTTCTAGTTAAACGCACCAACACTGGTATGCAAGCCACAAAAGATTTAATTAACGAGGCTTACGACTATGGCTTCGAGAGTGCTTTTGACTTGCTATCCAACTCGAAATGGGATGAGCTACAAAAAAATGGGTTGGCTATTTTCCTTTATGAAGATAACGAGCTGCAATTCTGGTCCGAGAGTATGGACGTTAACCTGGTTCAGGAATTCTCAAACAAGCTGATAAAAGTGCAAAACACGTGGTGCCTCTCATACTGGATTGCACGCGATAACATTAAAGGGCTACTGTTGGTAAAAGTTAGGTATAGCTACCCGTATCAAAATAAATTTTTAAAAAACAGTTACCATGAATCGTTAAATTTTCTAAAGAACTATAGCCTTTCGCCCACCTCGCTAAATGGGTCGTTTCCTGTTTCGCTATTCGGTCCAAATCCAATATTTTACCTTTCCTATATTCCCAAAGACTTTGAGTTTGAACTCGAAAATTTTAAGTCGATACTAACACACGCTGGCTTCCTTTTGCTCATAATTTCACTATATATACTGCTTTGGCTTTCGTTAAAATACAAGCGAAAGGCCGTAACTATACCATTGCTTTTGCTGCTAATTATTAGCCTAAGACTTGCACTACTCTACTGGAATATTATTACGCAAGGAAACCTGAAACTGTTTAGCTATGAAATTTTTGCCTATTCATGGTACAGCCCATCTCTTGGCGATTTACTGATTAATACCCTAATTATTTTCGCCCTACTTTGCTTTACTCAGCGCACAGTAGCAAAAGTAACGCCCTCGAGTAAGGTAAAAGCCATAGTATGGGGAGGCGCATTGGCGCTAGTTTCATTCATCTTTTTCTTTTACTCTAGTTACCTAACCTCTGTTTTAGTTCATAACTCAACCATAACCCTTGAAGCCTACCGCATTTTCAACCTTTCGGTTTATGCACTAGTTGAATACCTAATTATTTCACTTTGGTTTACTGCCGGCGTACTAGCTCTGTTTTCATCGGCAAAACTTCTTAAACCCTACGGTTTAAAACCTGCATTTATCACTCTAGTTTCTGCATTTGTACTTGCGGTAACCGTTCAGTTTACTTATACCACCCCCACGGTACTGAGCCTGCTTTTTGCTATGTCAATACCACTTATAATTCTTAAACCTCTAATAAAAACGGGCAAACTCAATGCAAACCAGTTTATTACTCTAATTCTGTTGTTTTCAATTTTTACAGTTTACTCAATATCTGACAACTCTGACAAAAAGGATAAGGAGGTTAGAAAAATACTTGCCATAAATTTAGCCAACGAACGCGATCCCGTGGCCGAAGTCATATTCCCGCAGATATACCGAAAAATGCACACCGATGAGGAGATTATTAGGCTTCTAGGCGATATTTTAGCCCACGAATCGGACCTTTACAACTATTTAGATGAGAACTACCTAAATAGCTACCTCAAGAAATTCGATTTTCAGATAACAGTTTGTCTTAGCACTTCGGATATTCGCTTGGGTAGTTCGGGTGAAGTATATAGGTGCTTCGATTTTTTTGAAGATATGCTAAACGACTATGGCACCAGGATACCCGGCACAAGTTTTTACTACCTCGATAACCAGAACGGTCGTATAAGCTACTTAGGAATGATTGAGTATGTGTTACCCGATGGCCAGGAAATTTGCATATACCTTGAACTCGACTCTAAACTTAGTCGCGAAATTTTGGGATACCCCGAGCTACTCCTCGATGGCAATACGCCTAACCGCTCCATTCTATCAGACTACTCGTCGGCCAAGTACTTTAAGGGCAACCTTATAGCACGAACAGGAGAATTTAACTACCCGCTATCAAACGAGTTTCAGCCTGATACAGTAAGCAATTACACTTTTGTTGATTTTGATAGTTACAATCATTTAATTTACACTAACGATAGCGAAATAGAACTTTACTTAAGTCGCCCAAAAGAGAAACTATTCAACATTACAGCCTCGTTCGCTTGGGTTTTTCTATTCTTTTTTATGGTTGGTATACTATGGCTAACGCTTGGTGGCGTTCCTATTGGTTTTAACTTTGGGGCACCAAGCCTAAAAAGCAGAATAAAGTTCAGCATGGTTCAACTTATCGTTCTGTCGCTTATTATGGTTGGACTGGTAACTATTGTATACAGCGTTAAAAGCTTTGAGAAGAAGAATTACGACAGCCTCAACGAGAAGTTACAATCGGCCAAAGTTGACATTGAAGACAACCTGGTAACAGAAGACATTATAAACCCCGAATATGCAAACTACCTAACCCATTACCTTATAAAATTATCGAATGTTTTACGCTCTGACATAAACATTTATGGCGTTGGCGGTGAGCTTATTGCCACATCGAGACCCGAAATTATCGACCGCCAACTTATTGGCACCACAATGCATCCTCTTCCGTTACACGATCTCTCAAAACGACATATTCCAAAGCTAATAAATACCGAAAACATTGGGGAAATGGAGTTTCTCTCGGCATACGCTCCTCTTTTTAATACCCAAAACCAAAAAATTGCGTACCTAAATCTTCCGTATTTTACCCGTCAGGGAGAATTTATGCAAGAGATATTTTCGGTAGTAGTAGCGCTGGTGAATATATACACGCTGCTCATTCTATTCACAATATTTGTGGCAGTACTTATTAGCAATCAAATAACCAAACCCATTGAACTACTTAGGGAGAAATTGAGCACCATAGATTTTGACAAGCACAACGAAACGCTTAACTATATAAGGAACGACGAGCTTGGTCAGCTTGTAACCGAGTACAATCGTATGGTGGTTGAACTAGCCGAAAGTGCCAATAAGTTAGCGCAAAGTCAGCGGCAAAGCGCATGGCGTGAAATGGCCAAGCAAATTGCCCATGAAATTAAAAATCCCCTTACACCAATAAAATTAAACCTACAGTATTTAATTAGGGCAAAAAAAACCAACCAGCCCGGATGGGATGAACTTTTCGAGAAATTTGCCGATACCCTTATTGAACAAATTGGTACGCTAAGTAATATTGCCACCGAATTTTCGAATTTTGCAAAAATGCCCATCGGGCAGTTTAACCATATTGCCATAAACGGTATTGTTCGAGATGCCTCTACCCTATTCTCAAAGTATCCTAATATTGAGGTTGAAAATGATATACCTGAGGATGACATTATGGTTTATGCTGATAAGGAGCAACTTAGCAGGGTTTTTGTTAACATAATAAAGAACGCAACTCAGGCAATAGGACGAAAACCCAATGGGCACATTAAGGTATCGCTGTTTCAATCGGGCGAATACGTAAAAGTAGTTGTTGAGGACAATGGCTCAGGAATTTCTGACGATGCTAGCAAAAAAATATTTACACCAAATTTTACAACAAAATCGGGTGGTATGGGCCTTGGGCTTGCCATAAGCAAAGAGATAGTTAAGCTAATAGGAGGTGAAATTTGGTTTGAAACCACCCTTGCCCTTGGCACAAAGTTTTACGTACAGCTGCCAGTATCAACAGCAAGCCAAAACGATTAAGTTATGCAAATACAACCCCATAGCTTATAATATTTTTTAGCGAGTGTAACATAAACCTCAAATCTTACTATCTTTGTTCCCAAATTTAAATTGTACTTTAGTAAGATGACTCATAAATCTGGTTTTGTTAATATTATAGGCAACCCTAACGTGGGCAAGTCTACCCTTATGAATACTTTGGTGGGTGAACGCCTGTCGATTATTACCAGTAAGGCACAAACTACGCGCCATCGTATAATGGGCATAGTAAATGGCGATGACTTTCAAATAGTTTACTCCGATACTCCGGGGGTACTTAAACCTGCTTACAAACTACAGGAATCGATGATGAAGTTTGTAATGAGCGCCCTAGAGGACGCCGATGTAATACTTTACATTACCGACACGCAGGAAACCCCGAATAAAAACGAAGAGTTTCTTGAATTGCTTAAACAGCATGAAGCCCCAATTATACTTGTAATAAATAAAGTAGACTTAAGCGATCAGCTAAAACTTGAGAAACTGGTTGAAATGTGGCACAATACCCTACCCGCAGCCACCATTATACCCGCCTCAGCTTTGCACAAGTTTAACCTTGAACCCATATTTAAATCTATACTCGACAATCTACCCGAAGGGCATGAGTTTTTTCCAAAAGACTCGCTAACCGATAGAACGACGAGATTCTTCGCCTCAGAAATTATTCGCGAAAAGGTGTTAACAACGTACCAAAAAGAGATTCCCTATTCCGTTGAAGTGGTAATTGAAGAGTACACCGAGGAACCTACCATTGACCACATTAGAGCCGTTATATACGTTATTCGCGACTCGCAAAAGGGCATTATAATTGGTCATCAGGGCAAAATGCTCAAAAAGGTTGGAACCGAAGCACGTATTGATTTAGAAAAGTTTTTAGAGAAGAAAGTGTTCCTGGAAATGTTCGTAAAGGTTGATCCCAACTGGCGCGATGACAACAAGAAGCTAAAACGGTTTGGGTATATTTAGAGGAGCTAGGATAATTTCTTCATCAGCAAAAACAATACACCCATGGGCTACAGCCCATAAACAGCACAACAACAGACAATAGCAAACAAGCATGGCAAATATAGTAGCAATAGTAGGACGACCCAACGTAGGGAAATCGACCCTTTTTAACAGGTTAATTGGCCAACGTAGGGCAATTGTTGACGAGGTTTCAGGCGTTACCCGCGATAGGATATATGGAAAATCGGACTGGAACGGGATTGAATTTTCGGTAATTGACACCGGAGGGTGGATTGTAAACTCTGACGACATTTTTGAGGGAGAAATTCGGAAACAGGTGAAACTTGCCATTGAAGAAGCCGATGTTGTTCTTTTTTTAGTTGATGTGACCATAGGCATTACCGATATGGATACGGAGGTGGCAAACCTACTTCGCAGATCTGACAAGAAAGTGCTACTTGTTGCCAATAAGGTTGATAATTTCCAACGTCAAGCCGACTCGTACGAGTTTTACACCTTAGGGTTAGGCGACCCGTGGACTGTTTCGGCGATAAGTGGAAGCGGCACTGGCGATCTACTTGACGAGGTGGTAAAATCGTTCGCAAAAGAAGAGATTGAAGAGGATGAACCCGAAATTCCTCGCATTTCTATTGTAGGTAAACCAAACGTTGGTAAATCATCGTTAATTAATGCCCTTGTTGGCGAGGAGCGTAACATTGTTACGCCAATTGCCGGAACAACTCGCGATTCAATTCACAGCAGATACAATAAATTTGGCCATGACTTTATAATTATTGATACGGCTGGACTTAGGAAGAAAAATAAGGTTACTGAAGATTTAGAGTTCTACTCAGTACTTCGCTCGGTGCGAACAATTGAAAACTCCGATGTTTGCATTCTGATGATTGACGCAACACAAGGTGTTGAAGCACAGGATTTGCATATATTTAACCTAATACAACGCAACAGAAAAGGTGCAGTTTTGGTTGTAAACAAATGGGATTTAGTGGAAAAAACCGCAAAATCAACAGCTGAATTTACCCAAGCCATTAAAGAGCGCATTGCACCATTTACCGATATACCCATAATTTTTACGTCGGCAATTACCAAGCAACGAATTCTTAAAGTACTTGAGGAGGCTATGGATGTTTACCATAACCGAAAACAACGTATTGCCACATCAACCCTAAATGAGTTTACTCAGGAAGCTGTTGATGCTTACCCACCGCCAGCCTATAAGGGTAAACTTATTAAAATTAAGTATGCCACCCAGCTTCCAACGTATGCCCCATCGTTCGCATTTTTTTGCAACTTACCTCAATACATTAAGGACCCATACAAACGATATATTGAGAATAAACTACGCGAGCAGTTTAATTTTACGGGCGTACCCATACAAATCTTTTTCAGAAAAAAATAAGTAGGTGATTATTACCTAAGGCCAACACCATTCGCCTCTAGTTAAAACTTGCAATCAGCTCCAACCGATTGGTATTTCAATTTACCAAACAACTACCCTTTAACGTACATACTAATTAGGGCTAATAGCTGTTTGCGATCAATTGGTTTCGAAACATAATTGTTACATCCGGCATTTAATGCTTTCTCTCTATCGGCTGCAAAAGCATATGCCGTTTGTGCAATAACGGGCAAGTTGGCTCTATACTTCTTAATTTCTGCAGTAGCCTCGTACCCATCCATTACAGGCATTTTAATATCCATTAAAACAATATCAATATCGGGGTTTACCTTCACCTCATTTACGGCATCGGCTCCATTTTTTACCCAAATAATGTTAACATCGTACCCTGAGAGTATCTCTTTAATATACTGAAAATTAACCGTGTCGTCCTCGGCTATTAGCATATTAATGCCTTTCGGCAAGCTTTCCTGGGTATCCTGAGCTGCTTGCTGATGCATACTCTCTTTGTGAATAACCGGCTGGAATGGAATAGTGAAGTGAAAGGTGGTCCCCAGGCCCTGGGATGAATCAATCCAAATACTACCTCCAAGTTTATTTACGTAAGCTTTCGATATGGCTAACCCTAGGCCATTACCCCCGGTTTGCTGAGATAAATTAGCTTCAACCTGACCGAAACGCTCAAAAACTGTTTCGGTATGTTCGGGTGCTATGCCAATACCTGTGTCTTTTACAAAGAAATGTAGGTAGCTCCCATCCAGAGTATAGCCAAATTTAATATCTCCCTGGTTCGTAAATTTCAGTGCGTTACCCAATAAATTTGTCAAAATTTGTCTAACTCTTCCTGCATCGGTAGTTATTACCGCATTATCGAAAGATAAAGCGCTTGAGTATGATAAATCCAGCCCTTTTTCATTAGCCTTTTCTTTAAACAGGAGGAACTGCTCATAAAGCATATCGTTAATATTAGCTTCCGAAAGGGATATGGTAATCTGATTCGCCTCAATTTTCGATATGTCTATCAAATCGTTTATAATACCAAGCAGCTGGTTTCCACAGCTTTTAATTATACCCACATACTCATCAACACTCTCCTGAGGAGTATTTGGCTTAGTCAAAAGGTGACTAAAGCCCAAGATGCCATTCATTGGTGTTCGAACTTCATGGCTCATATTTGCCAAAAAAGCCGATTTTAATCGATCGCTCTCTTCCGCCTTCTTTTTAGCCTCATATAATTCTTCGTTAATAACTCGATACTCCTCATTTTGACCCTCTATTTCATAGGTTTTGCGAACCAATTCCTCTTCAACCTGTTTGCGTTCAGTTATATCGCGATATATGGCATAAACCGCAATTGTACCCCCTTTAAAAAGAATTGGTTTACTAAGAATTGAAACATAGATTAACGAACCATCCTTATGTTTTCGAATGGTTTCTTTAGCGATTGTTCCGCCCTGCGATACAGCTTCAGTTAGTACCTGTCCCTCATTCTTTAGATGTTCAGGAACAATAAATTCATTAATTGACTTTCCCTTTAGTTCTTGGGATGAATACCCAAAAAGTTCTGAAAATTTGGCATTACACCTAACCACACAATCGTTAACATCGACAATTGCTATACCCTCTGGCGAAGCTTCAAAAAGTTCTTCAAAGTAGGCTCTTTCGAGCTCAATAGCCTCTCTCGCTTTTTTAGTTTCGGTTATATCATCATAGGTTCCTAGAACCCCAATAATATCGCCTTCGGCATTGCGTAGAGGAATTTTACTTGTTCTAAGCCATATCGACTCGCCCTTGGGTGTAGTCTGCTGTTCTTCAAAATTAATATTTGCGCAGCCTGTTTCAATTACATTTTTATCATCGGCTCTATATTTTGAAGCCTCATTCTTCCAACCCATTTCGAAATCGGATAGCCCAATCATATCATTAAGGTTACTAAAACCAGCATCAAGCATATAAGGTTTATTGCACCCCAACAGCATCAAATCTGTGTCTTTCCAGAATACTCTCACAGGTATGGTATCGAGCACTAATTGCAGCATATTTTTAGCCTGCTTAATCTCCATCTCCATAACCTTGCGCTCGGTAATGTCCATATGGGTACCAACAATCCTTTTGGGCTTACCCTTTTGATTATACTCAGTCACCTTTCCTCGAGAATTTATCCAGCGCCATTTATTATCCTTAGTTCGAAGCCTAAACTCAATGTTAAATTCACCAATACCTTCTTTTAAATATTTACCCAAACTAATTTTACTGTACTCCTTATCGTCTGGATGCAGCAATTGCTCCCAACCTTCAATGCTTGCCTCAAACTCATTGGGTTCGTAACCCAACATGGTATAGTAGCGGTCGCTAAAGAAATTTTCCTTGTTTTCGATATCCCAATCCCAAATACCATCGTTAATAGCTTTAACAACATAGCCTAGCCTCTCCTCAATTTCTTTGTGTTTCTCCTGCCATTCTTTACGCTCAGTAATGTCTCGAGATATACCAAACGTTCCAATAATTTTCCCTTGTCGGTCGTAAAACGGTGCTTTAGTAGATGATGCCCAAGTTATTTTACCATCGGGCCAAACCTCTCTTTCTTCTATGCCAATAATTGGTTTCCCTGTTTTAATTATTGCCTGCTCTAACTCATAGGATTCACGGGCATGCTCATCTGCAAAGAAATCAAAATCAGTTTTACCTCGCAACTCATCTGCACTCTGAGCCCCAAATCTCTTTGCTACGTTTCGGCTTACCCTAATAAATTTAGAATCCAAATCCTTAAAATAGATTTGATCAATAACGTTCTCCATCATGTTATGCATCAGAAGGCGTTCCTGAACCAGAGCCGATTCAATTTTTCTGCGCTCGGTAATATCTCTTATTATTGACTGTACATAAGTTCCGCTTTGCAGGTACAGTGGGCTTAGACTAATCTCGGTATAAAAAGGAGTACCATCTGCTTGCATATGCAACCACTCAAAATATAGCGATTCGCCACCTAGTGCCCTTGCTGTATATACAGGTGCTTGGTCTTTTGACCTTTGCCCATTTGGCTGGTATTCGGGTGAGAAAAACTCAGGTTTTTTACCGATAAGTTCTTCTTTACTACAACCAAAAAGTTCTTCTGATTTCGGGTTACAGTCAACAAATCCATCTAAATCCAAAATTAAAATTGCATCGTTGGCATGGTTAAAAATTGCTCTATGCTTTGCCTCACTAATTTCAATTTCAGCTTGTTCCTTTTTACGTTCGGTAATATCACGAACAATTGCTTGGTGCGTATTATCGGGCATCTGTTTTGAGTGCATTTCAACGCACACCACTTCACCGTTAGGCCTAACTATTTCGCGCTCGCTAATCAGCGTTTCACCCTTACTAAGGGTTTCAAACTTCAAGGGATTTTCTTTAAGCGTTTTTTGACTAAAAAAATCAGTTAGATATAATCCCTCTACCTTATCCCTCGATCTACCGGTTATATCTAAAAATCGTTTATTGGTGCTAATAATCATGCCATTTGAATCGCCAGTTACAAAACCATCAACGGCAAACTCAATAATATCTTTATATTTCTTTTCACTCTCAATTATCGTGCGCTCATACCGTACCCTATCCTCAATATTGCGAAACTCTGTAACCCTCATCATTACGCCCTTATAAGGGACTCGCTTACCCTTAATTTCCAGAGGATAGCTCGTTCCATCTTTTCGTATGCCAACCGATTGGTAGGGGTGCTC
The DNA here is from genome assembly GCA_041656735.1 of Bacteroidales bacterium. Lineage (GTDB taxonomy): Bacteria > Bacteroidota > Bacteroidia > Bacteroidales > Tenuifilaceae > Perlabentimonas. Next base: position 13,201 of record JBBACY010000003.1, on the reverse strand, counting down.
AAAACCTTCGGCTATTTTCTTTATTGCAAATCGGCGTTCCTTCTCTTCAATAAGCAATAGCCCATCGAACCCAATTAGCTCAGTATAGCTATAGCCTGTCATTTGAGATAAAGCCAAGTTTGCCTCAATAATCCGCCCCTTATCGTGTATTGCAATGCCTCCAAACGAAGCTTCGGATAAACTTTTAAAACGCTCGTTGCTTTCGTACAGCGACCGCTGAAGTTTACTCGCCTGTTTTAGCGGAGTAAACGTTATAATAACCTCATGCGATGAGCCGTTGGTACTACTAGTAAATACATTTGCAGAAATAGAATACAAAACCCAATCATTTGAAGGTTGTTTTAACCTAGCCTCAAAAACGATTGGGCCCCCTAGATTTTTCAGAACATCGAAATTTTGCTCATCTTCTGGGTGAATTAGCTGCACCCAATTTTCAATAATATCCTGCTCGTGCGAGTAGCCTAGCTCGGAAAATACGCTCCGGTTGAAAGCAATAACGCTCTGTTTTTCGGTATGCCAAACCATTGTGCAGTTTGGTAGCAATGCTATTAACGAAGTAATGTTTTGAGTGTAATCTTTCGGCATAATATATAAACTATTGGAAATTTATTATCAATTGTGTTTTGCCTTCATATAAACAAGCGCGTTCTTTTAGCACATAACCAAAATGAACCGGTGTACGGTGTTTTGCCATCAAGTTTAATACGCTACAATTTTCAAACCATTTAAAAACAATCATAAACAAAAAAATATTAACCTCTAGTCGGTATTTCTAGCAAAACTCTATTCGTGCGCCGCAGGTAGCGTAAATGTGAATATGCTGCCCTCACCTTCGGTGCTATCTACGCTAATGCCACCGCCGTGCTTCTCTACCAACTCCTTGCACAAAACTAGCCCCAAACCAGTGCTAGGTTCATTATTAGTACCTGGCCTTGATACTTTAACGCTAATTCGAAAAAGATTATTCTTAATATCATCGGGCATACCAATTCCATTGTCCCTAACACTTATCTCGGCCATACCCTTCTCTGTAATTTTAGTTTTCACTAAAATTACACCACCGCTAGGTGTAAACTTAATAGCGTTAGAAATTAAATTTCGGGTTATGGATTTTACCGATTCCCTGTCGGCAAGCAACTTTAGGTTTGTATCAACTTCATTTATTAAGGTGAGACCTTTTTGCGTAAGTTGATTCTGCAGTATCTCTTCAACCTCGAGAATGGTATCGTTCAAGTTAAATTTTTGAGGGCTAAAGCTTTTATGCCCCCGTTTAATTGTGGCCCAATTCAATAAATTCTCAAGTAGTTCGTAAAGATTCTTTGCTGTAGTATTTAGCGATTTTGCGATGTCTTGCATTTCTGCCTCATCAATATCGCCAATGCTGCGCGCCATAAGTTCTGTTAAACCTATGAAACCCATAAATGGTCCTTTCAAGTCGTGGGCAATAATTGAAAAAAACTTTTCTTTTTCGGCATTCGCCTGAACAAGCTCATCATTTTTCCTCTTTATATTTTCTTCAGTCCGTTTTCGAGCGTTAATATTCTGAGTAATACCAATAATTACAGTGGGTTTTCCTTGCCCATCACGTTCAATAATACGAGAGTAATTGGCAAGCCAATAGTAGCTTCCACTTTTACCACGAACCCTAAAATCACAATCGTAAACCTGTGTTTCTCCCACCAAGTATTGACTCAGCGATTTTTTTGCATACAACTGATCATCGGGGTGAATTAACGCATGAATATCCTCAAAGCTATTAGGGATTTCGTCATCGGCATACCCTATACCCTTATATATCTCTGTGCCTCCAATGATTTTCCCGGAAATCAAATTATTCTCCCACGAATCGAGTTGTGCTGCCTGTAACGCTAAATCGAGCCTCTCAGTAGCCAAGCGTAATTTTTCTTGAGAAAGTTGGCGTAAAGAGATGTCTTTAATTACCACCAAGTACCCAACGTCCTCATTGCTATCGCCTCGAATTTTGGTGTGAGTAATCTCAAAGTACCTTTTACTGAAGTGTACAACGTGTACTTTGCCTAAAGCATTCTGGTTAGTAAAATCAAATTTGTAGGGTAAAACCTCATTTATATTTCGTTTCGTGCTTTTATAGTCTGCCAATCCCAGTAATTCAATGGCCGAGTGGTTTACATCTACTATTATTAAGTTGTTATCAATCACCACAATACCATCGGGCATATTGTTAAACAGAGTGTTTAGGGCAATTGGTTTAACCGCAAGCAGTTTTTTTGAGTACAACCCCAGAAAAACGACAATCCCAGAAAGGGCAAATAGAATGGGCGTAATATCATCTTCTCGAACTAGAGTAAACCGACTCACGTAAACTATGTGTGAAATAAACGGAAGGATTGAACTGATCAGAACAATTAAAGCAACCCTCCGCTTTCGACCTGTACTAGAGAGAAGCATTCGTACCAGAACTACCAGCGCAATAACTATAAGAGCATATGAGTATATAAAATGCACTTTCCACCATAGTCCAAGGCTCACTTTGTATATGGGTTCGAACTGATGAATTTTGTAAAAAAGATGGTGGTAATCATTGGTTATTAGCATTCCAATGGTAGTCAAGGGCACCACAAAAAAAGGCCATATAACCCTAATTTTAAACCATTTAGCCCGCTGGGTGAATTCTAGCACAAAGTAGAAGAAACAAACAGGTATCGAAACAATTCCTAGGTAACGAAATACATCAACAATCTTTTTATCAACAGCCGATACAAGATACAAATCGACTATGGTAGCAAGGCACCAAATAGTAACCGACAGTAATAACCATACTAGCGAAGGTGCTTCAATATTTCTGCGTTTTATGCGCACATAAAACATTAAAATAACCAGCAACACAACTAAGAGCAAGAGAAGAGTTATCCGTAAATTGGTTGCCATATCCGAGTTTTTTTAAGCGCTATAAACGTACTAACGAATATTATTACAATATACACAATAATATTTTGCATATACAGTAAAATATTAAAAAACATTACACAATACTAACACGATACTACTAGTATTGTTTGAGTAACTAAACCAGCTGAACTAAGCACTTTTCGAGCACTTTAAATTGTGTGTAACACGAAGAATTAAACCTCGTGGTGCTAAAACAATACGTTTTAAGAGACTCGGATTATTTGATTTTCAGCAACTTTACTCTCACAGTTACGCCTGTTTTAAATAGTCTATACCCGTAGACCTATGGTCTGATCAAACAGCCGATTGTATGGTATATTTTAATGATACAACTGAGTTCTATGGTTATATTAATGTAACTATGATAGTTATTAAGCAAAGAACTCTTAAATCTACATTATACCATCATAATAATTAAAAGTTAACGATGGGAAAACGGCACAGTTTGAACGAATTAAAATTATACTTTTATGAATATCTCAAAAGCATAAGCCGAAGAAATATGCCTCATGGAGCTTGTATAAACCTGATAGAAAGAATTGTCAATGCTACACCGTTGACATATAGACAAATTAGTATAACTTAGCTGCCTAATTAAAATAAGAAAATAAACTAAGAGTTTACAAGGAACTTTTTAGTGTCTTTTTTTCTTAAACTTGTTGAACATAAACACTTCTTTATTTTTAATATTTGAAAAACATAAATTAAATGGCAGATAAAATTTCAGATCCAATTGGCCGATTAATGGGCTTAAGATACAAATCTCATCCATGGCACGGTGTACACATTGGTAATAAAGCGCCCAAAATTGTAACAGCTTTTATCGAAGTTGTGTCAACGGATACCGTAAAATACGAAATCGATAAAGAGTCTGGTTATCTAATGATTGACCGACCACAGAAATATTCAAACGTAGTACCCGCAATTTATGGTTTCATTCCGCAAACATTCTGCGGTGACAGGGTGGGGGTAATTTGTGCTAAGAGGTCAAATGAAAAAATGATTAAAGGAGATGGAGATCCAATTGACATTGTTGTCCTTACCGAAAAGTCGATTGCTCACGGTGACATTCTTGTTAAAGCACGACCTATTGGCGGTTTCCGTATGATTGACGGAGAAAAGGCTGACGATAAGATTGTTGCAGTGCTTTGCAATGATGTGGTGTATAGTCATTTTAATGACATAACAGACTGCCCAGACATTGTAATTCAACGACTTAAGCACTATTTCCTGACTTATAAAGATATGCCCGGCAAAGACAGTGGTTCCAGAATTACTGAAACCTACGGCACTGAAGATGCGCATGAAGTGATAAGGGCTTCTATGGAAGATTATTCTGAACGGTTCGATAATCTTGGAAAACTGTTATACGAATAGTGCTATTTTAGAAAAAAGATTTTTAACTGAAAATAGCAACATCAAAAACCTTGTTTTGTGCCTTTGACACTCTCTTATCAAAGACCCAAAACAAGGTTTTACTGTTATCACTAACTCAAAATAGTGTCAACAATTTCAACATTAAAATGATGAAAAGTCACCCTAGTACTTGTGGCAAGTAGTTGCCAATCAAAGTATCTGTTAACGAGTATTGCGCACCTTGCTTACCACAAAATGAAACAACAAAATTGGAATAATTAACAAATTTCTCAAAAAGCCTGTGCATACTACTCTTTTTTACTAATTTCGTGTAAACAAATACAAACACAAAATTGCGACTAGTAACTTTGGTTATTCCTTTCCTGCTTCTTTCGGCGTGCGGAGCCACAGCTACCTCAGATAAAAATCACGCAAACAGCCAACACATTATACTTGGTGCCGAGAGTTTTAGTAGCTATCTCCCGCTGCTAAAATACAAAAGAGTTGGAATTGTGGCCAACCATTCAACAACAATAAATAGCGTCCATCTTATTGATAGCCTTGTTGCCCTTAACGTGAACATAACCAAAATTTACAGTCCAGAGCATGGGTTCAGAGGTGATGGTGATGCGGGCGAGCTTATTGAAAGTCATTTCGACACCAAAACAGGACTCCCCGTTATTTCGCTTTACGGCAATAAAAAGAAACCCTCGCAGGCCGATTTCAGCGATATAGATATTATTATTTTTGATATTCAGGATGTCGGCATTCGATACTATACATATATATCAACAATGCATTACGTGATGGAAACATGCGCCGAAAACAACCTGCCACTTATTGTTTTAGACAGACCAAACCCTAACGGTTTTTTTGTTGATGGCCCCATACTTAACCTAAAATATAAATCGTTTGTGGGTATGCACCCCGTTCCAATTGTTCATGGAATGACCATTGGAGAATATGCCAAAATGGTAAACGGCGAAAAATGGCTTGCCGACTCTTTACAGTGCAACCTAACCGTTGTACACTGTAAAAATTACTCCCACGACTCAACCTACATACTACCAGTTAAACCCTCGCCTAACCTACCCAACCAAACCTCAATATACCTATACCCATCGCTTGGCTTTTTTGAGGGAACAACCATTAGTGTGGGTCGTGGCACCGACTTCCCTTTTCAAGTATTTGGACATCCCAGTTTCACAAATATGCCTTTCTCATTCACACCCGAAATAAAACCCAAGGCGAGTCAAAACCCTCCTTTGCTTGGGAAGCTATGCTATGGAATAAACTTACAAGATTTTGACCAGAAATATTTTTTCGACCTTAAACAAATTAACCTTGAATGGTTACTGTTCGCATACCAATCGTTCCCCGATAAGGATAGTTTCTTTAATTCATACTTTAACCTTTTGGCAGGAAACAATATATTAAAACAGCAGGTTAGGCAGAACGTCGATGAGCAGACCATTCGAATAAGTTGGGAAACAGGATTGGAAGAGTTTATGCAAATTCGAAAAAAATACCTGCTCTATCCCGACTTCACTACAAAAAACAAATGTAAATGAGTAACTCTTCTGAGTGGGACAAACGCTACTTAAATTCCGAATTTATTTACGGTACAAACCCAAACAATTACCTATGCACCAAGCTTAAAACGCTTAGCCCAGGCACTCTTTTGCTGCCGGGTGAAGGTGAAGGGCGCAACGCTCTGTGGGCTGCAAAAAACGGTTGGGATGTTACCGCATTTGATACGAGCCAGGTGGCTCAGCAAAAAGCAGTTGCTCTCTTTAATCAATTTGGCGTTAACGTTTCATACCTTATTGCCGATATAGAAAACTTAACCATAGAAAAACAGTTTAGTGCCATTGGCATGGTATTCGTTCATTTAGAAAGGAGTATATTTGCGCAAGCAGCTCAAAAACTAGAGGGTTTACTAAAACCCAACGGGAGTTTAATTATCGAAATGTTTAACCAAAGCCAAATCCCACTCAGTTCAGGTGGTCCTAAAAATCCTAATTTCTTTGTAACCGAACAGGAACTTAAATCTATGTTTAAAAACTTAACTATTATCGACCTGAAAAGTGAAGAAGTATATTTAGACGAAGGCCCTCTACACAGGGGAAAAGCTATGGTAATTCGCATGCATGCGGTGAAATACTCTAACAAATAAGTTTAGCAAACAGGAGAATATTTACTCCATAAATATTCCATCTGCTCACTTTTTAAATTAAGTTTAAACAGATGAAAGTGTAACGATATTATGGCAAAAAAAAAATACTATGTAGTTTGGGATGGCGTTAAACCGGGTATTTACGACAGTTGGGAGAAATGCCAACTAAATATAAAAGGGTACCCAAACGCCAAGTACAAGTCGTTCCCGACAAAAGAGGCTGCCGAAACAGCATTTAACGGCAACTACCACGACTACACAAATAAGCACACAAGCCTAGCCATAAAATTAGAGGGACTGAAGGAGAACCAACCAAAGCCAATATATCCAACGCTCGCTGTTGATGCAGCATGTAATATGGTTACAGGCGATATGGAATATAGAGGCGTAGACGCCAAAACTGGCCGTGAAATTTTTAGGCAAGGCCCTTACTTTGATGGAACAAATAACATAGGTGAATTTTTAGCCATAGTACATGGGCTTGCACTACTTAAACAAAAGGGTAGCGACATACCCATATACACCGACTCTAGAACAGCACTGAGCTGGGTTAAAAATAAACGAGCCAACACCAAGCTTGAGAAAACCAATCGCAACCAAATTGTTTTTACACTCATCGCTCGAGCCGAAACATGGCTAAAAGAAAACACATGGCAAAATAAGCTACTGAAGTGGGAAACTCGGCTTTGGGGCGAAATACCTGCCGATTTTGGAAGAAAATAAAATTCATTAAATTTACCAACAACAAAACCACCAGCACTTGAAAGCCGAAAGATTTATAGCCAACCGTTTAACTGACCCCAAGCAGGGGAAGGGGAACCTATCGCGCCCATTCGTTAGAATTGCCACAATAGCCGTAGCGGTTAGTTTAGCTGTTATGATTATTGCTGTGGCCATACTTACAGGCTTTAAAAACGAAATTTCGGAAAAAACCATTGGCTTTGGTAGCCATATACAAATTATTAACTACGATCGAAACCTTTCGTTCGAAACGGTTCCTATTGATAGCCAGCTAGATTTTCTTCCGCAAATTAATGAGATTGCAGGAATTCGTCATATTCAAAGATTTGGATTGAAACCAGGTATAATTAAAACCCAAACCGATATTCAAGGTATTGTTCTTAAAGGTGTGGATGCTGATTTCGACTGGAGTTTTTTTAAGAGTAATCTCACTGAGGGTCAAATCATCACTCATTCCGACTCATCAACTAGTAACGAAACCATTATATCAAAGAGCATATCACAACTGCTAAATCTTAAAATTGGCGATACATTCGATATGTTTTTTGTTCAGGAGCCTCCACGTTTCCGTCGATTTACCGTAACAGGAATTTACAATACCCAAATGGCTGAATTTGACAAACTTTTCGTTATTTGCGACCTAAAACATATACAAAAACTAAACGGTTGGGAGCCTAATCAGGTTTCTGGTATTGAAATACTTATCGACGACTTTGAGGAAATTAACAGTATCACCAATAAAATTGACGACATCGTTTCGTACCACTTTCTTAACGATGGCACCCGATTGCGAGTTCAAAGTATTGTTGAAAAATACCCTCAAATATTTGATTGGATTGGCCTACAAGATACCAATGCTATTGTTTTACTTGTACTGATGATGGCCGTTGCCGGAATTAATATGATTGCCGGATTGCTAATTATAATACTTGAACGCACCAATATGATTGGTATACTAAAAGCGCTTGGTGCCGAGAATCGGTTTATCCAAAAAATATTTTTAATACAATCCGGGCACATCATAGTTCGTGGGCTTTTCTGGGGAAATCTGCTCGGAATTAGTCTGGCTTTAATCCAGCTAAAATTCGGCATTGTAAAACTCGATGAGGCTAACTATTACCTATCAACCGTGCCAATAAACCTAGATATAATCAATATTCTACTGCTCAATATCGGCACATTTGTACTTACCATCGCTATGCTTTTAATACCCTCAATGGTTATTCTGCACATTAGTCCAGACAAAACTATAAAGTTTGAGTAACCTTTAGTTAGCATAGAACATCCCTAAAAAAGAAACATTTTTCGAAAAAATTGGTTATAATGATAAAACCATAATTCGAGTCTCAACACCGTTTGGTTAACAAGATATTTTTATAGCCATCGGCATCAACAAAGTTAAGACCATCGGTCAAACCGATCGCAGTTGTAGCCGACAGCCTTAACTAAACAATATAGGCTCTAGCTTTATCATACACACAAAAAAATCCTTCAATTTAGAAAGAAGAAATGTCCGAATTCGATCTATTTATTAATAAACTAAGGAAGAATCTTTCAAACAAACTTCCTGGGCAAGCAGCTCAGCAAAAGATGGCTCCCACTTTTCTCGATGGTACAGGCTTATCATCGAGAACGAATGAATCAACTCGCGAAAGTGCGGTTTTAATATGCGTTTACCCTGATAATAAAACGGCCAACACAGTTCTTATAAAACGAACTACCTACAATGGTCCACATAGCGGGCAAATTAGCTTTCCGGGAGGAAAACGAGAACCCTTTGACCATTCTATTGAGGCCACTGCACTTCGCGAAGCCGAGGAGGAAATAGGGATTGATACATCAACAGTTACAGTTCTGGGGACCTTATCACCCCTCTACATCCCTTTAAGTAACCTCATTGTTATTCCAATTGTGGGTGTTATGCCCAAGCCCATAAATATGAACCTAAGTTTACAGGAAGTTGAGTATACTATTACCGTTAACCTTGAAGACTTTAAGCAGAAAGATAAGCTTTCGGTAAAAACTATAAACATTGGAAACAAGCCCGTTTCAGCTCCCTTTTATTCAGTGGGCAACGAGGTTGTTTGGGGGGCAACGGCAATGATAATTTCAGAGTTAACCGAGCTGTACTAGCGGTTAGTTGGGTATAATATTTTGATAATGCTTATAGCGTTGCATTATTTCATTTACATAGTTATAAGTCTCTTTACCTCTCAGAGAGCCATATTTTATTGTGGTGTCACGAAAAAATTCGGGATTTGATTTATTTAGGATGAAGTAGTCCACATTATCATCCCAAACGTTTGGGTCTTTCCCATATTTCCGAGCAAGGTTTCTTGCATCAATAATATGCCCTAGTCCTGCATTATACGAAGCAAGAATAAATTTTACACGCTGTTCTGGGTCAGTAATAGAGTCTTCGAATCGCTGCTCAAGCCACTTCAAATAACGTGCACCCGCTTTAATTTGGGTTCTCGGGTCAGCTATATGGTTAATACCAAAATAATCGGCAGTTGCGGGCATAAACTGCATTAAACCGTACGCACCCATATGCGATTCTACATTATGTTTAAACCTACTTTCCTGATAAACCATTGCAGCAAACAGCCTCCAATCCCAATCAATAGTAGAACTGGCAAATCTAAAATTATCATCCCATTGCGAAATACTTCCCGACTTCACCTTAAAGCTCTCAGTTAAAACTTTTTTGGCCCAATACGGATTATTGTAGTACTTACCCTTAATAATTTTATACTCGGCTGTTTGAGTGAATTTTCCTAGCCAAACATTAAGAGTATCCAACAAGTTTGAAGATTTATTCGAAACCGCCCAAGCCAAATTCTGATCAAAGCTAACAGGCGTCTCAACATCAATATTCTCATAGTAAAATGAGTTTACCCTAGCAATATCCTCATCGCATACAGCATAATCTATCTCACCCGATGAAACCAATTCAATTAGCTCATCAGCCTCGTAATTGGGCATTTCCACAACCACAATATCAACTCCAATCTCATCTGATAAATTATGCAGTCGCTGCGCCGATGCCGAACCTTTTTGAACATAAACAATCTTATTCCCAAGCTGAATGGGATTGCCTATAAAAAACGAGTCGGAAGACTCTTTCCTCTGAACTAATACTTGTTTTGTTGTGTTATAAGGCACTGTAAACTTATACTTATGCGAGCGCTTATTTGTAATGGTTAAATTGTTCGCAAACACATCAACCCTCCCATCCTCAAGCATTTTAAAAGCAACCTGCAAATCATTCTCAGCAATAATCTCGAGTTTTACACCCAAATAGGATGCGAATTCACTTAGCATATCAAACTGGTAGCCCATTGGCTCGCCCTTGTAAATAAAGTAGTTAGTTGAATTTATGTCGGTTACTGCCACCAAAACACCTTCCTGAATAATATGCTCATAATCTCTAATCCCATCAGGACCTACTAATCGGCCTGAACTATTAGTAAAAGTACAGGTGCCAAACGCTAGGCTTGCCAACACTAAAGAAAATACCACACACAATTGTTTAAAACGACTCATACATAATATCTTAGTTACAATACATAAACAGCTAAAATAAGGTAATGGATGTAAATTACACCTTTTTTTTGACGACTAGTCGTAGAAAATCCATGAAACACCGAATTTGAGAACCTGAGGGTTCAATGGATATGAATAAGCTGAAAAGTATTTATTGTGAGGATAACCCTGATTTAAATGGGAATACTTTACAAAAACAATGGCTCTTTTCCATTTAAAATTTGCAAAAACATCAACCAAAGGGTAACCCGGGTATTCAACAATGTTCTGGTTATAGAACTGGCCTATAACCGGATTAAATGCACTAGCATAAAAATTTGAACGATAGCTGGCGCTAACTCCAAACTGACCTACTAAGGCGTTTTTCACTAATTCCCTCTGGTAAAACAAAGTGCCAAACGCTTGCAACTTAGGAAAACTTAAAACCTCATTTTGCGAATTAACCTGCCAAACTAACTTACTAAACAAATTAAAACCATTGCCAAACTTAAGCCTTACCTGACCATAAGCGGATGTTACAGTAATATCGTTAGCCTGTTGCGGCAAGCTTTTAGTATTAAAATACAAGTAGTCTCTTATATGGGCAATATTGTAGCCAACCTCAGAAAACCAACGTGGTATTTCAAATGCAAAACCTAATAAAAATCGTTTTTCGGTTTTAAAATTATTGCTCCACTTAAAGTTATTTGAAAAAAATGTACGATATAACGGGTCGGCACTACAATCCGATATTTCAATATTTCCCTTTAGCTGGGGCATATCTCTCTCCTTCCATAGCGAAAGTCTTATATCTCCTTTCAACTCTTTATCATTTGCCCTGTCGCCACTAAAGTAAACTTTAGCAGCACCCCTATACGATAAAAATGGACTTTCACTAAATGCTCCAACCCCAAAATGAGCGGAATAAAATGGGGTTGCCTGACTAGTAAACAAGTAATCGTGGGGTTTAAACAGAAAGAAATTTGAATGATTATAACCAATCCAACCCCGAACGCCAGGCATTGCAGGTATATTTGCAAATTGTGCAATCTCAAGAATAGCTTTAGCATCCCAGCTCACAACCGATACGGTATCGAAAGTTTTTTTAGCGGAAATAAAGAAATCTTCAAAATAGCTATCACCACTTATTCCATCTGCAAAAGTTCTAGAGTGCTGCTCTCTGGTAATAAGCATCTTAGTGTTTATTAAAGGGACGTAGGTTTCCTTCTTCAACGAGTCCTTACTTACTTTCTTTATGTTTAGTAACGTATAGCCTGCCATTACCGAGACTGAACGCTCGCTTGTAACCGACTTGGCATTAGATAACCTTATGGGTAAAATGCGCGTGTCTTGTAGCGAATCGAGAGGCACATACAAATCAAAAGTTGATCCGCCATTTTCTGCATTATGATAAACTCGATTAACAATGCTAAACTGACCAAATAAATTCGCCTTATTATAGTTACCAAAAATTGAAATTAGATTACTTCTAGTAGTTTGACTTTGGTACACGCCTTTTGTTCCAAAATTATCGTACGAAATACCGAAGTTAAGATGCTTAGTAGCATTCTGGGTGTGCAGCACCCTAAAAAGCTGCTCCATCTCCGAGCGTTTTCCTCCACTAGTATAAAACACACTAGTAAAAGGCGACTTAACATTATACTGTTTAAGTTCAGTTACCCCATCGGCATATTGACTGAAATATCGTGAAAACAGGAAGGTTGAATTATTTTGTCGAGAAAAAAAATGGTCAGGCATACTAGGACTACCAATATTACCAAGGTATGTGAAGGATTCAAAGTTTTTTTGCTGTGGATAAAAATGATGATTCAAAAATAGCGCTGTATCAACATCGGAAAGTTCATAGTCCAAATAAACCTCATTAAATCGCCAGGAAGCGACACTTTGGTTATAGGGTATCGAGAGAACATCAAGAATCGTTCTATCCTTAATTTTAGAATATATCGTACTATTCCTTTCGTTATAATTGCTAGCTATCGAATCAATTGGTGCTGCAGAAGTAGTATCCTTAGGCACTACATTAATACTATCAAAAGGGAGCACAAGCGTAGTGTCACTTAACGGTATCGTATCACCAGGTACCGAATGAGCGTCCTTATTGAAAGCTTTTAAACCAGATCTCAGCGTATCAACCTTGGCTAATAGGTTAGTTTTCTTTGGAAGAAAACAACTATTTGCATTAGCCCCAATACAAGTACTAGACCATATGGAGGTTATGGTGAAAAGAAGGGTAAGAATTAGAATTGTATATGCAAAGTAGTTTTTCATATCAGCTGCGAATATACAAAAAAAAAAGCCCTTACGAATTTGTAAGGGCTTTTTTCAAAGTTGGCGGCGACCTACTCTCCCACCTTTCGGCAGTACCATCGGCGCTGGTGGGCTTAACTTCTCTGTTCGGAATGGGAAGAGGTGGAGCCCCACCGCAATAGCCACCTAAAGACTATCCGGCGCGCG
>JBBACY010000002.1:0-216321 GCA_041656735.1 Bacteroidales bacterium | reverse complement strand
ATGAATTTCGAGGTAAGGGAATACGAGAAGTCATTGCGCCGAAGCAAAAGATCTGTGTTATCCAACCTTCGATATTCTATATTTATTATTCGGTGTTCGATATTCGCTATTCAATAATGGAAGGGTATACTATCTAATTGATTGTTAAGTATTTATTTAACCCCGAAGGGGTTATATGTTTATAGCCTTTATCATTTTGCTATGCTATACGACCTCGATGAGGTCGAATACCTTCCGCTATTTTGTCGTTCTATAAACATTCAAATCCTTCGGATTCGTTTGTTCGCTCAGGCTGACCATCACCCTGAGCATTCAAAGGTAAAACCAAACATTAAATCATGAATGATGAATTTCGAATGATGAATTTCGAGGTAAGGGAATACGAGAAGTCATTGCGCCGAAGCAAAAGATCTGTGTTATCCAACCTTCGATATTCTATATTTATTATTCGGTGTTCGATATTCGCTATTCAATAATGGAAGGGTATACTATCTAATTGATTGTTAAGTATTTATTTAACCCCGAAGGGGTTATATGTTTATAGCCTTTATCATTTTGCTATGCTATACGACCTCGATGAGGTCGAATACCTTCCGCTATTTTGTCGTTCTATAAACATTCAAATCCTTCGGATTCGTTTGTTCGCTCAGGCTGACCATCACCCTGAGCATTCAAAGGTAAAACCAAACATTAAATCATGAATGATGAATTTCGAATAATGAATTTCGAAGTAATGTAATACGAGAGGTCATTGCGCCAAAGCAAAAGATTTGCGTTATCCAACCTTCGATATTCGATATTTATTATTCGGTGTTCGATATTCGCTATTCAATAGTGGAAGGGTATACTATCTAATTGATTGTTACGTATTTGTTTAACCCCGAAGGGGTTATATGTTTATAGCTTTTATCATTTTGCTATGCTATACGACCTCGATGAGGTCGAATACCTTCCGCTATTTTGTCGTTCTATAAACCTTTGAATCCTTCGGATTCGAAGGTTAGGCTGAGCTGCCTGCCCTGAGGGAAGTCGAAGGGAAGCCGAAGCCCACAGCCCTAAAACTATATTTAATTTGATGCGTGCTAATGCTGCTTTAAGGTTTACGATTAAAAAAAGGGAGGCGGCCAATTGGCCGCCTCCCTTTTTTTATTGCCTTAGTCTTTAACCACCCTAAGGGTTCTAATGGTTTGGTTATCCCGTTGTATTCTAATTAGGTAAACTCCTGAGTTGAGTTGCCCGAATGCAATATTTTGCGGATTGCTATCGAAGGGTTTCTCTGCAATATTTAGTCCATTCACGGTGTAAACCTCGTATTTAAGGTTTGTTATTTCACCATCAACCTCAATAAACACATAGTTGTTAGTTGGGTTTGGGTAGGCCTTAATATTAATTGATATGCTAGGTTCTTTATCAATAGCTGTTACCGTAAGCATGCTTTGCTGAAATCCTTGGGTAATAATATACTCACTAGTTTTAAGTGTAGTTATTGCCGTTTCACCAAGGCTCCAGCTTATTGAGCCAGCATCATTCTTGTGGTATGTGCCACCAGAGAGTACTGTTTGTTGAGCCCACAGGGTCATACTAACGGTTGTAATTACAACCGTTAGTAGTAGTTTTATTGCCCTGTGTTTTATTGTGTTTTGTTTCATTTATTATGCTTAAGTTAGATCTATTATTCCTTAGTTATTACAATATTAACAGTTCTTTGTGTATCGTCATAATCGACTTTATACCAATAACCATTGCCTGTCGCTTCGTTTGATCTAGACTCATTAGTCGCTTTTATATGGAAAAACATACTACCAAAATTAGGTTCGATTGGGTCACCATCTTTATGTCCATTAGCATATAAATCGTACGGTGATCCTGCTACACCTACATTGTTAAATGTAACCGTGTTACCATCCACAGCATTCTGTGTGTCTTCAGGATAATTATTGCCACTTAACCTAATTATCGCATAATCATATATACCATTAATGCCACTAACTAAAACGTTAACAGTAACACTACTTCTTTTACATTGAATATTCCAGGGTTTTCTGGGTTGTATTCATCTGAACGATGGTTAATTTCTAAGTAGTTGTCAGTGTGTATTCCAAATTCATCTTTTTCAATAGTTAAGTTGTAATACTCATCAGGTATAATAATAGCTTTAACTTTTGTAAAAGTAACCTCACCCTCTGAGTTGGAATATTGTACGTCATTGTAAATATTATCGGCCCTCAGGTGAACTTTTGCACCCTCAATAGGATTATTACTGTTATCCACAATACGGTACTTAACGGTAAATTCTTTTTGTGTAGACTTAAGTTTAACCTCTGTTTCAAATTCAGTGTCACCTGTTTTAATCTCTATGGTGCCAGAGATAAAATAATCAGATTCAGATTCTATGTTATAAGCCCATTTTCCTACAGCTTCGTTGGCTGGTACAAATGCTTCGGCAATCCCGTTGACTCCTTCAAAAGGAACCCATTCAGACCCTTTTTCTAAAATACCACTTATTGTAGCTGCTGGTATGCCTTGGGGGTCTTTTACTCTAAATGTAACTTTAAACTGCTTTGTTAGTGTTATTTCTACAGTACTCTGCGTCTCTGGATTAACGGTACCCATGGGTATATCTTCATAGCCTTTAGGTGGCGTAACCCAATATTCTGTAAAGTTCCCAAGATTAAATTTGGCTACACCCGCACTGTTAGTGTATTTTTCATATGTTTGGATGGCTACATACTTAATGCTAACACCGCTCACAACAACACCATCCTGATCTTTAACTGTAAACGTAACGAGATTACCCTGGGTGTGAACGGATGTAAGTTTAACGTCTATCGTTTCGTTGTTTGCTGGTTTGTATGCATTATCAAGAGTGTAGGCATAATACTCGTCGGCTTCGACTTTATAGGTGTAATTATTATTGCCCAGTTCAACTGTGCACGAGCCAGATGCGTTGGTTGTGCGGATTATAGGATCTTCTTGAATATCATTATTTATGAATGTTACCGTGGCATCAGTAATTGCTGTTTCGCTATCATTGGTAACTTTAACGGTAATCGTTTTTACAACTTTGCGGATGGTTGTAAATTCTCTGGGTTCACCGTAACTAGTTAGCCCGTCGGAATTGATAGCAAATGCCCTAACCTTGTATGTGGTGCTTGGCGTTAGGTTTTGCATTTTTAGATTGTTAAAATCTGGTGAATTACCAGCCGAAATAATTCCCCCTACATCTGGAGTCAAATTATTAGTATTCTCTATGGTAGGTACAGAGTTTTTATGATAAACTATACCGCTTACAGTTATTTCCGTGTCAGCTCCGCCATTGTCAGTAACTCTTCCAGCACCAAGTGCTGATGTTTGTTCAATTTCTGTTATAAGGCCTGTTTTTACGGTTGGTGCAACCGCTAGCGGGTTGGCCACGTAGGTTCCTGCTCCAGAAATTGAGAAGAATTCGGTTGATTCTGACGAGTTGTCGTTAAGACCATGAATTCCAAAACCAATAGGTAGGCTGTTCTTGCTATTCGATGGTTTTAGGTATACGTCGGTACGCTCAGGAACCACGGTGAATACATCGTATAAGCCCGATTCTTTGGTTGTGGTGCGACCAGAGATAGCGAAGCCTCCCCGGGTTTTGGTTGTTGTTTCCTCAACAAAAACCTGCGTTAGCTTGGGTGTAACGGTTAAAATATCGGCCTCTCCCTCTTTGGTTGTAGTTCGGCCCGAAATGGCAAAACCGCCTCGAGTTTTGGTTGAGGGTTCGGCAACGTAAAACTGTGTAAGACTTGGTGTTATGTTTAGTAGATCAACTGGTGCTTTGGTTGTGGTACGACCCGAGATGGCAAACCCACCGCGGGTTTTAGCTGCTGCCTCATCAACGTAAAACTGGGTAAGGCTAGGTGTTATGTTTAGTAGGTCAACTGGTGCCTTGGTGGTGGTACGGCCCGAAATGGCGAAGCCGCCCCGGGTTTTAGCTGTTGCTTCGTCAACGTAGAACTGGGTTAGGCTAGGGGTAATCAAAAGGATTTCGCCACCAGCCTTGGTGGTAGTACGCCCTGATATGGCGAAGCCGCCACGGGTTTTTGCCGTGGGTTCGTCAACATAAATTGTTGTTTCGTTTGGGGTAACGTTAATCAACTCTTTAGTTTCTTTAGTGGTAGTTCGGCCACTAATGGCGAAACCGCCCCGTGTTTTTCGTCCTCCCGTTTCTTCGTCCAAGTATATTTCGACTCCATTTTCGAAAACTGCAAATATTATTTCACCTTTCGCGTTTTTAACTTCAAAAAGAGGTGCTTCGAGGTTTTTTCCATCGGATGCAATCTCAACCTTGTTTTTAGTCGAAATATTTCCCTCGGTATCTTTCCAAGACGAGGCACTATTAAAAGCGTAGTTTGCGTAGGGAACTGAAAGTAGCTGGCTCGTACCCATTTCTTGGTAGGCTGTTCCACCCTCCGCATCGAGCTCAATTTTTAGGAAGTAGTCGGCAACCGACCAGTCAATACTGGAGTAATCTCCACTTACAACTTGCCCTTTACTAATAACTAAGTTGATTAGTCCAAACTCGTTGGTTGTGGGTGTAAAGGTTTCGGTATAAACAGGTTCACCTGTAGTACTCTCTTTTAGAATGCTGATTTGAATACCAACCTTCGTGTTGGCAATAATTTTGCCTTCGGCGTTGCGAATTACGGCTTGGTAATTCATTCCGAGTTGGCTTTGGGCAAGGGATGCCATCAAACCTAAACTCGAAAGCAGCAGCGTAAGTATAGTTCTTCTCATAATTTTAATAGGATTATTATTCTCTTTTATTCAAAATATTTAAGTGCAATTATTTAATATGTAGTTTGCTTATCAAAGTTAATACAAATAATGATAAAATTTCGTATTTATTGTAACTTGTTTTAATATTTTAAGATGGTTGCTTTTAGTAATGCTAATCACAAACTCTTATGAGGGGTATTGTGGGTTTTTGTAATTCATTAATTGGTTGCAACTTGCTGTTATAGTTACTGTTGTTTCATATCAGACAACATTAAATGAAAATGAGGAGTTGAGAGCGGAGTGAAGGTGTTTGTGCGCCCAGAGTTAGGACGCGCAGGTTGCATTGCTATTCCGTAATTCTGGAATTGCAGCCATTATCCCTGTGACATAAAGTTTAGAATATTGCAAGAACTTCCCTTTTTTTAGGGGTATGCTTATAGATGTGGAACGCAGAATTCTAATGTGGTTAGGTTAAAAATCTGCTTTTACGCCAATAATTAGCTGGTCGTCTATTTGCTCATCGTCTTTCATCCATATACTCATTTCTTCTTTTAAAAGAGCCTTTTGGATATTCATAGGTTGGCTGGATATGGAAAGGAGGTACTCTTTGAACCTTTTTTTCATATATTTCCGACCATTGCCTCCGCCAAATTGATCTACATAACCATCCGAGAACAAGTAAAATTGATCGCCTGATTCTAGTTGAATTTCGGTACGCTGAAAAGGAATATGTTGCTTTACATAAGCGCCAATAGGCATTTTGTCGGGTTTGTACTCAGTAAGTTCACCGTTACGAATAAGTACAAGAGGGTTGTTTGCGCCCGAAAACTCCATAATCATAGTTTCCAGATTGATTGACACAAGAGCCATATCCATCCCATCTTTTCGCTCGTCGCGGTCTCCTTCTTTTAGCCCCTGACTTAGGGTGTTAATTACATCGTTTCGCAGTAGGTTTAATATTGAGTCGGAGTGGTTTACATCGAGTTTAGCCACAATCTCATTAAGGAAAGAGGTTCCTAACATACTCATAAAGGCGCCTGGAACCCCATGGCCTGTGCAGTCAGCTGCGATAAATATAAGTCGTTTATGCTTTTCGAAGTGGTGTACCCAGTAAAAGTCGCCACTAACAATATCCTTTGGAAGGAAATATATAAAGTAGTCGAAGAGTTTGCAGGTTTGCTTGTCGGGCAGCACAGCAGTCTGTATACGTTTAGCGTAGCGTATTGAGTCGGTAATGGATTTATTTTGAGTTTCAATTTTTTTGTTCTGCTCAACAATCTCTGCAGTACGTTCTTTTACAATTATTTCCAGCCGTTGCTTATCTGCTTGCAGTTTACGCGTGTACCATTTAATGGAAAGCCACAGTACAAAAAATCCAATAATAACGTAACCTAAGTATGCCCACCAGGTTTTGTACCAAGGTGGTAAAATCCTGAATTCAAAAATTGTTTCATCGCTCTCCGTACCGTATATGTTCCGCGATTTTATATGGAAACGGTAGGTTCCTTCGTCGAGGTTAGTGTAGTTGCTTGTATTGTCAGGTAGCCAGGTGGACCATGTTTTGTTGAACCCTTCAAGGAAGGATGAGTATGTTATGTCGTCTTCTCCTTCGAAAAAGGGTGCTGTGAACGAGAATTTAATGTTGTTGTGCTTAAATTTTATTGGAGAATGGAACTGTAGAACCTTACTATTGTTTTGTACCAATGATTTAAAGAAACCTTCGGCCCCTTTGTAAACCACCGAATCGTTCCCAATAGATATGGAGCGGATTATGGTATTGGGTTTTATTTTGAAATCTTTATTTACGCTGTTGTCGAAAATAAATAGCCCCTCTTGTCCGCCAACGTAGATAAAATTACCGTATTGTTTTGCTTTTTGGGTAGTCATTGGAGGTATTATACTTAGCGCGCTGCTATCAATTACCCAACGATTATCGATGTACCTGAGTATTGATGCGGATTTTGTTGCTTCAGTATCAAAGGATGCAATAGCGGTTGTGCTGTTAAGAGGAAAAACATTTTTCAATATTTTTCCATCTCCTGAAAGTAGTTCGTTAAGTTCATAGTCTGGTTTAAAGGTGTTGTTACTTTCCGTATAGGATAGCACTCCATTTTTTCCAGCAAAGTTTAAGTTGTTGTTTAGTATAAAAAAGAATCCTTTATCTCCTTTTATTAACTCTGGTATTTCTTTGGGGTTTCCCTGTTTGCCATAAATTCTGTAATCTGATAGTGTTCTGCACCATAAATTCCCCTGGTTATCCTCAGTAATATAGTTAACCGTAGTGTTTGTATCGGCTAGTTCTATGGGTTCTGAACTTAAAGCAAACTTATTGTTCTTGTGTGTAAGTAGCCATACGCCACGCGATGAGCCAACGTAAAATTGATTTGGGTTTAATTGCGAAGGTACTACTTGGTAAAATTCCAAATCTTTGTTTAATTCTAGTGGGGTAGCTTTTCCGTTTTTTATTTCGTAAAAATCTCGCTCGCCAACTGCTATTAATTTTTCTCGGTCGCTAGTTTTAATACTATGTAAGTGATGAATTCGTTCCCCGTTAATACCATCAATGGGGGTAAACATATTTCCTTTTTCTGAAAGTCCCTTCTGTTTAAAAACGCCAAGTGAGGTTGACACGTAAAGCGCATTTTTGAATTTGATTATATCAGAAATATTGCCGTTTAAACCAGCATGTGTGCCAAACTGCTTAACTGGCGATGATATATTAACCGATGCAATACCATTGTTAAGGGCTAACCAGAGTACGCCTGAGTTTTGCTCCGAGTAACTTAGGTTGATAACTGGTTGGTCAAGGAGTCCTAAATCGGTATTTATATGGGTTTCAATTTCACCCTTTTTATTAATTATATACAGGCCATTTGCCCATGTACCAAAAGCAAATCGGTTATTGTCAATTTTTATACCTGCGTATATAGAGTTATCTCTTAGAGTATTGCTTGTTTGTTGCGCAGTGCTGCTAATTTGGTTTGCTCTTAAAACTGTACCTTTGCTAGGGCAGTATAGCGTTAATCCTTTTCCGGTCGATGCGATAAGAAGAGTATCTGTATTCCATTCTAAAATAGAGAAAATATCGCCGTCGGCATAAAAGTCTCCTCCCTTAGCTGGTACAATGGTATCGTTTGATAGTTTAAGTAATCCTCTGTAGAAATTACTAGTGTATAGCGTTTTTTCAACTAAAAAACTCCAGAAATTATCTTTTGGTAGCTTGGTGTTTTCTATTGTTTTGGTAAGCGTGTTGTATGTGAAAATGTAGTAGGATGTGCAGAAGTATACCAACTCTTCATCGGTGTATATTTTCCAAACCCTTGTTACTTCAGTATTCTTGTCTTTTATTAAATGAGCAAGCGATTGATATACAACTTGCCCTTTTTCGTTCGACACGAGATGCCCAAAATCATCTACGCCCCCAGCGTAAACCGTGCCATTTTGATCTGTGGCTAATGATAGTATAAAGGTTTGATTTGGAACCGGAATTTTAGCCCAGTTTTTTCCATCATATTCAAGAATGTACCCATCACTAATACCTGAATTACCAAAATACACTACTCCTCTGTGATCCTGAGTAACAGAATAGTTCGTTTCCGAGGCGTTATATGTTCTGTGAGAATAGTTTTTAATTAGGGGTATACCGTTTTGGTTTACTTGTGAAAAAGATGATTCGCAAGGTAGAACTATAAGAATTAGTATTACCGTATTTAGTATAATCCGTCTCATTGTTTTGTTGGACTTAATTTTCTATACAATTTTACACAATTTTATGATTTAATCAATTATTTAGAACCTGTATTTTCAGAAAAAATCATTGAACTATTCTCAATATGCACAGGTTTCAGCGTTACACAGAGTTTTTGTTTATTTCCAGCCTAGCAATTAGGTGATATACTACACTCTTTTTTAACGATAATTGCAATGCGCAAGGCAGTATTCTTTTATATAACCTTGTTTCTCATTTTGCAGGAACCAATTTTTTAATGAGCGAGTGAACCAATTTAATAATTATGTGGAGAGATATATGGTACTGCGTAACCTAATTATTTAAGGTAGCTAACTTTCACTATTCTCACTTTTCTTTAACTCATTATTTAGCATTTTTAGTGCTATTTGGCTTACCCAATATGTAGCGTAAATAAGCACTGGCCAGCTAATAAACCAAAGTATTGATGCAATGTGTTTCATAATATTTTTGTTTTAATTATAAATTCGTTCGGTTTTAGGGTTTATTATTGTATTTATGTTGTTCTCGACTCCTCGGTGGCTGAGGTTCTCGAAGCCACCGAATCGAAGTCACTAATAAACATGGTGTTTACTATCCTCCTTCACATCGTCAATGGTAACTTTTTTTCTGTCTATCAAACGCCATGCATAAAATATATACCCAATTACAACGGGTACCAGAAACGAAATGTAGGTCATAGCTGTTAGCGTATAGTGGCTCGATGATGCATTCTCAATGGTTAGCGAGCTTTGCAAGTCGTACGATGGGTAGAAACTGGTATTGTTAAAGCCAAGAACCCAAAATAGCGAGAGTACGGTGGCAAAGGCACCTGGACCGGTAAACCAAATGCCTTTTATGCTCTTCTTAAACCAGGTTACACCAATTCCGTACAAAACCAAGGCCACTCCAATTATTAAAAGGATAAGCGCAACGGGCATTTCCATGTAATTATTAAAGTATTTAAATGGTTCCATAAAAACCTCCTTTGTGTTGGGGTCGTATGCAAAACCATCTTTCAACAAAATTCGCACCATAAAATAAAGGAAGAAAACCAAGAAAATGATTGCATTTATGCCAACCTGTTTTATTCCTCGCTCACGAATTGGACTGTAGTCAACATTGTTGATAATGTACATAGCGCCTAAAGTACGTGCAAGGAAAAGCACTGCCATACCTAGCGATATATTGGTGAAGTTGAATAGTATTTCAAGACCGTATAGCTCGGTTTGCCATGTAGATAGGTTGTATTCGTTGCGAATAAAATCGCTACCGGTAAAGAAAGTGGCAACAACGGCCCCAAGCAAAAAAGCACCTAGAAAGCCATTAATATATAGGAACCATTCGTATGTTCTTTCACCTAAAAGATTGCCTTTTTTGCGTCTAAATTCAAACGAAACCGCTTGAATAATAAAGCAAAATAAAAAGATCATCCAAGCGTAGTAAGCACCACCAAACGAGGTGGAGTAGAAGAGGGGGAACGATGCAAACATACCGGCGGCAAACACCACCAAGGTGGTAAATGTAAATTCCCACTTACGACCAATGGAGTTGATTATCATATTCTTCTCATCCTTGGTTTTGCCTAGCACATCAATTAGTGTTTGCCCTCCCTGAACAAATAGGAGAAAAACCAATCCTGATCCAACTACCGACATAATAAGCCACCAGTACTGCTGTAGCTGTAAGTGTGATAAAGCGCTAATCATATGAAGCTCCTTCCTCTTTTTTGTCAATTTTATTATCTGGCCCTTTACGGATGGCAAGGTGCATAATTCTTACCTCAGCAACCACAAGGGTCATTAGTAGTATTAAAAACATCCAGAACGTAAGTATAACCGCATTGGAACTTATGTTTGAGGTGGACATCATTGTGGGCAAAAAACCTTGAATTGTCCAGGGTTGGCGGCCTACTTCGGCAACTATCCAGCCGGCCATTGAGGCAACAACGGCCAACGGAAAACTCCAAATACCTACCCATATAAGCCATTTGTGCTGCTCAAGCTTATTTTTAACAGTTAAAAACAGTATTAACCCTGCTATGCCTATAAAAGCGAAGCCTAGTATTACCATAATATGAAAACTGTAAAAAATGAAAGGGATATTTGGCAGAATACTCTCGGGGTTATGCAAATACCCATATCCCATATAGTAGTAATTCTCCTCAAATTCGGCGAGCGATTGTTCCATTTGCTCTGTATTGCCTTGGTTGTGTGCCTCCTTGTATGCTGCTAGGGCGCTTAGTGCAACTTTGCCTCTCTCCATCTTTTCGGAAGCCGACATAATATTATGCTTCTCATTTCCATACACCAAGTCGTTTGCTCCTGGAACAAACGCATCAAGGCTTCTGTAGCCGAGTAGTGATAATAACTTAGGTATTTCAATTTTAATGATAAAATCGTCAATATCATCGCCAACTTTTTTACCCGGATTAAGTATGCCAAAGGCAACCAAACCGGCACCTTCGGAACCATCGTAAAGGCCTTCCATGGCGGCAAGTTTTGCTGGTTGCTGTTGTGCTACGTTGTATGCAGAGCCATCGCCCGTTAGTACGACAAAAAGGCTTGAGAGCAGACCAAAAACTCCAGCAATTACAATGCTACGCTTTGCTAATAGGATATTTCGCTTTTTAAGCAGATACCAACCGCTAACCGCAATAACAAAGAATGCTGATATAATGAAGCACGACCCTATTGTGTGTAAAAATTTATTAATTGCATTGGGTGATAAAACGATGCTCCAAAAATCGACCATCTCATGGCGAGCTGTATCTGGATTAAATACCATCCCCACAGGGTTGTTCATCCACGCGTTAGCAACCAAAATCCAAAGTGCCGATAGGCTTGCCCCAAAGGCAACTAGGTAGGTTGATACAAGATGAACCTTTTTACTAACCTTGCCCCATCCAAAAAACATTACGGCAATAAAGGTCGATTCGAGGAAGAAGGCCATAATGCCCTCGGCGGCAAGTGGAGCGCCAAAAATATCGCCCGATATCCATGAGTAGTTACTCCAGTTTGTGCCAAATTCTAAGCCTAGCACAATGCCTGTTCCCACTCCAATGGCAAAATTAATTGCAAAGAGTTTTGCCCAGAACTTGGCAACTTTCTCCCAATGCTCATCGCCAGTTTTAACATGTAGGGTTTGGGCAATGGCAATGATATAGGTTATTCCAACAGTAATTGGAATAAATAGCCAGTGAATTATTGCGGTCATAGCAAACTGAAGCCTCGACCAGTCCACAAGCGTCATATCAATAGATTCCATCATATGTATAAGTTTTAGGTTTATTTAGTAAGTCGTTCATCACATCGTTGCTGCGATGCTCTTTGCTATCCCATTTAGGTTTAAGGAATCGAGGGTATAGAAACCCTTTGAGGAAACCATAAAAAATGAGAATTTTAATGAGCACAATTATCAATAGAGCTTTTGCTAATTTCGATTTTCGAAAGGTAGCTATTGTGTTTGTGGCAACTTGTGCTATGCCGTAAAAAAGTGCTTTCATTTATTGCCCAGCCATTTATGGTTTATATCTGTATGCTATTGCGAAATGCTTTCATTGTAAGCAATTCAATGTGCTAAAATAGCTAAAATATTCCTTTGTAGGTAATATTGCAAAAAAATAATCTTTAAACAAATTAAGGCTTTGGGGTAAATTTGAGTCGGCTAAATATTTTATCTTTGTAGGCAAAATTGCAATAATGAGTAGAGGAAAAGAAACCAAACCGCATATAGGTATTTACGGTAGACGAAATAGTGGGAAAAGTTCGCTGATTAATATGTTGGTAGGGCAGGACGTGGCTATCGTGTCTGACTATGCCGGTACTACAACCGACCCTGTGAAAAAGTCGCTTGAGATTCTGAATTTCGGTCCCGTAATACTTATTGATACTGCCGGAATTGACGACGAGGGTGAACTTGGCAAGCAGCGTATTTCAAAAACGCTCGACTCAATAAAGCACATTGATATGGCCATTTTGCTAATAGTGAATAATGTGTGGGGTGCATTTGAGGAGCAGCTGGTTAATGAGTTTGCAAAAAATGAATTGCCTTATGCTATTGTTCATAATAAGTATGACGTGTGCCCCATGACTACCGATTTGCGAAACGTGCTTAGCGAGTTACATCATAGTCCTATGGTTGTTGAGGTGTCGACCAAAACAGGCTATGGTTTCGATACTCTTGTTGAGGCAATTGGTAAAACGATTCCAGAAAGTTCGTGGGAAACGCCAACCCTACTTGGTGATATTGTGGGCAAGGGCGATGTGGTTTTACTCATAACCCCTATAGATAGTGAGGCTCCTGCTGGTCGCTTAATTTTGCCTCAGGTGCAAACCATTCGCGATGTTCTTGATAATGATGCGGTATCAATAGTATTAAAAGATACCGAGGTTGAAAATTTCCTAAAGAATACTGGCATTCGACCTACTTTAGTCGTTACCGACAGTCAAATTTTCGATAGGGCTCACAGTCTAATACCCAGCGATGTACAGCTAACTAGCTTTAGTATTTTATTAGCCCGCTTAAAGGGCGATTTTACTAACTACATAAAGGGTACTCCATATATTTCGCAGCTGGTTGATAATGATAGAGTTTTGATTCTTGAAAGTTGCGCACACCATGTTTCGTGTGATGATATTGGGCGGGTGAAAATTCCGAATCTAATGCTAAAGTATACGGGTAAGAAGTTGATTTTTGAGGTAGTTCCGGGGTTAGATAATTTGCCCCGTTCAGTTACCGATTACGCATTGATTGTTCAGTGTGGTGGTTGTGTTGTTACCCGTAAGCAGCTATATAATAGATTAAGACCCGCTGTTGAAGCAGGCGTGCCAGTAACAAATTTTGGAATGGCTATTGCGTATATGCAGGGTATTTTTGATAGGGCTATTGCGCCTTTTACTACGGAAGGGTGAGGGGTTGAGGTTGAGGTTGAGGTTGAGAGGGTTACGAGTTTTGAGTTAGGGGTTAAAAACCAATGGATAAGGTGCAGAGCACCGAAATATTTGTTGACTCCAAATATTGATGCAAAATTCAAGGTGCAGAGCACCGAAATATTAAATACAAGCCAAGAACTAACAGCAAGGTTGAGGATGAGGTTTAGGTTGAGAGAGTTACGAGTTTTGAGTTAGGGGTTGCGAGTTGCGTGTGTGTGAAGCGACAACCTACTGATTACTGTTAAAGGTTAAGGTTAAGGTTAAGGTTAAGGTTGAGGTTGAGGTTGAGGTTGAGAAATTACGAGTTGCGAGTTGCGTGTGTGTGAAGCGACAACCTACTGATTACTGTTAAAGGTTGAGGTTGAGGTTGAGGTTGAGAAATTACGAGTTGCGAGTTACGGGTTTGCGTACCCGAGTAGACTTTGCGAAGCACCAAAGGCTAATAGCTAAAAACCAAATTTCCTGTCATCACGAGGAGCGTACTTTGCGACGAAGTGATCTGTTTATTAGTGAGGTTGAGGTTGAGGATTGAGGTTGAGGTTGAGGTTGAGAAATTATGAGTTGCGAGTTACGGGTTTGCGTACCCGAGTAAACTTTGCGAAGCACCAAAGGCTAATAGCTAAAAGCCAAATTTTCCGTCATCACGAGGAGCGTACTTTGCGACGAAGTGATCTGTTTATTAGTGAGGAGTGAGGTTGAGGTTAAGGTTGAGGTTGAGAAATTATGAGTTGCGAGTTACGGGTTTGCGTACCCGAGTAGACTTTGCGAAGCACCAAAGGCTAATAGCTAAAAGCCAAATTTTCCGTCATCACGAGGAGCGTACTTTGCGACGAAGTGATCTGTTTATTAGTGAGGTTGAGGATTGAGGTTGAGGATTGAGGTTGAGGTTGAGGTTGAGAAATTACGAGTTGCGAGTTACGGGGTTGCGTACCCGAGTAGACTTTGCGAAGCACCAAAGGCTAATAGCTAAAAGCCAAATTTCCTGTCATCAGGAGGAGCGTACTTTGCGACGAAGTGATCTGTTTATTAGTGAGGATTGAGGTTGAGGTTAAGGTTGAGGTTGAGGTTGAGAAATTATGAGTTGCGAGTTACGGGTTTGCGTACCCGAGTAGACTTTGCGAAGCACCAAAGGCTAATAGCTAAAAGTCAAATTTCCTGTCATCAGGAGGAGCGTACTTTGCGACGAAGTGATCTGTTTATTAGTGAGGAGTGAGGTTGAGGTTAAGGTTGAGAAATTACGAGTTGCGAGTTGCGTGTGTGTGAAGCGACAACCTACTGATTACTGTTAAAGGTTAAGGTTAAGGTTAAGGTTGAGGTTGAGAAATTACGAGTTGCGAGTTACGGGTTTGCGTACCCGAGTAGACTTTGCGAAGCACCAAAGGCTAATAGCTAAAAGCCAAATTTTCCATCATCACGAGGAGCGTACTTTGCGACGAAGTGATCTGTTTATTAGTGAGGAGTGAGGAGTGAGGTTGAGGATTGAGGTTGAGGTTAAGGTTGAGAAATTACGAGTTACGGCTTTTATTCTACCCTAAATCTAACTACTTCGGTGCGTTTGTTTCCGAGTGTATCAAACGCCGTAACTTTAATTTCGTGTGTTTGGTTGGGTTTAAAACCTTTTAAAGGTTGACTATACAATCTTTCCTGTTGCCCATTAATCGATACCATAATGCGGTCAACACCACCAATATCATCGGTGGCAGCTATGTACAAATGTACGCTAGGCGAGAATATATTAATCTGAGTTCCATTCTCGGTGGTTTGCCCGTGCGGTTTAACCGAGAAGTGGTGAAACAGTTCGGGTGCGCTGCTGTCAACACCAAATTCAAATGAGTTAATATTTGGATTATCAACGTTATCCCAAGCTGTGTAGCTAATTTTGTGGAAGCCTTGTTGTGGTATTGTAAAAGGTTCGCTGTAGAGTATGGTTTCAGTGTTCTCCATTTTATACTCAATACGGTTTACGCCCGAACCACTGTCGGTAGCTTTTAGTAAAATTAGGGTTTCGGGACTTATCCATAGTGTGTCTCTTAGGGTAATTGTTTTACCTTTAAAACTATGGGCTAAAGTAGGACCAATAATATCTATCTCAGGCATTAAGAATTGCTGCCCACGGGTATCGCTTGTACTCTTATTGTCAACATTATCAACTGCGTACGACTTTATAGTAAGCGCTCCAGTTATATCAGCAAGAATAATTTGCTTGGTATACTGTTGGTAAGGTTTACCATTTATTGAGTAGAAAATTTCTTTAACCCCAGCCTTGTTGTCAACGGCAACAATGCGAAGTTGGCTTCGACCCGATGAATACTCCTTACCTGCTACCATATATGTGTTGCCTATAATTTCTTCGAAAACCATAGGTGGGGTTCGGTCTACAAAAAATGGAAAGGTTTGTTTCTCTTCGGTATTCCCAACTGCATCAACTGAATACCAGGTAAGTATATGTTCACCTTCACTAAGTTTTTCAACAGAAATATTGCGTGTATATATTTTCTCCTTTTCGTTATCTATTGAGTAGTAAGTGTTTCGCACACCAGTTTGGTCGGTAGCTTTTAGCTTAAATTTAGTGCTAGATGCGATAACCTCTTTTTCGGATGGTCCCTCAATTTCGAGCTCAGTTTTTGGTGGTGCAGTATCTATTACAATAGTTTGCTCGGTTTCATCCTCCTTGTTTCCAACATTATCCTCGGCATAAAAGCGAATGCTATACTGCCCATCTTTGTCAAAAAGTATAGGCTCACTGTATGGTTTATAGATGTCGTGATTTACCGAAACGAATATTTTGTTTACTCCCGAATTTTTGTCAATGGCCGATAGTTCAATAGCCGCTTTGCCTGAGAGGTAAATTTTTTCGTTTATTTGAATACCCTGTTTTACGCTAAAACTCGTTGATGTTTTAGGAGGTATACCATCTGCAAATAGGTCGAAACGTATTTTTCGGCCTAAATATAGATTTGAGTGGGTTAGATAATGTACTCCGTGGCCATCCCAAAACATCGGATTCCCTTCGGGTTGTATACTTTTTACCCTAACTGCATTGGCACCATCGGGTGAAGTTGAAATATAAAGGTAAACTGGCGTTTTGGGGTTTACGAAAAGTTTTCCGGTTGAGTCGGCGTAAAACGATTTTGCATCTTGGGCTTTTAAACCAAAGGATGCAATGATAAATAGTAGCGTAAGTACTTTATATAGGTGTTTTTGAATTGTCATGCTGTTTCGTTTACTCCTCGTTAACTTTTGTAATAACGAACTCTACCCTTCGGTTCTCCCTATGCTTCGAGTCGGGGCATTCAACTTCTTTTTTGCACTCGTTTTTAAGCATTGTTTCGCCATAACCTCTAGCGGTGAGTCTTTCTTTTGATATACCTTTGCTTATAAGATAGTTAATAACTGCTTGGGCTCTTCGTTCTGAGAGTTGCTGATTGTAGTTCGCGTTGCCCCAGGAGTCGGTGTGTGCCCCAATTTCCAGCATTACTTTAGGGAATTGCTTTAGTATGGCGAGTAGTTTTTGTAACTCCTCGGTTGATTTTTTATTTAGCAGGGTGCTGTTCGTTTCAAAGTGAATATCTTCCATTTTTATCCTAGCATCTGACGAGGTGATTACCCTGTATTCTTGGGGTGTTTCAATATTACCAACATTGTCTATGGAGTAAAATGCGAAGAGGCTCTCAGCGTTTGCAGTAAAAGAAATTGGTTGCGATACGGGCGAAAATTTGGCCCCATTCGTTGATGTGTAGGTTGAGTGTATGCCCGTCATATCGTCTGTACCAGCAAGTGTAGCTACGGCGTTACTTTCAATAAATATTAGGTTATCATACCTAAAAATTAGACCGCTGCTAAATTTTAAGGCGGTTTTTGGGGCTGTACCGTCGGCCATAATTTTGAACCTAACAGTCATATTACGCTCTAAATCTTTATGCATAATATAGTGTTTGCCTGCCCCATCCCATTCCATTGGGTTTGCCGCCTTGTCGGTGCTGGGCAACAGCGTTAGCTCGTTTTCGCGGTCGGCGGGCGCTATAAAGAGATATGCAGGTGCATCGGCTTTGGTAAAAACTTGCCCTGTACTGTCAACGTAAATCATTGGAATTTTTGTGTCGATATCTTGACACATTAACCCGGTGTACGATATAATACCTATAATTACTGTTGATAAAAGGTATTTCATTAGGTAAAGATGTTTTATTATGATTGTTTAAATATAGTAAAATTGTTTTACAAAGTAGTTTTACACAGTAGTTTTTTCGGGTGTTATCTTGAACCCAATAATCAGGTTGTCGTCAATTTGCTTATAATTATTGCCCACCCATTCTTTCATTTTAGCTTCTAAAATAGGTTGTTGTTCAGCCATGGGTAAGTGGCTAATTTCTAAAAGAAGTTGTTTAAAGGATTTTGTGCCAAATTTCTTACCAAGTCTTCCTCCAAACTGGTCGGTGTATCCATCAGAAAACAGATAGAATGAGGTTGGCTCATTAACCTCTATGGTATGAAGGGTGAATTCTCGCTGAACTTCTTTTTGTAGCCCTCCAATTGGGTAAACATCGCCTTTTATGTAGTTTAACTCGCCATTGCAAATATATAGTAGAGGGTTTTTTGCGCCAGAGAATAAAATTTTACTTCCATTATCAACTACCGCACAAATTGCTATGTCCATCCCATCGCGATTGTCGGTTGTGTCTTGTTTTAAAAGGTACCTAATGTAGTGATGCAGCTGATTTAGTATTTCGTTTGGAAGTGTGGTTCCATTTCGAACAATGGTTTCGAGTATGTTGTAGCCAATCATGCTCATAAATGCCCCTGGTACGCCATGGCCGGTACAATCAACTGCCGAAATCAGAAAGCCTTTCTCATTGCTCTTAAGCCCGTGAAGTTTAATGTAGTCTTGTTCATCCTGTTTGCTAATGGTTTGCGGATGCCCATATCCAGTATACCAGTAAAAGTCGCCACTAACTATATCTCTGGGCTTAAAGTAAAGGAATGAGTCGGGAACAAGATTGCTTAAGTTTTCCGTTTTGGGGAGCAGCGCTTCCTGAATGCGCTGAGCGTAATTTATGCTGCTGGTAATGTTTCTATTTTGTTTTTCAATTTTATTAAAGGCACTTTCTAAGTCCTGATTAACCATCTCAATCAGGTCTTTTTGTTTGGCAATTTCAATGTTTTGTTGTTTTAACTTTTGGTTTGCCTTCTTCTTAATATTTAGGTTATATAGAGAGAGTAGGGCAATGGCAATAACAATAATTATTATTAAAACGAATATATTGCGAACGAGTCTTTGATTTTCTATGGTGATGTCTTTCAGCTCTTTCTCCTTACTAAGTAGCTCAATTTGCATTTGCCTTTCAATAGATATTTGCTCAATCGATTCTAGGTTCTCCTCCGTTTCTTTAAGGGCTTGCTGTTTGCTTTTTAGTTCTAGTTCGGTGGCTTTTTTTATTTGTTCTATTTCAACAACTTTCTCCTTGGCTTTATCAACTATTTTTCGTGCTTGGGCATCACTTTGTCTAATCTCTTCGCCCTGCATTTTTTGCGATATTGCGGTAAAGAACGTGAAGGCTTCGGTAGATTTTTCCTTATTCCCTAACTTCTCGTAAATATCGGCAAGCGAGAAGTAGCAATTGCGTAGCATGCGCTGGTCATTTGATTCGCGTGCAAGTATAAGCGCTTCTTCGAGGTTTTTGGCGGCCTTGCTGTATTGTTGAGATTGACCTTGTGCATTGGCAATGTTTATAAGAGCAGCCGCAATGTCGGGTTTACGCTTCATTTTTTTTGCCGCTTCGAGCGCTTTGTCAAAACTCTCAATCGACTGGGTGTAATCTTCCTCATCGATATATATGATGCCAATGTTGGTGTATAGCGAGTACTGTGCGTTCAGATTGCCAATATTTTTGTATAAATCAATGGCTTTTTCATAATTGGTTATAGCTTTAAATGGAAAGCCGTTCATTGAATATATGGTAGCTATTCGATTAACTTGAAGAGCAGCTTCGTTAAATTGTTTGCTCTCTTCGAATTTAGTTGCTTGTTCTTGAAGTAGTTTAACCTCATTTGCAAGTATTTCAGAGAGTTGATTTTGGAACTGTGCATATAAACTCAGGTTTATGCATACTGCTGCGAGCGTAAGGAATATGATTTTTTTTAATTTTTCTGCCATAAACTTTAGTTTGATTGAACCGTGTTATTTGATAGTGCCAGCGGGTTTCATTCGGTTGAAAATGTGGCAAAACCTAACAAATACAAATATAGCAGAAAGCCCATCTAACAGTGCCTGTTAATGGGAGTAAAATTGATGATATTAGTCAATGCTTATGGGGTGGTTATTCTGTTTCCCTACTCATTTGTCCTCTGTAATACGAGAAGTAGATACCAGCGATGCTAATGATTGAGAAGGTAAAAAAGGCCCATCGTGTTGCGCTTATAAAAAGGTTGTTGGGTACATTTTCAACAGCCTGATGACCCATAAAACCTGCAAAGTAGAGTGTTGCAACGGTCATACTCACTATTTGACCAATCACCCGCATTGTTGATGCTGTTCCCGATGCCAAGCCGTACTGATTTCTCGATACCGAGCTCATTATGGTGTTCATATTAGGCGATGAAAAAAGGGCAAACCCAAAACCAACCCAAACAAGCAGTGAAACGATAAACCAAATAGGGGTGCTCTCGGATATTGTGGCAAAAGCAGCAAGCCCCAGTGTACACATAGCCATTCCGGTGGTTGTGAGGTAACGGGGCTGTATTCTGTCTGAAAATCGACCCGCAATTGGCGAAAAAAGAGCCATAACCACAGGTTGTGCAATAAGTATAACCCCCGCATCACGTGGCGATAAACCCATTATTTTTTGTAGATAGAGGCTCATTAAAAATACGATTGCAAATGTGGCACTGTAGTTTATTAGCGCTGCTAGGTTTGAGAATGCAAAAAGCCTATTATGGGAAAATAGCTTGGTGTCGATAACGGGCATATCCGAGCGGTTTTCGAGAAACCAGAAAAGAATAAGAGCCAGCGTGCCAGCAAGCATAAGCAGCCAACCCATAGTGGATGGAATATTCGAAGAGCCGTAAACAAGGGCAACTAGTCCTACCATATAGCTAATTGTACCTTTTAGGTTGATCCTTTTCGTGCTATCAGGTGCAACCTCATCTTTTCCAAGAAATAGAAACGCAATAATTGTGGTTGCAACCCCTAGTACAAACGAAGCCACAAAAATTGACCTCCATCCAAGGTATTGGGTAAGCATTCCGCCAGCAAACGGTCCAAATGCAAGTCCAAGGTAAACGGCCGAGACAGAAATGCCTAAAATACGCCCCCGATATTTGGGTAAAAATGCCAAAACGAGTATAGCTGGCCCAGTTGTGCTTGTGAAAGCGGCACCTACGCCTTGTATGAATCGGAAAACAATTAGCCAAGTGCCCGAACTGGCCAGTGCGCAGAGTAACGACGATAGGGTAAATATAATAACGCCAAATTTAAATAGTTTGCGAATGCCTGTTAGGTCGCCCCAGCGCCCAACTGGTAATAAAAACATGGCGGTGGCAAGCAAAAACGATGTTACAACCCAGCTTAGGGTGATGGCATTTAGGTTAAATGATTTTTCAATAGATGGTAAGGCAATATTAACCGATGATATGAGAAATGTACCCATAAACGAGGTGGTTGCAACTATTATTAGTATTGATATTTGTCTGCTTGTCCACTGCATAGTTCGTTGTGTTTAAATATTTTAGCGGGTATGGTTATAATTTAGTTCAGGGCTGCCGTATGTAAATAGGTAACTTTTACTGGCAGCCCTGAACTATATTTTTTGTGAATTAAGGAAGCGTAATTTCAACCCAATTCCCAGTATTTCGTGCATTTATAGAGTTATCGTACATAGCTTCGCAAGCGATACCTGGCATATAAAAACTGCCTTGGTATGCTGCATTTAGAAGCACTCTAAATGTTTTTGCTTGCCCTTTCGGGAGGCTAAAATAGGTATAAATCCTATCATCGCGAATATCCTGGTACTCAAATGCCGATAAATTTTGAGCCAAAGGCCCTTCGTTTAGCCTACTGGTTCTAATCTCCCATCCCGATGGTACAATAAACGAAAGAATAAGCTGCTCAGCATTCCCTTTAGTTCCAGGGTTGTAAACTCTGATATCAGCATAAAAATCGGTTCCCTGTGCTATGTCAATAGGGGATATGCTCTCATCATTCATTAAGAAGTAACCTACATCTAATTTTAAATTGTTGCTTTGCGAAATCTCATTGCCGCCAACAGGAACTCCATGCGTTATGAGCCTAGCGTACAGAATGCCATCCGCATTATTCGTTATTTCAACGTTTTGCGTTCCGCTTTGTACAGGTTCAAATGGGGTTTGTAAAATAGGAAGTTTTGTTGTGTATCGCTTCGCCTTTTCGTTATGTATGGCAATGTCGGCATCCACTGTTTCCGACGCTTTATTTGCTTGGGCAAATTTTGAGAATACCAGTAAGCTAAATGATATTTCCTGTGTGCTCATCCACTGGTCCGAACTTAGCCTTTGTGATAGTTCTTGCAGCAAGGGCATTGCTCTTTTTAAATCGTTAAGTAGCACAAGGGTTTCAATAATCATTGCTTTGTCTCTAATGTCCGAGCCATAGGTATAATACTGCTCACGGTAGTTGCTCACGGTAGCTGGAACATCGTTTATGAGCGATTTTGCTGCTTCCGGATTCCCAGCAAGCACGTAGGCTGCGGCTAATCGCCATTTTGCCGAAGTTGATAAGTCGGTGGTTTCGCGTAGGCGATTCATTGCGCTAAACTCTGGCTCCTTAGCTAAAGCCAATGTGTATAGCCTGTATGCCTGCATTAGCTGGTTGTTTGGTTGTTTATTCTGACTTATTGGCGACCAGTTTTGAGCAACCCGTTTTACATTGCGTTGCCACTCGTTTAGCAAATTATCAGGAATTGTATATCCAAGCCTTTGTGCCTCAAGCATAAAATGGCCTGCGTATGCTGTTCCCCACTCATCTACGTAGCTGCCTCCTGGCCACAACGATAGCCCATCATTGGAAACTCTAAAACTTCGAATTTTGTTAAGGGTGTGCTTTACATTCTCTTCGGCATTACGTTTTACCTTATCGTCAATGTCGGCTAGTTTGCTTATGAATAGCTGCGGAAAAGCTTTGGATATGGTTTGTTCCAAGCAGCCGTGCGGATAGCCAAGTAAATATTTTAGTCGGTTGTCCAGGTTTATAGGAAGCAGTGAGCTTAGCTCAACCGTTGCAGTATTGGTTCCTTGCATACCAAAAGCATTGTAATTAGCACGCCAGGTATCGTGCTTGCTGAGAACGGTATCTTGTATAACCGTCATTGGTGGGTTGGGGTTTCGCACATCGAGCTCAATTTCATGCGAAGCCTTTTCATTTCCACTTTCAGCCAGAACCTTAACCTTACCTACTCCCAGTATTGATGCAACTCTCAATTTAAAACGTACTACCTTATCTCCAACCTCATCGAAGGTTATGGTTTGCTCTTTGGCTCCTTCAATTGAGAACATATTGTTTGCTTCAACCTTAATTTTAACCTGTTTCATATTTTCTTCCATAGCAAAAACGGTGATGGGTAAAACCACCTCTTCTTCTGGACCAAGCACGCGGGGTAGCGTTGCTAGTACCATAAGGGGCTTGCGAACGGGGACGGTTTTTTCGGCAGAGCCGTACGCTCCATCTTTTGCAGCAACAGCCATTACCCTAACCGACCCCACATAGTTTGGCATAGTAAAGCTGATGTTCTTAGTTTTGTTGTTGCCAGTTTCAAATGGACCAAAATATTTTACAACAGGCTTAAACCTATTGGCTGTTTTATCTCCATTTGATGTAAGTTCATCATCGCCCCCAATGGAAATGATTCGTTGCATTGTTCCAGTTGAAGCGCCCAGAACCAGGTCGTATAAATCCCACGTACGAACGCCCAACGCTTCACGCGCATAAAACTTATCCCATAGGTTAGGTGTTTGGTATCGTGTTAAGTCTAGCAAACCATCATCAACTACAGCAAGTGTAAAGGCCATTGGCTTGCCATCCTTTTCTGAAACTGTAATTTTTACATTCTGATTTGGCTCAATTACCTCTGGCATTTTTATAATAGGGGTAATATGTGTTTGTGGGTCTTCAACCAGTATTGGCGACATACCATACAATCGAATTGGTAGGTCGTTGGCGGTTTGCCCGTGTGGTTGAATAAGCATAGCGTTAACAAAAACATTTGGCGCCATGCTGGCATCCGTTTTAAATGTAAACTGTGTTTCGCCCGATTGTGCGTCAATCCAATGAGTTTGTAAAACTTTTAGGCCGTTTTCAATAGTTAGTAAAATTTTGCCTCCGGCAGGGCTTGGAATGGTTACGGTTGCCGTTTCGTTTACGCTGTACTTATCCTTATCGGTTGCAAAAATAAGCATCGAGGCTGCTTCGGGTGTATCCCTGCTATCGCGCGAAACCCATCCTGGCCAATCGAAGTAGGCTATTGTACCTGCCGCATGCCCACCTGTTTTATCAACCACTCTAATTAGAAACCGACCCCATTCTGGGTGGTCAATTCTAAGATTATACTTTGCTTTACCCTTGGCGTCGGTAGTTATAGTTGCATTTTGTATTGGCCTGTTGTACGAGTTTGAGATGAAGTTCGATAGGGTCTCGTCATTGTGCTCCCACCACCATCGCCAATCCATTTTATATACTTCTACGTGTAAGGTTTTGTTAGCCACGGGTTTTCCTTCAGACGAAATGGTTACAATTTCTATCCTTTGCGTGGTATCGGTCATATATGTATTATTCCGGTTGCTTGCTTCGGGCATTTTTAGCCCTACAAAGTTTCGGTACGGATAGTACGGAATTGTAAACCTATCGATGCTAAATGCGCCTCCTTCTTCAAAAACCCTTGCAGTAAAATGAGCATTTAGCTTGCCGGGAGCCGATGATTCTATGTTTATGTTTGGCCAAAAGTTAGTTTTTCCCTTTTCGTCCAATTTTCCTTCGAATACGGTTTGTTCTTCTGCATAAAAAGTTCGTGCAGGGTCGTCGAACGAGTAGTCTTGGTAGCCCTCAAAAGTTGTGGTTGCCTGCGACATTTTGGCGTCAATTTGAACCCTAAGGTTACGGGCGGGTGCTCCGTGTAACCAAGCCGATGAGAATTCAACTGGCTTAACTTTGCCGTAATACAGGGCATCGTCAGTAAAGTTTAGCTTAACTTTTAGCCTGTTGGGCATAATGGTTTCAACTTTAAAAACTTCCGAAAACGTGACTCCACCAACGTGAACCTGCGCCCTATAGTTTCCTGTTGGAGCATCTTTATCTGTTGGTACTGGAAATGCATATATGCCTCCAACCGATTGGTTTGCCACGGTTTTTTGTATTACTTGTCCGCGCGAGTTGGTTATTTCGAAGGTAACAGGGTGGTTTTTTGGCAGGGTTTTGCCTTTATCCTCAATAATAAATGACGTAAAAAGCGTGTCGCCAGGGCGCCAAACGCCTCTTTCGCCATAAATGTATCCTTTTAACCCTTTTTGAACGGCAACCCCCGAAATATCGAATGAACTTAGCGAAAGTGCTGAGCCTTGGTCCAGTTTAAGGTAGCCGCGCTGCGTACCTATTTTTGCTATGGCAAGGAATGGTACCTGTTGATCGTTTAGGTTAAAGGTGGCAAATCCATTGTTGTCGGTAGTGCCTGTTGCTATAACCTGTTTCTGAAAGTTTAGCAACTCTACCGATACGCCGCTTTTTGGTTGAGCCGTATTTAGGTCTGTAACCACAACTAGCAACGATTGGGTAGTTGCTGCCTTAGCAATCATACCTAGGTTTGATGCTATTACGTTGCGGTGCACCGATTTACCTTGATAGTATGATGCATCGCAGGGATTGTCACGCTCGCTCCAGTCGTAAAGGTCATAATCGTAGTCGCTATAGTAATAGTAGGTTCTTGGAACATCATCGTTGGCATCGTAACGTTCATCAATTTTTATAATATTCTTTTCGGTTTCTTCACCATCGCACATAAAGGTTGAGTACTCTAGCTTATAGCTAATGGTAACCCTGTAAATTGCTCCTGGCTCTGTTTGTACTAGTTCCGAAAGGTCAATGCTGTAGGTATTCCATTTTGAAAAATCAGTTTGTCCGCTCTGGTCTAGCATTACGGTTTTTTTTAGAAGTAGTCGGCCAACACGGGTCATTTCGCTTGATTCATCGAGACTGTTAGCCTGTAAGAATTGTGCTACATTCTGCTCAAATACTCTAAAGATGCTAACATCAACAGCACGTAGGCTAACGGCTTTGAAAGGAAACATTAATCCGCTTGATGCGGGTATAATTACCCCGTTACCAATAAGTTGAACCTCTGGCTTGGTGTTTTCAAAAGATACTGAAATAACTGAATTCTGCTCAAGACGCTTCTTCTGTATACTGCGAATACCAGCAGAAATTTCAAAATTAAATGTTCCCGATACTCGGGTTGATGGATATATTTTAACTAGGTTTCGGTCGGCAATAATATGAGCATTGTTTATGCCTGCGGCCTGTATAAGCCCTTGTAGGTTTTGATCTGGGTCAAGTGGTTCCGAAAATCGGATTTCGATGCACTGCTCGGGCGACTGCACAATATTGTGCGACAATACCCTAAAAACACCTTTGGGTGGTACTTCAACAGACGTAGAGCTAATCCCGTGAACCTCTATTGATGCACCGGTTGAGCTAATAATTACATTTTCAGTTTCATCGGTTTGCTTCACTCCTTCAATCCAAAAGGTGTGTGTGCGCCCATCGGCTGTTGAATTCCAAGTAATATCTAGCTTGTTGTTAAATTGTGTGGCGCTAATGGTCTCTTTAATCTTGTCCGTTTTTGCAAAATCGGCTGTTAGCACAATACCGCTTATACGCCTATCGTTTCGCAAGTTATCGTTGTAAAACTCTAACCCGTTAACCCTAAAATCCATTGCTTGTTTAATGGTTCTGAAGGTAAAGGTGTAGCTGTGTAAGTTGCGAGGAATGTTATTGTAAACCTTATCGAGTGCTACCGTAACTTGATACTCAGTATCGTTTTTTAGCGGGTTGTCTGGTCTAAATTCCAACGTTCGTTCATCAAGCCAGGATATCACTCCTTTAACAGATGGCTTAATCTTAATTATTTTTGAGTTTGCTTCTTGTGTGGCTTCGCTAAATTCAAAAACATCGGTCGCAAACGTAACACGAATGGCATCAATCGTTGAAATTGCTCCAGCCGAGTGTGCGGCTATATAGCTGCTGTAGTCGTTAAGCGAAGACGACCCTTCCTCTCGTGATGAGCAACCGCTTTGAAATATTGCTACTAGCGCAAGAAGAACGATTACTGATGTTTTCTTTATATGTTTCATAACGAAATTCTTTAGTTGATAATTAATTGCAAATAGGGTATTAAAGGTATGAATAATAATGATGTGATTAAAGGTTGTAAACGTTTTACTCAACTCTAAAACTTATTTTCTGTGTGTTTCCCAAATCATCAACCAGCGTAAGGTTGTGAAATCCTTTGTTAGGCTGTAAAGCCATTTTATGAAAAGAGTTGGTTTGGCCAATAAATGTTTCGTTTAGGTGCCAATATATTATAGCGTTTTCGCGCCTGTGAGCAATTTCGAAGATAGCTTCGGTTGGTTCTCCCCTAAAATCGCGCGGAATTGTAAGCGTTGCATTTTCTATTCGGGGGTATAGCAATGCCATCGGGCTCGACTCTCTATCGGGTTCGAACCCAGCAGGGTAGGGTGGGAGGGTTTTATAAAACGAATTTTTGCTTTTGTAATACCATTCCATTGCTGGCGGAAGTACAAACCACGATTGGGTAACCATTTCGTTAATGCTAACGTACTTGTCGGTTACTCGTTTGGTTTTCTGTTTGTTTAAATGAACAATCTGATGGTATGGGCAGGCTTCGGTTTCAACTCCTTTCATTGGTATCCAAACCGAGTCAACAGGCGTGCATATTGCAGATGCCCTATGACCGCTATGGCGACAAATTGGCACTTTTACCATATCGTCTATTGGGCGCTCAAACCATTGTGATGGGGGTAGTAGCGCAAATACATCGAACATTATGGGCGCAGCAGCTGTAACTCCAGTAAGTTTTGGCCGCCCTTCACCGCTAGCATTGCCAACCCATACGGCAACTACATATTCTGTATTTGCACCTATTGCCCAAGCATCTCGGTGTCCGTAGCTTGTTCCTGTTTTCCAAGCTACTGCTCGCGACGAGGTAAAATACTCCCATCCCGTTAGCTCATCGGGGCGCGCCACCTTTTTCATAGCTTCAAAACAGAAGTAAACCGAAGAGGCGCTCAAAACCGAGTGTTCTACTAGACTTGTATCCAAAATTATTTCTTCAAATTCTGTATAGTGTGGTTTAGTATAGTTGTTGTTGGCATAACGACTTTGGTTGCGCCTGTAATTGTTTAGGGTGCGAGCCATACCTGCGTAAACACTGGCCAAATCCCAAAGGGAGGCTTCGGCTCCGCCGAGTATTAATGAGAGACCGTAGTCGTTGGCCGAGCGATTAATAGTTGTAAAGCCCAATTTCTGAAGAGTAAATAGAAACTTTTCAACCCCGAACTGCTGCAACATTCTAACCGCTGGCACATTAAGCGAGCGGGCTATGGCGCGTGAAGCGGGTACTGCACCATCGTATCCCGGATTAAAATTTTTAGGCGAGTAGCCTCCAATTTGTGTAGGGATATCGGGTATTAAGGTATTCGGAAGTATTGTCCCATTGGTTAGCATAGCAGCATAAAGCAAGGGTTTTAGGATACTTCCAGTGCTACGGGCAGAGGTAATTATATCAACCTTACTACCAAACTGATTGCTCTGCGTATTGCCTACATATGCGGCTGTGCTATTGGTTTTTACATCCAGTATTAGCACTGCAGCGTTGTGTATTTGATTTCCCGAAAGCCGTTTGTAGTGTTGGTTAACTATTTCAACCACATTTTGTTGTAGGTTTTTGTTTATTGTAGTTTTAACCATTTTACCCTCAAAGCCGTCCTTTGACGCTCTTACAAGCAGGTGTGGGGTTAGCTGGGGTAGCGGTTTTGGCTCGCTGGGTAGCGGTTCCTGAAGCGCTAGTTGGTATGTTAGGGAATCCATCTGGCCTTTGTGGTGTAGTTTTTTCAGTAACCTATTCCGTTTTGTTAGTAGCGCAGTGGTGTTTCGGCCCGGATGCACCATTGCAGGGGCATTTGGCAGTACTGCCAGTGCTGCCGACTCAGCCCAGCTGAGTTCCTGTGCCTTGCGGCCATAGTATCGCCAGGATGCGGCATCGAGCCCCACAACATTTCCACCAAAGGGGGCGTTTGCTGCATACATCCAGAGTATTTCATTTTTTGATTTCCCCGATTCAAGCCTAATGGCTAAAACGGCCTCGATAAATTTTTCAGAAATGGTCCGTTTTTTACCCTTCCTATATAACCTAACTACTTGCTGCGTTATGGTGCTGCCGCCTTGTACAATTCGTTTTGCTTTGATATTACGATAGGCTGCTCTTGCTATTGAAACTGGGTTTACTCCAGGGTGTAAGTAAAAATATCTATCTTCAAACTCAATTAAGCAACTTAAATATTTATGGGGTATTGTGTCGCTTTGAGGAAAACGATACTGTTGGTCTGATGCTACCGATGCAGCAAGCAGCGACCCATCGTTTGCTAAAATTACGGTGCTAGTAGGCGCATCGAAATAAGGTTTTTTTATGCAGAAGAATAGTAGTGTTAACGTTACGATAAGTGAGCAAATAGCAAGGATTATTTTTTTGCCCGATGCAAGTTTATTTACTCGTTCTAGTATTTCTAAAAACCTTGACATTAGTAAGTAGTTTGTGGTAAATATACATATTTATGCTGTACTTAGCCGATTGGTTTTATGCTATTGTTGCGGCAAAACTCTAAAAAAAAGCGCAACAAAATTTGTATGCTTGTGTTTACTTCTCAAATAGCTAACTTTGCAAAAA
This sequence comes from Bacteroidales bacterium, assembly GCA_041656735.1. GTDB lineage: Bacteria > Bacteroidota > Bacteroidia > Bacteroidales > Tenuifilaceae > Perlabentimonas. Next base: position 186,931 of record JBBACY010000002.1, on the reverse strand, counting down.
ATAAATAGCAGGATGAGTATCATTCCCATCTCCCAATGGTTTAAAGGTGTAGAAAATCGGCCGCTAATTATAGCTGGCCCTTGTAGCGCCGAATCTCGCGAGCAGGTTCTTAACACAGCAAGGTTGTTGGCTGATTTGGGAAAGGTTGACGTATTTCGTGCTGGTGCTTGGAAACCACGTTCGCGGCCAGGGAATTTCCAGGGTGCTGGCGAACGAGCACTCGAGTGGTTAGCTGAGGCAAAGCAAGAAACAGGCTTGCTACTTGCTGTTGAGGTTGCAACCCCTCAGCATCTTGAGTTGGCAATGAAGTACGGCATTGATATGTTTTGGGTGGGAGCCAGAACCTCGTCAAACCCTTTTTCGGTTGACGAGCTAGCAACGGCTATGGCAGGTATAGATAAGCCTGTACTTGTTAAAAACCCAATACACCCCGACCTTGACCTATGGATTGGTACAATAGAGCGTTTTGCTAAAGCGGGGGTGCAACGGTTGGGTGCTATTCATCGAGGATTCTCGCCTTTTCAGAAGTCAACATACCGTAACCTGCCCAAGTGGGAAATACCCATCGATTTAAAATCGATGATGCCTAACCTACCAATTATTTGCGACCCCAGTCACATATCCGGAAAACCTGACCTTATTCAGGATGTATCACAAAAAGCCCTCGACCTCGCTATGGATGGGCTAATGATTGAGTCGCACGTAAAACCATCGGAAGCGTTAAGTGATGCCAAACAGCAAGTTACGCCCAGCGAGCTAGACCGAATCCTTAGTAACCTGTCGTATCGCAAAATTATTCCCGGACAGTTTGAGTCGGTTGATATTTTGGAGTCGTTACGAGAGAAGACTGATTCGCTCGATCTGCAAATTCTCGAACTCCTTGCGCAGCGTATGGATGTTGTTAACCATATAGCGGAGTATAAATTAAGTAATAACGTGGCTATAATGCAACTTCGACGCTGGGAAGAAATGATTGAAATGCGGATTGAATTTGCCGAAAAATTAGGACTTAGTAGCGAGTACGTAAAAGACCTGCTTAGGCTAGTTCATAAAGAATCTGTCCGTAAGCAGGCCCAAATAATATCACCTGGCGAAAAAATGGGGTAATAGTTACCCTATGCCTCAGTTATTTTGTACTCGTACCCTTCCATAGTTGGGTTCGAAAGAATTTTCGAGCAAATTTCATTAACCCGTTCCATGGCAGCTTCTTTGGTTGGGGCTTCAATCTCTAGGGTAATGTGTTTCCCAATTCGAACATTTGAAACCGCAGCATAGCCAGTGTTTTGTATTACCATTCCAACAGCTTTTCCCTGTGGATCAAGTAGCGCTTTTAGCGGCATTACGTTTATTTCTGCAATAAATTTCATGGTTGTCATTATTAATTATGCACGCAAAGCTATCAAAATTTGAGTGAAATGCAATGATTATTTTTTGGAATAAATAAGCTGGTATTGATGATTAGGGGTTTATCACGTAAACTAATCGTGCTGTACAGCGTTTACTGCCCGTTAGTTAAATTGTAATTTCATTTCGACTAAGGTTATATGAAGAGTGTTATTCGCCTAATTTTTCAATTTTAATTGGTTGGTTTAAACTAGAGTTCTTGCAGAATTAACAATGACTTGGAATATTTTTTGTAATATTGCTTAACTTAACTCTATGTTATGAGAAAAATTATTGGTTGTATTCTATTTTTCGGATTTGTAGGTTGTGCTGTTCTTACAAAACCTGTGATTGTTAACCTTACTCCGGTTGAGGTAAATGCATTACTAAAAAATCCGTTTGGGCATAATGAGTCAATAGAAGCGTTTAGAGAGAATTTACCTCAGGCTACAAAGATGCAAAAACTTCTAAAAAAGAGCGCTCGAGCCAACCACTCGGCCGATACAATATACAATTTCACCTATAAAAAGTCGAAAATTAACGTGTATAAAACTCGATTTAATCAAGAGTTTGTTTTGGGTGGGGTAATACGGAATCCCGAAATAGTTCTTTCAAATGGAATTAGACAGGGTATAACTCGGCAAGAATTCTTTCAATCGTTCACCAATCTTCCTGCTGTGGCGAATGATACCGTAGTTCTTAAGTATCCTGACATTAACAGAACGTTTAACTTTTATTTTGATGGTAAGGGAAAACTTTCTAAAATTATATTTACTGGTAGTAAGCAGTAAGCCTAATCGGGTATAACGGCTAGCGTAGTTTGCGTTCCTACAACTTTTTGGTTAAGTTCAACCTTTACAGCCGAATTTAAAGGGATAAACACATCAACCCTTGAGCCGAATTTAATGAAACCCATTTCGTGGTTTTGTTTAGCCTCATCACCTACTTTACTATAGCAAACTATTCTGCGTGCCATATAGCCCGCTATTTGCCTAAATAGTACCTTCACTCCATCGGGACGTTCAATGGCTATTGAGGTGCGCTCGTTTAAAACTGATGATTTTGGTTCCCAAGCTACAAGAAATTTACCAGGATGATATTTTGTGTATACTACTTTACCCCCTATGGGGTTCCAGTTTATGTGAACATTCCAAATCGACATAAATATTGAGATTTGAATGCAGCGGGTGTTTAAAAACTCGCTTTCGTCAACCTCTTCAATAACCACAACCTTGCCATCGCATGGAGCGAATACCCTCTTATCATCCGTTTCCTTTAAGCGTTCAGGCACTCTAAAGAAGCGCAAAACAATAATGTAGAAAATTAGAGCAATTATTAGGGTAATTGTAAAACCAACTATGCCAAGCATAAACCAGCTTAGGCAGCAAATTGCCAGTAGTACAGCTAAAATTACAATTAGTATTTTTGTTCCCTCTTTATGGATGCGCATTTTTTTTGAGTTAGGTGTTAACCTGGTCTTTGGTAGCTAAATTAACATCATAAGTTCCAAATATACAAAAACAATTGGAGCCGATAGTAGTACCGAATCAAATCTATCGAGCATTCCTCCGTGACCTGGAATAATTTTGCCAGAATCTTTAACATTCACTGCCCTTTTGAACATTGATTCTACAAGGTCGCCAAATACACCCATTGTTGAGGTTATAATACCAATGGCAACCCAATTATACAGAGAAATTTCATAAAAGAATAACGACAATACCCACGCCGCAAGAATTGTGGTAAATATCCCTCCTATTAGTCCTTCCCATGATTTTTTTGGCGAGATTCGTGGGAACAGCTTGTTCTTTCCAATGCTTAAACCAACCGCATATGCACCCGAATCGTTGGCCCAGAGTAAAATAAAAAAACCCAGTAGTATATTTGTATTGTAACCTATTTGTAGCGGAGAGTGACTGAGGGTGAAGTAGTTAAGCAGTGAAAATGGGATGGCAACGTACAAAAGCCCCAGTACCGTAAACGCAATATTGTGTATTGCTCTCTGGCGGTTTCGGTAAAGTTCTATAATGAAAATGCTTGTGACAAGCGGTATGAAGCCTAAAAATATATAGTTGCCAATAATTCCAACTGCAAATAAATAGTTGCCTATAAAAAGTACTGCCCCTAGCACTAATCCATAAAGATACTGTGGCTTAACTCTGGCCTTTAGTGTTAATCGATAAAACTCATAGAGAGTGAGTTCCATTAGCGCCAAAAAAACCAGAAGGAAACTGTATCGCCCTAGTATAATGGCGCCCACTATAAGTGTCACGAAAAGGATACCGCTTATGGTTCTTTTTACAAATGGGTTCAATCTTTTAACTCTTCAATGTGTTTTAGGGCTTTTTCCTTATTCTCTTTGTTTACGTAAACCTCGGCATCACCAATTACTGGGTACGACGAGTCTTGTTTGTCTAGCACAACTGCTTCAATACCGAAACTGTTGAGCATTTGCTTTACAATTTCTGACTGAAGTGATGTGTTTGAATACACTAGGACCCAATCTTTATCATTCATAGGTTTATTTTATTGTGGTTTATTTGGGTTTACAAGCTATGGCTTGCTTCTACTCCTCCTTCTTCTCTTCCTTCTCAGTTTTCTTCTTCTCTTCTTCTTTAATATCCTGAACTAACTCTTCGCTGCGAGTATGTGATTTCCGTTTTCCGAAAATCGCTTCTAGGTCTTCGCTAAAAATCACTTCGCGCTCAAGTAGTAACTCTGCTAGCTGGGTTAGCCCCTCTCTATTTTTTGTTAAAATGTCCTTTGCTCTGTCGTAAGCCTCTCCAATAATATTTTTAACCTCTTTGTCGATAAGTTCGGCAGTTTTTTCGCTATAGGGTTTACTAAATGCTAGCTCGTTTTGCCCCGATGAGTCGTAAAAACTAATATTTCTAATTCCCTTGCTCATACCAAAGTATGCAACCATAGCGTAAGCCTGTTTTGTCACCTTCTCTAGGTCGTTAAGCGCTCCCGTTGAAATTTGGTTAAAAATAAGTTCCTCAGCGGCTCGTCCGCCTAGTGCTGAACTCATCTCGTCCATAAGTTGTTCAGTTGAGGTAAGCTGGCGCTCTTCTGGTAGGTACCATGCAGCTCCAAGGGCTTTTCCGCGTGGTATAATTGATACTTTTAGCAATGGGCTAGCGTGTTCTAACAGCCAGCTTACAGTTGCATGGCCCGATTCGTGAAAAGCAATTGCGCGCCTTTCTTCTTTTGAAATAATTTTGTTTTTCTTCTCCAATCCCCCAATAATTCGGTCAACGGCGTCTAAAAAGTCTTGTTTTTCAACAAATGGTTTGCTCTGTCTGGCGGCAATAAGCGCTGCTTCGTTACACACATTGGCAATGTCAGCACCCGAAAATCCTGGCGTTTGCTTTGCCATAAATTCGCTATCAAAGCCTTCTTCTAGTTTCAGCGGCTTTAGGTGTACCCCAAATATTTCTTTACGCTCTTTGTAGTCGGGCAGTTCAACGTGTATCTGCCTGTCGAATCTACCAGCACGCATAAGTGCCCTGTCAAGTATATCGGCTCGGTTAGTTGCTGCAAGTATAATTACACCTTGGTTTGAAGCAAAACCGTCCATTTCGGTAAGTAGCTGATTTAGGGTGTTTTCGCGCTCGTCGTTGGACGAGAAATTTGCGTTTTTACCCCTTGCCCTTCCAATAGCATCAATCTCATCAATAAAAACGATGCAAGGTGCTTTTTCTTTAGCTTGCTTAAAGAGGTCGCGTACTCTCGATGCGCCAACGCCTACAAACATTTCAACAAAATCTGACCCCGACATACTAAAGAAAGGAACGTTTGCCTCCCCTGCAACGGCTTTAGCCAGAAGGGTTTTTCCTGTTCCTGGAGGGCCAACTAGTAAAACGCCCTTCGGTATTTTACCGCCAAGGTCTGTGTATTTCTTTGGATTTTTAAGAAAATCTACAATTTCAATTATTTCAATCTTGGCCTCTTCGAGTCCTGCAACATCCTTAAAGTCAATTTTGCTTGTTGATGATTCTTTGTCGAAAAGTTGAGCTTTCGATTTGCCCACATTAAATATGTTGCCAGCACCGCCAGCACCGCCAGCACCGTGACTCATTTTTCGGAAAATGAAAAGCCATACCCCAACTAGTAAAATGATGGGCAAAAGCCAGGTTAGGGCTTCTCCAAAGTAGTTCGGCCTATTTTCGTATGATAAATCAACACTGGGCTTGTCTACTTGAGCTTCTTGAAGTTGCCTCTCGAACGATTCAATTGAACCTATGGTAAAGTAGAAGTGAGGGCCAGATTGACTCACGTTTTTTGCGTCTTCGCCCAGCTTGCCAGAGTATTTTGAAACGCTTTGAGCCTTTAGATATACTTCAACCTTGCCTAAGTTTTTAACCAGAACCAATTTGTTCACATCGTCCTCGTAAAGCATTTTGGTTTGTACTTCATTCCACGTTGTTTCAACAGCGTCCTTACTGCCATAAAAGAAGTTAATTCCTAATATGCCTAGTATAATAACTATATATATCCAGTAAACATTAAATTTCTTTCCCCCAATGTTCATCTGGCCGCTACCCTTTTGCTGATTCGGTTTTTTATCTTGCCCTGGGTTTTTCTTATTATTTTCCATAATTTATTTTGCTTTGCCTATTTGATGGCGTAACAACGAAACTTATTGCCTTTTGTTTAAAGTGTGTTAATTAATCCTTGCGAATAATTAGTAGGTAGTTTTTTTTGCATCTGCCCATAAATCTTCGAGTTTGTAGAATTCGCGCCATTCTGTTTGAAAAATATGTACTACCACATCAACGTAATCTAGTATTATCCATATGCTATTTTCGTAACCGCCCTTTTGCCAAACTTTTTCGTTCAGAATTTCTTTGGTTTTAAACTCAACGTTATCGGCAATTGCGGCTACCTGTGTTGTCGAGTCGGCGTTGCAAATTACAAAATGCTTACAAATAGCGTTGGGTAGCATTCCCAATTCCAAACTAATAATATTATCACCTTTTTTTTCGCTTATTGCTTCTACTATACAGGCGTGTAGTTTTTCTGTATTCTCGTTATCTCTTTTTGCCATTAATTGGGTATGGATGATTATTCTGTTAATTGGCAAAGATATTATATTTTGATGTAAAAGCCAAGCGGTAAAATGGGCTTAGCTTAATTTATGGGTTGTGGTTTTTGTTAACGTACTGTTCATACTATTAGTTAGTTATGATTTTTTAAGAGGTTAATAATATTCTTTATATGCAGTTTTCTAATTCAAACAGCTAAATTTGCCCTAAATTTTCAAAATAAATGAAGGATAATAGGATTGGGAGTAAAATTGTTTGGCTTGATGAGGTTTCGTCAACAAACGAGTATGTGTCGAATTTAAAAGGTGATAATGCACAGCACGGAGTTGTTGTTGCTGCCCGAAATCAGACCCATGGTAGGGGGCAACGTGGAAATTCATGGGAGAGTGAGAGTGGAAAGAATCTCCTGTTTAGCGTATTGTTAAGACCCTGTTTTTTAGAAGTTCAGTACCAATTTTTAATTTCAAAGATATCGGCATTAGCCGTTGTTGACCTGCTTTTAGAGGTAATACCTAATATTACCATTAAATGGCCGAACGATATTTACGTTAAGGGAAATAAAATTGCCGGAATTCTTATTGAGAATAGTTTTAGTGCGGCTAACCTCGAAACCACCATTGTTGGTATTGGACTTAATGTTAATCAGTCTTATTTTGCAGATGATTTGCCCAACCCAACTTCCTTGGTGCTTGAAACAGGTAAGGAGGCAGATATTGATAGCTTGCTAGAGAGGTTTTGTAGGTGTTTTGAATTACGATATCAGCAGCTAAAGGCTGGGAGTGTTAGGCAAATATCCGACCAGTATTTCGCAAGTTTGTACCGAAGTGCTGGGTTTAATAAGTATTCAGCTAATGGTGAGGCGTTTAGTGCTCGTATAGTTGGCGTAAAGGATACGGGAATGTTGGTACTTGAAACCGATAAGGGCGAACTGAAGGAGTTCGCCTTTAAGGAGGTTTGTTTCGTTTTGTAGTTTATAACTTTGCGTTGAATGCGCTAGCAATTTGTTCTGCAATACTGTCAACGCCCTGCTGCAGCTTGCCCTTTACCATCATCTTCATCATCATATTTAGCTTTGCTTTAACGGTAATCTTCATACGGGTATCGTATGGGGCTGCAGTTTTTAGCTGTATCCATATAAAAAATTCGAAGGGAACACGGTCGTTTCCGGTATACTTAATGGTTTTATTTGGCTCTTTTTCAATTATTTTCAACCCTGCATTCTCAATTCCCTGAATGTTAAACTGGCACCAGTCGTCGCCAGCCTGCCAGTTTTCAAGTTTTGCCGTTTCTGCAAAAGGGGTGAAATTTTGAAAATTCGAAAGAACTTTAAATACATCCTCATCAACTCGTTTGATGCTAACAATTTTACTTTCTATGGTTGTCATTTTTATTACAATATTTTTAGTTGAGGCTTACTGGTGGGCAAATTTATTTTATCGTCCCCATTCGCTGGGGTTTTCTCGCCAACTTTTAAGCACGCTCAGGTGCGAATTATTTACCAGATTTACGCTAAGGGCATACTCAATTAATTCGTTATAGTTTGCCAATGCATAAAGTGGAATTTCGTACTTCTCAAAATTTTCTTTGGCTAAATCAAAGCCATAAGTAAAAATAGCGGTCATGCCTAAAACATTGGCATTGGCTTGTCTAAGGGCATCAACAGCCCTTAAACTGCTTAGTCCTGTTGATACGAGGTCTTCAACAACAACAACCCGTTGGTTTGGCTTTAAGTCGCCCTCAACTAGGTTTTCCAGGCCATGTTGTTTTGGGGCAGAGCGAACGTAAATAAACGGAAGGTTTAATGCTTCGGCAACCAGCGCTCCGTGAGCTATTGCACCCGTTGCCACTCCGGCTATTACATCAACCTTTTCAAAGTGGTCTTTTATGGTTTTTACAAACCCATCTCGTATTACATTTCGAGCATCGGGGTACGATAAAACTTTTCGGTTGTCGCAGTATATTGGCGAAAGCCAACCCGATGCCCATGTAAAAGGGTTTGCAGGATTCAGTTTTATTGCGTTAATTTCGACTAGCTTTGAAATAATTTTATTGTCCATGGCTAATGTTTATTCGATTTATTTTGGTTCTCGCAAAATTATTTTGCTTTCGGAATGTAAAGAGCATTTTGAAAACAAAGAGGGTCTCTTTGTAAAATGCTCCAGTGTCGATGACCTTGCAAAAATACTCGTTTTTTTTAAATCCTCAAGGCAAAGTGTTGTTTACCTTTTTGGTGCTAGCAGTAACCTTCTCCTCCAATGGGTTACAGAAACTTTTAAATTTATCGAAGCGGCTGGTGGCTTGGTGATTAATGAGTTTGGTCAAATTCTTTTAATTGAGCGGAATGGGGTTTGGGATTTACCAAAAGGAAAGGTTGAACTTGGCGAACAGACCAATCAGGCAGCTTTGCGTGAGGTAGAGGAGGAGTGCGGTGTGAAAAACCTTTCGATTGAAAACAAGATTACAGATACCTACCATACATACGACTTGGAGAACGAGACGGTGATAAAAAAAACGCATTGGTACTTAATGCGCTACTCAGGTAACGATAAACTTACCCCTCAACGCGAAGAGGGAATTACTCAGGTATTATGGGTTAACTTGGACGATATTCGAATTTACTTGCAGAGCACATTCCCGTCAATAGTTGATGTATTTAGCGTTATGGGTATGCTTTAAATTTCGCCCTTTGAGCGAAGCAGATTAAAGAAAAACATTTCGAAGTTTTCTTTGGGCGATTGTGCGGGCGATGTTACCAGCCTTTTGTCGGGGCCTACTAAAAAGTAGGTAGGGTAGGCTCGTATATCAAAATCTTTTATTACGTCGGGCTTGTTACCGTAGTGTAAAAAGGTCCAGTTGTAGCTATTCTGCCCAAGAAAATTCTTTAGGTCATTAATATCGGTATCAACCGCAATGGTTACAATTTCAAGTTTATCTTTATACTTCTCGTATATCTTTTCAAGTAATGGGAATTCTTGCAAGCATGAGTAGCTGGTGGTTGTACAAAAATTTAGGTAAACATATTTGCCTTCAAACTTACTGAGACTTACAAGTTCGTCGTTTATGGTATATAGTTCGAAGGGCGACGGAGCAAAACCGGGTAGTAGTCGGGTAACTTTTTGTCGAATATTTTCGGCTATCAAAAGGTTCTCTGCAATTAGTGTTTGTGAGTAAAGTGAATCGAGGATTGTAAGCAACGCCCCACGCGAGAAACGATCGTCAAAAAAACCATCGTGTAACCCTTTTAGTATTACTAGTTCCAGTAGCGAATCATTTTTCAGCACATCGTCTTGCGAGAGCGTTTTTTTTAGCTGCTGGTAACTTCTTTGGCTTGTAACCTCGTTAAGTGCAGCGCTCCCTTCGTTTGAACGAGCAAAAAACAGGAAATATTTATCGTACAAAAGGTTGAATAGTTCCATATAGGCAGGGTTATTATACCTTATGGGTTTGCTCTGAAAATAAATACTTGAAATGCTGCGCGATTGCTGCATAAGTGCCAGCTGGCTTAGTAATCCGTAACGATAGGTTCGGTAGTCGTTGAAAAACGGATTGTCGTATTTTTTAAAAATGCTTTCGATTTCATTTTTTAGTGAGTCAAGCGGTGGGGTTGGTTTGCCGTCGTATGCATCTTTAACTATCACATTAAAATGTTCGTTAAAGTTAAGGTCGAAAGTGCTAATTAGGTAGTTTAAATCGTTTGGCTGCAAGTTCTTTATGCCAATATGCAGGTCAACTTCAACAAAATACGGATTTAGCCTTTGGAGTTCTGTTTTAGGTTCGTTATCGGGCAAAACAATTTCGTACTTTTTGCCGGGTTCAATAAATAGGTATGCACGGTATACTCCTAGCTGGCTAAATATGAAACTTGTTTCATTAACTTTAAGGTTGCAGGTAAAGTGGCCCAATTCACCAACGGTGCATTGGGCAATAGCTTCTTCTGTTTGGGTTATGTAATCGGAGTATTTATAGAATATTAACTCCTGACCAGCGTATGTGGGGGCATTGCCCGACAGCACCACCTGGGCATTGCTAAAAGTTATAATATTAAGTATTGTCAGCGCAAGTAGGATAATTCTTCTTAAAAAAGCCATACACAATGGAGTTGGTATTGTTTACTTAACGCTAAAAGTACTTTTTTATGTCAATATTCTTTGGTAAAAATTTTGTAGCGTCGCCCTTATTAATAATAATATCTCTCACAATGGTTGAGTTTATTGGCGTATGCTCGGGCGAAGTAAGTATAAAAACAGTCTCAATTTCGGGTCGCATAGCTTTGTTCACTTGCCCTATGGCGCGTTCATACTCAAAGTCAGCCGACGTCCTTAGTCCTCTTATCAGAAAATTAGCTCCTTTCTTGTGACAAAAATCAACGGTAAGTCCATCGAAACTCGTTACCTCAACTCGGCTCTCATTGCCAAAAACATCGTTAACCATGCTTAGCCTTTGCTCAACACTAAAGAGCGTTTTTTTTGATAGATTTTGGCCCACTGCAATAATTACTTTGTCGAAGAGATTTATGGCTCGTTTTACTATCTCCTCATGCCCAATGGTAAAGGGGTCGAATGTGCCAGGGAATACCGCTATTCTTTTCATCTGTCTGTTTTTTGTTTTTTAAGATGCTGATGGAGCACCCATATGATAATCATTGCCGTGTGTGGTAATTTTATTTCTATGGATGGATCATTAGTCCATTCTTTTTTAATTTAACAAAGGGCAAAGATAACATCTTTTTTACAGATGTTGGCCTTGCCCTTTGCCAGAAGAGAGTTTGATTTATGGTACTAAACTATTTGCTCTGCATTTTTAACTTTTTCGTTAAGTAGTACGTAGTCAAGCACATCGCCAATGTTGTCGAAATAGCTGAATTTTAGTCCCTTAATGTAAATATCTTTAATTTCTTCTATATCATTAATATTCTCTTTCGATAGGATTATCTCTTTGATACTGGCTCTCTTAGCGGCCAAAATTTTCTCTTTAATTCCTCCCACGGGTAATAATTTACCCCTTAGGGTAATCTCACCAGTCATAGCCGTGCTTTTTCTAATTTTACGCTGCGTAAATGCCGATAGTATAGAGGTTATCATAGTTATACCAGCCGATGGACCATCCTTTGGTATTGCTCCTTCGGGTACATGCAAATGAACGTCCCAGTTCTCAAAATCCTCTGGGTTTAGGTTAAAGTGCTTACTGTTCGATTTTATATATTGTAAGGCAATTACAGCCGATTCTTTCATCACGTCACCCAAGTTTCCGGTTATGGTAAGTTTACCCTTCCCCTTACTTAGGCTGGTTTCAATAAAAAGTATTTCGCCACCAACGCTGGTCCAAGCAAGACCAGTTGCTACGCCAGCCAGCTCGTTGCCTTGGTAAATATCTTTAAGGTATTTTGGTGAACCTAGTACTTTTTTTAAATCAGTTAAACTAATGGTTTTGCTGTACTCCTCACCAAAAGCTATGCTTTTGGCTGCATATCGGGTAATTTTTGCAATACGCTGATTTAAGGCCCTAACTCCGCTTTCGCGAGTGTACCCTTGAATGGTTTCTTCTAGAGTTCGTGCGGGAATGCTAAGCTGTTTTTTTGTTACTCCGTGGTTTTTGAGCTGCTTGGGTATAAGATGCCTTTTGGCTATCTCTACTTTTTCTTCCATTATATAACCGCTCATTTCTATCATCTCCATCCTGTCGCGAAGGGCAGGGTTAATGTCCGAAATGCTGTTAGCGGTTGTAATGAAAAGTACTTTCGAGAGGTCAAAGTCCACATCAAGGTAATTGTCGTGGAACGTGTTATTTTGTTCCGGATCCAGAACCTCAAGCAGTGCCGAGGCTGGATCGCCATGAAAATCTCTACCAATTTTATCAATCTCATCGAGAATGAAAACAGGATTCGACGATTTGACCTTTTTTAGGTTCTGAATAATCCGACCGGGCATAGCCCCAATGTAAGTTTTTCGGTGACCTCTAATCTCGGCCTCATCGTGCAGGCCACCTAACGATATACGTGCATATTTTCTGTCGAGCGCCGTTGCAATGGATTTTCCCAGTGAAGTTTTTCCAACTCCAGGAGGGCCGTAAAGGCATATGATAGGCGATTTCATATCACCTTTTAACTTAAGTACAGCCAAATGCTCAAGTATACGTTCCTTAACCTGCTCTAGCCCAAAGTGGTCTTGGTCTAGCACTTTCTTAGCTCGTTTAAGGTCGAAATTATCCTCGGTAAATTCGTTCCATGGCAAATCCAGTAGCAGCTGAACGTAGTTTAGCTGCATAGAGTAATCGGGAGCCATAGGATTTATGTTACTTAGTTTTGTGGCTTCTCGCTCAAATATTTCGGCTGTTTCTTTATCCCACTTTTTTGTGCTGGCCTGCTTACGCATCTCTTCAACTTCCTTCTCATTAGGACTTCCGCCCAGCTCATCCTGTATGGTTTTCATTTGTTGATGAAGAAAATATTCGCGCTGTTGCTGGCTCATATCCGTTCTAACTTTTGTTTGGATATCGTTTTTTATTTCCAGCAGCTGTATTTCTCGCCCCATCAGTTCTAAAAGCAAATCGCTCCTGCTTTTCAGGTCATTCTGCTCAAGAAGTTTTTGCTTGTCGGGTGCAGGCAGCTCAATGTTTGAACAAATAAAGTTGATTAAGAAGTAATGGTTATCAATGTTTTTTATCGCAAATGCTGCTTCTTGCGGCATATTAGGCGATAAATTTATAATTTTAATGGCAAAGTCTTTTACCGAGCTAATTAGTGCTTCAAGTTCCTTATTGCTTTCGTTCGTATGATTGTCAACAAGTGCTTTTACTGAGGCCAGAAAGTAGGGTTCGGTAGCTACGTATTCGAGTACCTGAAAACGGTGTAACCCTTGAAGAATAACAGACGTGCTTCCATCGGGCATTTCCAGAACCTTTAGTACACGGGCAATGGTACCCATATTAAAAAGATCTTTCGTTTCTGGATCCTCAATTTTTGCATCCATTTGCGAAACTGCCCCCAAAAACTTCGTTTTTTTGGTGAGACTCTTAACTAATTTTACCGATTTGTCGCGACCCACGGTAATAGGCAATACCACGCCCGGGAACAGAACCGTATTGCGCAATGCTAGTATAGGCAGTGTTTTGGGCATATCTTTAACATCGAAATCCCCACTATCTTCGGTGAATAGTGGTATAAATTCTGAATCTTGGTCAAAGGAATCTGATAGGAATGGTGAAGCTATTTTTATTTCAAAATTTTTACTCATATTTCTGTTTTGATAATGATTTGTATGACAAATTGGCGTAACTCTGTTGTGCTAAACCTGAGCATACAGGTAGTGCAATCGCTATGCCAATTTTTAAATGCTTAACGTTTCTTTCTATTGCTTTGTTTAGTTAACAGCTAGTGCCTATAGCATGCCGTGTTTTCAAATATGTAGGTAAGTATTTGTTTGTCCTCTTCAGAAAGTTCTAAGCCTCTTCGCTCCATAGCCTTTTGTGCCGTTTCAAAAGCTTGACTTGTTTTATAAACCGAGAAACCTTGCGCCCCTCCCCATGAAAAACTGGGTATAAAATTTCGAGGAAAACCATCGCCAAAAATATTTGCGCTAACCCCAACAATTGTTCCTGTGTTAAACATGGTGTTTATACCACATTTGCTGTGGTCGCCCATTATTAAGCCACAAAATTGCTGACCAGTGTTAACAAACCCTCCTTTTTTGTAGTTCCATAGTTTTACAATGGCGTAGTTGTTCTTTAGGTTCGAGGTGTTTGTGTCGGCACCAATGTTACACCATTCGCCAATAACGGAGTTTCCCAAAAAACCATCGTGAGCTTTGTTTGTGTATCCAAAAATTACACTGTTATTTACTTCACCACCTACTTTTGAGTAGGGACCAATGGTTGTTGGACCATATATTTTAGCGCCTAATTTAAGTCCAGAATGCTCGCAAAGCGCGAATGGACCTCGTACTAAGGAGCCCTCCATAACTTCAGCATCTTTACCTATGTAAATTGCACCCTGTTGCGCATTCAGTACGCTGCACTCAACAATAGCACCCTCTTCAATAAAAATTCTGTCGGTATTTACTGCGTGGTTACTGGCTGAAATTGGGGCAGATACTCGCCCTTTTGTAATTAGGTTGAAGTCATTTTCAATGGCCATACCGTTTTTGGCGTATATGTCCCACAGGTTAAGTACTTCTTCTATCTCTTCGTTTAGTTCGAAGGTTTTGTCGAATATTTTAAGGTCTTCTTGAAAGCCTATTTTAGGCATATATGGCAAAATGGCAGCAATTACGCTTCCTTCTTTCGTGAGCGCTTCGCCACTATTTAATTTTTTAATTGCTTGAATAATGCTCTGGCTCGGAAGAACGCCGCCATTTATTAGTGTGAAACTCCCATCTTTTTGGGTTGGCTTAAACTTTACACTTAGGTAATCGACGGTTAGCGACTGCGCTTCGGTATTCAGCATTTTTTCCCATTTCTCTTTAATGGTTAGTATCCCAATCCTAATCATACAAACGGGTCGTGTAAATGTCAGTGGCAGTAGTTGTTCTCTCCTGTTATCGTCAAATAGTATTATGCTGCTTTTCATTTGTTTGTTTTTTATGGGTTACAGTTTTTTGTGCAAGCATAAAAATACAATAAAAAAAGGAACAACTTTAGGTTGCTCCTTTTTAAAAGTGTTTGTGTATTAATTTATACCCAAAAAAGCAATGTTTAGTTGCCTTTATTGCTGTCCATGTGCTTTTTGTACTTAGTCATAAACTTGTCAATACGACCAGCAGTGTCAACCATTTTCATTTTACCAGTGTAAAATGGATGTGATGTATTCGAGATCTCAACCTTTACTAGCGGATACTCAACGCCATCAACATCTAGGGTTTCTCTTGTGTTCACAGTCGATTTGGTGATGAAAACATGATCGTTTGACATGTCTTTGAACGCCACCAGTCGATAATTTGTTGGATGAATTTCCTTTTTCATTTTAAAGTATATTTATCTTTTAAAAACTCTTTACTAACCAAAATTTAGGACTGCAAAAGTATCAACTCTTCTGATAATTACAAAATAACCAGTAAGTTTTTTATAAAAAAGATTTTAAAAGTAGAAAATACGATGCTCGTGTTAGTTTCTTTTTGTAAATCTTGTGAGTAATCGTAAAAATTCAATGTAAAGCCATACTAATGTAACCATTAGTCCAAAAGCGCCATACCACTCCATATGCTTAGGCATCTGCATTGCTGCGCTTCGCTCAATAAAATCGAAATCCAGCGTAAGGTTAAGTGCAGCAATTCCGATAACCACAAGGCTTATAATAATTCCAACTAGCCCGCTATCGTGAATAAATCCGATGTTAACACCAAACATACCCAATATAAACGAAATAAAATACATAAGTGCAACTGCGCCAGTGGCTGCAAACACGCCTGTGCGAAATTTATCGGTAACTTTAATGGTGCCTGTGCGGTACAGCAGTAACATTAAAAAGAATGTGGCAAAAGTTAGGCCAACCGCTTGGGTTATTATGCCTAAGCCGTACTGTGTAGCCATAATTGCCGACAATCCGCCCAGGAGCAACCCCTCGAGTACAGCGTATATTGGTGCTGTAATATGTGCCAAACGTGGGGAAAATGCTGTTATTAATGCTGTTATAAAGCCTCCAATGCCGCCTATGGCCATCCACATAGTAAGTGATGGGGCTCCGGTGGACGCAAGGTTCCAAGTGTATACTGCTCCCAAAACAACTAAACCTAGCATAGCTAGCGTTTTGTGCTTTGTTCCCTGAACGGTCATAACCTCGGTTGAAGTTACGGATTGCTGTTTTCTGAAAATTTGCTCGCTTAAAGCAGGATTCGATGATTTGTACATTTTATACTTTAATTTGAGTTGATTAATTGACAACAAATTTTATCAAATTGCATACCACTTGTTTTAAGCCTGCCATTTTGCCGCTTAAGTAAACTGAAAATCTTATTTTTCTTTAATATTTCGCTATTTTTGTTTTATGATTGAGCGTGATTATTTGATGCGAATTTTGAAGCAGTTTCTTGATGTTTTGCAAAAACTCATAAACGGCTATAATCCTGAACAGGACGAATACATAGAGGTACAACTGAACGAACTGTGCGAGAATTATGTGGGAATTGATATACCCTTTGTTGAGAATAATGATATAGATCGTATTCTGGATATTACCAAAGGGCTTTCGCCCAGCGACGCCGTAGCAAAACTAGCCATACTTTCTGAGCTGCTTTACGCTTTGGTAACCCTGCCTATACCTAATACTTCTAGTAGGAATGTGACAGAAAAAGCACTGGTTTTATTTTTACATATTGATAAGGAAAGCAGAACGTTTTCTTTTGAAAGGCAGCAGCGTATTGCCCATTTGCGAAATCTACTTGGCGAGTAATACCTCTAAATTAAGAATGGCACGAAGCGTAGTATAGCTTTATCAATACTTACTGCCCTTTGTTCACCTCAGGTGTAAATGTTAACTTACTATTTTTTATTTGGAAGTAGTGCCCGGATTGGTTTATGCCGTTACAAATACTACAAACCCCACAATTATTCTGAATCTAGCTCAAAAAGTAGCTGGTCGCCAATCCACGCTCGATGTTCACTGTTCGATGTGGACATTTTTTCGGCAATAGCTATCACTTTTTGCCTATGCGTAGTGTTGCGAAGCGCAATTTGGCGAAGTGCAAACTCAATGTTATTCATATTGCTTGCAATGGTGGTTTCATCGTAATCGTCAATTATATCAATGTAGGGGGCGAAAACCACCTCTTTAATAATTTCTTCGCTTGCTGCAATACGCCCAACAAGTATAAGCCCCGCTTTAATAAGAAAATCGTTATGGCTAAGGCACCACTCAATACTTTTCGACAGGCCGTATTCGGATTTCCAAAATAGGTTTGTGCAGGTTTGCTCCACAATTTCGGCATTTGTAAAGTCTTGCGACCAGGTGTCCATTTGATTAATTGTAACCTCTTTGGGGTCGTCAATCATTGATGCCAAAATTTTACATTCTCTAATTTCTTGCTGGTAAAGTAAAAGGGCTAGCTGGTGGTCGTATTTATAGGAGTCGGCAATTTCTTTTAGCTCGGTAATTATTACTCCATAGTTTACCTTATAGTTTAGCCCTAAATATGATAGGTTATGAGAGATAGCTCCGTTCCTTCGGTTCTTAATTTCCTCAATAATTATTTGTAATGTCATATGTTTATTTATCTATTTTCAGAAGAATGTTTTGAACATCCATACTTTAGCCATTTGTGCGTACATTAAGACTATTACATAGATGTTTTATATTTTTGCACAATATAGTAATACTTAGGGTGTTTTTTGTATAAGTTTTTAACTTTGAACCCTACTCATTCAGGTTTATGCAGAAAAGGATTGGCAAATTTATTACTAATTTATTCCCGGACAAGGAGTTCTTGCGTAATTTTCTGACTCTTTTTACGGGGTCTACTTTAAGTCAGTTTATCCCTTTTCTGGCTGGGCCTCTGATTGCACGACTTTACGCTCCATCTGATTTTGGATTGTATGCTTTACTCTCATCAACGGCTGGTTTGGCTTCAATAGTTGCTACGGGGTCGTATGAGTTTGCTGTTTTAACTAGCGATACCGATGATGAAGCCGATTCGTTATCGTTATTATCAAGTTTACTGTCTTTTATCTTTTCGTGTGTTGCTTCAGTGGTTCTGTTTCTGATTGTGCTTTTTGCAAAGCCTTGGGGTACTACTTCTTTTGGCTATGTCTGGTTCTTAGTGCCTCTTTTTGTTGTGTTTCAAGGTGTACTAAATGCCACTGGGTATAGGCTTAACAGGCAGCAAAAGTATGGGGTTATGGCTAAGGGGAGATTGTTGCGTACTGCCATAATGACAAGCGCTCAGGTATTGTTGGGCCTTTTCAGTCTCCCTTGGGGTTTATTTCCTGGTATGCTTACAGGGCATTTTTCAGCGGCATTATACCAACTTAAAAGTGTGAGGCATTATTTTTACAGCGCCTTTCGAAGTTTTTCGGTTAAAAATATTAAAACGCTAGCGATAAAGTATTATAGGTTTCCAGCATTTTTAATGCCAGCTCAGCTAGTTAACGAACTGTCTGTTCAGGCCCCTGTTTTCTTACTTAAATCGTTTTTTAGTACGGCAGCTGTTGGACTTTACGCATTACCCCAAAAGTTTTTGAATTTGCCTGTTGCCCTAATTGGTAATTCCATAGGTCAGGTGTTTTTTCAGAAAGCAGTTGAGCAAAAAAACCAACCCGAATCGTTAGCTGCAACAACCCTTTCACTTTTTCGGTTTTTATTCCGTATCGGGGTTATTCCTTTTTCGGTAATGCTTGTGTTTGGAGATACGATTTTTGCTTGGCTGTTCGGAGTGCAATGGTTGCAATCGGGTTTATTTGCTCAAATGCTTAGCCCTTGGCTACTTTTTGTGTTGGCAGGCTCGCCCATATCTAAATTGTTTACGGTGTTAGATAGGCAAAACCAAAGTTTATGGTTTAACCTAGTGTTGTTGGCTCTTCGTGTTGCAGGGTTGGTTGCGGGTGCACTGTTTTTTAGTTCTCAAGTTGCTGCGGTATTTCTTTTTTCACTGTTGAGCTTTTTGTACTGGGTGTTTCTTACATTCTATATTTTGAGATTGGCAAGGGTTAGGGTTTTTCCAATTATTGTTGAAACTTTTGTGACTTGGATTATAGTGATTTTGCCGATGATAATTGTTAGATTCGTTTTGATTTAATCTCAATGAGTAGTTTTTATGAGAAAGATTATTACTGCATATAACGATGGGGGCGGGTGGAGCCATTACCACAATATTGATGTAAAAGGTTATGCTTTTGATAGTAAAGGCAATATGCTTTCTGGCGTTAGCTTGGCAAGTGCCATTGCCTCTGCCCAAACCGTTGAAGAGCTGGCGGAGCTTGCCCTGTCGCTAAACGGTCTGTATTGTGCCGCTGGGATTTCGCCTGTTGGCGCTTTCGCTCTGGTCGATAAAGTTCGTAGCATCCCCTTGTTTTATGCTCCTTCGTCTACGTCCGTTCTATTTTCCGATAACCCATATATTTTTCAACAAACAAACGAGCTAAATAGTAATTCTGTGCTTGAGTTTCAATCGGCAGGCCACTGTTTAGGCGATAAAACATTGCTTAATGGGGTTAAACAGGTTGAGGCTTCTACTTTAGTCATTTTCAGCAATTCTGTTTGGCAAAAGGTTGCGTATTTTTCGTATGCAACACAATATGAAAGGAAGCAAACGTACGATGATGCGAAGCAAAAACTCCGCTTGGTACTCGATAATTGTATGCATCGAATGGTAAAAAGTATTGCAAACAGACATATTGCAGTACCTTTAAGTGGGGGGTACGATTCACGCTTTATTGTTGCTTGGCTTACCCTTAATGGGTATAAAAATTTCACAACCTTTACCTATGGACGCTCTGGTAATAGCGAAATGCTGATGGCACAGCGAGTATCTGAAACCCTGGGATGCCAGTGGTTACCTATAGTTTATACCGACGCTATGATTAAAAGTATTGCCAGCGATGATTTTTTTGAACCCTACGTTAGGTTCGCTTCAACAGCTTGCTCAATGCCTTTTTTTCAGGATTATCCTGCAGTTAATTCGATGGTTAAGGGTAATGCCTTGCCTAAAGGGACGGTTGTTATTCCGGGCCATTCGGGCGATACGCTTGCGGGTAGCTGGCTAAGGTCTGATTACAAGAATATGCCTAAGGATAAAATTGCTGATGCTATTATCCATAATTTTCATAGGTTTATTAACTTGTCCAAATCAGAAAAAAACTCTCTTCATAATATTGCTAATGATTTTGTTGCTTCGCTCCATAATTGTTTGCCTTACAGTGTAATGGATTGGTGGAATATGAGGGAGAGGCAAGCCAAGTTTATTGTAAACTCTTGTAGAGCGTATTCGTTTTTTGACTTTGATTTTCGATTGCCGCTGTTTGACGATGAACTGATAGATTTTTTTAAATTTTTACCCTTTAGTTACAAACTTCATAAGAAGTTATACAATGAAACCTTAGAGGAGTACTACTTTAAACCACTGGGGTTAACCTATACCAATGATTTACAACTTACAAGAAGAGATTATATTTTAAGACAAGCTAAGGGGATGATTAAAAAAACATTCCCAATTTTAGACAAATTTAGGAGACCTTTTACTGACAATATATGCTATGCTGAGATAGCAAGTCAGCTATACAACCAGTACGGGTTGAGCATTGATGAGGAGCGTATACGTAATCCCAAAAGTTTAAATGCACCTATCGCAAACTGGTATTTGACTGTTTTGTCACAAAAATTACCCAATTGGTATTGTTTGGAACGAAATAATACTTAAATTTGCAGTCGCAAAACGGTGGATGTAGCTCAGTTGGTTAGAGCGCTGGATTGTGGTTCCAGAGGTCGCCGGTTCAAATCCGGTCTTCCACCCCAAAAAAAGGGTTTTGAGATTTTTCTCAAAACCCTTTTTTTTATTAACTCGTTTTGATACTTTTGCTAGGTAAATTAGTGTGTTAGTCGTTCTTTTTTTTAGCTGGGATAGGGTGGTTTTTTTTACTTCATTCTTAAATTATGTGAAAAAAAAGAGAATTATAGCTTGCTATGTTGTTTTTTTTACTAACTTGTGATTAATTTAGGATTAGTTTGTAATGATATGCGTAATGCAAAAACCATAGTAAATTTGATTAGTGACCAATATATGATTAGTCACCCAAACTACTTTTATAAGGAGGTGGTTTACTTCTCTGGACGCATATACGATCCAAAGGTATCGCCGTTTTTGAGTTTATCTGATATTTTTGTTGATCAGATTGACATAAAACTTGTTGAGGAAAGCGCCATAAGCAAAAAAATCACCACCAAGGCCTGCTTCTTTTTCAAAAATTAGTATTTTACTTTATTATTGGCTGTGCAAACAGTTTAATATCATTAGCGGTTATTTCGTTTTCGCTGAGTATAATTAGTCGTTCAACAACGTTTCTTAATTCCCTTATATTACCAGTCCAACTAAACTTTTTTAGTGCCTCAAGCGCATCAGCCGATATTTTGCGAGCGGGAATACCATACTCATTACATATTATTTCAATAAAGTGGTTAACGAGTACTGGTATATCATCTATCCGTTCGCTAAGTGGTGGTACTTGAATAATTATAACGCTTAATCGGTGAAACAGATCCTCTCTAAAGTTTCCTGAATCAATCTCTTTCTGCAAGTTTTTGTTCGTTGCGGCAATAATCCTCACGTTCACGTTTATATCTTTATCGCTTCCAACCCGTGTTATTTTACTTTCCTGAAGTGCTCTTAGTACTTTGGCTTGTGCGCTAAGGCTCATATCGCCAATTTCATCGAGAAATAGCGTGCTCTCGTTGGCTTGCTCAAACTTTCCTTTACGTTGCTTTATGGCCGAGGTAAATGCACCTTTTTCGTGTCCAAAAAGCTCGCTCTCAATTAGCTCGCTCGGTATCGCAGCACAGTTAACCTCTACTAGCGGCATCTCTGCTCGGTTGCTTTTTTCGTGTAGCCAGCGGGCAACTAGCTCTTTCCCAGTTCCGTTTGGCCCTGTAATAAGTACGCGTGCATCGGTTGGTGCAACGCGGTCAATTAGTTCTTTAACATTCACTATGGCTTCCGATTCGCCAATTATGTCATATGTTTTTAGTACCCTTTTTTTGAGTGTTTGGGTTTCTTTAACAAGCCTGTTTTTATCGGTTGCATTACGAATGGTTATGAGAATGCGGTTTAAATCGAGGGGTTTTTCTAAAAAGTCGTAAGCTCCTTTCTTTATAGTTTCAACTGCGGTGTCGATATTCCCGTGTCCCGATATCATAACTACAGGTGTTTCGACCGATATTTCTTGAAGTTTTTCAAGAACCTCAATTCCGTCCATTTGCGGCATTTTTATATCGCACAGCACCAAGTCGTAGCCATTTTTTGAAAATAGTTCTATGGCCGATTCGCCATCTTCAGCAGTATCTACCGAGTGTTTTTCGAATTCGAGAATTTCTTTAAGCGAGTTGCGAATTGCTTTTTCGTCGTCAATTACTAATATTTTTGACATATACTTAATGATGTTAATTGCCTGAAAGTTTGTGTTTTACAAATATAGCAATAAGTGAATATTTATTGGCATTCTGGGGTGCAAATTTTAAAATGCTTAGCTAGCTTGTGGTTTATGCCAACTTTAGTTTGGCAAATTTTAGAAGTAGGCTTTTGGTCCCAGCTGCTCTAAACTCAACGGTTGCCTTCTTGTTTTGCCCTTCGCCTTCAATGGCCGTTACTTTTCCTGGGCCAAACCTGTCGTGTAAAACCAGCATACCTTCTTCAACACTTTCGGGAGCGATATATGCTTTGTTGTCTATGTTAGGTTTATTTGTTGCTGTATCTAACCGGGTAAGTTTTCGCTGGGAACTATTATCCACGGGTTTTTTCTCGGCTGTAGCCTGAAAGGTTGAGGGATTGCTTCGCATACCGTTTCTCTGGTTGTTGCCAAATCCAAAGGTTGCATCTTTAAAGCCCGAATCCGTTTCATCATCGTCAACAAAGATGGGATCTATTTCAGCAATAAATCGGCTGGGTATGCCCGATGTTAAAGTTCCCCACTTGTATCGCACCTGTGCGTGCGATATTGTGGCCTCTTTGGCTGCGCGGGTTAAGGCAACATAAAACAACCTGCGTTCCTCTTCCAGCTCATCTATTGATCCAGTTGTCATTTTCGAGGGGAAAAGATCTTCTTCAACTCCAGCTAAAAAAACGTAATCAAATTCGAGGCCTTTAGCCGAGTGTATGGTCATAACCGAGACCTTATCTTTGTCCTCTGGTTTGTCGTTGTCGGCGTCGGTAAGTAGCGAAACGTTTTCGAGATAGTCGGCAAGTGTTGAAAGTTCAGTTACTCCCTCTTCCTTTTGAATATCGCTAAATTCCTTAATACTATTTAATAGTTCTTCAATATTCTGAAGTCTAGTAACGCCCTCAATGGAGCCATCGGCTTTATACTCTTTAATTAAGCCTGCGTTCATAACTATTGTTTGCGCAGCCTCGTAAGCTTCGGCGGTATAGGCAATTGTACCCATTTGGCTAATTAGACTGCAAAAACTTGTTACCTTTGATATAGCTGCTGCATTTAAGCCGGGATTATGTTCGGCAAGTTTTGATATTGTAACCCAAATACTCTGGTCTTTTTCGTTGGCAGCAGTTTGAAGTCGTTCCATAGTTGTTGCACCAATTCCGCGTGCCGGGAAGTTGATAACTCTCTTTAGCGCTTCGTCGTCATTTGGATTTACCGTAAGCCTAAAGTAAGCTATGGTATCCTTAACCTCTTTGCGTTGATAGAATGATAAGCTGCCGTAAACGCGGTAGGGTATATTTCGTTTTCGGAGCGATTCTTCGAATAATCTCGATTGGGCATTCGTTCTGTATAGAATGGCCACATCTTTATAGTTTACGTTGTCACGTTGGGTTACTTCGGAAATTGCGGAGGCTACCATAAAGCCCTCTTCCTGATCAGTATATGCCTTTATGATTTTAATTTTTTCGCCAATATCGTTGGCCGAGAAAGAGGCTTTTTTTATCTGTTTTTTATTTTTGGCAATAACGCTGTTGGCTGCATTAACTATGGTTTGGGTTGAGCGGTAGTTCTGCTCAAGTTTAAAAACCTTGTAGTTGGGGTAATCGTTTCGGAAGTTGAGGATATTCTCAATTTTTGCTCCTCGAAACGAGTAAATACTTTGCGCATCATCGCCAACTACGCATACGTTATTATGGGTTGCAGCCAGTTTTTTTACAATTATGTACTGGCTATAGTTTGTGTCTTGGTACTCGTCAACTAGTATGTACTTAAATTTTTCCTGATATTTTGCCAGCACATCAGGGAAATCACGGAAAAGAATATTGGTGTTCATTAGTAGGTCGTCAAAATCCATTGCCGACGATTTAAAACAACGTTGCGAGTATATTGCATATATTTTTGCAATCTCGGGTTTGCGTGTTTGCCTGTCGAACGAAACTAGCTGCGTATTGGCAGCGTATGCCTGTGGTGTAATGAGGTTGTTTTTTGCCGATGAAATACGACTTAAAACCTCCTTGGTTTTATATGTTTGAGTCTCGAGTTTAAGCTCTTTTATAATTGAGGTGATGAGGCTTTTTGAGTCGGCCGTGTCGTAAATGGTAAAGGAGGTAGCAAAGCCTAGCTTGTCGGCTTCGGCCCGCAGAATACGCATAAACATTGAGTGGAAAGTGCCCATCCATAGCTGTTTAGCCATTTTGTCGCCTACCACCGAGCCGATACGTTCCTTCATTTCCTTTGCGGCCTTGTTGGTGAACGTTAATGCAAGAATACTCCACGGAGGAACTCCTTGTTTTAATAGGTGGGCTATTCGGTAGGTAAGTACTCGGGTTTTGCCCGATCCAGCACCGGCAATAATAAGCGCCGGCCCGCTGGTTGAGGTAACGGCCTGGTGTTGTACTTCGCTAAGTTCATCTAAGTATTGCACTGTTTATATTGTTTTTTTATTGATGGAAATTTTATTGCAAAGGTACTTTCATATGTTGAAACAGAAAGGACAATTTATGTATTGTGAATAACTTTTTAAACAACAAAGAGGTTGACGTAGTGATCAACCTCTTTGTTGTTTGTTGATTAGCCTTAGTAACTATCCGCAGATAGAGTAAGCTCTAGCCTTAGCCATTACCTCTTTGGTGTGTTGCCTTAGTAACATTTTCAGCTCTTTTGCCTCTTCTGAGGACATTTTTGAAGTGCACTTTGCTGCGATGTATTGATCTTCTGCTTTGTCGCAGCCATCTGGGTCGGCATCAGTGGCGGTTGCCTTGTCACAATAGTAGTTTTCGCCTTCGTCGTTAACAATGTAACAGTTTCCTTCTTCTTCTAATGGGCAGCAAATAGTAGGTTCTTCGCATGCGAGGAACTCAGTTGGAAGTTCGAATGCCAAACAAACATCCTCTTCGACTTTGGGGTTACAGCCCCATAAAACTAAGCCTAAGAATCCCGATAAGATAAGAGGAATAAGAATTTTAATATTTTTCATAGTTGTAAATTTTAGTTTATCTTTTTAGTTTGTTTAAGTGGTATGTAATTATTTGGTTGAATTTCTCTGAATTTTGGTAGCCTGTATACACCTGATTATCAATAATAAATGATGGAGTTCCTTTTAGTTTCAAAGTTTCGAAATCGGCTACGTTCTGGGCAAGATACTCTTCGGCTTCGCCACCTAAAATGCATTCGGCCACGTATATATCTTTCTCAATAAACTCGTTAACCATATCTCTAAAGTCGTTGGTTACAACCACCTTACTATTGCTTAGCAATAATTCGTGAAGATAGGTGTAATCTCCGTATTTGTTTACACAAACTGCTGTTCGCATAGCGTTTTGAGTGTCGATACTATTTGATTTTACTGTTAAACGCATAACAAGTTTCACTTTTCCGTTATTAATATACTCCTTTTCGAGGTTGGGGAAAACGTCGGTAAAAAAAAGTTTACAGTAGCTACAGCTGTAACTTGAGTACATAAATATAGCCAGTGGGGCATTGCTATCGCCAAAAACAATATCCAATGGTCTATGACTAAATATTGTAGAGGAAACCTCGACCTTATTTTTTGATGAGAAGTACTGCCCGAGCCTAATACCAATTAATGCTACTATTATCACTGATATGGTAATGGATATTATTAGACTCCAGTTACTTCCGCCATTTTTATTCTTCATCGGTTTCCTTCTTTTCTCTTTCTCCTCGGTCTATATTGGTATTATAACTCACTAGTTTAGGATTAAAAATAAGGCTCAATCCTCTTTCGTTAACTCTAATAGTTGTACTCATTACTTGCTTTAACCTTTTGTTGTCAAACCCATTTTTCGTTTTCCCATCGCGTTTGTATGAAACAAGATAAAGACCCTTTCGCGACGATTCGTCCTTGTCACTAAATCCATCGGCTTCCATCCCTTGTTGCTTAAGTAGCTTGTTTGATTTTCCAAGAAGCACATCGCCTAAGTGAAGCGTAAGATGGTATTGGTAGTCGATGCCAAAGCTTTGCATACCCATAGCCGAAATATCAACAGCTGTACTAACAATATCGGTTTTTGGCAAGTATATATTGTTGCCATACACAAATATGCTACTCTCAAGGGTTCTAAATACAATATTGTCGAGTTCTCTGAGGTTCGTAAATCTTGCGAGTTCCATAGCAGGTTCAAAGTTATATATCCCTCCATCTTCGAGTTTAAAATTACCCCTTAGGCTAATTTTGTCATAAAAAATAGTGGTGTCCTGCATTGATAGTCTTCCATCCACTGAACTGGTTAGCTTACCTTTAATGTTTTCATATGTAATGTTTTTCTGCCCAAAATTATCCCCATCAACAAGCATTTGGTGTATATCCATTCCAAATATCTCGTTTTTAAACTGAACGTTGGTTATGGTGTCGCGGGTATCGTAAACTGCGGAGGTTAACATGCTGCCGCCAAATGCGTCGAGTTTAAACTTATCAATAACATACAGGCTACTATCTAGCCTAAAAAAGGCTGATAGGTTTTTTAGAAGAATGTCACCATACTTAACGCTGTTTGCCGCAATTGTACCGCGCACAATGTATGGTGGAATAAACATTGGTTCTTCTGCAATTTCGGTGGGGGGGGCTTGTGCGGCTTGCGTAGAGTCGGTTTCAAGTAGATATGCAAATTTATCGTAGTCAATGTCGCTAGCTTTAATGTGTGTGTTTACTATTACTGTTTTGCCCTTTTGTTCTAGCAAAAATGCTTTGTACACATTCCATATTTCAGTTGAGTCTGCCCATAAATCTATGCCGTGAGCGTGAGCATAAAAATTATCAATACGTATTGTGTCGTTGGCCATAGCAAAATCTACCGAGAGGCTTTGAACCTTCACTAGCGTATCGTCAAACATTTCGAAGTTAAAGTCTCTAACCTGAGCGGTAAAAGTGCTTTGCTCAAAAATTATGGGCATTACTTGCTCTTCAATCGAATCGAGATTAACTGTGCCATATGATGAAAATTCAACCATAACCTTACCCGAAATGCTTTCTGCCAGAGAGTCGGGGATAAATGATTTAAACTCTTCAATAACGATGTTGGCTTTCGTATTTATTGCGAATGTTGGTTTTTCTAGACCTTTTATGCGGGCTTTTCCTTCAAAAGTGTTACTGCCCATTTGAATAAAATAAGCGCTAAGGTCGACGCCCATATTGTTCATATCATTTACATACCCAAGTATAGTGCCTCTTAATGAAGAGTTTTGTAGCGAGATATCGTACCCTGGTGCGTTGAGTGAGAGGTTTTTTATAACTACCGTTTTGTTTGGTTTGTATGAGAAATCGATGTTCAGATTTTTTACCTCATCAATTGAATCGAGGGCTGTTGAAAAGTTGCTTAGCCTTACATCGAGGCTAGTTCTTTCAAGAAAATAATCGGCGCTTTCCATACCTATGTTACTGGGAAGCGTGCCGTGGGTTGACATACAAAATGCCATTGTGCCCGTAAGGTACTCTACCGTGCTGTCGGGTATAAAGCTGGCAAACTCATCAAAACAAATTTGTCCGCTTGTTTTTACGTTGTATTTTGGTTTGTCGAGGTTTGCCGCCGTGAATGTTAAATCGAAATGGCTTTTATCCGTAGCAACTCGAATATCTTTAAAACTGGCGCTTACGGTAGCAAGGTCATTTGGATTTGGAGCCAATATGTCGCCTACAAACGAGAGATGCCTAATTGCAGGGTAGTCGGTAGTTATAATGCTTCCTCTTTTAAGCGCTACGTTAGCCCTAACTTGTGGTAACAGTAGCGTATCATAAATATAACCAGTAATTTGTGTGCTTAGGTTAGCCATACCATCAACGCTAATTATGCCGTACTCTTTGAGCATTTCCTTTGGGGCGTACTTAGTAAGCTCTTTTAGGTCAGCTTCGGCTAGGTCAACTTTCATATCAACATAAATAGAATCGCCAAGCTGTGCGGTTCCACTGGCGTTTAATTTCAATCCATCTGATGTAATTGAAAGCGAACCAAGATCTATCGCCCCATCTACGTAATCAACCAGGAATCCTATGGAGGCTTCTTTCATCAGATTAAGGTTGGTATCATCAAAACTACTGCTTGTTATGAAGGCTTTACCCGAAATTTTTCCGGCATAGTAGCTATTTAACACCCTGGCCGAAATATCAATCTCTGGGATACTAATAATTGCAGAGGCTTTAAGTTCATCGTCCCTGAAGTTAATAGTTACGGCTCTTGCTTTTAAATCGTTGAGCAGAATATCTAGGGCAGTTTCGGTAGTATCACTTTGTACTGTTGAATCGGCTGCTAATAAAAAATCGATATTGCTAACGCCGGCTGAGTCAACAAAGTAGTTAATGTTGAGGCCTTGGATTTCAATATTTTCAATTTCAATTTTATTCTTTAGTAGTGGGCGCGTTTTTAGTGACACGTAAAGTTTTTCTAAGCTAACAATTGTGTCGGTAAGCGTTGCTTTGTATGGGTCGGTTATCGGTGTTTGACTGTTGCCAAGTTTAAACCCCTCGAATTCAACCGTTGCATATGGAAATTTCTTAAATAGTAATAGTGATACATTGTCAACTTTTACAGGAGCATTTATCATCTTGCTAACTTCTTTAAGTGCAAGTCTCGTAATTGTGTTTTCGGAGTGAAGAGCAATTACGACTAATACAGTAACCAGTAATACTAATGACATAATGGTGTATGCTAGTATTTTACCAGTTTTTTTTAGTATTTTAGAAATTTTCATTCGAATTTAAATAAGTTAACAGTGATTATGCGTTGTTTCTGATTTTACTGCCATAAGTTTTTAAACCAGCTGGTTTTGTATTTTTTTAGGGTTGCCTCTAACTTTTCACCGCGAAGATTCGTGTCAATAATTATACCATTGCCGTCTATCAAAAAGTTGCTTGGTATCATTCTAATGCCGAATTCTTTAGCAATCGTACTCCTCCATCCATTTAATTCGCTGCCATTGTTAGGCCAGTTTAAGTTGTCCGTAGCAATGGCTTCAACCCATTGCTCACGTTTCGTGTCGAGTGAAATGCTAAATATAGTAAACCCTTTGCCATTTGTAAATTCGGTGTCCTTATATTTTTTATATGCCTCGACCAAAAGGGGGTTCTCTCTCCGACAGGGAGCACACCAGGATGCCCAAAAGTCAACTAAAACTAGCTGTCCCTTATAGTCCGATAGTTTAATCTCATTTCCATCGGGGTCAGGTAAAACTATGTCCTTTACCTCCTGCCCAATTTCAAAATTTTGCGCAGCAAGTCCAATGGGAATTAGCAAGCATATAAAGATGAGCGTTTTGGTAAAAGTTTTCATTGTGTTTTTATAAAGTGTTGATATTAAAGTGATATGAAAACCTCGCAAGGTTTGATAAACATAGTAATTATTTATTAAAATATCATAATGATTGTTCTGAGAACTAAACCTTACCTGTTTTTTAGTTGTGTTTTATCGTAGTTTTTGAAATGTAAATTTACCCATAAAAGATATTATTATTACTGTTATCCTATTTTTTTTATTTTTCTTGTGGACTTGCATTGCATAATACTTTTCTTTTTACAGCGTTAGTAAAATGGTGTTTACCTAAAAATGTAGTAATATTGTGGTGCAAAAAAACATTGTTATGCTGTTATTTTATAAGTTTAGTAGATTCTTTATCGTTTTTATAGCCACTGGTTGTTTTACAATTAATATTTCTGTTGCTCAGGTGTTTGCACCTGCAAGTAATAGGGCTACAGTAACCGATTATTATTTTGCAGCTGAGCAAGATTCTATCTTTGTTTTTTTTAACCCAGGTGATATAAAACTTAGGGCACAGTTTTCCGATTCGTCGGCTGCGGCATATAAATGGTATAGGTATAATAACACCGTGCCTTATGAAAGCCGTTTTCAGGTTATTGAGGACGCAACAGATTCGGTGCTTACCAATATTTCTCGAGGTGGCTATCTGGTAGAGGTGAAAAATATTGCGATAGATAGTATTGAAACCTATACTTGTTGGGTGTTTGTAGATAATGTGAAAGTTGAAAAGCTGGAGGTAGTTCGTAATTCTTGCAAAACATTGGAGTTAATGCTAAGTACTACTCCTAACTTCTTCGATATCCCGTCACTTTTTTCCTATTACGATATTTCGCAGGAAACCCATCAGGAAATTAATGTTTTGGGAACAAAAGGATATTTTGCAAACCATACATTTACGTCAATTAATTCGGAGGTTGATGTACCCGGCACGCTATATACGTTGCCTTTTATTAATGTAGAATTTATTAATGATATAAACGGAGCAACCCACGGACCGCTGGTTGAAGCAAGTTATGAGCTTACCATTAATCCACCATTTGGTAAGATGCCCATTGTGGTTACAACCCCGAGCATACCTGCAGTTTCAACGAAAGCCGACTTTGAAATTAGTTTCTGGAACGACGAGAACCAGAGTTTTGGGTCGCCAGAAACAGGCGAAATGCCCAAGGGTGAAGCTTTGCTCGAAATAATGCTAAAGAGCACTACTCAAAATTCCGACTCAATTTATTGGAATATCTTAAATGATAAATTGCGTTTAGCTAAGGGTGCCGATAGCATAATTTGGAGAGATAGCTCGTTGTTTGCTGAACGAATTGAGTCGTACCCCGACAAAAAAAGACTTAAGCCAGGCTTTTATAATATCGAACATATATCTGTTAAAAATACATCGGGGTTACCCTGTATAGACACAGTCTATAAAATAATTGAGGTAGATACCTCTTTTGTGCAGAATATTCCAAATGTTTTTACACCAGGCGCACTTTACTCTCATTTTAAGATTGCCCCCGATGATTTACAGTCCCTAAAATCGTTTAAAATTGTAATACATAGCCGCAGCGGCCAGCAGGTATATAAGTATGCTGGCGACCCAAAAAATTGGGAGGGATGGAACGGAAAGTTGGATAATACTAAAGGCGACCTACCAACCGGTGTTTACTACTACGTTATTGATGCGGTAGGGTGGGATGGAGTCCGTTACCGCAATGGCCATTACAAAGGCTTTTTACACTTATATAGATAGTTATAAGTCATCCTTTTCTTGTACTTCCTCGCCGTGTTTGCTATCCTTATTTTTGTATAGATTAGTAGGTTTTGTTCTCTAGCCTTTATTTGTTTTTACACACTTTGTTAAAAAAATCATATATTTGGGTGGGACTAATACTAATATATTATGGTTGAAAAAACAGTAAGTAAATATTTTGAAGATAGTATTCGGAAGAATTGGGAATATTTAGCCTTATCCGATTACAATGGCGATTCCTATACCTACGCCGATGTTGCATGTGCAGTAAAGAGGCTTCACGTTTTTTTTGAAAACCTAGGAATTAAAGAGGGTGATAAGATTGCCCTTGTGGGCAAAAACTCATCGCGATGGTGTATTACCTACCTCTCTGTGGTATCGTATGGAGCCGTGGTTGTTCCAATTTTACCCGATTTTAAAGTTGGTGATATTCACGAGATTGTTAACCACTCCGATTCAATCCTACTATTTGCAGAGCAGGCTTTGTTCGAAACAATGGAGTTTGAAAAAATGCCCAACTTAATTGGATCTCTAAAAATTATCACTTTTACAATTCAAACCCACCGCTCTGAGGGTTTTGTTGAAGCATGGGAAAAGTCTGAGATTGATAAGACAACAGTTTGCGATGGCGTGAAACTTGAGTCTTTCAGTTTACCCACAATTTCAAACGACAAGCTGGCCGTAATAAGCTACACGTCAGGAACAACTGGCTTTGCAAAGGGTGTAATGATTCCACATAATAGTTTGGCAGCAAACATTCAGTATGCTCAAGAGAATATGCCTTTAAATTCAGGCGATAGAATTGTTTCGTTCCTTCCGCTTGCACATACGTTTGGCTGTGCTTTCGAATTTTTGTTCCCTTTCACGCTGGGCTGCCACATAAATATTTTGACGAAAACACCGTCGCCCCAAATTATTTTGCAGGCATTTGAGAAGGTGAAACCCTCGTTAATACTATCGGTGCCTTTAGTTATTGAGAAAATTTACAAGAAGCAGGTACTCCCTATCATCTCGAAACCATTAATGAAGGTGCTTCTAAAAGTTCCCGTTGTGAATGGCATTATTCTTAAAAAGATAAGGGAGAAACTTGAGGCTGCTTTCGGCGGAAACTTTAGAGAACTTGTTCTTGGCGGTGCACCGTTTAACAAGGAAACGGAACAGTTTTTTAAGAAAATGAAATTTCCTTTTACGGTTGGATATGGTATGACTGAGTGTGGTCCGCTAATTAGCTATGTTAATTGGCGAGAGAATCCTTTGGGTGCCTCTGGTCGCATTGTTGATACCCTAAAAATAAAAATTGATTCATTTGACCCGCTCACCGTTCCCGGTGAAATAATGGTAAAGGGTGAGAATGTGATGTATGCATACTATAAGAATCCCGAGGCTACTGCAGAGGTGCTCGATTCGGACGGCTGGCTGCACACAGGGGATCTAGGTCTTTTAGATAGTAAGGGTAATATTTTCATAAAAGGTCGAATAAAGAGTATGCTCTTAGGTTCCAGCGGGAAAAATATTTACCCCGAGGAGATAGAATCCCTATTCAATAATAAATTTGGGGTTAGTGAGGCAATTATTGTACAACGTAACGATAAACTTGTTGCGTTAATACACCCCGACAAAGATTTTATGCAGCAACAAGGCTATAATAACGAGTCAATTAAAGAACTTTTCGAGGAGTATAAAAAGGATATTAATGACGAGTTACCGAATTACATGAATGTCTCGCAGGTAATTATTCAGTCTGATGAGTTTGCAAAAACGCCAAAGCGAAGTATTAAACGGTTCCTATATAATTAAAAGTAAAAAACCTCCGAATTAATTCGGAGGTTTTTTTAAGCCGTAAGGAAAGTTTATTCCTCTGTTATAATAATTTTATCAATTTTATCACCCTCTCTAATTTCATCAATTACTTCAACACCCTCGTATACTTTACCAAAACAAGTGTGGTTGCGGTCAAGGTGGCTTGTGTTGTCTCTGCTGTGGCACACAAAAAACTGCGAGCCTCCAGTGTTTCGACCAGCATGAGCCATAGATAAAACTCCTCTGTCGTGATACTGATTTTCGCCATCTAGTTCGCAGTCTATCGAGTAGCCTGGCCCGCCTGTTCCAACACGATTGTTGCTCATATCCTTCGATAGAGGACAACCACCTTGAATAACGAAGTTGGGAATAACCCTATGAAATGCTAGCCCATCGTAGTATCCCGATTCGGCAAGTTTAATAAAGTTTGCCACTGTGTTTGGGGCATCTTCATGATAAAAATTTAATTTCATTACTCCTTTCGGGGTATGTATTTCTGCTCTCTTCATATTTTAAAAGTTGATTATGTTTATTTTTACAATGTATCCCTGGGGAGCATTGTTCAAATTTATTTAGCCACAAAATTATTAAAAAAATGTGGTTATACCAATCCCTTCTCTTGGGCAAGATAGTATATCTGATCAACTATTTCGTCTGAGGAAAGGGTTGAGCGGTTTAGTATAATATCAAAAAGTTGGCTATCAGGCTTATCCCCTCTAAAGAACTCCATAAAAGCTTCGCGATGCTTGTCGGTTTCTTTTACTAGGTTGGCGGCTTCAGTGTCAGTTAGTTTAAAACGATCCTTAATCCGGTTTATACGCCATTCTATGGGAGCAATAACCTTAATATGTATTGAGCGTTCTATATGCTTGGCAATAACACAGCCAGCCCTTCCCACTATTACAGAGTTTCCCTGCTCGGCATATGATTTAACAATTTGAGCTATCGCTCGCTTAATCTGGAAGTTGCTTATGTACTTATCTTTTGCGAAAATAGAGACCAAATCATCAAATACATTTTTTTCTTCTGCGCCAAAAATATGCGATATATCCTGAGGGGTCGCTTTTAGCGCCTCTGAGGCATCGTGAAGTACTTGGTGGCTAACAAAAATCCAGTCATCGCCTTCAACTTTCTTATTACTGTTAATTTTTTTTGTCAGTTTGTTGCCAATCTCACTTCCATAGCAACCATATTCTCTCGAAATGGTAATAACCGGGCCTGCCTCTGGGTAAATTTCTTCCTCCTCACGTTTAACCCGTTCGTGCATATATTTCAGAAATAGATTTTTCATATTTTTCTTTTAAAGTTACAACAAAAAGGATTACGATGAATGATTTCCCGATGAATTTTATGATATAAAGTATGCGTTACGTTGTCATCCGTGGTGTTTTCCTTGTCTTTTTCGGCATACTTGTTCTTTTTGTAAGTAGGGTTAATATGGTTTGTTTTAACTCTATATGCATAACCAGAAAGAAACATTTTAGTTTACAAGAGTTAGTATATCCTTCTGTATTAATGTTGCTTAGTTATAGCCGAAGAGGGAGGTTATTATTGAACAGTAAGTTGCATTTTGTTAGCTAAACGACATTACCTCGTGTATTTTTTAGCCTCAACGCATAACCTGCCAATTAAAGGTACGTGGATTAGGCGTTAATGGTTTCCTTTCCGTTCGAGCAGAGCCTTTATTTCCATCTGATTTAAGGAGTAATTGTGTGTATGGGGTTATAAAAAAAGCCCCTAAAAAAGTTAGGAGCTTTTGGTTTGCGTCTTTTTTTGATTTACTCTTCTTCCGACTCCTCTTCGTAAGCTTTTAACAGTTTTTCCTGAACATCAGCAGGAACCTGCTCGTAGCTAGAGAATTTCATATCGTAGGTTGCTCGGCCGCTTGTAATAGACGAGAGCGCTGTTGAGTATTTATTGAGTTCGGCTAGAGGAACTCTGGCAATAATTTTTTCGAAACCTTTAACGCTATCCATACCCATAATTATGGATCTTCGGTTTTGTAGGTCGCTCATTACATCGCCCATTTTGCTGCTAGGTACAAGTACCTCTACCTCGTAAACTGGCTCCATAATTTTTGGGCCGGCATTCTTAAATGCTGTTCTAAATGCGTGTCTTCCGGCTAGTTTAAATGATATCTCGTTTGAGTCAACGGGGTGCATCTTACCATCGTAAACAATAACTCTAATGTCACGGGCGTACGATCCTGTAAGGGGGCCTTCTTCCATTTTTTCCATTATTCCTTTCTGAATTGCAGGAAGAAAACGGCCGTCAATTGAACCTCCAACAATGCAGTTGTAAAACACTAATTTTCCGCCCCACTCTAGCTTAATTTCATCCTTTCCCCTAACGCTCACGTTTAAATCTTTGCCGTTAACCTTATACTTTACTGGATCGGGAGCATCGTCTGTATGTGGTTCAATAATCATATGAACCTCACCAAATTGACCTGCTCCACCACTTTGTTTTTTGTGGCGATAGTCGGCTTGAGCCACTTTTGTGATAGTTTCACGGTAAGGAATACGTGGTGGCAGAAAATCCACATCAATTTTGTAAAGGTTAAGTAGTTGCCATCTAAGTATATTAAGGTGGTGTTCACCTTGTCCGTGTACAAGAATTTGTCGAAGCTCTTTAGAGTACTCAATAATAATGGTTGGATCCTCTTGATGGGCTCTATTTAAATATTCCCCAAGTTTCTCAGTATCCGCTTCATTTTTCGCCTTAATCGCGGTTCTAAATTTTGGATTAGGGAATGTAAGAGGCTTAAAAACAATGTTTTTCCCAGGTGCGCTTAGGGTATGATTCGTTTTCGTGTTTTTAAGTTTTACCGCTGCTCCAATATCCCCAGCAACGAGTTCGGTTACTTTTTCACGCTTTTTACCAGCCACAACAAAAAGTTGCGATATGCGTTCTTTGCCATCGTTGCTGGTGTTAACCAAATCCATACCCTCGGTAACCTTGCCCGACATTACTTTAAAGTAGTTAACCTCTCCAATGTGCAGTTCAACCGCAGTTTTAAACACGAATAGCGAAACGGGCTCCGATGCATTACAGCTAATTTCTTTCCCTTCTTTCGTAGTCATTGCAGTGCACTTATCAGGGCTTGGGCAAACATTGATAACAAATTCCATTAATCTTTTTACCCCAACATTGCGTTTGCCTGAAACACAGAAAACCGGAAACAAGCCTCGGGTTATTAATCCTGCCCTAATTCCCGCGCGCATCTCATCCTCCGAAAGGGTGCCCTGATCAAAGAACTTTTCCATTAACTTCTCATCATTCTCAGCAGCAGCCTCAATTAGCGCATTATGTAGTTCGCTCGCCTTTTCCATTTCCTCGGCTGGGATATCTAGTATTTCACGTTCTCCTGTATCGCCTTTAAATTTGTACATCTTCATTAAAAGAACGTCAATAAAAGCATCGAACTCAATGCCAGCGTTCATGGGGTACTGAACTACGACTATTTTTGACCCGAAACTTAATTTAAGCGATTCGATGGATTGATCAAAGTTTGCTTTTTCTTGGTCAAGCTGGTTTATGGCAAATACTAAAGGCTTGTTAAGTCTCTCAGCGTGCCGAGCAAAAATCTCTGTTCCAACTTCCACGCCGTACTGCGAATTAATTACCATTACGCCTACGTCGGCTGGGTACATTGATGAGATAACGGCACCAACAAAATCATCGGAGCCTGGAGTGTCGATAATGTTTAGCTTCCTGTCGTTAAATTCTGTATAAAGTACGGTAGAGAATATGGAGCGCTGGTTTTGCTGCTCAATTTCTGAGTAGTCAGATACAGTACTCTTTGCTTCAATTGTACCCTTACGGTCAATAACTTTTCCTTCAAACATCATACTCTCGGCTAAGATAGTTTTTCCTGAGCCAGTATTGCCTAGTAGGGCAATGTTTCTTACTTGATCTGATTGATAGGTTTTCATGCAAGTTGCTTTACTGCGGTTTAACAATATTTTGACTATCGGCAAGTATTAAGTCGATAGAACTTTTAATAAAAAGCTCCCCAAAAATACTAAAAATTTGATTTAAACAAATTTTCAGTACAGATAACTTTTGTGGTTTTGTTGCAAAACAGGAAATGAGCCTATCTCTCTCAAAATAAGTGAAAATAATTAGTTAAGAACATATATTAATATCAAAAACCCTTGGATTTATTAAATGGTGTTCTTACCTTTGCGCCCGCAATTTTAGTGTAGTAAAACGCTAACTAACAATAAAAATGGGTAAAAATGTTTTGGTGTTTAATAAAAAAGAATACCTTTGCAACCCATTTTATTAGAGAGACTTTATAATTAAACTAAGAAGTATATATGCCTACTATTCAGCAATTAGTGAGAAAAGGGAGGACAAAGATTGTAGAGACGAGCAAATCGCCAGCTCTAGATTCGTGCCCTCAGCGTCGTGGGGTATGTGTACGTGTGTACACCACTACTCCTAAGAAACCTAACTCAGCAATGAGAAAGGTTGCCAGGGTAAGACTTACCAACGGAAACGAGGTAAACGCTTATATTCCTGGAGAAGGTCACAATCTACAGGAGCACTCAATCGTGCTTATCCGCGGAGGCAGGGTTAAAGATTTACCCGGCGTTCGTTATCACCTTGTTAGAGGAACACTTGATGCATCTGGAGTTGAAGGTCGCACACAGCGTCGCTCCAAGTATGGAACCAAGAGACCCAAGAAAAAAAGTTAATTAACATTTAAACAGTTTGTTTAAAAAATGAGAAAAACAAAACCAAAAAAGAGGATACTTTTACCCGATCCTAAATTTCAAGATCCATTTGTTACACGTTTTGTGAACAATATGATGTATAGCGGGAAGAAGAGTATCGCATTCGACATCTTTTACGACGCCCTCGAAATCGTTGAGAAAAAGATGAAGGACGCAGAGAAGAGCCCTCTCGAAATATGGAAGAAGGCCATTGAGAACATTACCCCTCAGGTTGAGGTGAAAAGCCGTCGTGTGGGAGGTGCAACATTCCAGGTACCAATGGAAGTTCGCCCCGATCGAAAAGCTTCTATAGCTATGAAAAATATGATTCTATACTCCCGTAAACGTTCGGGTAAAGGAATGAGTGAAAAACTGGCTGCAGAAATTATGGCGGGTTTCAATGAAGAGGGAGCAGCTTACAAGCGTAAAGAAGATATGCACCGCATGGCTGAAGCAAATAAAGCCTTCGCACATTTCAGGTTTTAATGTTTTTATATACCCAAATTAATACAGAGGCAGAGAATTAGATGAGCAGAGATTTAAAGTTTACCCGTAACATAGGCATCATGGCCCACATTGATGCTGGTAAAACTACAACATCCGAACGTATATTATACTACACGGGTAAGACACATAAGATAGGAGAAACGCATGATGGAGCTGCTACAATGGACTGGATGGTTCAGGAGCAGGAGAGAGGAATAACAATTACATCTGCAGCAACAACTACTTTTTGGAACTACAACGATCATCAGTATCAGATTAATATAATTGACACTCCTGGTCACGTTGACTTTACTGTTGAAGTTGAGCGCTCCCTTAGAGTACTCGATGGAGCAGTTGCTGTTTTTTGTGCAGTAGGAGGTGTTGAGCCACAAAGTGAAACTGTTTGGCGCCAAGCCGATAAGTACCATGTACCTCGATTGGCTTTCGTAAATAAAATGGACAGAACAGGAGCCGATTTTTTATCCGTAGTTCAACAGATAAAAGAAATGCTCGGTTCAAAGCCAATTCCTATTCAATTACCCATTGGAGCCGAAGAGAACTTTATTGGTGTAGTTGACTTAATAGAAAACAGAGCAATAGTTTGGTTTGAAGATCCTAAAACCAAAACTACTGAATATCGTTACGAGGATGTACCCTCAGAAATGGTTGAAGAAGTAAACGAATGGCGTGAAAAACTCATCGAGGCTGTGGCTGAGTACAACGATGACCTTTTGGAGCGCTTTTTCGAAGATCCAAATTCCATTACTAAGGAAGAAATTCTTGAAACAATTCGCAAGGCAACAATTAATCTTTCAATTGTTCCAGTGCTTTGCGGTGCTTCATTTAAAAACAAAGGTATTCAGCGTTTGTTGGATGCCATTACAAGTTTTATGCCCAGCCCAATGGATGTTGGTGCAGTG
This sequence comes from Bacteroidales bacterium, assembly GCA_041656735.1. Lineage (GTDB taxonomy): Bacteria > Bacteroidota > Bacteroidia > Bacteroidales > Tenuifilaceae > Perlabentimonas. The sequence continues at coordinate 147,499 of JBBACY010000002.1, read as the reverse complement.
CATGGAACACACCCAGATTCAGGAGAAGAGTTAATACGTGAACCCGACGTGAATGAGCCTTTCTGTGGGTTGGCATTTAAAATTGCCACCGACCCATTTGTAGGAAGACTCGCTTTTATTAGGGTTTACTCTGGTAAACTTGAAAGCGGTAGCTATATCTTTAACATGCGAAGCGGTAAAAAAGAGCGTATTAGCCGCCTCTACCAAATGCATTCCAATAAGCAGAATCCAATTGAATTTTGTGACGCTGGAGACATTTGCGCTGCAGTAGGTTTTAAAGATCTTAGAACTGGCGACACGGTTTGCACAGAGAAGAATCAAATTCTACTTGAATCTATGACCTTCCCCGAACCTGTAATTGGGCTGGCGGTTGAACCCAAAACCCAACAGGACCTCGATAAGCTTGGGGTTGCACTAGGCAAGCTTTCTGAAGAGGATCCTACATTCCAGGTTCATACTGACGAGGATAGTGGCCAAACCGTAATTAGCGGTATGGGCGAGCTACACCTTGAAATTATTGTTGATAGACTAAAGAGAGAGTTTAAGGTTGGGATCAACCAAGGAGCTCCTCAGGTAGCCTATAGAGAGGCTATCACCCAAGTAACAGAACACCGAGAATTGTTTAAGAAGCAATCAGGTGGTAGGGGTAAATTTGCCGATATTATTGTTGAAGTTGGCCCAGCCGACGAAGGCGTAGTAGGTCTGCAATTTGTTGACCAGGTAAAAGGTGGAAATATCCCTAAAGAATACATCCCATCTGTACAGAAAGGATTTGAATTAGCTATGAAGAATGGTGTTCTTGCAGGATACTCCTTATCTAGTCTTAAGGTGACCCTAAAAGATGGATCATTCCACGCAGTTGACTCTGATGCACTGTCATTTGAGATCGCGGCTCGCCAGGCGTTTCGCCATGCAGCCCCCAAAGCAAGACCAGTTTTACTTGAACCCATTATGGCCGTGGAGGTAGTTACCCCCGAGGAGTATATGGGCGATGTGATTGGTGATTTGAATAAGCGTAGGGGACAGGTTAATAGCATGGATTCAAAAGGCGTTGCACGTGTAATTAAAGCAAAGGTTCCATTATCCGAACAATTTGGATATGTTACCGTACTACGGACGCTCTCTTCCGGAAGGGCTACCTCATCAATGGAGTTTTCTCACTATGCTGAGGTTCCTGCCACCATTGCGAAGGAAGTTGTAGAAAAGTCCAGTGGTAAAATAGTAAACGAAGTCGATTAATCATTTACCATTTGTTGTAAAATGAGCCAAAAGATTAGAATTAAACTAAAATCTTATGACCACAATTTAGTGGACAAATCGGCCGAGAAGATCGTTAAGACCGTTAAGTCAACGGGTGCAATTGTGAACGGACCAATACCCCTTCCAACGCACAAACGTATCTTCACTGTGAACCGATCCACTTTTGTGAATAAGAAATCGAGAGAGCAGTTTCAGCTAAGCTCTTTCAAGAGACTACTCGACATCTACAGCTCCACACCGAAAACAATCGATGCCCTAATGAAGCTCGAATTGCCTAGTGGAGTCGAAGTAGAAATTAAAGTATGAGTGTGTTAATTAATCAATTATTACAATGTCAGGAATAATAGGAAGAAAAATCGGAATGACTTCTGTATTCAGTGCCGAGGGTAAAAACATACCATGCACTGTTATCGAAGCAGGTCCCTGCGTTGTCACTCAGGTAAAAACTGTAGAGCAAGATGGTTATTCTGCACTACAATTAGCCTTTGATGAAAAAAAGGAGAAGCACACCAGCAAACCTATGCTCGGACACTTTGAAAAGGCCAAAACTGCGCCAAAACGCAAGCTGGTTGAATTTAAAGAGTGGGATAAGGAATACCAGCTAGGCGACGTGGTTACATCAGAAATTTTCCTTGAAGACAAATGGATTGATGTTATCGGAATATCCAAAGGAAAAGGATTTCAAGGTGTAGTGAAACGTCACGGATTTAGTGGTGTTGGTGATCAAACTCACGGTCAACACAACCGCCTTCGTGCTCCAGGATCTATCGGAGCAAGTTCATACCCTAGTAGAGTATTTAAGGGGATGCGTATGGCCGGAAGACAAGGAGGAGAAACCGTTAAGGTTATTAATCTAAGGCTTATCAAGGTGATACCTGAAAACAACCTACTAATAGTAAAAGGCTCAATACCAGGCCCAAAAGGTTCATATCTAATCATTGAGAAGTAATGGAAATCAACGTACTTAATACAACAGGTAAGGATACAGGACGAAAAGTTGAACTCAATGAGCAAATTTTTGGTATCCAGCCTAACGATCATGCCATCTACCTCGATGTTAAGCAATACTTGGCGAACCAACGACAAGGTACGCATAAGGCTAAGCAACGCAGCGAGATAGCTGGAAGCACTAGGAAAATTAAAAAGCAAAAAGGCACTGGTACAGCCAGAGCAGGCTCTATTAAATCACCAGTATTTAGAGGTGGTGGAAGAGTATTTGGCCCAACGCCTCGCGACTATAGTTTCAAACTTAACAAGAAGTTGAAGCAGCTAGCTCGCAAAAGTGCGTTTTCCTACAAGCTAAATCAGAACTCTATAATGGTTATTGAAGACTGGAATTTTGAGTCTCCAAAAACCAAGGAATTTATAAACATCTGCAAGAATCTCAACTTACTAGATAAAAAAACAGTTTTTGTACTAAGAGAACCAAATAATAATATATATTTGTCCTCCAGAAACTTACAAAAACAAAAAGTGGTAATCGCTTCAAACGTAAATACATACGAAATTATGAATGCGAACACCATTGTACTTGTTGAGAGTTCAATTGATGTTTTAAACAAGATGTTTAAAATAGCATAAATCCTGTAGCTATGAATATTATAATTAGGCCTGTAGTAACCGAAAAGATGGAAAAGTTAGGCGAAAAGTTAAATCGTTACGGATTTATCGTGCAAAATACCGCCAACCGCTTAGAGGTAAAAAAGGCTGTTGAAGAATTTTACGGTGTAACCGTAAAAGGCGTGAATACAATGCGTTACGGAGGAAAACAGAAATCTCGTTTTACTCGTACTGGCGTTATAGCAGGTAAAACTGCCAGCTATAAAAAGGCCATCGTAACGTTAAATGAAGGTGAACAGATTGATTTTTTTAGCAACATTTAAGTAGAATGGCTGTAAGAAAACTAAAACCTGTTACCCCAGGTCAAAGACATAAAATTATAGGTGTATTTGACGACATTACAACTACTACACCTGAGAAATCGTTATTAGCCCCCATAAAAAAGTCAGGCGGAAGGAATAATTCCGGAAAGATGACTATTCGAAACATTGGAGGAGGGCATAAACGTCGTTACAGGATAATAGACTTTGCGCGCAATCGCGATGGAGTGGCTGCCGTTGTGAAAACAATTGAGTACGATCCCAATCGTTCTGCACGCATTGCATTAGTTGTATATGCCGATGGCGAAAAACGCTATATCATTGCACCCGCTGGCCTCGAGGTAGGTCAGACCATTATGTCGGGTAAAGGTGTTGCCCCAGAATTAGGTAACACATTGTACTTATCGGAAATACCCCTTGGTACACTAGTTCATAACATTGAGCTGAAACCAGAACAAGGCGGAGTTATGGCTCGTAGCGCTGGTTCCTATGCACAGCTGCTTGCTCGCGAAGGAAAATATGCCGTTCTAAAATTACCCAGTGGTGAAATTAGGATGGTTCAAATTTCGTGCAAAGCAACTATAGGAACTGTTTCGAATTCCGACCACGCTCTTACATGTTCAGGTAAAGCCGGACGTTCACGCTGGTTAGGCCGTAGGTCAAGAGTACGAGGAGTTGTGATGAACCCAGTTGATCACCCAATGGGTGGTGGCGAAGGCCGTTCATCTGGTGGACATCCACGCTCGCGCAATGGCATTCCGGCTAAGGGATATAAAACTCGCTCAAAGAAAAAACAGTCGAGCAAGTTTATCGTTGAACGTAGGAAAAAGTAATCTGAAAATCATCGAACTATGAGTCGTTCATTAAAAAAAGGTCCATATATAGAGCATAAGTTGGAAACGCGTATCATTAATATGAATACCGCCAACAAGAAACAGGTTATTAAAACCTGGTCGAGAGCCTCTATGTTGTCACCGGACTTTGTAGGCCACACAGTTGCTGTACACAACGGGAATAAGTTTATCCCAGTTTACGTAACTGAGAATATGGTAGGTCACAAACTCGGAGAGTTTGCGCCTACACGTACATTCCGTGGTCATTCCGGTAGTAGAAAGAAATAGTAATTAGATCTTAAACCAAGAATAATGGGTGCAAGAAAACGTATAAGAGCAGAAAAAAATAAGGAGGAGAAAAAAAGTAGGGCTTTTGCCATATTAAGAAATAATCCTACATCTCCTCGCAAAATGCGCTTGGTTGTTGATTTGGTTAGGGGAAAGCAGGTCAATAAGGCCATCGACATCCTCAGATTTACACCTAAGGAGCCAGCAATGAAGGTAGAAAAGTTGATACTATCAGCTTTAGCTAACTGGCAGGCTAAAAACGAAGGTGTTCGTATTGAGGATGCTAATCTTTTCGTTAAGGAAATATTTGTTGACGAAGGACGTATGCTTAAGCGGATTAGAACCGCCCCCCAAGGACGTGCCCACAGAGTTAGGAAACGTTCAAACCATGTTACAGTTGTACTAGACAGCGCAGTTACTAATGATACTCAAAACACACAGAGCTAAATGGGACAGAAAGTTAATCCGATAAGCAATAGGTTAGGTATCATCAAAGGATGGGATTCTAACTGGTATGGTGGAAACCATTACGCTCAAAAGCTAGTGGAGGATAGAAAGATACGAGAGTACCTTTCTGCACGTTTAGCTAAAGCAAGCGTATCGAAAATTGTGATTGAGCGTACACTAAAGCTCATCACCGTAACCGTACATACAGCTCGCCCCGGTATAATTATCGGAAAAGGTGGACAAGAGGTTGATAAACTTAAAGAGGAACTTAAGAATATCACCAATAAGGAGGTGCAAATTAATATCTTTGAGATTAAACGCCCCGAACTTGACGCAACCATTGTTGCAAACAACATTGCCCGTCAGGTTGAAGGACGTATCTCATATCGTAGAGCCATTAAAATGACCATTGCATCATCAATGCGTATGGGGGCTGAAGGTATTAAAGTGCAAATCTCTGGTCGCTTAGGTGGAGCAGAAATGGCACGTTCAGAAACTTATAAGGAGGGAAGAATTCCTCTACATACATTCCGTGCTGATATTGACTATGCACTGGGCGAGGCACTTACTAAGGTAGGGCTGATGGGTATTAAGGTTTGGATTTGCAACGGTGAGGTTTATGGAAAACCTGATTTATCGCCTAACGTAGGCAAGAGCGCACCGAGTGCACCACAGCATGGCAACAGGCCACCACGTGGAGCCAATACTCGTAAGAAAAGGAAATAGTTAATAGCATTTAAACGATTTTAGGAAATGTTACAGCCAAAGAAAACTAAATTCAGAAGGCAGCAAAAAGGTCGCATGAAGGGCGTTGCCCAGCGTGGAAACCAACTTGCATTCGGATCTTTTGGTATCAAATCATTAGATACCATTTGGATTACAGGAAGGCAAATAGAAGCTGCTCGTCAGGCCGTTACACGTTATATGAAACGTGAAGGCCAGATTTGGATTCGCATTTTCCCCGACAAACCTATTACCAAAAAACCCGCCGAAGTTCGTATGGGTAAAGGTAAGGGTGCCCCCGAGGGATTTGTAGCACCAGTTACTCCAGGTCGTATTCTTATTGAAGCCGAAGGAGTACCTTACGAGGTAGCTAAAGAAGCATTACGCCTCGCTGCACAAAAGTTACCTGTGAATACCAAGTTTATTGTACGCCGTGATTACACCGAAACTGAAAACTAGCTGAGAAATGAAAGCGACAGAAATAAGAGAACTTACAGTTAAGGAAGTAGAAGAGCGCATCGAAACGTATGAGAATCAGTTGTTAAAACTGAAAATGAACCATGCCGTTTCGCCTCTTGATAATCCTATGAAGATTAATGAGATGCGTAAAACTATCGCAAGAATGAGAACCATTCTTACCGAGCGTACCAGTCAGAAACAGTAAAGCCATCTTTCAACAATGGAAAATACACGAAATTTAAGAAAAGAAAGGATTGGGTCTGTGGTGAGCAACAAAATGGAGAAATCTATAGTTGTAGCCGTTAAGCGCAAGGTTAAACACCCAATCTATGGCAAGTTTATCAATAGAACTACCAAGTTCTATGCCCACGATGAGCAAAATTCTTGCAACGTTGGCGATACCGTTCGGATAATGGAAACTCGGCCCTTGAGTAAAACCAAGTGCTGGAGGTTAGTAGAAATCATTGAAAGAGCTAAATAGCCATGATACAGCAAGAAAGTAGACTACAAGTAGCCGACAATAGCGGTGCAAAAGAAGTTCTTTGCATCCGGGTTCTCGGTGGTACCGGCAAGCGCTACGCTCGCATTGGTGATAAAATTGTTATTACCGTAAAAAGCGCGCTGCCTAGCGGAGATGTTAAGAAAGGCACTGTTACGAAAGCCGTAATAGTACGAACCAAAAAAGAGATAAGACGACCTGATGGTAGTTATATCCGTTTTGACGACAATGCCTGTGTGCTTTTAAACAGTCAGGGTGAAATTCGCGGAACCCGTATTTTTGGGCCAGTCGCTAGGGAACTTCGTGATAAATACATGAAGATAGTTTCCCTTGCACCCGAAGTATTGTAATCTGATTAAATCGTAGTTACGATGAATAAGAAATTACACGTTAAGAAAGGGGATATGGTATTCGTTAATGCAGGCGAATACAAAGGAAAGCAGGGTAAGGTGCTAGAGATGCTCGTGAAAAAGGAGCGTGCTATTGTTGAAGGAGTTAATATTATTTCCCGACATACAAAGCCAAACGCCACTTACCCTCAAGGAGGTATCATTAAAAAAGAGGCCCCTATTCACATCTCGAACCTTATGCTGGTTGATCCCACCAGTGGCAAACCAACAAGAATTGGTCGCCGTAGGAATGAGAAAGATAAACTAGTTCGTTACTCAAAAAAATCTGGGGAGGAGATTAAGTAATGGAATACGTACCTAACCTCAAGAAGAAATATAAAGAGGAGATTATCCCAAACCTTACTAAAGAGTTTGGATACAAAACGGTAATGCAAGTGCCTAAACTGCAGAAAATTGTGATTAATCAAGGTGTTGGCCAGGCTGTAGCCGATAAGAAACTTATCGAAACTGCACAGCAAGAGCTTACCACTATCACTGGGCAAAAGGCAATTCAAACCGTATCGCGAAAGGATATTTCGAACTTTAAATTACGTAAGGCAATGCCTATCGGAACAAAAGTTACACTCCGCCGCGAAAAAATGTTCGAATTCCTCGAGAGGCTTATCGCCGTTTCTCTACCTCGTATTCGTGACTTTAAAGGAGTTAACGAAAAGTTTGATGGAAGAGGCAATTATAGCCTTGGTATACAAGAGCACATTATCTTTCCCGAGATAGATATTGATAAAATCAATAAAATGCTTGGGCTAGAGATAACCTTTGTAACTTCATCGAATACCGACGAAGAGGCATATGCTTTACTTCGTGAATTTGGTGTTCCGTTTAAAAATGCTAAAAAGAACTAGGGTATGGCAAAAGAATCAATGAAAGCCAGAGAGGTAAAGCGCGTAAAGATGGCCGCAAAGTATGCTGACAAGCGTGCCCAACTTAAAGCCGATGGCGACTATGTTGGACTACAAAAATTACCACGTAATTCGAACCCAAACCGCCAGCGCAATCGCTGCTCGGTTACTGGTCGCCCACGTGGCTATATGCGTCAGTTTGGCTTAAGCCGCATTACCTTTAGAGAATTGGCTTCGAATGGGCTAATCCCCGGTATAAGAAAAGCTAGTTGGTAAATTCATTAACACAACACAGAAATGGTTACTGATCCCATTGCAGATTATTTGACCCGAATTCGGAATGCCGCTATGGCAAATCTTCGGGTTATTGAAATACCCGCTTCTAAACTTAAGTTAGATATGACTAAAATCCTGTTCGATAAAGGATACATACTTAACTACAAGTTTGAAGAGGATGATAAGCAGGGTATTATTAAAATTGCTCTTAAGTATAATCCCGAGAGTAAAAAGAATGCTATTAAGCATCTAGAGCGCATTAGCCGTCCAGGGTTAAGAAAGTACGTAGGTGTTGAAGAACTACCACGAGTACTTAACGGTCTAGGTATTGCAATTCTTTCTACGTCAAGAGGGTTAATGAGTGATAAAGAAGCTCGTGCTCAGAATATTGGAGGCGAAGTGCTTTGCTATATTTACTAATTAATAATGACTAATTGAAATGTCAAGAATTGGAAGGAAACCTGTAAACTTACCTGCTGGGGTCACCATAAAAGTTGGTGCCGACAAGGTGGTAAGCGTCAAAGGCCCTCTAGGCGAGTTACATCAGGATATTGATCCTGATATAACCGTTAACGTTGAGGGAGACACTGTAACTCTAACTAGGCCAACCGATCAAAAACGTCACCGATCAATGCACGGGCTTTACCGCTCATTGATAAACAACATGGTTGTTGGCGTTACTGAGGGTTGGACTCTTCAACAAGAACTAGTTGGGGTCGGCTTTAAAGCCGAAGTACATGGCCAAGTATTGCAACTTAGCCTTGGTTATTCGCACGATATTCACTTTCTTTTGCCTAAAGAAGTAACGGTAGAAGCGAAAAGCGAACGTAGAAGTAACCCTATAATCACACTCAAAAGTGCTGATAAGCAATTATTAGGTGCAGTTGCTGCCAAAATTCGCTCGCTACGTAAGCCCGAACCATACAAAGGAAAAGGTGTTCGTTTTGTGGGAGAAGAGGTTCGCAAGAAGTCTGGAAAATCTGCTAGTGTATAACCTGTAAACATTTAATGTAGTATGGCTCTAACAAAACAAGAGAGAAGGCTCAAGATAAAGATGCGGATACGAAAGAGAATCTTCGGAACTCCAGAGAAACCCAGATTATCAGTATATAGGAGCAATAAGCAGATAAGTGTACAGGTTATCGACGATTTAAATGGCGTAACCTTAGTTTCTGCTACCTCAAGAGTGAAAGAAATTGCTGAAAAAGCAAAAATTACAAAAACCGAACAAGCCAGCCTTGTAGGTAAGTTGGTCGCTGAAAAAGCCACTGAGAAAGGTGTTACTTCTGTTGTGTTTGATCGCAACGGGTTCCTTTACCATGGTCGAGTGAAGGCGCTGGCGGATGCTGCAAGAGAAGGTGGCCTAAAATTCTAATAGCGATGTCGACAAATACAAGTATTCGTAAAGTAAAGACTGCTGACCTTGAACTAAAAGATAGGTTAGTTTCCATACAACGAGTTACCAAAGTTACTAAAGGTGGAAGAACCTTTAGTTTTTCAGCCATTGTTGTGGTTGGAAACGAGAACGGTATCGTTGGATGCGGCCTAGGAAAAGCAGGGGAGGTAACATCCGCTATTGCAAAAGGTATAGAGGATGCAAAGAAAAACCTCGTTAAAATACCTATTTATAGAGGTACTATTCCTCATCAGCAATTGGCTAGGTATGGTGGTGCCAGTGTTTTTATTAAGCCTGCCTCACACGGTACTGGCGTAAAAGCTGGTGGTGCTATGAGGTCAGTTCTTGAGAGCGTTGGTATTACCGACGTGCTTGCTAAATCTAAAGGATCTTCAAACCCACATAACCTCGTTAAAGCAACAGTAAAAGCATTGCTCGAATTGCGTGATGCTTATGCAGTAGCTGCTGTACGCGGTGTAGATTTGAATAAAGTGTTTAACGGTTAGAATTCGTAGTTATGGCAATGATAAAAATTACACAGGTAAAGAGTAAGATTGGCTCAACCAAGAAACAAATAGCTTGCCTTGAGTCATTAGGAATACGACGAATCAACCATAGCGTTGAACGCGAAAACAACCCCGTTACAATGGGTATGGTAGATAAAGTTAAGCACCTTGTTCGAGTAGAACAAAAGTGATTAAAAACCTTTTAATGGTTATATAACATGGAATTGCATAATTTAAAGCCCGCTAAAGGATCTACACATAAGGTGAAGCGCATTGGTCGTGGACAAGGATCAGGTCATGGCGGCACTTCCACAAGGGGACACAAGGGTGCGCAATCGCGCTCGGGGTACTCCAAGAAAATCGGTTTTGAGGGCGGACAGATGCCTTTGCAGCGTCGACTGCCAAAATTCGGTTTTAAAAATCCGTTTCGCAAAGAGTATAAAGCAATCAATATTGATGTTTTACAAACACTGGCCGACAAACACAGTTTAACTTCTATTGATGTAGAAAACCTAGTTGATGCTGGTCTAATTTCTAAAAATGATCAGATTAAGATTTTAGGAAATGGTACATTAACTGCTAAACTTGAAGTGAAAGCGCACGCTTTCTCAAAGAAAGCAGTTGAAGCAATTGAGGCTGCGCAAGGTTCAGCCGTAAAACTATAAATTGATGAAAGCTTTTTTTGAAACCCTAAAAAATATCTTTAAGATAGAGGATTTGAGAAATCGAATCTTCTATACTTTAGGTATTTTACTTATTTATCGATTGGGCAGTTATGTTGTGCTTCCCGGAGTTGACCCCGCACAACTTGGGGCACTAAAAAGTCAAACTTCCGATGGAATAATGGGCCTGCTAGATATGTTTTCAGGCGGTTCATTTAGTAGAGCATCAATTTTTGCTTTGGGAATCATGCCCTACATTTCTGCTTCAATTGTTGTACAGCTTCTAGGAATAGCCATACCCTATTTTCAGCGCTTACAGCGCGAAGGTGAAAGCGGACGGAGGAAAGTTAATCAGATAACACGCTATTTAACCGTGATAATTCTGATAATTCAAGCTCCTACCTATTTGGCTAACCTAAATAATCAACTTCCCGATTCGGCATTCGCCCTAAAAGGAATTTATTTTACGCTCTCGTCAACCATTATTCTTATTGCCGGAACTATGTTCATCATGTGGCTTGGTGAAAAAATTACCGACAAGGGAATTGGTAATGGTATCTCATTAATAATTATGATCGGTATCATTGCTCGATTGCCTTTTGCTCTTACTGCTGAGTTTTTTCAGCGTTCAGAGGAGATGGCTGGGGGCTTGGTTATGTTCTTAGTTGAAATGATTATCCTGTTTGTTGTATTTATGTTCTCTATCCTCTTGGTTCAAGGAACACGAAAAATCCCCGTTCAGTACGCTAAGCGTATTGTGGGTAACAAACAGTATGGAGGTGTAAGGCAATATATTCCGCTGAAAGTGAACTCAGCAGGCGTAATGCCAATTATATTTGCTCAAGCACTTATGTTTCTCCCAATGATGTTGGCAAGTTTCGATACTGAAACCACTACTGGTATTGCGGCTGCATTCTCAGATTTTACCGGATTTTGGTATAACTTCACATTTGCCTTACTAATCATTGCATTTACTTACTTTTATACTGCCGTTACCATTAATCCGAACCAAATGGCGGAAGATATGAAGAAGAATGGAGGGTTTATTCCTGGCGTAAAGCCTGGAAAGAAAACGGTAGAGTTTCTCGACGGAATTATGTCGAAGATAACCCTACCAGGATCTATATTCCTTGCTTTCATCGCAATTCTTCCTGCTTTTGCTATGATGTTTGGCGTTAACAACCAGTTTGCGCAGTTCTTTGGAGGTACATCGCTACTTATTTTAGTAGGAGTTGTTCTCGATACACTGCAACAAATTGAAAGCCATTTGCTAATGCGTCATTACGATGGGTTAATGAAAACGGGAAGGATAAAAGGGAAATCTGGAATGTAAATTCCAAAAAAACGTTCTTATAAACAATGTCAATAGTAAGGTCAGAAGAAGAGATAGAGATACTGCGTATCAACGCAGATTTGGTTTCAAGAACATTGGCTGAAATGGCCAAGCTCATTAAGCCAGGTATTACTACTCTTCAACTCGACAAAGTTGCCGAGGAGTTTATTCGTGATCATGATGCCGAGCCCGGGTTTTTGGGTTTTAACGGATATCCCAATACACTTTGCATCTCAATAAATGATGCAGTTGTACATGGTATACCATCAAAGTATGCAATTAAGGAAGGGGATATCATTTCGGTTGATTGTGGTACAAAGTACAAAGGGTACTACGGTGATTCAGCGTATTCGTTTGCTGTAAGCCCATTGCCTAGTCCACTTAAAAAGTTGCTCACTGTAACAAAAGAGAGTCTTTTTAGAGGGATACAAATGGCAGTAGAGGGGAATAGGGTAGGCGATATTTCGTACGCAGTTCAAGAGCATGCAGAGAGCAATGGTTTCTCTGTAGTACGCGAACTAGTAGGTCATGGAGTAGGAACTACAATGCACGAAAAACCTGAGATTCCTAATTACGGATCGAGAGGTAAAGGGGCTAGGCTACGTGAGGGAATGGTACTATGCATAGAACCAATGATAAACTTGGGTACTAAGCAAATTTATCAGGAAGATGATGGATGGACAATACGTACTTTCGACCGAAAGCCATCAGCTCATTATGAGCTAACGGTAGTTGTTCGTAAAGGCGAACCCGAACTCTTGTCAACTTTTAAGTACATTGAGGAAGTTTACACATTACAATAAATTCAGAATTTTATTATGGCCAAACAACCTGCCATTGAGAAAGATGGATCAATAATTGAAGCCCTGTCAAACGCAATGTTTAGGGTTGAGCTGGATAATGGACATGTTGTAACTGCTCATATATCTGGTAAAATGCGCATGCATTATATTAAAATCTTGCCTGGCGACAAAGTAAAGGTGGAAATGTCTCCCTACGATTTGTCAAAGGGCCGGATAACGTTTCGATATAAGTAATTTAAACGTAAATAAGTAATTACGATGAAAGTAAGAACTTCAGTAAAAAAACGTAGCGACGATTGTATAATCGTTAAACGTAAAGGGCGTTTGTACGTGATTAACAAAAAAAATCCAAAGTTTAAGCAACGCCAAGGATAATTTATTAACTTTGTACCCTAATTTTTTTAAGAAGATAATATGGCACGTATTGTAGGTGTTGATCTACCAAAAAATAAGCGAGGCGAAATAGCGTTAACCTATATATATGGGGTTGGTCGCAGTAGCGCACGCAAAATCCTCCAAAAGGCTGGTGTTGAATTTGATACACAGGTTAAGGATTGGACTGACGAAAATATCAATCAAATTCGCGCGCTACTTAACGAGTCGTACAAAGTAGAAGGCGAGTTGCGCTCATCTGTGCAGCTCAACATTAAGCGCTTAATGGATATTGGTTGCTATAGAGGTATTCGCCATCGTATTGGCTTACCTGTAAGAGGGCAGTCTACTAAAAATAATGCGAGAACCCGTAAGGGAAGAAAGAAAACAGTTGCCAACAAGAAGAAAGCAACTAAATAGATCATAGGATATGGCGAAGAAATCAGGATCAACTAAAAAGAAAGTTGTAAAGGTTGAAGCGGTAGGGCAAGCTTTTATACACTCCTCTTTCAACAATATTATTGTTACCCTTACCAATAGCACAGGACAGGTTATCTCCTGGTCATCGGCTGGTAAAATGGGTTTTAGAGGTTCGAAAAAGAACACACCCTACGCAGCTCAAACTGCTGCAGGAGATTGTGCAAAGGTTGCGTACGACCTAGGCCTACGTAAAGTGAAAGCTTACGTTAAGGGCCCTGGATCAGGTCGTGAATCAGCTATTCGTACAATTCATACCGCTGGTATTGAGGTAACAGAAATTAATGATGTTACACCATTGCCACATAATGGATGTCGTCCTCCAAAAAGACGTAGAGTTTAATTATTTGGCAATTATTTAGAAACATTAAAATATTGAGGAATGGCAAGATATACCGGACCAACCAGCAGGATTGCAAGGAAATTTGGGGAGCCAATATTTGGCCCCGATAAGGTTCTTGAAAAAAAGAACTACCCCCCAGGAATGCATGGTGTAAACAAAAAACGCAAGAAAGTATCTGAATATGGGGTTCAGTTGTTAGAAAAACAAAAGGCAAAGTATACCTATGGTATTTTGGAGAAGCAATTTTTAAATACATTTAAAAAGGCCGACAGAACTCCAGGTGTTACAGGTGAAATTTTGCTTCAACTGCTTGAAGCTCGTTTAGATAACGTGGTTTTCCGCTTAGGAATAGCACCAACAAGAGCTGCAGCAAGACAACTTGTTAGTCACCGACATATTACCGTTAATGGTAAAGTTGTTAATATACCCTCATACGGACTAAAAGGTGGTGACCTAGTTGGCGTTCGCGAGAAATCAAAATCGCTTGAGACGGTTACTGAATCATTATCAGGTAATCGCGCTTCAAAGTACTCCTGGTTAGAGTGGGATAACGATATGTTGATTGGGAAGTTTTTGAATAATCCCGAAAGAGACGATATTCCAGAAAACATCAAGGAGCAGCTAATTGTTGAATTATACTCTAAGTAAAAACTAAACCGAATGGCAATTCTGGCATTTCAAAAACCCGATAAGGTAATAATGCTTGATTCTACCGATAACTTTGGTAAATTCGAGTTTCGTCCTCTTGAGCCAGGCTACGGAATTACAGTAGGCAATGCTCTAAGACGAATTCTACTGTCTTCTCTTGAGGGGTACGCCATAACATCTATTAAGATTTCTGGCGTGGACCACGAGTTTTCTGTAATTCCTGGTGTTGTGGAAGACGTTACAGAAATTATTCTCAACCTGAAACAAATTAGGTTGAAAAAGATAATGGAGGACGTGGACGAGGAAAAGGTTACACTATCTATTTCCGGACAAAACGAATTCAAAGCAGGGTTTCTATCAAACTTTTTGAACGGGTTTAAAGTGCTAAATCCCGACTTTGTGATTTGTACAATGGAACCCGATGTGAAACTTGAAATTCAGGTAACAATAGGAAAAGGACGTGGATATGTACCTGCAGAAGAGAATAAGCAGGAAGATGTTGAGTTTGGAGTTATTCCCATTGACTCAATTCACACCCCTATTAAAAACGTGAAATTCGAAGTTGAGAACTACAGGGTAGAGCAAAAAACTGACTACGAAAAACTAATTTTCGAAATTGCAACCGATGGTAGTATTCATCCAAAGGAAGCACTTAAAGAAGCTGCTAAGATATTAATTTATCATTTTATGCTTTTTTCTGATGAGAAAATTACGCTCGATACCGACGACAAATTTGCAAACGATGAGTTTGATGAAGAGGTGCTGCATATGCGTCAACTTCTGAAAACCAAACTCGTTGACCTTGACCTTTCGGTTAGAGCCCTTAATTGCTTGAAAGCAGCTGATGTTGATTCTCTAGGAGACTTGGTGCAATTTAATAAGAATGACCTGCTCAAATTCAGAAACTTCGGGAAAAAGTCTCTAACTGAACTCGAAGATTTACTCGAGACCATGAGCCTATCTTTCGGCATGGATATTACTAAATACAAACTTGACAAGGAATAATTAAGATGAGACACAATAAAAAAGGAAATCATCTAGGAAGGACAACCTCTCACCGTAAGGCAATGCTTGCCAATATGGCTGTGTCGTTAATTAGTTACAAACGCATTAAAACAACAGTAGCCAAGGCAAAAGCCCTTAGGGTATACGTTGAGCCTTTAATTACTAAAAGTAAGAACGATACTACCCATTCACGTAGAACAGTCTTTGCCTATTTGAAAGATAAAAATGCTGTAACTGAACTTTTTCGTGATATATCAGTAAAAGTAGCTGACAGACCAGGTGGATATACCCGAATTCTGAAAACAGGAAGCCGTTTGGGTGATAATTCAGAGATGTGTATTATTGAACTGGTTGACTACAATACAACTTACACTAGCGATGCTAAGAGCGCTAAGCCAGCAGCAAAAAGAACTCGTAGAGGTAAATCAAAAACTACAGGCACTGAAACTGCCGAGGTTGATACTGCTACTGAAGTAAAAACAGCTAAGAAAACAGTTAAAGAGCCTGCCTCAAAGAAAGTTGAAGCAAAGGTTGAAGAACCTACTGTTGAAGAAACTATTGTTGAAAAACCTACTGTTGAAGAGCCTAAAGCTACTCCAGCAGATGAGGAAACTCCAGAAAGCGAAGCGTAACTTCTTTTCGGGAATAAAAAATATTAGGGGGTTTGCCATTAGGCTAATCCCCTTAATTTTTGTAATTTTACAGAAGAATATTAATTTAAACTGGTAAAAATATGGGACAAATAGTAAGCGTACATGCTAGACAAATTCTCGATTCGAGAGGTAATCCTACGGTAGAAGTAGATGTGCTAACCGAAAGCGGTTATTTTGGACGCGCAGCCGTGCCTAGTGGAGCTTCAACAGGAGTTCACGAAGCGGTTGAACTTAGAGATGGTGACAAGAGTAAGTTTCTTGGCAAAGGTGTACTTAGGGCTGTAAACAATGTGAACACAACAATTGCTGAAGAGGTTGTGGGTATGCATGTTTTAGACCAGCAACTTATTGATGAAAGTCTTATCAAACTTGATGGTTCTGACAATAAGGCTAATTTGGGAGCAAATGCTATTCTAGGCGTTTCACTGGCAGTAGCTCACGCTGCAGCCCAAGTTACGCAGCAACCATTGTTCCGATATGTAGGAGGCGTAAACGCTTGTACATTGCCTATCCCTCTTATGAACATACTTAACGGAGGTTCACATGCCGATAACAGCATCGATTTCCAAGAGTTTATGATTATGCCTATTGGCGCTCCTACTTTTTCTGAAGGTTACAGAATGGGCGCTGAAATTTTTCATAACCTTAAGGCTGTTCTAAAAAAACAGGGTTACTCAACAAATGTTGGCGATGAGGGAGGTTTTGCACCTAACCTTAAGTCGAACGAAGAGGCAATTACAGTAATTCTTCAGGCTATTGAAAAAGCTGGTTATAGGGCAGGAGAGGATGTATTTATTGCTCTCGACCCAGCATCATCCGAGTACTATTTACCAAAGGAAAACGTATACCACTTACATAAATCATCAGGTGATAAGCTAACTCCATCGCAAATGGTTGATTACTGGAAAACTTGGGTTGATAAGTATCCTATTATTTCTATTGAGGATGGAATGGCTGAAGACGATTGGGCTGGTTGGAAACTCATGAACCAAACGTTAGGTAATAAGATTCAGCTTGTAGGCGACGATTTGTTTGTAACAAATGTTACTCGCTTAAAAAGAGGTATTGAAGAAAAGGCAGCTAATAGTATCCTAATTAAGGTGAACCAAATCGGAACCCTTACCGAAACTATTAATGCGGTTCGCATGGCTGATATTAACTCAATGACCTCGGTTATGAGTCATCGTTCAGGTGAAACAGAGGACACTACAATTGCTCACTTGGCCGTTGCGCTTAATACAGGTCAGATTAAAACAGGATCTGCATCTCGTTCTGATAGGGTTGCCAAATACAACCAATTACTCCGCATAGAGGAAATGCTGGGATCATCGGCACGTTACCTTGGAAAAGACTTTAAGTACGTGAGATAGTAATATTGAGTAAGAGAAAAGGGGCTCTTTCGTTTTGCGAAGAGCCCTTTTTTTGTATCTTCACACGTTATAAATCAATTTGTATGGGCTACAGCGGACTTAATCAATTTGTAGAAAACCTTGAGGCTAGTGGAGAACTCATACGCATAAAAGAGTACGTTAGCCCAGAATATGAAATAGCAGAAATAACGGATAGATTGTGCAAGCAGCCTGATGGAGGCAAGGCATTGCTGTTTGAGAATACTGGAACCGATTTCCCAGTGCTTACTAATGCCTTTGGATCTGATAAGAGAATTGCCATGGCACTTGGTATTGTTGATATGAAGGAAGTGTCAGTTGAGTTGGAATCATTGTTTAAAACAATGGCCTCACCCAAGCAGTCAATTTTAGATAAAATTCGTATGCTTCCCACCCTACGAAAAGTGGCTCGTTGGTTGCCCAAGTCTGTTGCTGGCAAAGGCTTGTGTCAACAGGTTATTCATACTAACCCAAACTTATCCATATTTCCTGTACTTAAAAGTTGGCCTCATGATGGTGGCCCATTTGTAACATTGCCAATGGTTAATACGAAGGATCCAATCACTGGCGTGCGCAATGTTGGGATGTATAGAATGCAAATTCTATCTGATGATGAAACAGGTATGCATTGGCACAGGCACAAAACGGGCGCAAGGCATTATGCTGAGTATAAGAAACTTGGGAAACGAATGCCCATAGCAGTTGCTCTTGGTGGTGACCCCGTTTACACGTATGCAGCAACAGCTCCTCTACCCGATAATATTGACGAGTACTTACTGGCTGGATTTTTACGAAAGAAGCCAGTTAAACTAGTAAAGGGCATAACTGTTGACCTTGAAGTGCCCTATGATGCAGATATTGTGATAGAAGGTTACGTTGACACAAGCGAGGATTTGATTTGGGAGGGTCCATTTGGAGACCACACAGGGTTTTACTCACTTGCCGATTGGTATCCTAAGTTTCACGTTACCTGCATTACGCATAAACGAAATGCAATTTATCCGGCAACGGTTGTGGGAGTCCCTCCCATGGAAGACGTTTACCTTGCAAAAGCCACCGAGCGAATCTTTTTAAGCCCCATAAAAATTGCCATGCTACCCGAGGTTATTGATATGTTCCTACCGCAGGAAGGCGTAGCACATAATATAGCCCTTTTGAAGATTAAGAAAACGTACCCAGGTCAGGCATATAAGGTGGCAAATGCATTGTGGGGAGCAGGACAAATGATGTTTAATAAGATTATGGTTGTCATCAGCAATGATATTGACATAAGAGATATGGCTGAGGTTGGAAGGGTGTTTGCACAAAATTTTGATGGTAGGTCAGATTTTTTTATTGGCAAGGGACCTTTAGATGTTTTGGATCATGCCTCTGATAAGCCCGGTATTGGTGGCAAATTACTTATTGATATAACAGAGAAGTATCCTGAAGAGCAGGGTGTTAATGCCATTGCAGCGGATACTGATTCTCTTGCACCAAGCAATGAAGTAGCTGCAAATATAAAGCAGTTGGTGTTTGGATACTCTGATAAGCCTTATTCGTTTGGGTTTCCCGTTCTGGTGCTTAGTGTTGATAAGGGCAATGGAGCGGTTGTTAGAAATATTGCAAATGAAGTATGCTTGCTACTGCAAGCTAACCCACCAAAAGCCATTGTTTTTATTGATCACGATATTTCAATTGGTATCACACCTCTTGTTGCTTGGTATGCGTCAGGGAATTTGGACCCTGCACGCGACTGCTATACAGTGGATTGTTTAGGTAAGCAAATTCTGGTTGCTGATGGGACCAAGAAAAGTTATAAGAGCGATAATTTTTCAAGAGATTGGCCTAACGTTGTACTGACCGATAAAAAAACCATTAAGCACGTTGACGAAAGATGGGATGATTACAATATTGGTTCATTAATCAGTTCTCCATCGTTAAAGTTTTTCGACTCGCAATTTGGCGATAACGCAATAATTGATTAATTTGACGCTGTGAGTTTAGTGAGAGTTTTTATACATAAAATATTGTCCTATAGGGCTTTACAGTCTGTTGTGTTAGGTTTTTTCCTGACATATACAGCCTTGTCATATAGTACAGAAGTTGATGTAGAACTCTTTAATCTAGACAAGGGTTTATCTCAGTCGAACGTTACCGCTTTGCACTTTGATAGCTATGGCTTTTTATGGGTAGGAACTCAGGAGGGCTTAAATCGGTACGATGGTTATTCGTTCCAAACCTATCAGAATAACCCGGTTAATAGTGCTACTATAGGTAATAACTTTATCCTCTCTATTGCTGAAGATCAAGAGGGTAACCTATGGGTTGGCACTTGGAGGGGTTTGAGCGTATTTAACCATAAAACGAATTCTTTTAAAAACTTCTTTCACTCCGACACTGATTCAACTTCATTAAGTAGTGATAGGGTTTTTGATGTTTTTGTTGATAAAGAGAACCGAGTTTGGGCTAAAACATTGGAGTCGATAGATTTGTATAAACCCGAATCTAACTCTTTTTCTCGATTTCCACACTTCTCTGACAGCCTTACTTCCTTCTCCGATGTTAATGATTTTGACCTGTTTGAGGATAGTAGAAACAACTTATGGGTTGGCACTAAAGACGGACTCATGCTCTTTGACCGTGCTAAAGGAATATTTAAAAGGTATAGCCATAACCCTCAAATTAAACAGTCGTTAAGTAGCAATAGAATTAACAGTATTTCTGAGGATTCTTCGGGCTTTCTTTGGGTTGGTACAACTAATGGGCTTAACAGATACAACCCAAATAGCGACAATTTTTCTCGATTCTTTTACAATCCAAAAAATCCCTTATCAATAAATTGTTTATTTATTGATAATAATGAGCGTTTTCTTGTTGGTACCGATGGAGGTCTAAACGTTTTTGATCCCAAAACTAAAACAATAAAACCTATTGTACTAAATTTTGAAGGAACCGTTTTGCAGTCGTCGCGAGTAAACCACCTGATTAAGGATGAATCCGACATACTTTGGATAGGCTCCCATATAGGGCTTGCTAAAATGGATCTGAAAAGAAAAAAGTTTAGAGGATACTTCAAGAGCAACCAGGGTGATAACCTGTTTTCGAGTAATGCGGTATCATCGGTGCTTTTTAAAGACGAGGCAAATATTTGGATTGGAACATGGGGAACTGGACTGTTTTTATACAATAGACAAACCAATGAGGCGATTAAATATTCTAGTAGCCTTGGGTTTCCTTATACTATTTGCAACGACTATGTGCATATTATAAAAGAAATAAGTGGGGGACGACTTCTTATAGGAACAAGAAATGGGATACAACTCTTCGATAAAAACACCAGAACATTTTCCGATTTTTTTGAACAATATGGGCCAGAACTAAGCCAGCTGTTTCAAGATAAGAGGATATATGGTATTGAAGAAGACCCTAACGGTAATATATGGATAGCCACTAGGTTAGGTCTCCACAGGTTTAACTATAAAACTATTACAAATTACTATCACGTACCCAATGATACGTTAAGCCTCTCGTCAAGTGAAATTCATTGTATTGAGCTCGATGGTGATTACTTGTGGGTTGGAACTCTTGATGGATTGAACCGGTTAAACCTGAAAACCAATACTATTTCGAGATTTAAAAGGAAAGAGGGCTACTTTGAAGGAGGGCTGGTTTCAAATGATATTGTTTCGTTAAAGGTAGATTCAAAAGAAAACCTTTGGATTGGGACTCCCTCTGGATTAAATGTTTATCATAAGGAAAGTAATACGTTTTCACTACTTACCAATGGCGATGGGCTGCCCAATAACCTCATTTATGCAATTGAAGAAGATGTTAATGGTAATATTTGGGTGAGTACTAACTGGGGCTTGGCTCGAATTGAAAAGGGAAGTTATAAAGTAACTTCATATGAGGTTAGCGATGGTTTGCAGAGTTATGAGTATAATGTTGGTGCGAGCTACCAAACAGCCAGCGGCGAATTGTTTTTTGGTGGAACTGCAGGGCTAAACTCATTTCACCCCGACTCACTAATAATTAATACACGTATTCCTCCTATTGAAATAACCTCAATAGAGTTAGTGGGTACTGGTGCACAACAGTATCTTTCGGTGGTTGGTAAAGATGAAATTGTTTTACAGCCAAACCACTCTCTAATTAATATTGAATTTGCAGCCCTAGATTTTACGGATCCGCATAAAAATACCTTTAAGTATATGATGGAGGGTCTCGAAAATGAATGGTTTAGCTTGGGAACTAGACGAATGGTGGCGTTTTCGAACCTGCGTGAAGGTGTGTATACTTTTAGAGTTAAAGGAGCCAATACCGATGATATATGGAATAACGAAGGGGTGTCGTTACGAATTGTTGTTAAAACCAAGTTCTGGAAATCGAGGGTGGCGTTGACAATTTACGCAACTCTTTTTGTTGTTTTTTTAGTTGTATTCCTCCGGGTGCGAACTCGCATATTGCGAAGAACTAGCCGATTGCTTAAGGAGAGAGAACACTCTATGCATGAAATTGAAAAGCAAAAGGAGGCTTTAGTAGTTCAAAATAAGAGTATAACCGACAGTATAAACTACGCCAAAAGAATTCAGGAAGCCTTAATGCCTTCCGAATCGTATTTCAGCAATATCCTGCCAAATTCTTTTATTCTTTATATGCCTAAGGACATTGTTAGTGGCGATTTTTATTGGATTAACGAAACCGATAGCAAGGTTTTTGTTGCAGCAATAGATTGCACTGGGCACGGTGTACCGGGTGCTTTTATGTCAATTATTGGGGTTGAACTGTTACGAAACGTCACCAACGTTATGGGTATAAACGATGCTGCAGGAATTCTGAATATGCTCGACAAGGGGGTTTATGATACATTTTCAAAAGGGAAAGATTCTACTAATGCAACTGTGAAAGATGGAATGGACGTAGCCTTCTGTGTGCTTGATAAGGATAAGAATGAACTTCAGTTTGCAGGGGCTTTTAGTAACCTATACATTATTAGAGATAGTAGAATTATTGAAGTAAAAGGAGACAGGAATACTGTGGGCACGGGTGGTGATTTAAATAACCCCATGTTTAGCAGTCATATAATTCCCTTGCAAAACGACGATATGGTGTATATGTTTACCGATGGCTACGTTGATCAGTTTGGCGGACCCGAAGGGAAGAAGTTTAAATTCCGAAGATTTAGGCACTTATTGCTAAATATACATAAGTATCCACTCGAAATTCAGAAAAAACACTTGCTTGGCAGTATTAACGAGTGGAAGGGGGCGAGTGAGCAAGTTGATGATATTCTGATTATTGGCCTCCGTCATATTGTTATGTAGAGCCTCCTGTGGCATAAATCAAGTTTTATATTTATGAAGAATCTGATTGCAGCGAATAGCTATGTGCCCATAATATTTGGTGCTTGCTTCGCAATTTCATGTATAGGTGCTGCAGAATCAAACCTCCCTGAAAGTCACGATAACGCTGTTCAGGCGGTAAAAGAATACCTTCCCAAACCTCAGCCCATCGATACGGTGTATTACACAAAACTTCTATTGGGTAAAATACAGTATGGTAGTGACACCAACTTTGTGGCAGTAAAGCCTGAGCATAGCAGTAAAAGTATTTTTCTTGAAGTAAATACCTACCAAGCTTTTCAGCAAATGTACAAGGCTGCAAAGATTGATGGTGTGAATTTGACAATTATTTCGGGCTCCCGAAATTTTGACTACCAGAAAAGAATTTGGGAGCGTAAATGGAATTCCCGTGCCAATCCCTCGGGTATCGAAAAGGCTAAAGATATTCTAACTTATAGTTCAATGCCCGGAACCTCGAGACACCATTGGGGTACCGATTTCGACTTAAACAGCTTGGAGAATAGTTACTTTGATAGTGGCAAGGGACTTGTTGAGTATAACTGGCTTAGCCAAAATGCTCCGAAGTTCGGTTTTTGCCAAGTGTACACCTGTAAGCAGCAAAAGGGTAGGACTGGTTATGAGATGGAGAAATGGCACTGGTCGTATATGCCGTTGGCTAGCCAGTACCTTAAATTGTACAAAGAACTTATTTCTTACAATGATATTAATGGATTTGCTGGCTCTGAATTTGCCCCAAAACTCAATGTTATTAACGACTATGTATTTGGCATAGCCACTTGCCAAGAAGAAAAGTAACTTAGGGGTTAAGCAGTTTTCTCATTTTCTGAATAAGAACTTCAATTTGAAATGGCTTACTTATATAGTCGTCCATACCCGCAGCCAAACATTCCTCTTTATCGCCTAGTAAAGCGTTAGCTGTTATTGCAATAATAGGAATATGTGAGTTGGAGCTGGACTCAATTTCACGAATTTTTTTGGTTGCCACAATACCATTCATTATTGGCATTTGAATATCCATAAGAATTATGTCGAAACGGCTTGTACCAAAACGATCTAGCGCTTCTTTTCCATTGTTGGCAATTTCAATGTTTTTTACAAGTTTTTTTAAACTTAAAACCACAATCTTCTGGTTTATTAGGTTGTCTTCAACTAGTAAAACGTTGGCATTCTCAAGTTCAACCGATGAAGGTTCCTGCATCGACTCTCCTGCCTCTAGTATTTGTTTAGGTTTCACCTCTTTAACCTTTGGCTCCCCTGAGTTTATATTCAGCGTGTAAGGGAAAGAGAATATTGCTTCTTCAGCACTAAGTGTAACGCTTAGTTTCCCTCGGTTGCTTTCAATGAGTTTTTGGGTAATTGACAGTTCTAGCAAGTCAATATACATTTGCGTACTTGCCGATGTTAGCGACGACTCGTTTGTTACAAAAAGGTTCTGGTTTTCGTTTAGCGGAAGCAGTATGGGCTTATCACTTCGAAGCTCAACCAGTAAATCAATAGTATCCGCTGACTCCTTAACCTTTTTAACAACAATCTTTAAGTTTAACTTGCTGCTGCTCCGGTTTTTCAGTATACTCTCAATCAGATTTAGAAAAATTTGTTTAATTCGTACAGGGTCTCCAATAAGCTCTTGAGGTATCGACTCGTCAACTTTTAGGGTGAAAGCCGTTTGGTTTGAGTTTTGGGTTGAGAACAATCTAATTGTACTGCTAATTGTACTGTTCAGGTTGAAGTTTATATTAATGCTTCCCCTTTCCTTTATATCAACATTAGAGATTTCAACCATACTGTTTACCACGTTAACCAAATTATTTGTCGACGCGTGTATGGTGTCAATCATATCCTTCTGCTTCTCATCGTTTGAGATGCTTTCTAAAATGTTGGCTACAACCATAATGTTGTTAAGCGGTGTGCGAATTTGATGCGAGAGGTTAGAGATAAAATCCTCCTTAAGCTTTAGTGAACTCTTTAGGTCGAGCAGCTGCCTTTCCTTTTTATGCATTTGGTTGGCCCTAATAGTGTCGTAAAACGTAATAAAAAGTAAAACAGCTATGAACGAAGCGATTGACAGTATTTGGTATGAAGGGGCTATGCTCTGGAAATCGTCAAGAAATTCGAAAGGCAAAAGTATTGCAATGATGTAAAGCAATGCAACGCTAACAGAATAAAATGTTCCTCTTCGTATCCCTATAGCACCTGTGGTAATTAGAGGGAGTAGCCCCAATCCAATTATACCCGCTAAGGGTAACTCACTTACGCCTATTAATGATAAGAAACCTATGCAAGCAATTATCGTGAAGGCATGGCAATAGACCCTACTGAGCGACCTTTTTGTTGATAGCACCAGTAAAACTATTGCTAAAATAGAAATACAAAGGTATATAACACTAAAAATAAACTGCGACGACGCAAGCAGAATAGCTGCTAGTGCTATAAAAAATAGTGCGGTGATTGAATAAGAAACTTTCATTGATTGTATTTGCGCCTCGTGATCGGCGTAAGTATTATCTTTTAGAGAGGGCGAGAAAGTTTTTAAAATACTATTGGCTAAGTTCATGCCTAATACTTTTTTGAGTTTAAATGATGGCTACTTAATTTGTTGCCTCACTGATTATTAATTATAAAGCAGGCTAATAGGTGGCTTGCTGTAATTATTGCTAAATATATAAAAAAAAACGTTATGTATAGAATTTACACAGCATTGTTCAGTAAAATATTAAAAATGTTGAACCTATTGTGATTTTTGTATGCAGAAATATGTAACTTCAATGTTTTGTAGTATGAGCGAGATTTTTTTGTGCTCTAACTTTTGATAGTAAATTAATGGGCTTCTTTTGCTGACTCTTAATCGGTTATTAGTTAAGTTGAATTTCTCCTCCTGGCTTTTTGTTTTATCCAATTAATTGCAGCATCATTACAATGCGTATGAACTCTTTTTTAGTCCTTTCTGTTCATAAAACTATCATGTTGAAAATGATGCTGTAAATTTGTTTGAAGAAGGCTATAGGGCTAGCTTAAAACTATTGTTCAAAATAATTGTTCTTGTTTAAGGATAGTGGTAACTGTGTTGTTTATTTGGATAAACAGTGTAACTTTTTACACTCATTTTTATTGTAAGTAGTTTAAGCAAACGGTTGGTGTGTATGAATTCTCTAGCGTTCTTGAAATAAATAATGCTAAAATTTCATCATCCTCCTAATTATTTAAACCCTTGTGAGGCAACTTAATTCTGAAATTATTGGACGTTTTTTTGAAAGAATTTAAATTAAAATATTATTTTTATCAAATTATTAATAATCAAATCGGTACAAAGTGAAAAAGTTTAAAGCAATCTTTACCACGGTAGTCATTTCGTTTATGCTCAGTGGTTGTTATCTTGACGATTACCGAAATATTGAGAAAATACAGATTGATTCAATTGACCCGGTTTTTGGGTTTCCGATAATTAACTCAAGCATTAGCATAAGCGATTTGTTGAATGCTGTTGATTCTTCTTCTGTTGTAGAGGTAAGAAACGATAGCGTCTTCTTGGTTTTTAAACAAGAAATGAATTTCGGACTTGATCTGGATGTTTTTAAAATACCTGATAAAACATTTAGCGGCACACTTGACTTGAGCCCTACGGGAGAAGCGTTTGAGGCGTATGCCCAAAATTACACAACCATCGAAAGCGAATCAGAAATTAGGTTGGTAAACTTGAAAAGTGGGAACCTTAGAGTAGAGTTTATACGAGATGACCTCAACAGCGACCTGGAAATGAAAGTGGTAATTAATTCGTTAACCACACCTGAAGAACCCGATGGTTTAGTTTTCAATTCCGAATGGCCAGCTAATAGTTTTACCAATGTTGTTTCGGTTGATTTAGCTGGGGTTACCCTTATACTCGAAGGCAAAGATGAGATTACGCACGATCCTATTTATAATTCTTTTACCTGGACTAACTTTGTTAAGTCCGATGGATATGCAACGGGTCAGGTGAGTAACAACATAATTATTTCTGATGTTGAGTTTGAGAAGATTACTGGCCTTATTAACCATGAGGTTCCAATAGTTACACAAACAGTGGGCTTGGGCGCTTTTAGCTCGGTAATAGATGGCGAAATTCGCCTTTCAAAACCTAGGATTGATCTTAATTTGGGTACATCCTTTGGAGTTCCTTCCACAGCTGAAATAGCTAGTTTTCTTTTCAAAAACAGTAAAAACGAAACAATTGAGCTGGAAAATGAAGGGATACCATCGAGTAGAATGTTACTATTGGGCGAGGGTAAAAAGAATTACTTAGCTCACACAACATCCACTTCACCGTATGTAAATGAGTATTTCTTTTTAAATTACGAGAACTCTAATCTGGTTGATGTTTTGGCAATAGCTCCACTTGAGGCGTTCCTTAATGGAGTTTTTAGACTAGGTGATTTTACCGGAGTTTTTGACGACCCGCATAGTTTTTTTGTGCATGACACAAGCTCCTTTAACATTGATCTGGATATTGAAGTGCCGTTGGCTGGCAGTATCAAAGATTTGAAATTTCAAAAGAATTTAGAGAATTTTTCATGGCCTGTGATTGATACAATTCCAATGCTTGCAGATTTCGATTATAATGTAGAAATATTATTGAAAACTACCAATCAAATTCCTCTCACATTTGGGTTGCAGATGGTTTTTATTGAAAATGGAGTTGCCATAGATTCGCTGTTTAGCAATCCGTTGAATCAAAATATTGTGCAGAGTCCAAGGGTCGATAATCAGGGATTACCATTGGCAAGCACCGAAAAAATGACCATTGTTCAAATGGATAGGACAAAGTATGATAAGATTTCGAAAGCTTCGCAAATGCGGTTAAACTTATACCTTGAAACTGGAACCGAAAGTCAGCGTAATGTGCTGTTTAAGGCTTCACAAAATCTAGACGTACAGATGGGCGTCAGGTTCCAATTAAAATTAAAACCTGAAAACTAAATAAATATTTAACATTTAGCCTAACCCGAATACTAATTAAGAAGAGGAAGTTGTGAAAAGAATATCCTTTATACTACTAATGCTCACAGGGACGATGAGTGTTTTTGCTCAGTCGGAACTAACCCTGCCGTTTATGGGCAATATTTTTCAAAATACCTATCTTAACCCTTCTGTTCAAACCGAGCACGCTGTTAGCATAGGATTGCCTGTACTGTCGTCACTGCAGTTTCAGGTTATTAGTAACGGGTTTGTTCCCCGTAGATTTATGAGTATTAGTGGCAATACGCTTAGGATTTCACCAAATAACCTTGAGAGCCAACTGCGTAATCGCAACTTGCTTTATGCCAGTGTAGGCATTGATTTGCTCCACGTTAAAATACGCTACTTAAACTGGGATATATGGTATGGTGTGAGGCAGAATCAGCAGGTGTCATTGTTTTACCCCAAATCGCTCTTTAGCTTTGCCATAGCCGGGAACGAACAGTATAAAGATGTGCCTATGGATTTAACTCCGCTGGGCTTTAATGGGTCAATGTACCGTGAGCACACTGTTGGGGCTTCAACGCAGCGAGGTAAATGGGTTTTTGGGGGTAGGGTAAGTTTGTTACATGGTTTAACTAATGCCTACCTCAATCCGAAGAAAATTACCGTTGCCGTTACCGATGATATGTACTCAATGAGTGCTGATGCCGATGCCGTTTTAAAAACTTCTGGTTTGCCTGGAGATTCGTTGGCTAATATCAACTTTAACCAGTTCGGGGTTTTTGATGAAACGAATATTAGTAGTTTTTCTGAATTTAGAGAGTTTATGAGGACAAACTATACGGCAAACTATTTTAGTCGTTTCCGCAACCCTGGTTTCGCCCTTAGTGGAGGGGCGTCGTATAAGTACGACTCTCGATTTACTTTTTCATTTGCATTTAGTGATTTAGGTTTTATTTCATGGAGCGATAGCACCAAGTTCTTCAGCATTAAAGGAGCGTCGGAGTTTAAGGGAGTTGATATGTTGGCAGAAATGTTAACTGGCGGCGAGCTGTCTACCGATACATTAATTAATGATATTGTCAGTAATTTTGAAACTGATGAAAATCACGAGGGTGGCTATGCAACTTGGCTACATACAAAGTTTTATCTGTCGGCAACGTACCAATTGGCTGAGCGTACGCATCTTAATGCTAGCCTTTACGGAGTTGTAAATCGTAGGCTTTATCCAGCGCTAACCGTGGGCATTAATCAAGGTTTAGGTCGCATATTTAGTGTTTCGTTATCTGCCTCAATGAACCAACGAACTGTATCGAACATTGGTTTCGGAATTTTAGTAAAGCCGGGTCCTTTTCAACTATACCTTGTAGCCGACAATGTTTATTCGCCACTTGTTGACCCCCTAACTTTTACCAATATGAATGTTAGAATGGGGCTAAATATTGTGTTTGGTTGGGTCAAAAAACCGCAAGGATTACCTTACAATTAATTGCTAAAACGAGTAATAATATTGAAGCACGCACCTATGAATAAAATATTTTTAAAATTAATAACAGTTGCTGTTCTTTTGCAAATTGTAACCAATATAAGCGGGCAAACATCGTTTGAGCCGCAAAACCTTGGAAAGAATATAAACAGTGAGTATTCAGAAGTTAATCCTGTTATCTCTACAGATGGGAATACCCTGTTTTTTACTAGGGTAAATCACCCCAGCAATCGGTTTGGTGCGAGCGATAGTCAGGATATATGGTTCTCAACACTTCAGGCTGATGGTACTTGGGGAGCGGCTGAGCGATTGCCTAACACGGTAAATATTGGCCAGTATAATGCCATACTTTCGGCGTTGGACGATGGTGAATCGTACTTATTGCTTGGCAGGTTTAATAAGAGAGGTACCCTTTGGACTACCAGAGGGTTTTCAATTATAAAGAAGCTCGATAACAATACGTGGAGCAAGCCTGAGCGAATTCGAGTTAAAGGATTTAAAAGGAAGAATAAGAGCAAAACGATTACTGCTTATATGACTCCCGATAGAGAATATATTTTTATTGCATTCTCAATGTATCCCAATAGCCAGCGCTTATCGTTATATGTGTCCGAAAGAAAGAAAGACAACGTGTACTCAAGCCCCAAAACTGTTCGCGGAGGCAAAGGCAATGCGATGAACCCTCGGACCATTGAGTCTCCATACCTTACAGCCGATAAAAGTAGAATTTATTTCTCGGGCGATTATAGCAAAGGCCGCGGAGATCATAACTTATACTATGCCGAAAATCCAACCCCGGACTTTAGGGAATGGAGCGCACCCCTTATGGTTACCGACACCATAAATACTCCCAACTGGGATTCACACTTTCTAATGAATGCACAGGAGAGCTGGGGATATTACACATCAACAACCAATTCGTTTGGTAAGTCAGATATTTTTAGGGTGAAATTCTTTGAGGAAAATCCATACCTGAAGCTTTCTGGCTTGGTTTTAGATCAATCCGACCAAACCTTAATGATTATGGATACTACCTACTCTGTACTCGTGAATGGCGAAGAGTTTGAGGGGGTTAACCTTGATAAAACTTCTGCATCATACGAAGCATTACTTCCGCTGGGCGAATACTACACAATTCAGCCCGTTATGGATAAATGGAACGGTATTTCGTTTGATATTGACTTGCGCAATATTAGGGAGTATACCGAGTCTAAACTAAATATCTACTTTTCGTCAATACCATTTGTACAGGTAAAAGGTAAAATTATTGACACACACACTAACGAGGTTTTGCCAGCTAGCTATGGAGCAACTATTACAGTTAACGGGCTGCCATCCGATTCAATAATTTACGATCAGTTTTCTAGTGCGTTCCAATCATTACTCCCTTTGGGTGGGCGTTACGCTTTTTCGGCTAACGTAAATAATTTTACATCATCGGTTGAGGTGGTGGATGTAGTTAATCAAACACAGTATGTTGAGAAAGAGATTGAGGTTAGGGTTACACCATACCCGTGGGTGCTAATAAAGGGTAAAGTGCTCGATAATAATTCGCTAACGCCTATATTGGCTCAATCAAAACCCAGTCTTACTATTAACGGCCAGGAGATTGATAGTGTTCAAATAGATCCTGTTACAGCCTACTTTGAGCTAAGACTACCCTATGGCAAAAACCATATGGTGGGAGTTAAGGCTGAAAATTACAGAACAATTGACAATCAGATTGACTTAAGTACGTATACGCGTTATGCCGAGGTGTCGCAAAACCTGTTTGCTGAACGAGCTGATGTGAATATGATTACTCTTAACGGTAAGGTAATTAACACAAAAACAGGCAAGGTGCTTGAGGAGGGGTACGATGTTAAGATGCGAGTAAATGGCGTTGAAACGCCAGCTTTTGTTTACGATAGCAAGAGTGCATCGTACACGTTAAAACTGCCCGTTGGCTATAATTACGATTTAACACCCAGTCTCTATAACTTTTACAATAAGTTTGAACCCGTTGATTTAACAAGCGCTACTGCCATGACGAAGGTTGTTCGTAATTTTTACGTAACACCTATTGAGGTTGGACAGTCTATTGATATTGAACATATTTACTTTGAGACTGGTCGTGATGAGCTTAAACCCGAATCGTATCGTTCATTGGCAGCGTTGGTTCAGTTTCTTAATGAGTACCCAAATGTGAGGGTCGAGATTGGCGGGCACACCGATAACACCGGGTCGTTATCAGTAAACCAACGACTATCTGAGGAGAGGGCTCGTGCGGTTGCCGAGTACGGTATAAAACAGGGATTACCACCCGAGAGAATCGTTTCGAAAGGTTACTGGTTTACCAAACCTAAGGCAAGTAATAGATCTGAAGAGGGTAGAGCAAAAAACCGAAGGGTTGACTTTACTATTGTTGGAATATAATTTATTATTCTAGTATGCATAGTAGCTGGGAAGGTGTTTTATACATCTTCCCAGTTGCATTTTAACGTTATTCGAGCTATGAAGCGAAAAAGCAGCAAGCTTAAAAGACACGAAGAAATATTTAATAGCGTATCGCATGGGGTAGGTGTTTTTATTGCTATTGCGTGTACCGCTATTATTGTAACCCGTGCCGCATTATATGGTGATGCGTGGCATATTGTGAGTTTCAGTATTTTTGGCGCTGGAATGATAACCCTTTACATTGCATCAACGCTTTTTCATGGTACCAAGAATCTGCGTCGTAAGTACCGTTTAAATACCTTTGACCATTCGGCGATATATGTTTTAATTGCTGCTACTTACACCCCTTTAACGCTAGTGTCAATTAGAAGCCCTTTGGGCTGGGTGCTGTTCGGTATTATATGGGGTTTAGCGTTAGCTGGCATTGTTTTTAAAACGTGGTTTTACAAGCAGAAATTTCGTGCTCTATCGGCAGCCCTTTATGCAGCAATGGGTTTTATGTTTTTAATGGCAATTGGCCCCATTGTACGCAATTTACCATCCATTTCGCTGGTTTTTCTTCTGTGTGGGGTATTTGCCTACTCGGCAGGCATTTTCTTCTACATTAGGCGCGAAATAGCCTTTGGTCATGGCGTTTTCCATCTGTTTGTTCTTGCAGGTAGTATTTGCCACTTTTTTACTATGGTTTTTATGGTGTAAAAAGTTGTGGCTGTTATATGGATGGTTTTAGCCAATTCATACAGTTAAAATTGTAGTTCAATACGAATATTTGGAGTAGATAGACCACCAAGATAGTATGCACTTTAACCCTCTCCATTCAGCTGGTTTCCCCAGTCATCCAAAACCTGAAATCCGTAACCTAATTCAATATTTTGCCCTAACTTATTGCTCAAATTAAAAACCTTTCCTATTGAAGGAACTATGTAAAAAACGTTAGGCTTATTTTCAACCAGTATTTTAGAATAGGCTAGTCGTACATTTGTATGCCACGTCCTTAGGTTATACTTGTCTGGCTTTCCGAAATACCATGCATTGTCAATGCATAATGAAACGTTTAAAGGCATTATTACTCCGAACGAAGAGCCAATGTCAAAACCAACAGAATAACGCTTAATTGTGTTGTTGAACCCAACGTAAAGCCCTTGGGTTATTGGGTCATATCCAATATTATAAGTATTCTTTTCGACTGTTTGTGCTGAAACCACGGAGGTAAATACTATACCGAACAGTAGTAGAGAGAGCAGTAATCACTTTATAATATTTTGAGAGAATTAAGCAGTTTTAATCCTTAATTCCGATTGCCAAATATTTTAAACTTTTAAACTCTTTTTATAGTTGGTAACTTTTACTCCTTGGCTTAGTGTTACTATCCTCGAAGCCCATTGATACAACGGTATTGTTTTAACGCTAAACTCTGTATACTAATCCACGTTGTCGTGCAGGTATGCGTTGTCATTTCTTAGGAAGATGTCGCCATCCTCTTGGTTTAGTGTGAAGCGCGAAACATTAGGTTTTTTTGAGATATTTGTATCGTCAATCTTTATGTTTTTGCGCTTATATGCAGGTATTTTCTCAATTTTATCGAACGATTCTTTAGTTGGAACTGGAGTAGACTCCGAACGGCTTACGCGACCTTCCTCAGCTGGTTTCTGTTCAGTTGGTTTGCTTACAGTTGAAACCTGAAAGTCAAGCTCTTCATCCTCTGGATTTTGACTAATATCAAAAAATCTATTTTCGTTTGTTGTGTCAAATTCGATTATCCTTTGGAACTTGTTTGAATTTTTCCCGTCCTTTTTGGGTGGTGCTGCTGGTTTCTGCTTTACATCAATTAGTGGTTGTTTTACCTCCCTGTTGGTTGATGTTTGCCCATCGAGAGGAATTATGTCAACACTTTTTTTGCGAGTGTATAAATCTGGAATGCTATTGGTGCCAAAACCGGTGGCAATAATTGTAACGTTAAGTTTCTCTTCTAGCTGCTCGTCGGTTCCGTTACCCCAAATAAGATCGGCATCATCACCAGCCGCAGATTGAATGTAATCGGTAATCTGCCCAATCTCATCCATAGTTACCTCATTAATGCCCGAGGTTATGTTAAGTAGAATATTACGCGCCCCAGAAATATCGTTGTTGTTGAGTAGTGGCGACGACAAAGCTTCTTCAATGGCTCTAACGGCTCTATCCTCACCCGATGCCATTGCCGATCCCATAATGGCTACCCCGCTATTGGTCATAACGGTTTCAACATCAGCAAAGTCAACGTTTATGTACCCGTGCACGGTTATAATTTCAGCAATACCTTTTGCTGCTATGGCTAGCACATCGTCGGCTCGTGAAAAGGCTTCGGATATTTTTAGGTCGCCATAGATTTCGCGAATTTTCTCATTGTTGATAACTAGCAGCGAATCGACATGCTTTTCAAGTTCCTCAATGCCTTCCATAGCCTGGGCAATACGCTTTTTCCCCTCGTTTCTAAAGGGTATTGTTACAATACCAACCGTTAGCAGTCCAAGCTCCTTTGCTGCCTTGGCAATAACTGGTGCCGCTCCGGTTCCTGTTCCGCCTCCCATTCCGGCGGTAACGAACACCATTTTTGTGCCATCGGATAGCATATCAAGCACATCCTGAATGTTCTCAATGGCTGCTTGTTTTCCCACCTCTGGCTTGTTTCCAGCTCCGCGCCCCTCCGTTAATGAGGAACCTAGCTGAATTCTGTTTTGCACGGGGCTGTTTTCAAGGGCTTGTCCATCGGTATTGCAAACCATAAAATCAACATCCTTAATGCCTAGTTTAAACATATGGTTTATGGCATTGCTTCCCCCGCCACCTACTCCAATTACCTTAATAATTGACTTTTTATAGGTTGGTAAATCGAATGGTATTAGCTCTTCGTTCATGGCAATGTGTTTTATTTCAGTTTTCGAATTATTTAGACGACTTATTTTACATAGCAGAGTCGTTTTCCTCGAAAATCTCGGTGAATTTACGCTTAAATTTTTCGAGTAAGTTTACCCGCTTTACATCTTTAGAAATGTTTCCTTCTTTGGCCTCAGGTTGGAATGTTTCCCTATTTTCATTATCAATCTTTTTACAAGTTTCGAGCATCTCAAAACCTTTTAAAATTAGACCAATTGAAGTGGAGTAGGCGGGTGAGTTTATCTCCTCGTTAACATCGGCAGTTAGGTGTTCGTTTGGATAACCAATTCGTACATCGTAACCAGTTTTGAATTTTACTAGCTGCGATAGGTGGTTTAGTAGCGAACCGCCTCCAGTAAGCACTATGCCTGCGCTAAGTTTCTCGGCGTAACCCGAGTTTTCAATTTCGAAGGTTGCATAGTCTATAATTTCTTCCATTCGGCTTTGAATGATGTAGGCAAGGCTTTTAAACGAGATTTCTTTAGGGTCTCTTCCGCTGATACCCGGTATGGTTACAATTTTATCTTCGGGAGCAATGTCGCCCAGCGCCGAACCAAACTGAACCTTAAGCTGCTCGGCTTGCCTAAGTAGAATTGAGCAACCCTCCTTAATGTCGTTTGTTATAACGTTTCCTCCAAACGGAATAACGGCCGTATGTCGAACAATACCATCGTAAAAAATAGCAATGTCAGTTGTTCCTCCGCCTATATCAACAAGTACAACTCCAGCTTCCTTCTCATCTTCGGTAAGCACGGCTTCGGCCGATGCAAGGGGTTCAAGTATTAGCTCGTTTACAACTAAATCAACGCGATTAACACATTTTTCAATGTTTTTTGCCGACCCAGTTTGTCCGATAACAATATTGAAGTTGGCTTCGAGTCTCTTTCCCGACATACCAACGGGGTTTTTTATGCCCCCTTCGTTATCAACAATAAAGTTTTGTGGAAGTATGTGCAGGATTTCTTCTCCAAGATTGGTGGGGATTTTGTACATATCCTCAATCAGCTCGTTCACATTTTCAATGGTTATAATGTCCTGATCGGCTGCAAGATTTATGCTTCCACGGTTTTTTATACTACGAATGTGTTGCCCTGCAATACCGACGTAAACATCGTCAAATATAATTCCCGATTTTAGCTGTACGTCTTCAACCGTGCGCTGTATTGATTTAACTGTTTCTTCGATATTTAAAATTACTCCCCGTTTTATGCCGGTTGAGGGTGTTTTACTGTGCGCTACAATTTGTAGTTTTCCGTTAGGGTTCTTTTTTCCAATAATGGTTACAACCTTAGTTGTTCCAAGGTCGATTGATGCTAAATACTCGCTTTGCTGTGTCATAATATTATCGTTTAGTACATACAACTTGATTACTATACCTAAGGTTTATCTGTGTGTATTTATTCCACCCCTCCTCAGGAAGAGCAGTTTGGTAAAAATATTTTAGTTTTAAAAGTTTTGTTTCGTAGTTGGCTAAATCGCCAAAAATTATGGTGTGTGGTCCAACTCGGGGTATTAATTCAATATTCTGTTCATTGTCAACATATATTTGTGTTATTTGTGCACTCCAAAAAGGATGACTTGTTATAAACTTGGCGAAAATGTAGAGCTGACAAATAAATGGGTTTTTCTCGGTTGAATGCTCTTTCCAACTCATTATATCAATGTCTGGTTTAATGTCGAAAGGTTCGGTTATGCTGCCATTTACTACCAGAACGTGCGATGTAAAATTGTTTGATAGGGCTAAAATTCGTCCTTCGATATCGATATAGTAGCTCTTGCCGTATCGGTTAATGATTCGCATAATGGGTTTTCGCTGCTCTATATTTATGCTAAGCGTGCCATTGTTTGTTTTGAATACCTCGGCTCTTTTTACTGCTTGCATAGAAGCAATTTGCTGCTCAATTACGTGTGTATTAATCATTGAAATGGGTATGCCAATTAGGTTTGCGTGTTCACGCTCAACCGTTTTCAGTATTTCTTTTTTTGTTACGAATGCATTGTTTAGGCTATCGGCAATATTAATGCTAATGGACGAGCAGATAACCTGATCTGAGCGACTACCCACGAAGTTTAGGGTAGTAATCAAATAGGCAACTACTAGTAGCCACTTTGTAAAATTCCATAAAGCCGATTTCCAAGCCTTCATTTTATTTCTCTTTCTGTTTTAGTAGTTCTACTATTTTTGGCACTTGGCGGTCAATATTCCCAGCACCCATTGTAATTAATACATCAATTTCAGAATTGTTGAGTATATCCATAAGTTCTGAGGTGGTGCAAAGTGTTTTGTGTTGGCACTGTACCTTATCAAAAATAATACTTGATGTTACCCCTGGAATAGGCAGCTCGCGTGCAGGGTATATGTCCAGCAGTATTAGCTCGTTGAGCAGGCTAAGGCTTCTTGCAAAATCATCGGCAAAATCGCGGGTGCGTGAATACAGGTGTGGTTGAAAAATTCCAGTTATCCTTCTGTTTGGGAACATCTCCTTTAGCGAGGTAATTGCCGCATTTATTTCAGCTGGATGATGTGCGTAATCATCAATATATGTCGCTTTTCCTTGGTATTGAATGTCGAACCGCCTTGAAATACCTTTAAATGATTTTAGGCTTTGCCTTAAATTTTCTTCGCCTGTACCCCAGAGAATAGCTGCCGCCGAAGCTGCAACCGAATTTTCGACATTGAATTTTCCGGGCGTTCCGAGCGTTAGATTTTTAATTTTCCCAAATGGTGTATTTAGGCTAAAAGTGTAAATACCGTTTTGATTCGTTAGGTTGCTTGGGTAAAAATCGGCCTTTTCATCTATTGAATAGGTGTACGTTTTTATGTTGGTTTTGCCTTCTACAATGTTTTTGATGTTGTGCTTTATTATCAGCGTGCCTCCCTTTTCAATTTTAGAAATGAAAGAGTTAAAAGCCTGCTTAACCTCGTTATGGGTATTGTAAATATCGAGATGGTCAGCATCCACGGAGGTTATAATTGCTAGGTCGGGTTTAAGACTTAAGAAGCTGCGATCGTACTCATCGGCTTCAACAACCAAGCGGTTACTTTTGCTGTTTAGAACAACGTTGCTTGCAAAGTTTTTAGATATTCCGCCCACAAATGCGTTACATCCTTCGGAAGTATGGCTTAGTATATAGGCCAAAAGTGTTGAGGTGCTTGTTTTTCCGTGAGTACCTGCCACGGCAGCTGTTTGGTAGTTTTCGGAAATTAATCCGAGAGTTTCAGCTCTTTTTAGCACCCTAAAGTTATTGTTTTTAAAAAATTGAAGTTGCTTACTGCTTTGTGGTATTGCAGGGGTGTATATTATAAGGGTTTGCTGTGAATCATTTTTAATTGTTGTAGGTATGCTGTCTATGCTGTCGGTAAATTGCACTGCAATGCCTTCGCTTACTAACTTGTTTGTTAAGTTTGAAGGGGTTAGGTCGTACCCAGCAACAGCTATGTTTTGGTTGGCAAAATAGCGGGCAAGGCCACTCATACCAATGCCCCCAATGCCAATTAGGTAAACTTGTTTTATGTTGTTAGCGAGCGTGTTCATATTCTTAGTAAAATACTGTTGCATTAATGTTTACAGAAAGTTGATAGTTGTTATGGGACCAAATTTGTAGCATTTTCCTATTTATTTATAAGCGTTAAAACTATTTCTGCAATGCTATTTGCAGCATTTGGTAGCGCCATATTGCTAATATTTTTGCCTAACTCGGTCAGTTTGTTTTCGTTTTGTATTGTGCTTAGGGCCGTGCTAACTAGTAACTTTTCGGCATCTAAGTCTTTTACCATTATGGCTGCATTTTTTTGTGCTAACGCTTTGGCATTCATCGTTTGGTGGTCTTCGGCCACGTTTGGCGAAGGCACTAGTATGGTGGGTTTGCCTACTGCACAAAGCTCCGATATAGTGCAGGCACCAGCTCTGGATATTACTAGGTCGGCAACCGAGTAAGCTAAATCCATTCTACTTATAAAATCGAGTATCCTAACGTTGCCTGTTTTGATATTTTGTAGGGTTTCAGTTATTTCATCAAAATAAAATTTGCCTGTTTGCCAAATGAGCGTTACATTTTTTTGATTTGTTATTTGCTCGATGTTATTTAGTATGCTGTGGTTTATTGTTCTGGCACCCAGACTGCCGCCTACAACTAGAATTACCTTACTGGATTCTGGAATGCCAAAAAACTTTAACGCTTCATCCGATTTTGGAGTAGTGTTGTTAAGCCCCTGCCTTATTGGGTTTCCGGTTATTGTTATTTTCCTTGCTGGGAAATATTGCTCCATATTTTCGT
Source organism: Bacteroidales bacterium (assembly GCA_041656735.1). GTDB lineage: Bacteria > Bacteroidota > Bacteroidia > Bacteroidales > Tenuifilaceae > Perlabentimonas. The sequence continues at coordinate 108,606 of JBBACY010000002.1, read as the reverse complement.
AAGCCACGCAAATTGCATTGGCTTTTTTTGCAAGTAGACGATTAGTAACCCCAGCATACGAGTTTTGCTCTTGTATAAGCGTTGGGATTTTCATTTGTTGTGCAACCTTTAGCACGGGACCGCTTGCATAGCCACCTACTCCAACAACAACATCTGGATTAAAACTCTTTACTATTTTTTTTGCCAACGTTAAGCTCCGCATTAGTTTGAATGGAAATGCTAGGTTTTTAGTCGAAATACTACGCTGAAATCCAACCACAGGTAACCCTTTTATTTCGTAGCCAGCTGCCGGAACTTTCTCCATTTCCATACGCCCCTCGGCACCTACAAATAGGATTTGGGCATCGGGTTCAACCTCCCTAAGCGCATTGGCAATAGAGATTGCGGGGAATATGTGCCCTCCCGTTCCGCCTCCGCTAATAATCACCCTTAACTGCTTCTTCTCCATCGAATAGTTCCTCCTTATTTTGACTTCTGCTAATGCTAAGTAATATTCCGAATGATGCGCTAGTGAAAATGAGCGAAGTTCCGCCCATACTCACAAGGGGTAAAGGTTGCCCTGTTACGGGTATTAGATTTACTGCTACTGCCATATTTATCATAGCCTGAAAAACCAGCATTAGGGTTAGCCCCATTGCCAATAGTGCTGGAAAAGTTCGTCGGGCTTTTTTTACAATAAGCCCAGTGCGGTAAAGCAGTATTAGGTATAAAAGTAGAACGATAACACCTCCAAATATCCCGTATTCTTCAATTATAATTGCATATATAAAATCGGAATAGGGGTGGGGTAGTAAGTTTCGTTGGGTGCTATTGCCGGGTCCTTTGCCAACTAAGCCACCCGTTGCAATGGCAATTTTCGATTGTTGCGCCTGATAGTTTTCACCCTGTTCGCCCGATGAATAGTTCTCAATCCGATTCTTCCACGTTTGTACACGGCTAATGGAGTTGGTTTTAAGAGCAACAACAACAAAAAGCCCGATTACAAGAACTCCTAATCCAGTAAAGCCTAGTAAGTGCTTTAGGTTTATGCGACCTATAAACATTAATAACCAGCAAGTTGCCGCCAGTAGAGCCGCTGTTGAGAAGTTTGCTGGCAGAATAAGTGAGCAAACTAGGGCAATGGGCAAAACAATGGGTAGGAATGTTTTTTTAAAGTCGTTAAGGTTGTTTTGCCTTAGTGATAGCATACGTGCCACGTACATTACAAGCGCCAACTTTGCAAAGTCTGATGTTTGTACGGTAACCCCAAGTCCAGGAATTTCGAGCCACCTTGAGGCCTGGTTTATGCTTGTTCCAAAAAGCAAAGTTATTAGCAAAAGCGGAATGGCTATGTAAAGTAGTAAAGGGGCGAGGGGAGAATATACTTTGTAGGAGATTAAATGTACCAGAAATATTACGGCTAGTCCGGCTCCAAGAAAAGCGAACTGCTTAATGAAGTAGTAAGCGGTATTTCCGCCCTGATATCGATATGCAAGCGACCCAGTAGAACTATAAACAGCCAAAAGCGATACGATTGATAGTAAAACTACCACCAACCATATTACCCTGTCGCCTTTAAAGTACTGTCTGAAAAACTTTTCCATATCAATTTATTCCTTCTCTATAAATTTTTTGCTGCTTCTTTAAACTGTCTGCCTCTATCCTCGTAATCTTTGAATAAATCGAAGCTGGCGCAAGCAGGTGATAGTAGAACAACATCGCCAGGTGTAGCAAGTTCGTAAGCTAACTTTACGGCTTGACTGGCAGAATCTGCATCGACCATTGTTGGCACCATTTCGGCAAAAGTGTTGTGTAGTTTCGTGTTGTCAATACCGAGACACACAATGGCTTTAACCTTTTCCTTTACTAGTTTGAAAAGTTCAGTGTAATCGTTGCCCTTATCCTGCCCACCGGCAATCCATACCACAGGGCCTGTCATACACTCAAGGGCGTACCATACCGAATTTACGTTGGTTGCTTTTGAGTCGTTTATATACTGTACGCCCCGAACCTTGAAAACGGGTTCGAGCCTGTGCTCAATCCCTTCAAATGAAGCGAGACTTTCGCGTATAATATCTTTTCGGATATTTAGAACGTAACCAGCAATACCTGCAGCCATTGAGTTATAAACGTTGTGCCGACCTTTTAGTGCGAGTTCATCAATTGACATATCGAAATTGTTGCTTTGGTAGTTAATGTGCATAAGCTGGTCGATTAGGTAAGCTGTTTGCTCTGTTTTTTTATGCTGAGAGAATGAAAGCATTTCGGCTTTTACTACAATATCTTTAAGATGCTCGGTTGTTACATCGTTATCTGAGCAGAATATGAAGTACTCATCTTCGGAAAGATTTTGAGCTATTCTGAATTTCGACTTTACGTAATTTTCCATTTTGTAGTCGTAGCGGTCTAGGTGGTCGGGCGAAATATTTAACAAAATGGCAATGTCGGCCTTAAATGTGTACATACCATCGAGCTGAAAACTGCTGAGTTCAAGAACGTAGTAATCGTAGTTGTTTTCGGCCACTTGCAAAGCAAAACTTTGTCCAACATTGCCGGCCAAACCAACGTTTAGCCCAGCTTTTTTAAGCATATTGTATATTAATGTTGTGGTGGTTGTTTTGCCATTACTGCCTGTGATGCATATTTTTTTTGCATCGGTATAACGACCAGCAAATTCAATTTCAGCTATTACAGGTATGCCTTTTTTTATTATCTCCTGAACGATTGGCACCTTTTCTGATATCCCAGGCGATTTAATAACCTCACAAGCATTTAGTATTAGCTCAGGGGTGTGTTTTTGGTCTTCCCACGGAATGTTGTATTTCTCTAACAGCTGTTTATGCCGAGGTTTTATTTTCCCGCTATCCGAAAGAAATACTTCGAACCCCTGTTTTGATGCAAGCACAGCCGCACCAACGCCGCTTTCGCCGCCACCCAAAACAACTATTCGATTATTTATTTTATTGATTTCCATACTAACGAATTTTGAGAGTTACCACGCTAATAATTGCCAGAAGTAAGGCTACAATCCAGAAACGGACTACTATTTTTGCCTCTGGGTACCCCTTCTTTTGATAGTGATGATGAAGTGGTGCCATAAGGAAAACTCTTTTACCTACGCCAGATTTTCGCTTTGTGTGCTTAAAGTATGATACCTGAATCATTACCGATAGGGTTTCGACAAAGAAAACGCCACACAGTATTGGTATTAGCAGCTCTTTGCGTATTAAAATTGCAAAAACGGCTATTATTCCGCCAATGGCCAAGCTGCCAGTATCGCCCATAAATACCTGAGCGGGGTAGCTGTTGTACCATAAAAACCCGATGGCAGCACCAATAAATGCCGACATAAATATTACCAGTTCTCCCGAGTTGGGTATATACATTATGTTGAGGTACTCGGCATATATAACGTTACCCGAAAGGTATGCAAACACACCCAAGGTTACACCCATCACAGCGCTCACTCCGGTTGCAAGCCCGTCGAGCCCATCGGTTAGGTTTGCTCCGTTTGAAACTCCGGTAACAACAATAATTACGATAATGATAAAAACCACCCACGCTAATTTTTGTGACAAGGGGCCACTAAAGGGTATTAAAAACTCGTAATCGAACTCATTGTTTTTGAAGAATGGAATGGTAGTTTTAGTCGTTTTTTCGTTCTGTTTGCTAATTTGATTTGGCTTGGAATCTACCTCGCTACTAATCGTTTGCTCAATCCTTTGGGAGACTTCCTGCTTATGTACCTTCTCTCTAATAACAATATCTGGACTTAAATACATGGTTAGCCCAACAAACAGTCCGAGAAGCACTTGCCCTAGTATTTTTAATTTACCCGAAAGGCCCTCTTTATGCTTACGGAATACCTTAATGTAATCATCAATAAAGCCAACTGCCCCAAGCCAAACGGTGGTAACGAGCATTACAATAATGTAAATATTTTTTAGGTTCGCAAACAGGAGTACGGGTACAACAATAGACAGTAATATAATAACCCCACCCATTGTTGGCGTGCCTTTTTTCTCTAGCTGTCCGTGTAACCCCAAGTTTCTAACCTCTTCGCCAATTTGCTTAATCTGTAAAAACCTAATTTGCCGCTTGCCTGTAAGAAGTGAGATAAGAAGAGATGTAATAACGGCCAAGCCTGCGCGAAAGGAGATGTACTGAAACATACCCATTCCAGGAATATTAAATTCGCTTAACCACTGTGCCAGATAGTATATCATGCCTGTAATGCTTTAAAAATTTCTGATACTTCCTCCTTGTCATCAAAATGATGCCTAACGCCTTTAACCTCCTGATAGGTTTCGTGCCCTTTTCCCGCAATTAGTACAACGTCGTTTGGTGAGGCTAGTAGGCAGGCCGTTCTAATGGCTTCGCGCCTGTCGACAATTGTAAGTACTTTCCCCACTTGTGAGGGGTCGATTCCTTTTTTCATATCATCTATTATTTCTGCAGGGTCTTCGTGGCGAGGATTATCGGCAGTGAGAACCACCAGATGACTTCCTTGCAAGGCTACCTGCGTCATAATTGGGCGCTTTGTTTTGTCCCTGTTTCCGCCAGCACCTACAACCGTGATAAGCCGGTTACCCTCGTGTAAAATTTTATTTATTGTTGATATCACGTTTTCAAGCGCATCGGGGGTATGTGCATAGTCAACAACGGCAATAACACCGTTGGGCGCAACAAAATTCTCGAATCGGCCGTTAACTGGCCCCATATTGCTTAGCTCAGTTAAAACCTCTTGCCTGTCAAAATTTAGAAGCAGTGCGGTTGCATATACTGTAAGCAGATTGTACGCATTGAAATTGCCAATTAACCTTGACCACAACTCAGTATTATCTATATTTAGTAACATTCCGTGTGCATGTTGCTCAATAATTTTGCAACGGTAGTTAGCCATATTTTTAAGTGAGTATGTGCTAATTTTTGCCTTTGTGTTTTGCACCATTACCCTGCCGTTTCTGTCGTCAACATTGGTAAGCGCAAAGGCATTTGCCGAGAGATTGTCAAAGAGAGATTTTTTTGCTTTTATGTACTCGCTAAACGTTTTATGATAGTCGAGGTGATCATGGGTGATGTTGGTGAAAATTGCACCTGCAAACTCGAGCCCTGCAACCCTTTTCTGATCCGTTGCGTGTGAACTTACCTCCATAAAACAGTGGGTACAGCCTTGGTCTACCATCTTACTAAGCAAGCTGTTTATTTCAATGGCGCTTGGGGTTGTATGTGTGCTGGCAATGGTTGTGTCGCCAATTTGGTTTTGAATGGTTGAAATAAGTCCAGCTTTGCCCCCTAAAGCGTTAATTAATCTATATAGTAGAGTAACTGCAGTGGTTTTTCCGTTGGTGCCAGTAATACCAACCAGGTTAAGTTTACTAGCTGGGTTGTTGTAAAATTTTACAGCAATTTTACCCATTGCTTCAGCAGAATTGGGTACCCTTATAAGCGTAACGTTTTCTGTGTGAATATTTTCGGGTATTTGTTCGCAAATAATTGCAGTAGCCCCTTTTTCTATTGCACTTGTAATAAATTGATGCCCATCTATTTGGGTGCCCCTAACGGCAAAGAACATATTGTTCGGTTCAACGTTTCTCGAATCGAAGGTAAGCCCCGAAATATTGATGTCCGTTTTGCCAATTATTTCAGCTACGGTATCGTTGGGTAATATGTTGTTAAGTTTTTCCATTTAGCTAGCTAAAAGTCATTTCTAGTTTAATTCTATCGCCATTTTTTACTCTTACGCCAGGTAGTATTGACTGGCTTCGAACAGCACCACGGCCAATAACTGTTACTTTTAATCCGCTGTTCTCGAGTAAATATATTGCATCCTGTAACGACATTCCGATAACATTTGGCGTTAGGTTGGGTACTATTTTCCTTTCATTCAGTTCAACCGATTTTTCGTTTCGATGTGTATCAGACCATATTTGGGCAGGAGATTCATCAATAACCGGAATATTCAACTCTTTAAAAGCTTTCATTAGCGATGGTTTATATCCGCTTTTCGATTCGGGCAATTCAACCAATACGGGTTTGTTACTAACCACTGGAAACCAGTCGGGATTAGTTGCGTAAACTTTATCGGCAATTTCTTTAAAAATTGGGCCAGCTACGAGGTTCCCGTAGTAAACGCTTCGCGATGGCGAGTTAACTACCACAATACATGAAAACTTCGGATTGTCGGCCGGGAAGTAACCAACAAATGATGCCTGATGGCTAACACCTTTGGCCGATTTGTAGCCCGATACTCCCTGTGCTATTTGAGCGGTTCCCGTTTTGCCTGCAATTTTATAGTTTGCATTGCGCAAATTGAGTGCAGTTCCATTTTCAACCACACCCTCAAGAACCTCACGAACTTTTTCGAGCGTTTTTTTTGAACATATTGATGGGTTTATAATTTCAGACTTAAACCCTCTTTCGATACTGCCGTGCTGGCGAATTGAGTGGATAAATTTTGGTTTAACCATTTTGCCATTGTTTGCCACGGCATTGTATAAGGTCAAAATTTGTAGGGGCGACAGGATTACCTCATATCCAATGCTCATCATTGGAAGAGAAATGCCCGACCATAGCTTGTCGCCCGGATACTTTATGTAAGGTGTTGCTTCGCCTTTAATGGGCAAACCCAAAGGCTGGTTTAGGTTCATAGCGTATAGCCTATCGATAAACTTTTCTTCTCTTCCTTTATAGTTTTGGGTTACTAGCATAGTAATACCAACGTTGGAGGAGAGTTCAAATACTTCTTTTACTGATATTTTACCATACCCGCCTCGCTTAGAGTCATTTATCTCTTTATCGTAGAACCTTATACTGCCCTTTCCTGTGTCAATGGTATCTTCGAGTGAAACGTACCCATCTTCGAGTAGAGCTATTAGCGATGCAAGTTTAAAGGTTGACCCAGGCTCGGTTCCTTCACCAATTGCATAGTTAAATACTTCGCTATAGGTTCCATTTTCGTTTCGGCGCAGGTTGGCAATAGCCTTAATATCGCCTGTTGACACTTCCATTAGGATGGCCGAACCATGAACAGCCTCATGCTGACCTAGCTGGGTTCTCAGCGCTTTTTCGGCAACATCTTGTAGGGTAACATCCAGGGTTGTAATTACGTCCATTCCATCTTCGGGTTCAATTTGCACAGCGCTGTTAACATCGAGCCAAATGTTCCCGCTTCCTCTCTGCATTGTTGAAACACCAGCCTTGCCCCTAAGGATATGGTCGTAGGCACCCTCAATACCAACTGCCACTCCGCCCTCGTTAGTAGTGCCAATGGAGCGGGATGCTAGACTTGAGTGGGGTTTAATTCTTTGGTTTACCTGAACGGGGATAAATCCGCCCCTATTTGCTGGCAGGCGAAATAGAGGAAATTCTTTAATTTGTTTTAGTTCCAAATAGTTTACCAGCCTTGAACCAACAGGGTAGTATCGTTTGTTACGGGCAAATTTTCGGGCATTAACAAGTTCAGATTTGTATGAGTAGTGTGATTTGTTGCGGAATAGTTGCGATAGTTTAATGGCTAGTGAGTCGATGTTTGCATAGAACATTTCGTCGGTTAGCCCTGCGGCTTTAAGATCTACACGAATTTCGAAGTAGGGCACAGAGGTTGCCAGTAGCCTGCCATCGATAGCGCAAATATCGCCTCGGTTAGGCTCTATGGTAATGTCGCGGTAGGTAATGGATTTTGCCTGTGCGCGCAGTTCCGTTCCTTCGATAAACTGGATGTATACTATTTTGCCAATAATGACTAACCCAAGTATACCGAAAATTACGTATACCAAGCCAAAACGAAATAGTATTTCTTTTTTTACCGACATCTATCTAGAGTTTTGCTTTTATCTTTTTTGGTGGAACTACTGATGCTTCAAGGCCTAGGCCTTTCTCTTCAACCATTCGTGCAACTTGGCTTTGCTTGCTTATGTGCATAAGTTGTGCTGCTGTTGTTATCGATTCGGCTCTCAAGTTTTTTACCTCAACCTGCACCTTTTGTCCTTCGCGTACCAATTTCTCGTACCTGTACTTATTGCCGATATATATTAACGCAAGAAGCGCAAGGAATAGGGTGTAGGGGATTTGACTTGACACCTTGTCTTTGCTAAGAATACTGCCATCTAGAATGGATAGCACACCCTTCCGCTTTTCTTTAGGCTGCGTTTGGGCATCAATAAATTCTATGCGTTCCTTTTCACTCATTTCTTTTGTGCTATTCTAAGTTTTGCGCTCCGTGAGCGAGTGTTTTCATCAAGTTCTTCCTCCGAGGGTACTATAACTTTTCGGTTTACTTGCTCAAAATCGGAAACTACATTACCATAAAAATCGGCTTCAACCTTGCCATCGAAATTGCCGCTGCGTATAAAGTTTTTTACCAGCCTATCTTCAAGCGAGTGGTATGATATAACCACTAGCCTGCCGTTGGGTTTAAGTGAAAGCGTGGTGGCCTCGAGCATCTGTTTTAGCGTTTCCATCTCTTGATTCACCTCTATTCGGATTGCCTGGAAAATTTTAGCAAGCTGTTTGTGTGTTATTTGTGCAGGAAACATGGGGCTTAAAATTTCGACCAACTTTTCAACGGTACTTATTGGGCTGCTCTCCCTTTGTTTTACTAATGCTTGGGCAATTTTGCGAGCATTCGAAACCTCTCCATACACGGTTAGTAATTGCGCTAACTCCTTTTCACCGTATGTGTTTACCACTTGCTTGGCGGTAATTTTTGAATTTTGATTCATTCGCATATCAAGCGGTCCCTCAAAGCGGAATGAGAACCCCCTTTCGGGGCTATCAAAATGCATTGATGAAACGCCTAGGTCGGCTAATATTCCGTCGACTTTAGCTATTTTATGGTATCGTAAAAAGTTTTTGAAATACCTAAAATTACTGTGGATTAGCATAAACCTACTATCGTCGATAGCATTTGCAAATGCAGCCTTATCTTGGTCGAAAGCAATTAATCGACCCTTGGGTGAGAGGTGTTTTATTATTTCGCGTGAATGCCCGCCTCCACCGAAAGTAAGGTCGAGGTAGGTCCCGTTGGGTAAAATATTTAAACCCTCAATGCTTTCGTGAAGCAATACTGGAACATGGTATGCCATTACTCGTTGCTTAGTGGTGATGATCCTAAAATCTTTTCAGCTAGTTCTGCAAATGCGTCCTCGTTAGTTTCATGCGTATCGTACACTTCTTTTGCCCAAATTTCAATTCGACTATCTTGACCAGTTATGGCAAGTTCTTTACTTGCGTTAACTGAATCGAGTAGGCGTTTGGGGATTAGCATACGACCGTTTGAGTCGAGTACCAACTCTGCGGTACCTCGATAAAACTCCCTTAAAAATTTGCTGTGTTCTCGGTTGTAGGGGTTGGTGTTACGTCTAATTAAATTATTTTGGCGCTCCCACTCTTCCATGGTGTAGAGCACCAAACAGTTCTCAAAAATGTCCTTTTTTGCCACATAGCGATCTTGAGAGGCAGACTTATTCTGCTTCTTAAGTGCAGATGGGAAAAGTAATCTGCCCTTATCGTCAACTTTACATATGTAATCGCCTATGAACGAGGTCATGTTAATTATGGTTTTCAAAAAGTAAAAATATAATAAATATTCCCACTTTAAACCATAATGTTCCACTTTTTCCCACTTTGTTAATAACTTTTTTCGTGCCTATATCAAAAACAATAAACAGATATACTCTATATGTCTTGTTGAATATGGGCTACAGAGGAAATGCTTGCATTTTTTTTGTAAATGTTGTGATTTGTTCGCAAACGTGAGCGGATTTATTTTAACTCGTAAATTTTCTTCAATTAGCTGTATTTTAGGTTTCCTAGGGCAAGAAAGTTATTGAGGTTTTAGTTGTGCTTGTTGATTCAACATCTGTAAATATTTGGTTCAGTTCAAGAGGTAAATGCAGTTTTAGGTAGTGCTGTTTTTTGACATATCGACATATTGTGCAGTTTGCTTGTTGCCCTCAAATGTTTTGGATAATTTCGCATTACAATAATTTTTTTGGGTATAAAACGAAGGATCTGGCATAAGGGATGCCCGATACGTTGAGTTATTGTTTTTACCGTACTAATATTTTTGAGTTTTGTAATATGATTACCGATGTGAAGCGAAAGAGTCCTGCCGAACTCTTTAACACTCCAATTGTGCAGCAGACAACATTCTGGCATAATGTGAAAAGTGAATTGGGTGTTACCTCGTTGGCAATAAACTACAAGGTGAGCCTTGAAAACAACAACCCTGAGAATAATGATTGGAACGTATTAGACTTACTGGTTATCATACAACAAATTAGTCGGGACAATACAATCGCCTATGTTCCATATGGACCTGATTTTGAGCCATACGATGGTGTTGAGGGGCGTTTCCTTGAAGAGTTATCGGAGTCGTTAAGATCATACTTGCCGGCAAACTGTGTGGCTATTCGTTATGATTTATTCTGGGAATCATTTTGGGCAAGGGAGGATGATTTTTACGACTGCAATGGTTGGTGGATTGGCCCGCCCGAAACCCGAATACAGGAGTTGAGGTTTAACTTTAATACAGAAAACTGGAATTTGCGTAAAGCATACTCTAACCAACTTCCCTCCAATACGTTGTTTGTAAATACAACTTTGGATACGAATATACTGCTAGAGCAAATGAAACCTAAAACGCGATACAATATTCGTTTGTCGGCGCGAAAGGGGGTGTCTGTTCGTGCTCTTGAAATGGATCAACTGGATATATGGTACAAACTTTATGGAGAAACGGCTGCGCGAAACGGCATCTTTTTGCATAGTATCGATTATTTTAGAGCCATTTTAGCAGCAAAGGAAAATGATGAGAATTCTCCCACTGAGGTTATTCTTCTCATTGCCGAAATTGAAACCATTCCATTGGCTGCGATGTTTTTGGTTATATCGGGTTATAAGGGTTCGTATCTTTATGGTGCATCGTCGTCTGAAAATAGGAACTACATGGGTACATATGCATTGCAGTGGGAGGCAATTAAAATTGCAAAGAGTAGGGGTTGTACTTGTTACGATATGTTTGGTGTGGCGCCTAACCCCAATCCTTCGCACCCAATGTATGGGCTTTATCGATTTAAATCAGGATTTGGTGGTGAGATGTTTCACACTCTTGGATGTTGGGACTATCCGCTTAACGCTGATAAATATAACTTGTTGTGTTCACTCGAAATGCAAAGCCAGGGATATCATATATAAAGTTCTTGATTGAAGTGTTTGCTATTTGTTGGAGGTTAGTTTACAATCATTATTAATGGGGCTCTCCATTTTTAGAACATTCAGAGCCCATCAAATAGTTTTCTTTTCTCATAGAGTTTAAGAGTTGAAATTTAATAAAAGAGTAACGGGGGTCGGAACCCCCCCGCTATTTGTTCTACTTACATACTTTATTAGATAGCCCACTCAGTAAACTCAAACCATTCATTTAAGTTAATTTTGAGAATTCTTAGTAAGAGAAACTCCAGTGTAGTTTAAGGATTTTTAGCCTATTTAGACTATAGGTTGTAAATATCCTTTTATTGCATCTGAAGTTGATTCTCAATAGTGTTGGGTTGGTTCTTTTGTCGATTATGTAAAGAATTACTGTTTCTTCTGGTGTATGTGTACATCCTGCTGTGGGAACGGAATGGATATTCCTTGCTTGTCAAATTCTTTCTTAACTTCTTCATTCATTTTAAAGAAAATATCCCAGTAGTCAGCAGCATTTACCCAAACCCTAGCTGTAAGGTTTACAGCGCTATTGCCAAGTGAGGCTACTGCCACAAATGGTGCCGGATCCATAAGTACTCTCTCGTCGGCAGAAACTACGTTGAGTACTGTTTGTTTAGCCGTGTCAATATTTTCTGAGTATGCAATCGCGAAATCCCAACTAACCCTTCGGGTGGGTTCGGCCGAGTAGTTAATTAGTGAGCCTGTGCTAAGACCTCCATTGGGAATGATTATTCGTTTTTTGTCGGGTGTATTAAGCACAGTATGAAAAATTTGTATCTCTTTTACAGTGCCAGCAAATCCTTGTGCTTCAATATAATCGCCAGCTCTAAACGGCTTTAGAATTAAAATCATAACCCCTCCGGCAAAATTTTGTAATGTTCCCGAAAGTGCCATACCAAAGGCTAGTCCGGCTGCACCTAAAAGTGCAATAAACGATGTCATTTGAATACCTATCATGGTAGAAACGCTAATTATAAGAAGTGTTTTTAGCGTTATTTTGAAAAATGATAGGAGGAATGTTTGTAATGACTTATCGAGTGATCGAGCTTCAAATATTCGTGTAACTACTTTGGAGAACTTTTTTATAAGCCAGAGTCCAATAAAAAGAGTAATTAGAGCGAATATAATTTTTATGGTATAGGTTACAGCATAATTAAGGAGTAACTCGGTTGATGGTAGCTTGGATAAAACCTCTTTCATAGTTAGCTTTTAGTTTTATTAAAAGTGAAAATAGAGGTGTAAAATTAGAAATATGCGTTGAGATTAACAAAAGGGAGGGTGGTAATTTTATATCTAGCTCTGAGTCGTATACTGTATTGTTGTAATAAAAAAAGGCTGTCTTTTTATTAGACAGCCCTTTTTCGAATAAAGTAAAATCTATAGTAACCCTCTTTGCCTTAGTAAGGCTTCAGGGTTTGGATTAGCTCCTCTAAATTCGCGGTAAAGTTGAGCAGGCTCAACGGTTCCGCCTTTCGATAGTAATGTGCGGAATCGTTTGGCTGTTTCAGCATCAAAAATATTGCCTGTTTCTTTAAATGCTTCGTAAGCATCGGCATCGAGCTGGCCTGACCAAATGTAGCTGTAGTAACCGCTGCTATATCCACCGCTAAAAATATGGGTGAAGTAGGTGCTGCGGTAGCGGGGAATAATCTCATCGATTAGCCCAATCTTATCCATAGCTTTCTTCTCAAAATCAACGGCTTTTATGTTAACGTTACTTTCAATGGTATGATAATCCATATCGAGTATTGCAGCAGCTAAAAATTCGGTGGTAGCAAAACCTTGGTTAAAAGTTCCGCTAGCTTTCATTTTCTCTATTAACTCATCGGGTATAACCTCGCCAGTTTCGTAATGAAAAGCGTACATTTTAAGAAATTCGGGGTCGGTGCTCCAGTTTTCCATTATTTGTGAAGGAAGTTCCACGAAATCGCGTGAAACGTTAGTCCCAGCCAAACTTGGATATGTTGAGTTGGCAAGCAGTCCGTGGAGTCCATGTCCAAATTCATGGAAGAATGTTTGGGCTTCATCCAGTGAAAGTAGTGCAGGAGTATCGCCTACTGGACGAGTAAAGTTGGTTGTAAGGGTAACCACAGGCGCTACAAATTCACCCGCCTTGGTAACGTGTTGTCCACGGTACTCTGTCATCCAGGCGCCGCCTGACTTGCTAGCGCGTGGGTGGAAATCCAAGTATAGAATGCCTACGTGTTTTCCATCGGCCTCTTTTACCTCGTATGCCTGAACATCTTCTTGGTAAATTGGAATATTAGTTAGTTTTTCGAATTTAATGCCGTAAAGCTTTTCAGAAAGAAGGAATATGCCTTTTTTAACACCCTCTAGTGAGAAGTAGGGCTTAAGCATATTCTCGTCAAGGTCATACTTTTCTTTGCGAACCTTTTCGGTGTAGTACCATAGGTCCGATGGCTGCAAGCGGAAACCACCTTTTTCGGCGTCAACTACTTTTTGCATGTCGTACACTTCGCTTTTTGCACGTTTTTGAGCAGGTTCCCAAAGGCTAGCAAGGAATGTGTTTACCGTTTCTGGGGTTTTAGCCATAGTTTCTTCTAACACATAGTCTGAGTGTGATTTGTAGCCTAAAAGTTGCGCACGCTCTAAGCGAAGGGGAACAATCTGTTCAACAATCTCTTTGTTGTCGTACTCGTTGTCGTTATTGCCTCTCATTGAGTAGGCTGTGAACAGTTTTTCGCGCAGGTCTCTTTTCTCGGAGTACTGAACGAAAGGAATCCAGCTTGGGTTTTGTAGTGTGAATACCCAGCTACCTTCTTTTCCTGCTATTTTAGCAGCATCAGCGGCGGCGGCAATAACGCTTTCTGGAAGTCCGGCAAGGTCTTCAGCCTTGTCAATTACCATTGCAAAATTATTGGTTTCGGCTAGTACGTTGTCACCATATTTCAGGGTGAGCGTTGAAAGTTTCTCGTTAATTTCGCGAAATCGTGCCTGATTGCTCTCTGGAAGGTTAGCACCTCCTCTAACAAAACCTTTATATGTTTTTGTTAGAAGCATTTCTTGCTCAGGGGTTAGGGTAAGTTCGTCTTTTGTGTCGTAAACAGCCTTAACCTTTTTAAATAGCTCAGGGTTTAGGCTTATGTCGTCGCTGTGGCCGCTTAGCATAGGGGCAAACTTTTGTGCTAACTCCTGCATTTCAGGGTTAGTGTGTGCCGATGTTAATGGGTAAAAAACGTTAAGTACTTTGGATAGTAACTCACTGCTATACTCAAACTCAACTATTGTATTTTCAAAAGAAGGTTCGTTAGTATTGTTTACAATTGCTTCAATGGCGGCTACTTGCTGCTTCATTGCCTCTTTTAGCGCTGGCTCGTAGTGCTCAATTTTTATTTCATCAAATGGAGGAACGCCAAATGGTGTATTGAATTCCGATAGCAGGGGGTTTTTCTCTTTGCACGATATTATCGTTAGGAGTAAGCCTGCTGATAGTACTAGCATAGTTAATCGTTTCATTTTATTAATTAGTTAATGGTTAAGTGTTTTTTTATGTCTGAAATTAAGTTTGCAATTTAGCAAAAATAAATGGTTGTTGCTTAATATTAGGTGTAGATATTGTTGAGTTGGGTGCAAGTGTGAAAAGACAACGACACAGCAGACAATTTGCTACTTAAAGACAGAAAACTGTTAATTTACCGCGCACAAAACAATACGTTTGCAAGCCCTAACACACAAGCTGATGCTTCAGCTTGCAAAAGAGTTGTTTTCTTGCCCTTGCGCCCGAGCCCACCCACCACCCTGAAAAATTGTTGAAAACTTTATTTGGTCAATATTTGTCCACAAAAAAACTATTTGTATATTTGGACATAATTTGACCAAAACAAGAATCGTTAAACAGACAAAGATGTTTGGTGAACACGTCAGGAATATGAGAGAAAATGCTGGTTTATCTTTAAAATCAGTATCTGAACAGATTAATATTGATACTTCATTACTTGCGAAAATAGAACGTAATGAAAGGCAACCTACAAGAAAAGTCATTAAACTAATTGCTGATTTTTTTAAGGTTGATGAGGAAATTTTAAAAAACGATTTTCTGAGTGATCAAATTGCCTATAAGATACTTGACGAAAAAGCAGACATTAGTGTTCTTAAGGCTGCTGAGGACAAAGTTAAATACCTAAAAACTCTTCACAATGGAAAATGAAATTAAAGTCGTAGAATTATTTGCAGGTGTTGGAGGCTTTCGTCTTGGGCTTGAAGGCTGGTATGGAAAATCTGCATCATCAGGATATAAAAAAGAATTAAAATCTCCTTACAAAGTAGTTTGGAGTAACCAATGGGAGCCTTCAACAAAAATGCAACACGCTTCATTGGTATATGAAAAACGTTTTGGGAAAAACGGTCATTCAAATGAAGATATTCAGCAAGTTGATGTCTCAGAAATTCCAGATCACGATTTGCTGGTTGGTGGTTTCCCTTGTCAAGACTATTCTGTTGCTACCACATTGAAAAACTCAAAAGGACTTATCGGAAAGAAAGGGGTTTTGTGGTGGAGTATTCACAAAATCCTTTCAGAGAAACAATATAAACCAAAATATTTATTCCTTGAAAATGTTGACAGGCTTCTCATTTCTCCTTCGGGGCAAAGAGGTCGTGACTTTGCCATAATTTTGCAAAGTTTGAACGAATTGGGTTATGCTGTTGAGTGGAGGGTTATAAATGCAGCCGACTTTGGAATGCCTCAAAGGAGAAGACGAATTTTCATCTTAGCTTATCTTAAAGAAACGACTATTCACGAAAGTTTAAATGAATTTACGCCAACTGAATGGATATTAGAAGAAGGAACTTTAGCAGTAGCCTTTCCTGTAAAAGCGGAATACAGTTTATTCCCAACTGAATTCAAACTTGAAGGAGATATTGTTTCAATTTCTGAAAACTTCAATAAAAACAAAACCACTGGAGTTTTTGAAAATACAGGAATAATGATAAACGGTTTGGTAACAACCATAAAAACTCATCCAAACTACGACGGTAACTACACGCTTCTGAAAGACCTTATCCAAAATGGAGAAGTAACATCAGAATTTTATATTGACAAAAACGATCTTGACAAATGGATTTATCTGAAAGGACCGAAAAAAGAAATGAGAACAAACGCTCAAGGTTTTGAATATAATTACAGTGAGGGCGGAATGATTTTCCCTGATCCATTAGATAAACCATCAAGAACAATTATTACAGGAGAAGGGGGGAAATCTCCATCAAGGTTTAAACACGTAATTCAAACTTCAAAAGGTTACAGACGTCTATCCCCAGTCGAACTTGAACGATTAAATATGTTTCCCGACGACCATACAAAACTTGAAGGAATCTCAGACACTAAAAGAGCTTTCTTTATGGGAAACGCTTTAGTTGTTGGTGTAATAGAGAAAATTGGAAATGCAATAAATCAAAAAATTACTAATGAAGTTACCGTACAATCCTGCAAATAAAAAGTCAGTAATTGATTACGCTAAATTGCTAAAAGGTAAAACTTTGAGGCAAATTTGCGACCCTAAAATTTTAGAACACAATTATACGGGTAAAGGAAACTTCGGTCAAATACTTGAAAAGTATTATTTTGGGTATGACCCAAATTCCAAGTCAGAAGCTGATTTTTTTGAAATTGGGATGGAGCTCAAAACTTCTCCATTAAAACAGTTAAAGAATAATGAGTATCGTTCAAAAGAACGATTGGTATTAAATATTATCAATTACATTGAAGTTGTTAATCAACAATTTGATGAAAGTGATTTCTGGAAAAAGAATGCAAACATTCTTTTGATTTTCTATTTGCATCAAGCAGGCTATGATATTCTTGATTACCTTATAAAACTTGTTGATGAGTGGAATTTCCCAAGCACCGATTTAGAAATTATCAAAAAAGATTGGGAGTTAATTAAACAAAAAATTGCTCTCGGTAAAGCACACGAACTTTCAGAAGGAGATACATTTTACTTGGGAGCTTGCACAAAAGGAGCAAACGCAAATTCAACAAGGAAGCAACCTTTTAGCGAAATTCCTGCAAAACAGAGAGCATATTCACTTAAACAAGGTTATGTAAATCACATCATCGCTTCAATTGCTGATGAAAAAACAGGAATTTATGGCAAACTAATACCGTCAGCAGCAGTTGCAAAAAAGCAGACGATTGAAGAGGTTGTAATTGCTAAATTCAAATCTTATTACGGAAAAACAATTGAGCAAATCCTTGAAATGACAGGCGTTGAATTAAATTTAACAGCTAAAAGTTTCTACGCTAACCTTACAAAAGCTATTCTTGGGATTGAATTAGACAAAGAAATAGAAGAGTTTGAAAAGGCTGAAATCATTGTTAAAACAGTTAGACTTAAACAAAATAATTTACCAAAAGAAGATATATCCTTTCCGACTTTCAAATACGAAGAGATTATGAATGAAGATTGGGACGACTCAAATTTCAAAGATATTTTAGAACATAAGTTTTTGTTTGTATTCTTTCAGTTTGAAAACAAGCAATTAATACTAAGAAAAGTGAAATTCTGGAATATGCCATATGCTGATATTCTAGAAGCCGAGAAAGTATGGGCAAAAACGAAAGACGTTGTTTCCAAAGGAAATATTGTTAAGGTAGTTAAGAGCACAACTCGTTATACTAACTTCCCAAACAAATCTTTCAATTCTGTTTCACACGTTAGACCACACGCCAGAAACGCAGCAGACACATATCCTTTGCCTATCAAAGACGGATTGACAAAAACAAATGAATACACAAAGCACTGTTTTTGGCTTAATAACACATATGTAAGGGATGAAATATATTTAAAATAGCCAACACACTTGGTGGCACATTTGCAATTCGCACAAGCCCACGTTAAAACCTAAAATTGCAAAAGAGCCACCAAAACCAAAGTGCTGCAGACAGAAAATTGAAAGATAAATATGACTGAAAATATTAAATACCAGCACCCAACAAAGGGTGTATTGCAAACTGGTTTTCTCGCAGATTTGGAATCTTTTCAACTTTTACTTAACTTCGTATCGGGGGGAAACGATGCTGTTTCAATCTCCAGTTCGCAACACACCCCCAGCCGTTAAGCCTAACGGCTTCTATTTCGCTCAGCCTGAACGTAACCCTTAGTGAAGTCGAAGCGGACGGTTATAATTACTTCACATTTGCACTATTTTGTAAATGTATACTACTTTTGCTATATGAATTTAAGTGATAGGTCGAGCTGCATAACAGACGATGGTAGTACCACACTACACTCAAAACAGTTTGGTGTTCACTACCATTCGATGCGCGGTGCCTTAACCGAATCGATGCATATTTTTATTGAGGCTGGGTTAATGCACGTTAGCGCAAACCCTATTTCCATTCTCGAGGTGGGCTTTGGCACGGGTTTAAATGCGGCACTTACCGCCCAAAGGGCTTTTGAACTGGGTATTCGTGTAAATTATTATTCAATAGAACTTTACCCACTAACGGCAAGTGAGTACGAATTGTTAAACTATGCACAGCAGCTGCCCAGTGGAGCAGCCCAAGCGTGGAAATCGATTTGCGATGCAGCCTGGGATAAGCAGGTTGATATTTCGCCTAGTTTCTCTCTGTTTAAAATTAATGCCGATTTTACTAGTTGGGTGCCCAGCGCCAGTTTTAACCTAGTTTATTTCGATGCTTTTGCACCCGATGATCAGCCTGAGATGTGGAGTAAGGGGCAATTTCGAAAAATATTTAATGCCACATTACCCGAGGGTGTCTTAGTAACGTACTCGTCAAAAGGAATAGTAAAACGCGCATTAGGCGAGGTTGGGTATACTTTAGAACGACTCTTGGGACCACCAGGGAAAAGACACATACTAAGAGCCAATAAGTCTAGTGTATAGGGCGGTGTGTGGTATAAACTGTCCTTTTCTAGTTTACGAAGAAAAAATATTTATTTATTTACTTCTCTGTTGAGCTATAATTGCATATTTTCGCAATTCCAATACTTGTTTAAACTAAATATGAAAACACAATGAAAATGTTAAGATTGTTATTTATTCCAGTTGCCTTAGTGGCAATAGTTTTTTCGGGCTGTAAGCCTAACTTGTCGAGTGTGAGTGTTAAAACCGATGCCGATAGTATGAGCTATGCGTTGGGTGTTGATATTGCAAACAGCATCAAACGAAACGATATGCAAAATATTGACGTGATGGTTTTAGCCAAAGGAATTGAGGAGGCAATGAACGAAAAAGAAGGCGTTATGACTCAGCAAGACGCTATCGCTTTTATTAACACTTATATGACGAAAGAGCGTGAGCGTGTAGGCGTTGAAAACCTTGAGGCTGGTAAAAAGTTTTTAGAAGAAAATGCTAAAAAAGAAGGTGTGATTGTTGATTCAACAGGCTTGCAGTACAAGGTTGTTGTTGAGGGCGAAGGTGCGCGACCAATTGAGACCGATGTGGTTAAAGTACATTACCATGGTTCCCGAATTGACGGAACTGTTTTTGAATCAACTCTTGAAAAAGATCCCGTTCAGTTTGCTTTGAATAGAGTTATTCGGGGATGGACAATTGGTTTACAGAAAATGACCGTTGGTTCCAAGTACATTTTTTATATCCCAGCCGATTTGGCTTATGGTGCTAACCCACGCCCAGGTGCTATCAAGCCTAATGATGTGCTAGTTTTTGAAATTGAGTTGTTCGATATTGTAAAGGAGTAATATATTAATATGGTTCGGGGTGGCTCTGTCACTCCGAACCTGTTTTTTTTAAATTAAGATTTGGTATGGAAATTTCAGGGAAGTTAATCGAAAAGTTACCCCAGCAAACGGGGCAGGGTCGTAATGGCGTTTGGGTAAAGCAGGAGTTTATTATTGAAACTGCCGACCAGTACCCTAAGAAAGTTTGTATAGCTCTTTGGGGCGAAAAGGCAAAAGAGATTGATTCAATATCAATTGGCGAAAATATTAAGGCTTCTATAAATGTTGAGTCGCGCGAGTTTAATGGTAAGTGGTATACCGATGTTAAGGCGTGGCGCCTTGAGAAAGAGGGCGCATCAGGCGCTACCTCAATGGGACAAGTTCCTCCCTCAATGCCTAGCATTGATGATTTGCCGATGGAGATACCTCCCGCTGATGATTCAGCAACTGACGATTTGCCCTTTTAAATTTGTTGTAAAAGCCATTAGTGTTAATCACTAATGGCATAGTTTTGTACAGTTGCTCGTATTTTTTTCCTTTTGCATTGTGAAGCGAATGGAAAAAGGATTGGTCTCTAACCTTAAAAAGTTATAACCTTATCACTGTCAACTACCCAATCGGCTAATGCTCCCATGGTCGATTTTTCTGCACCGTCGAAGTAGGGGTGGTTTTTGTAAATACCACAACGAGCCATGCACGTACCGCATACTTTAACCGGTACTCCGCTTAAAATTAAGCCTTTCAGCATTTCCGATAGATCCTGGTCGTAACCTTGTGGTGGTTTACAAACGTCTCGGGCCATATCAACAGAATCATTCATTAGGAAAATACGTACTTCGTTTCCATTTTTCTTAAGCGTTTCGGCAAGTCGTAGCCCGTTCCAAGTTACATCCGTATTGTCGTAGGGTTCACGGTTAAAAATGATTAGGATTTTCATTTCGCTCGTATTAAAATTTACTTTTATTATTATCTTTAATTACAAACCTTTTTATGTGATTTGAGAATTCTCTGTAGAATGAAATCTTATTCTAAAAAAAACGCAAAGTACACATAAAGACGCACAAAAATAAAACAACAAATGGGCTTAACCAAAATAAGTTAAGCCCATTCGTTATTTTGAGAAAAGTATGTTTCGTTAGTATTTTTCCATTAGGGTAACATAATCGCAATTATCATCAATTATGTGTTTAAACATCTCATCCTTCGTATTATCCTTTAGTGAGTCCCTTTTGGAGGTTGTGTTAATTTGGTCGGTATCGTAAATGCTTTTTTGTACAATTTGTATGTACTCTTTGTCGGCTGGTTTGTCGTTTATGTTTGTTGGACGAAGGAAGTAAAAGCCCACAGAGGCAACAATGGCCATAGCTATAAAACCACCTGCAAGTGATAGTTGCGATTTCAATATTCTGAAAAAAGGAGTTTGAATGGCTTTCGAACTGCCCAACCCTGCTTGTTCAATGCAACGGTTTTGTATGCGCTGAGGAAAATCTTCAAAGTAGTTGTTAGGCACATCAAAAGGTAGTTCCTTTCCTGCCGACGATAATATTTTATCTATGTTGTTTAGCTTATTCATAATATTTATTTTCCTGCTTCATTCTGCTTTTTTGACCGTTCTCGCTTGTTATGGTTTAACTCTCCTCGAAATATTTTTCAATCTTTTTCACGGCATGGTGGTATGACGCTTTTAGCGCGCCAACAGATGTTCCCAAGATTTTGGAAATCTCTTCGTACTTAAGTTCCTCGAAATATTTCATATTAAACACAATTCGTTGCTTTTCAGGAAGCGTAAGGATGGCTTTTTGAAGGCTAAGTTGAATTTCGGTACCATTAATATGTGGGCTCGATTCTAACGTGGAGGCTAGCTGCTGCTCAAAATCAACTAGCGGGAGCATAAATTTGGTTTTCTTCTTTTTTAAAAATGTAAGCGCTTCGTTGGTTGCAATGCGGTATAGCCAAGTGAAAAGTTGTGAGTCTTCTCTAAAGCCATCGAGGCCACCCCATACTTTCATAAAGGTGTTTTGCATCACATCGTCTGAGTCGTCGTGCTGTATTACGAGCTTCCGAATTTGCCAGTACAAGCGCTCTTGGTACTTACGAACAATAAGGCTAAATGCATAGTGCCGTGTTTCGGTTGATCGAAACATTTCAAGTAATTCCTTATCGCTCAGGTGGGTCATTTGTATGAACGTTTCTAGTATTACGCTTTTCTGGCAATTACTTTTTCAGCTGCCTGCACAATATTAGGGGTATCAAGTCCATATTTTACAAGTAGTTCCTCGGGCTTTCCGCTTTCACCAAAGGTGTCGTTAACAGCAACATATTCCATTGGTGTTGGCTTAAAACGACTTAAAACCTGTGCTACGCTGTCGCCAAGTCCACCGTTTGCCATATGCTCCTCGGCGGTAACAACTGCACCTGTTTTTGAAGCAGATTTAATAATTGCTTCGGCGTCTAACGGCTTAATGGTGTGAATGTTAACAACTTCGGCTTTAATGCCCTTTGCTAAAAGAATTTTTGCTGCTTCGAGCGATTTCCAAACCATGTGCCCTGTTGCAAAAATTGTAACATCGGTGCCTTCGGTAAGTGTAATGGCTTTTCCGATTATAAAATCAGCGTTAGCTGGTGTGAAATTGGGTACCGATGGGCGCCCGAAACGCAGGTAAACGGGTCCTACGTGTTTTGCTGCCGCTATTGTTGCTGCCTTTGTTTGGTTAAAGTCGCAAGGATTAATAACAACCATATTGGGTAGCATCTTCATTAGGCCAATATCCTCAAGTATTTGGTGTGTTGCGCCATCTTCGCCAAGAGTTAACCCTGCATGCGAGGCCGCAATTTTCACGTTCTTATTTGAGTATGCCACGCTCTGGCGAACCTGGTCGTATACACGACCTGTTGCAAAAGCCGCAAATGTTCCGGCAAACGGTATGTACCCGCCGTTGGCTAGGCCAGCTGCTAGTCCAGTCATATTGGCTTCGGCAATTCCTGTTTGAAAGAAGCGTGTAGGATTTTCGGCTATAAATTTATCCATTTTAAGAGACCCAATAAGGTCTGCGCAAAGAGCCACTACTTTGGGGTTGGTTTTACCCAGTTCGTATAGCCCCTCGCCAAATCCCGATCGAGTATCCTTACTGCCTGTGTTTTCGTATGTGTTCATGCAAAATATTATTGTCACCCTTGCTGGGCATTTGGTGTATTTTCTATCTAAATCAATTAATCACTAGCTATTTGCGCTGCATCCGTTCGCTTGCTTCTTTTTTCAGTAGCCCCAAAATAATAAGTTCTGCCGAAGCGTAGTTAGTAGCTAGCGGGATATTGTGTACGTTGCATGTTTCGAGCAGGTGGCGAATGTCTTCATGATGTTGCTGTACAACCTTATGGTCTCTAAGGAATATTACGATATCAACCTCTTTCTTTTCAATCATATCGGTTATTTGTATATATCCGCCAGATTTACCTGGGCTCATATGCTTGCACTTTATTCCCTGTGATTCGATGAACTCGGCAGTTCTGCCAGTGGCAATAAGGTTTATTCCTCGTAGCCATTCTAGTCTTTCTAAAAGAAATTTAGCCAATTCGCTCTTTTTGGCGTCGTGTGCTATTACTACAATATTTGTCATGGCTCTTGTGTTTTTAAGTTTTTACTGGTGTTAATAGTCTCCTAATGTTTCTGGGAGTTGGGCTAAAGCTTTTTCAAATTCCTCGTTGTTTGGCGCTTTACCATGCCATTTGTGTGTACCCATCATATAGTCAACTCCCATACCCATTTCGGTGTGCATAAGTATAACGATGGGTTTATTATTTCCTGTCTGTTTTTTTGCTTGGGTTACAACTTCAATAACATTCTCCACGTTATTTCCATCCATTTCTAGCACGTCCCAGCCAAAGGCTTCCCATTTGGCTCTGAGGTTTCCCAATGAAATTACATCGTCTACAGGTCCATCAATTTGTTGCCCATTGTAGTCAATTGTAGCTATTATATTGTCAATTTTGTGAGAGGCTGCAAACATGGCGGCTTCCCAAATTTGGCCTTCCTGCAGCTCGCCATCGCCATGTAGGGTGTAAATCAGATTTTTATCGCCACTAAGCTTTTTAGCAAGTGCGGCGCCGCATGCAACTGATAAGCCTTGACCAAGCGAGCCCGATGCAATTCGTATGCCCGGTAAACCATCTGCCGTTGTTGGGTGGCCTTGTAGGCGAGAGTTAATTTTCCTAAAGGTTGCCAGCTCTGCAATGGGGAAAAAACCACGACGGGCAAGTACGCTGTACCAAACTGCTGATAAGTGTCCGTTTGACAGGAAGAAAATGTCCTCGTTCGCACCGTCCATTGTGAAATTTTCGGGCTTTCCATTTAACAACTCAAAGTAGAGCGCTGTAAGAAAATCGGCGCAGCCCAATGCTCCACCTGGGTGCCCACTTGCCGGAGCAAAAACCATACGAACAATGTCGCGGCGAACCTGTGCTGCAATATCTTTTAGTTGTTGTGTGTTGGCCATATTATTTGTTTTTCAGCACAACTGATTTTTTAGTCGAAGTGTGCTGCTAGTTATAAAAAAAGTGACTGTAAATTTAACTCACAAAGTTAACTATTTTATTGAAATTGCCCCAAAGTGTGTATTCATCTTTTAGGGCAAAGATAATTAAGTGGTTAGGATGGTTTGTAATATAGCCACATTATAAGGTGAAGAAATAAATGGTATGCCTAGTTTAGGCTATTTACTGCTTTTTTAATGGAAGGAAAAGAAAACGAGAACCCCGAATCGATTAGTTTATTGGCGCTTACCTTAGCTCCATTAAGAAGAATTTCGGTAGCCATTTCACCAAATATGAGTTTGACAATAGGCGAGGGGATGGGCATAAATGCAGACCTTTTTTGTTTTTTTGCTATAATTTTCACCAATTCTTTTTGTGTTACTAACTCTGGCGACACCAAATTGTAAGGTCCTGTTGCTGTGCTAGTTTTAAGTAGATGTATTATGGCGTTTACGTGATCGGTAATGTGTATCCAAGCAGTATTCTGGTTTCCATTGCCAAACCAGCCACCTGCAAAAAGTTTAATGGGTAGGAGCAATTTAGGGTACATTCCTCCTTTTGCCGATAGAACAACTCCTGTTCGGATAGTTACTAAACGAATACTTTGTGGCAGCTCATTTTTCACAGCGGCTTCCCATTTAACGGTTAGGTTTGATAAAAAGCCTGTGCCTGGCTCCGATTTTTCGGTGTAAACTGTTGATGATGGTTGGAAAGGGTAGTAACCTATTGCCGAAGCCTGAATAAACACCTCGGGTTGTTTTATTGCAGCCGCACATGCTTTGGCCAAGGCTTGAGTAGTTGTAATTCTGCTTTGGGTTAGCTCTTTTTGTCTTTTGTTAGTCCATCTTTTGCTCGATATGTTTTCGCCCGCAAGGTTTATTACTGCGTAGCTGTTCTCAATATCTTGCGTAAGTTGGCTTGTAAACGTGCCCAACCATAGCTTTTTCGACACCAAATTACTATGAAAGAGAGTATGGACTTTGCCAGGTGCTCTTGAGAGAACAACCACGTGGTAGCCTAGCAGGACAAGTTGCGCTACCAATTCTTGCCCAATTAGGCCTGTGCCTCCTGCTACTATAATTCGTTTATCGGTATTTTTCACCTAAGTGCTTTTTTTACAGCTGATTAGTTTGAATTTGAATAATTTCACAATCGTATTTCAATGTTGTATAGTTAAGCAAAATGTAGTGTAATGTTCAATTCTAACTGTCACTTTCGACTCCTTTTTGATTTCATTCAGGGCAGGCTGCTTAGGGCGATGGTCAGGCTGAGCGAAGTCGAAGCCGACAGCCTTTAAAAATATTATGTAAAATGCATCTTGCCAACTTAACCTCTTAACTAGTAGTTTTACTCAATATTAAACCTAACCTCTCTGGCTATTTTTAGCGCTGTTGTAAAGGTGCTTAAATCGCTAAAAAGTTCTCCCGTTTTACCCGATGGATGGCTATGCCCAACTGGCTTAAGTGTATAATTTTTTTGAGATGAGGTTAAATCAACCTCGGCCATATATACAAGCGCTGGCTGGCAGCTGGTTTTGTACTCGTCGTCATTGGGGTAAAGGTTATTGTGCCAGTGCTGATTCCAATCCCACGTTTGGTTAATTTCCATATACACGTTAAACTGTTTAAGTTCGGGATTAATAAGCGAATTTATTACGAAGTTGTTAGTTGGCGTTGCGCCTGTAATGGCATCGGGTAGAGGGTTTTGTGGTGTGGGAATGTATAATCCGTCGGGTGTTTTAAAACCTCGCTTATGCCCCCAGTACGGAAGGGCTGCTGGTCGGCGTCGTTCCCCTTTGCTCCATTTTTTGCCATTTGCAACTCCGTACCGAAATGTTCCTGTGGCAATTGATTTTGCTGCATAAAGGGTTTGCACGTAGTTGCCCTCAGTATCTTCAATCCAAAATACGATAAGTGGATGGTAGTACTCGTCGCCCTTATCGAAATGGATAGTCACTGGAATGCCCTTGTCGAAAGGAGTGGTTTGAAGGACTTCGGGGGTTTCGTCAATTTTGGTTTTTGCCCTGTTTGAGCACGATGCCAATAAGGCTATGGTTGCTGTAAGAAATATTATTCGTTTCATATCTTCAAGGTGTATTTATTGTGTTGTAGCGTGTTTTTTGAAGTTGTGCCGTATACTGTTCCATCAAATTTAGTTAGTATGGCAATACTTTCACTGTTTTAAACGAAATGTTTTCACTAAAATTCAAGTATAATACCTATCGATGGAAGAATTGTTCCGGCACCAAGACCTGGAATTGCTTCGAGTTCGTAGCGGCTGGGGTCGGTGCTGTTTATAATCCTGTTTCCATTTGCGTCAACTGCAACCACTAGATTGTCGGGCTGTTTTCCTTTAAAACCGTATGCATTTTGTATGTCAACATAAAGGTTTAGCGTCCATTTTTTTAGGTAAAACATTTTGTCGACTCTTATATCCAGCTGATGAAAGGAACCTAAGCGTAGCTGGTTGTACTGGTTGTAGTCGAGAAATCCTCTGCCTTGCGTGTCGTAAGCGGCAATTAACGACGATTTATCTTCATCTAGCGGAGTGTATGGCGCACCGCCCACAAATCGCCATTTAAAGCCAAAGTCCCAGCCTTTATCGAAGCTGCGCGTTGCCGTTAGGGTTAAAAGGTGGCGATTATCCCAAGCGGTTGGTATCCATTTGCTTGGTATTGAGGCGTTTTTGTTTTCGGCATCGCTCCAAACCATAGTGTACGATAGTATGGCGTTAAAACCCAGTAGGTCTCGTGAGCGATATAAAAACTCGGCGCCGTACGCACGACCCTTGGCAGTTGATGTAATTTCCTCATCGCCAAACGTGCCAAAATCTGCACCCTTACTTGCCATTGAAATATTATCGGCAACGGAGAAGGGGTAGTTGTTGTATAGTTTGTAAAAGCCCTCAACGGTAATTCTGCTTTTTTCGTTTGGTATCCATCCAAAACCACCAACAAGGTGGTCGGATTGTATGTACTTAAGATTATTCGTTTTATTTACAAGTGTGCCGTCGGTTAGTCGGTAGCCAAGCATTGTGTAGGGTGGCTGCTGGTAAAAGCGCCCAACATTAAAGTTTGCCGAAAAATTGTTGCTAATGTTGTACGACCCCGAAAGCCTAGGGCTAAACTGATTGAGCATATTTCCCATTGACGATGAGTAGCTGTTGGCATCGGCACGAACCCCTAGTGAGAGATTAAGTTTTTCTTTAAAGAAGTTTCGGCTGTACTGCCCAAACATACTCCACGAGAATAGGTGTAATTTTGAATCGTAATTAATGGGAGTTAATGTTCCGTTATCAAAAAAAGCACGATAGGTTTGGTTTGTGTAACGAGCGTGTTCGAGCCCACCACCGAGATTTATTTTCGACCCATCGCTAAATCTACGGTCGTGCTCATAGCGTAGCTTATTTTCGGACTCTTGTGAGGTGTAATCCAATATTTTGGGAAGAGTTTCATCGTTATTGAGGTACTTATATTGCCTATTGTTTAGCATATTACGGCTAATTACCCAAGTGTCGTAACTTTTTTCGCGGAAATGCTTGTATACAACCCCGTTGGTGTAGTTCCACTGCGTGTTAACAGGCACATAGCTAAGCGTATATCGCTGCGAAGCTGTTGGGTTTTTTAAGCCAGTATTTAGCGAGAACTGGTCTATTGCGCCAATTCCCAAAATTGTTATCTCATTTCGGTCATCAATTCGTGTTCTCGTTTTAAGCTGAAAGTCGTTGTAGGTTGGCAAAAATGGCAATCCAATTAGGTCGAACAAAAGCTGTAGGTACGAACGGCGCGCAGAAAGTATAAACGTTGTTTTATCGCTTAATGGACCGTCCAAGGTTAGGGCTAGGTCGCTTGCTCCGATGGCACCTTTAAATTTCAAGCGTTCGCTATTGCCGTCAACCTGCCTAAAGTCCAGAACCGAGCTTAGCGAGTTTCCCTTCGATGCAGGAAATGCTCCGGAGTAGAAGTTTGCCTCGCGAATGAAATCGGCATTAATAATGCCCACCGGCCCTCCCGAAGCACCCTGAGTAGCAAAGTGGTTTAGGTTGGGTATTTCAACACCATCGAGGTAAAACGTATTCTCGCTAGGACCGCCGCCGCGAACAATTATATCGTTTCGGTATGCAGGCGTTGAGGCAACGCCAGGAAGCGATTGAATCACTTTACTAATATCACGGTTTCCGCCTGGGTTCTTTTCAATTTCGGCTATGCCAATGCGTTGTAACGAAACTGGGCTCTCCTCGTTTCGGCGAAAAGGGCTAGCTTTTACCACCACACTTTCAATTTCTGTGGCTTGTTCCTCCATCTCAATGTCGAGGAAAGTTGCGCGAGCATTTGTTACCTGAACCGAGCTGGAGATGTATAGGCTAAAGCCTATTGCAAACGCCCTAAGTTCAACAAATCCAGGCTCAAGTCCAGTGAACAGGAAGTTCCCGTCGAAATCGGAAGCCGTTCCAATATTCGTTCCCCATATTACAATGTTTGCAAATGGAATGGGCTCGTTATTCTGCTTGTTAAAAATCCTACCCTTTATGGTTCCGGTGTTTTCGGCAATAGCATATTGTCCGATAAAAGTCATTAATACAAATGTGATAATTATGTGCCGTTTCATATATCTGTTTATCGTTTATGGTAGATTATAGAATACTTGTGGAGTAGCCATTTTTATTGTTCGTTTAATCAGTTTTTAATGATGCTCCGTTGTTGGTTTAATTTTTTTGTTTTAGTGTAACGCTTTTTTGGAAGGTTTGTTCAATTAAAATTAGAAATTGTTAAACAATAAAGTTGGTACTATTTTATTATACCCAGTATAACCGAAGAGAAATGGGTATCTATAAAAAGAGGTAAGGGAAAATTGTGTAACGAATTTAGTCTCTACCTTTTTATAGCACTTTTTGTAAAGACCTTATTATCGTATTCTACCCTTATTATGTAATTTCCCGGAGGTAGATTGTCCGTTTTAATGGTAGTTCTTTTTGTGAAAGTGTCTTTTACAAAAACTTGGCCCAAGGTATTAATTAGATGGAAGTGTACGGGCTTGTCAACAGTGTTAAACTCAAGCACAAGGCTGTTGGAAAATGGGTTAGGGTACACGTTTAGTTCGCCCTCAATGTTTTCAATTTGGCTTGATGTAAGGCTGATTTCAATCTCATTAGAAGAATTTGACTTGCAACCTAAAAGAGTAACTTTTACGGAATATTTTCCGCTTTCGCTTGGGGTATATGTTTGCTGGGTTGCATTATCAATTTTTCTAGTGTAGAAATACCATTGGTTTCCGCTAGGAGAATCGGATTTCAGTGTATCGTTGGTTAACTTAACTACAGGGGTTGCGGGTGTAGGGTTTATTGTAATGGGTAGGAATGAGGGCTCTCCCTCTCCGAACCGGTTTATACCCTTCACGCTTAGTTTTCCGGAGGTGGTTTGTGCTCCAAAATCAAGTTTTGCAGACCACGATTTGCTGGTTGTTTCGGAACCGTCGGGGAGTGTCCAAAGGTAGCTTTGGGCAAAGCTAATGGGTGTGACTTTGTATACAATTGACTTATCGCCTTGGCACACTTCTTCTTTCCCATCTATTGAACCAGCATCGCCAGGTAAATTTTCTTTTGGAGAATTTGCAAGCCTGTTAGTGTGAGTCCAAGAGTGATTGCCTCCAGAACAAACCCAGTCGTATGTACCAGTTTTAAGCCCTTCGCCATACCATGGGTCCATATAGTAGAGATAGTCGTCCTTAAGTCCGTGTCCAACAATAAAGTGACCTCCACCATTATTCCATCCCCACCGAATAATAAACAGCAAATCTTTCTTCAAATCGGCTTCAATCTCTGCTTTTGACAGACTTGAAGAGACACCATAGTTGTTTATATCTGCAAAATGTTTGAGTATTTCTTGTATGCTGCCGCTTTCGCCCCAGTTGTAATTCCAGTAGTTGCATTTTGATGAGCCGCTTGCGCAGCAATCCACATTGCCAAAGTCATGCCAGGAACCAGAGACTCTCCGGGTGTAGTCGGCAATTTCGCATTGTTCAGTGGTGTAGCAATAGTAGTCTAATACGCAGGCCGAAGTGGCTGCCCAGCACCACTCACTCCGTTCCTGAATGGTTTCGGTCACATCTAAAACGGTTTGAGAATGAAGGTTGGTTGCTATTAGCTGAAAACAGATTATTGAGAGGAATGCTATTCGTTTCATTTTTATTGCTGTATAAGGTTAAGGATTTCTTTAAGGCTATAGAGTTGTTTCGTTTCGTTGGGTATAGGAGCAAATTGGTATGAGCCCTTACTGCTACTGTGTATTGTAAAGTCCTTTTTTATTTCGTAAACCCTAAGCATTCCGAATAGGTCGTTTTTTTCGTTGCAATTGCTAATTTCACGCGCTAGGATAGTTGCGCCAAAATTCACAGTTTTATATTGATTCGTGTTATTGTCTAAGATGACAGTAAAGAGTGCCACTGGTTGGTTGTCAATTAGTAACGGCACTCTCCATGTATTGGTAAATATCATTTCATTTTTAACAATGGTGTATATCTCAACTGGCCTTCCAACTAAGGCTCTGTTAATTTCATCACGGTTTTTAATGCCGTAATTTGGTAGCATGTTTTCAGGAATACTGCCCACCATACTCTGTATCGAATGCTTTACGGCTCCAACTACATTGTTGTGGTGCTGGCTAGTTTCTTGCGAAAAAATGCTGTTGCTTATAAGGGCTAGTATAAGGCTCAGAACCGTTAGTCTTAATGTGTTTTTCATAGGTAAAGTTTGATATTTCCTTCCTGTTTAGAGAAGATGGTTATGATATGAATTGTTAATGCGTTAAGTGACAAAATTAAATATTTTAATTCGGTTGCCAAATTGTGCGGGCTTTGCTTACCTAAATAGTAGAGCAAATACTCTTTGTAGAAACAATTTTTGTGCCGATTCTTTAACTGTCTAACGAGTAATGTTTCGGTAATTTGTGAATAGGTAAGTTTTATTCGAGGTGTCTTTTCTTCTCGGGAATTAGAAAAACAAATACTATGGAACCAAACGCCATTATGGCAGTGGTTAGCATTGTTGATGCGAGTCCAATATGGTCGCTTAAAACACCAACGAGTAAAACCATTGCGGCGTTAATTACAAAACTAATAGTCATATAAATACTATTGAGAAATGCAGGTCGGCTTGTGGGTTGCTCCTGCACAACGGCCATCATAACAGGCGGGGCAAGGAAGAAGGTAAGTCCACTTAGTATTAGAAAGAGGAAGGTTAAATTGCTAAATAAAAAGAGACCCAGCACTAAGATTGGGCTCAATATGGATGATAATAGCAGCGTACCCCTGTAACGAAATCGATTTGAAATATGACCCGAAAAGAAGCTACCCGCTGCACCAGCTAATTGAAGCACTGATAATGAAATGCTCGCCACCCAAAGCGAATTGCCTTTGCCCGTAAGGTAAACCACAAGGTAAAGCGTTAGGAATGCTTTCATTCCAGCACTAAAAAACAGGTATCCCGAAATTCCGGTGAACAGGGGGATATATTTTTTACGCGCTTGCTGTTTAGTTGCCGCATCAGCAGGGTTGCTTTTTACCCTGTCAGCCTTTATATGTTTTACTTTACCTAACTTTATATACAGAATTATCGATGCGATTAGTGAGATGGGTAAAACACGGAATGAACCCTCAAGACCCCACCATGATATTGCCGCTGTGATTAGCAATGGGCCTAAAGTTCGAGCAATTTCGCCACCAAACATATAGTATCCCATCCCTTGAGCGGTTTTTCCTTTCGAGAATTTTCTGATTAGCACAGGCGATGGAACATGGAAAAATGCTGCACTTAGGCCAGCAACAAATAGCAGTATTGCTAGGGTTGGGTAGTTTGGCGACATACCGATAAAACTCATAGCAATACCAGTAATAGCAGGGGTTACAATTACCATATACCGAACATCGGTTCGGTCGGCAAGAATTCCAATTAGCGGGTTGGCTAGCGAGGGTATGCGCCTTATAACATCGAGTAAGCCCGCCAGCGATAACGATATGCCCAGTTTTTCAATTAGGAGGGGGAGCATAGGGGCTAAAAATGAGGAGAAGACATCGTGAAGAAAATGCCCTGCTGATATTGCTATAACCCTTGAATTAAATTTTTTTTCGTTGTTCATTGTGTTTGCCTTTCAAACGGCAAAAGTACAATAAATACTTATTTTTAGTTGGATTGAGGTTTATTTCTCTGTAATTGGAGGGGTGACGTGCGTCCGTTTCGCTCATCAGGGCGCATCCCTTTAATGGTTATGCGTACCAAAGTCGAAGCATGGTAGTTTAAGCCAAGATTCTTGTTAACGAATAAAAAAAATAGCAGGCGCTTAAAGTGCCTGCTATTCGTAACGGTAATTTTTTTAATTAAAACATGTATGCTACAAAAAAAACTATACCAGTGGCTTGCCCACGGGCAGCACTACTTTTCCTGCTAGGTCGTTAATTATTATGGCTGCCATCATGTACCATGCTGCAAGTGCGCAAAATATTAGTTCGTAACCAGCAACCTTATTAAGAACAGGATATCCAAAATGGCCCAGCACAAGAAGGATAAATCCAATTAGTAATAATCCGAAAGTGATAGCCATTGCCTTATGAACCCTAAGCGATGCAATGAACATTATTGTGGTATAGAGAGTCCAAGCGAGCATGAAAAAGCCTACATCTGTGGTGCTTGATTGGTAAATGTTAAAGTGGTTAAGCATCCAAATAATCCCAAGGCCAATCCAGAAACTTCCGTATGCGGTGAAGGCACTATACCCAAAATTGTTTCCCATTTTTTGCTCTTGAAGCCCTGCTATCATTTGAGCAATTCCACCAAAAATAAAACCCATAGCAACTACAGGGCCTAAACCCATAATTCCAATGTTATGGAACTGTAACAACAGTGTTGTTAACCCAAAACCCGCCAGGCCTACCACCGCGGGATTACCCATTTTCTTTTCCATTTATTTTCGTTTTTTTTGTTAAAAATCGTGCGAAGATAGTACAAAATCAATTATAACTGCAAAAATAGGATATTAATGATTTTATCTTATATCTTTGCATTCTCATTGGTTTTCATGTTTCAATTTGCAACTAATAAAATTGGAACAGAAATAAAAGTGAATACCGTGAAAATCGGTAACAGTTCCCGCTGCTGTAATTCTCAATACAGCTTTAGATAGTTATCCATTGTCTTTATTTATCGAGATGAGAAGGAATCTAAAGTGAGATAAGTCAGAAGACCTGCCAGTGTAACATTTGATTTTGTAGCCTACGGTGAATGGGCAGCTTATCAGACGCGGTGTTATACTGACTTCCCTTATACATCGTATGCTGCAAAATCAAACAAGATTATTGTTTAATTTAAATTGCAGCAACGATGGAAAAACAAAAAATCCACATTCGTTTTGGGGTTCTTGCCCTTTTAATCTTATTGGCGGCTTTTAGCCGACTAATTCCACATCCGCCAAATTTTTCACCCATTGGTGCTATGGCACTGTTTGGCTCAGCCTATTTTTCGAGAAAGCATGTTGCGCTTTTGCTACCCATTTTAGCTATGTGGGTTAGCGATATGGTAATAAACAATGTGGTGTATGCCCAGTATTTCGAAAGGTTTACATTTTTCTATCAAGGTTTCTATTGGACTTATGGAGCTTTTATCGTTATAGGAGTTATAGGTTTTTATGTGCTTAAAAAAGTCCATTTTGCCAATGTTATTTCAGCTGCGCTATTAGCTTCTGTAGCATTTTTTGTTATATCAAACTTTGGGGTTTGGGCTTCGGGTGCTATGTATCCTAAATCGTTGAGTGGCTTAGCTGCTTGCTATACTGCGGGTATTCCTTTCTTTAAAAATACTATTCTGGGTGATTTGGTTTATAGCGGGATTCTATTTGGTGCCTTTGAGTTGGTTCAATATAAGTATCCAGCGTTAAAACTAAGAACAATTTAAATGATAAAAGGAACGGCAGCGTTCGCCAAAACTATCTGCCGTTCCGAGTTGATAATAACACAATAATAAATTCTTAAAAATTGCATTATGAAACAAATGTACTTAATTTTTTATACAATTTTAGGCTTATTCTTATCC
This sequence comes from Bacteroidales bacterium, assembly GCA_041656735.1. Classification (GTDB taxonomy): domain Bacteria; phylum Bacteroidota; class Bacteroidia; order Bacteroidales; family Tenuifilaceae; genus Perlabentimonas. The sequence continues at coordinate 74,143 of JBBACY010000002.1, read as the reverse complement.
TTTGGGAGTATTCATGCCCAAGGGTTTGAACCTAAAGGGGAAATGAAAGTTGATAGGCTGAGAAGTACCAGCGTTTATAAGAAAACCGTCAAGTTTTCGGATCTTTTTACCTATCCAGCCGAAATTGATGTTAAAAGCGATATTTCGAAGAATAGTGAAGTAACTATCACGTTTAATTCCACAAGTGAATCTGACCTTTTTTTCGATGGATACTATTATTCTCAATATAGCGGCACGTTTTTTTACTATAACCTACCTGCCAGTGTTTATGGAACAGATACTCTAAAGTTGAAAATTGAATACAATGGTAGCATGAGCGAAGCGCTACTTATTGTAAGTACAGATCCAATTCAATGTAAAGACGATTTATATTCTATGGGTATTGGCGAGACTTTGGAAGTAGACCCTACTAAAAATGATGCTCCAAAACCCTTTCTCGATTATTTAACTTTTGAGATAATTGAAAATCCAACATACGGAGAGGTTGAAATTGTAGAGGATGGTAAAATAAAATATGTAAATAACTCATCTACACCTAATTATTCAAAAGATAAGTTTGTATACCGAATTGCCGATACCGATGCCAGTTACGATACTGCAACCGTATCTATCGATATACATAAAAACTCTTATGCCAGTAAAGTTTTTGAGTTCTTACCCGCCCCCGGACAATTTGTAAATACAAGCATGGCAACAGCAAAGGCAGGTGAAAATGTAATTGGTAATACAGGGAGCGGAGTGTCTCTCGGTGGTTTTGGAGGGTATATTATTGTTGGTTTCGATCAGCCCATTGTAAATAGGGCCGAAAACCCTTATGGTGTTGATTTTACCGTGGCAGGAAATGCTTTTGGTGGATGGGGTGAGCCAGCTGCCGTAATGGTAATGAAGGATGAAAATGGCAATGGTTTACCCGATGATACTTGGTATGAGTTGGCAGGGTCTGAGTATCATTTTAGCTCGTCGATTAAAGATCTACTTATGACCTACTATAATCCAAAATACGATGAAAGATATACTATTCCTTATTCAACCGACAAGGGTCTTAACGGCGCTATGCGAACCAACGCTTTTCATAAACAATCCTATTATCCAGACCCCATTGATTTTGGTATAAGTGCCGATTCTATATCCTATACCGGAACTTTAACCAATTTTTTACTGGATAAAAGTAAACCAAACTATATAGAAGCTAAGAGGCTCCCAATTTTTGGATATGCCGATTCGCATGTGAAAAACCCCACCCCTACAAAACCTCGAAACCCATACTTTGATGATGAGAACGGAAAAGCCGCAGATGGGTTCGATTTGTCGTGGGCAGTCGATCCGGAAGGAAATTATGTAGAGTTAGATGAGGTACATTTTGTAAAGATTTATAGTACAGCTCAGGAAGATGGAGGTTGGCTGGGCGAGGTGTCGCCCGAAATATTTTCCATCGCAATTACTACGCCCGACCCTAATCATATTCCTCAAGATTATGAAGTTAACGCCATAGGTGTAACTCAGCTGCAGGTTTTAAAAGGTCAAACTATACAGTATCAAGGACTGTTGTTTAAAAATGGGATACCACAAGAGGGAACACCTCAATGGAATTCGAGTAATACAAGCGTTGCAACTGTTAATAATAGTGGATTGTTTACTGCTCTCGAAACCGGAGATACCTACCTTCGCTTTACGGGTAAAGATGGAGTAATGCCTGATTCTATTAAAATATCGGTTGTTGAGCTTACCAAGGTAGTTGTTGAACTTGAAGGCTTTGCTGGAGCCGCGAGCGATACGCTTAAAATAATAAAAGGAGAAACAGGCTATATACATGCCGAAGCAATTGATAATAGGCCGGAATCTAGTAATCGATTTGTCTACGAAACCTATAATTGGACCTCTAGTAACGAGGCGGTTGGAACAATTAGCAATGGGTTGTTTCGGGCTAAAAATACAGGTGTAGCTATTGTTGTTGCTCAATCAACCCATAACACAGCTTTGTTGGATACCATAATCGTTGAGGTAAACGATGCGCCAGCGTTAAAATTGAAAAATGATACTGTAACAATTGCTTACAATAAGCGACAGGGTACTTGGAATATATCTGATCTGTTTGAAAATGACAATAAAGCCACTATGTATTTTAAGGACATATCAGGTGGTGAGTTTGTTCAAACAACCATTAAAGATTCAAAAACGGTTGAATATACAGTGCAGCCAAATACTCTTGGTTTTTACAATGTTGCTTTCGATGTTGAGATGTACAACAAACCTCACTCTCTTTCTGTTGTTTTTAATATTGAAGATCCTGTTTGTGATAAGAAAGTGCTATTTGTGAACGGTGGTCAGTTTATGGATCTTAATCATCCTACACAGTTAAAGTCCTATCTGCCAGCAACAAACACAACAGAAACTATTGACGATTATATTGCAGGAGCAACATCAGCTCAGGATATGGTGGTAGATGGCAATTTTGCTTTCGTTTCGGCAGATTATTTCGTAACACGATACAATATTGCAAAGGGCATAGCTACCGACTCAATTTACACGCAAGATCTAAGCAATACGGACTGTGATGGCAAAGGTGCCGAGGGTGCAGGGGTTAATAATAAAATGACTCTGTACAAAAATATGCTATTGGTTAGTCGCCAGTTTAGTTCCGCAGCTCCCCAGGATGGGTATAACGTACGAGTATATAACAAGGGTGATTTATCGCTTATTAAAAAGATTCCTGTTTCCGATCAAGCAACGGATATAGTTATTGTTAGCGATACTGCATACGTTATGCTAAATGGGGGTTTTGCTGGTACTACTAGTTCACTAGCCGTAATCGACTTGAAAACACTCACACTAAATCGTGAAATTAAGTTAGGCACCGATGGAACTGCAGGCTTGGGTGTAATGCAAATGCAGGTAAAAGGGAATGATATTTATTTTGTGCGTCTTCCTGACTTTCAGAACCGATTTAATTCTGGTGTTTTAACATATAATACGTTAACTGGCACCATTACTGAGTACGAGTATGATGCAAATACCAGTTACGACTCATCGCCATTGAGTATTGAACCTATGATAGGGGATACCCTATTTGTTAAAAAAGACTTGGGTTACGTTGCATTTAACACAGCTACTGCAACTTTTGGAACAGATATTCATTTCCCAATACCAGCACGTATGGAGCAAACCAGCGAGTATGGTGCGAAAGGATCTGTTTACGACCCCGAGGCCAAAAAGTATTATGTTGCTTACAACTATTGGCACGGCGTTAACGGTGCAGGCCAAATTTACGATAGCAATCTCGATAGTATTGGCTACTTCGAGGGTGTTGGCCCATCGCCCGAGCTAATGAAGGTTTGTAATGTTTATTCGCAAAATGCCGCTCCTGTTGAAAGTAATCCTGTGGAGCTAGCCTTTAAAGATGTTTTGAACTTTAATGTAACACTACCCGCCAATATCTTTACTGATTTAGAAGATGGAATTGTGAATTACTATCTGTATAACCCTACTTCGCTACCAGAAGGGTTTACTTATGACGATGAAACACGCCGACTTACTGGAAAGATAGATGGACCAACTAACGATAAAGAAACGTTTAGTATTGATATGCAGGGAATTGATAGATTTGGCGATTTTGCTTTAGCAACGATAAAAGTTGTCTTTTTCTCTGATAATCCACCCGTAATAGCCAATCCAATTGCCAATGTGGTTGTTGACGAGGATGCTGACGATACGATTATTTCATTAGAAAATTTAGCTGTTGATGAGGATGGTGACCTTATTACCTATTCAGTTTTCAAGAATACGAACAAGGAAATTGTTACAGCAACAATTGTAGGCACAGAATTAACACTCAATTATATTGCTAATGCGTACGGTGTAGCTGAAATAGAAATTAAAGCCCAAGCAAATGGGAAATCAGTGTTAGATCTATTTACGGTTACCATAAATAGTGTTGATGATGCGCCCATAGTGGCAAATCCAATTTCAAACATTTCTGTTCTTGAAAATGCTGAACCCTCAATTATTTCTTTAGCAAAAGTATTTACCGATGTAGATAACGATGATACAGCCATTACCAAAACGGTAAAAAACAATTCTAATGCAGGCTTAGTGACAGCAAGCATTTTAGGTAATGAACTAACGCTAACCTATACCGTCAATGTTAGTGGAGAGGCAGTAATAGTAATTGAAGCCACCTCGAACGGTAAAACAGTAACCGATGAGTTTTCTGTAATTGTTGATAAGGATGGGGCTCTGATAGTAGCCAATCCAATAGCCGATTTAAAGGTTAAGGAGAATGCAGCACCTTCAACTATTTCTTTAATAGATGTATTTAGCAAGCCTGACGTTACCGCCATTGCCAAAACTGTGAAAAGCAATTCAAATGCAGATGTAGTGAATGCAAGTATCTCGGGCAATGAGCTAACGCTAACCTATACTCCCAATGTAAGTGGTGTGGCTGAAATTGTAGTTGAAGCCACCTCGAATGGCAAAACGGTAACCGATGCGTTTACCGTAACCGTTTTAAAGGATAAAGCACCAGTAGTGGCCAATCCTATAGCCGATTTAGAGGTTCGGGAGAATGCAGCACCTTCAGCTATTTCTTTAGTAAGTGTATTTACTGATGCTGACGATACAGCCATTACCAAAACGGTGAAAAGCAATTCTAATGCTGATTTAGTGACCGCTAGTATTTTAGGTGACGAACTTACGCTAACCTATACCGCCAATGTAAGTGGAGAGGCAGTAGTAGTAATAGAAGCCACCTCGAACGGCAAAACGGTAACCGATGCGTTTACCGTAACCGTTTTAAAGGATCAAGCACCAGTAGTGGCCAATCCTATAGCCGATTTAAAGGTTCGGGAGAATGCAGCACCTTCAACTATTTCTTTAGTAAGTGTATTTACTGATGCTGACGATACAGCCATTACCAAAACGGTAAAAAGCAATTCTAATGCAGGCTTAGTGAATGCAAGTATCTCGGGCAATGAGCTAACGTTAACCTATACCGCCAATGTAAGTGGAGAGGCAGTAATAGTAATAGAAGCCACCTCGAATGGCAAAACGGTAACCGATGCGTTTACCGTAACCGTTTTAGAGGATCAAGCACCAGTAGTGGCCAATCCTATAGCCGATTTAGAGGTTAGGGAGAATGCAGCACCTTCAGCTATTTCTTTAGTAGGCGTATTTACCGATACTGATGATGACGATACAGCCATTACCAAAACGGTGAAAAGCAATTCAAATGCTGATTTAGTGACCGCTAGTATTTTAGGTGACGAACTTACGCTAACCTATACCGCCAATGTAAATGGAGAGGCAGTAATAGTAATAGAAGCTATCTCGAATGGCAAAACCGTAACCGATGCGTTTACCGTAACCGTTACGCCTGTCTCTGGCGCCGAAATATTGTCTGCCACAAATGCTGTTTTATATCCAAATCCATCCAACGGAGTGTTTAGGATTAAAACAAGTTCGGACGAAAACATTGTAATTAGTGTTTTCAATGTAAACGGAGTCCTAGTTTATAGAAATGAGCACTATTGCAATGATGGAATTGTCGATATAAGTAAACAGCCAAAGGGTATTTATTTTGTTAAAGTGAACTCAGCTCAATTAAACTTTACCAAATCAATAATAGTTAAGTAGTTTATAAAAAGGGGGAGGAGTTACGCTCCTCTCCCTTTCTAAATTCTAAATTTTAATTATGAAGACAAGAATTATTGCCACAGGCCTTGTATTGCTTTTAGTAAATGCTTTACAAGCACAGTTTATTTCTGAAGTGCTTGAATTTACTCCAGCACCAGGCCAGTTTATAAATAAAGGGCCATGGGGTATGCCCGATAATCACAACACCGATGTATCAATTGTTGGCCGCCTTGATGGGGCTATGAGCTTAGGAGCATTTGGAGGGTATGTTGTTTTTAAGTTTGCTGAACCTGTTAAAAATCATCCCGACAATCCGTATGGAATAGATTTCGTTATCTATGGCAATCCTTTAAAAAACATTAGCACGCCAGAGGTGTCTAACAGGGTAACGTGGTCCGAGCCTGGAATTGTGTATGTTATGAAAGATGATAATGGGAATGGGCTACCTGACGATACTTGGTACGAACTAGCTGGTAGCGACTACTTTTTTTCATCTACCATCAAAAATTACGAGGTAACATACACCAATCCCAATCGTGATGTGGCTACCGATGTGCCATGGACAGATAATTATGAAAATACGGGTTTTGTTTTTGTAAATAACTTTCATAAACAACCATACTACCCATCAAACGCTAATTTTCCACACATTAACGAGCAATCATACAAGCTTAAAGGAACCAAAATACAGGACTATGTGGACCGTACAAATCCATCGTATGTAACTTCCTTTGGTCGCCCTTGGGGGTATGCCGATAATACCCTACGAGCGCGGTATAACGGCTTACCCGATAACCCATATACCAGAGGAATGGATATTGAAGAGGAGGGCTCGGGAGGAGATGCTTTTGATATTGGCTGGGCAGTTGACACCAATGGTAATTATGTAAATCTGGATGAAGTAGACTTTATTAAAGTACAAAACGGAGTATTGGCCGATGGTGGATGGCTGGGTGAAATATCTACCGAAATAACTGGAGCCTTTGTAGTATCACCAGATGAGACAATTTCGGGAGAACTCGATATGATTATTATCAAAGAACTTCCTAGTGAAATTGTTGGGACCTCCTTTCAACTTGAAGCCTTTGCTTATCATAAAGGGAGGTGGGATAAGGATAGAACTATTAATTGGACCTCTAGTCTAGGTAATGCTTATGTAAACAGTAAAAACCAGCTTGTTTTTACCTCTTCGGGCAAAGTTGTGCTAACTGCATCGTTGGCAGATAGACCTGAGATTACAGAAACTGTTAAAACAGTACTTGTTTACGAGGATAACCCGTCTTCAATAGAGCTTGATCAAAAACACAGCATTAGGTTATACCCCAATCCGGCAGCCAGCCGTATTTTTATTAGTGGTGCAGAGTATGCAAGTGTTGAAATTTATAGCGCTACTGGGAACAGGGTGCTGATAAAACACGCCTATTCCGATAATCAACCGTTGGCAATTGCGCATTTAAGTAAAGGGATATATGTTGTAAAAGTTAAGGGATTGAATTTTAATAAAACCATCCGATTTGTTAAAGAATAATGTGATAGCGAGAATCGGCTTACTTTTTTTACTTCTTCTTGTTGGACCGCTTTGCTTCGCTCAGGGAATGCAGGATTCTACCTTCCTAATTAAGAGCGTTCAAATATCTGCCGACCGAATTTTTAGGAAGGAGAAGGCTGGAATGAAGGAAACGCAGGTTGATACATTGGTTCTACTGCAAAAGGTGAACCTTTCCTTGTCTGAGTTACTGTCCGAGAACACACCGATATTTATAAAAAGCCATGGTCGTGGAGCTTTAGCATCGGCTTCGTTCAGGGGTACGGCCGCATCGCATACGCAGGTTAATTGGAATGGTATTAATATCAATAGCCCAATGGCAGGGATGGTTGATTTTTCGTTAATACCCGTTTATATTATCGATGATATGAACCTAAAGCATGGAACAGCCTCCATTGCCGACCAGAGTGGGGGGTTGGGCGGTTCAATTAGCATAAGCAATCTGGTAAATTGGAATAGTAAGTTTGGTGCTCAGTACTTGCAGGGCTTTGGCAGCTACAGTACCTTCGACGAGTTTCTACAGGTTGGGGGAGGCAATAAAACCATACAGCTAAAAACTCGGCTTTATCATAACTTTTCGCAGAACGATTACACCTTTATTAATCGCGGTATAGGTAATATTAATCCCGAAACTAGTGTAATTACAAATCCTCTAGATACTAATGATAATGCCGATTTTGCAAAATACGGATTACTGCAGGAGATTTATTATCGTTTAAATGCTAAGAATGTACTTTCTGCCAAGTATTGGGGACAATGGGCCGATAGAACCATACCAAGGGCTACGAGCTATGAGGGGCCAGATAATTCAAACCTGAATAATCAGATTGACAATGACCATAAGGCAGTAGTTGACTGGAAACACTATGGCGATAACGCAAAGGTTACGCTAAGGAGTGGGTACTCTCAAAAACAGCTTGATTATACACTTAAAAACTTTGTTCCAGGATTTGGATTAGTTCCAGCAATTTATTCGGAAAGTAAGCAGCATAGCTCTTTAAATTCAGCAGCATACTCATACAGTTTTAGCGAAAAATTATCGGTGGAAAGTAGCTTGAGTTTTAATTTTCATGATGTTGCCTCTCGCGATTCAGTAAAAAAAACAGGGTATGAGCAGCGGCGCAAAGAGTTATCGGGGTTTATTGCTGTTCGTAAGAACTTTGCCAATAGAGTAAATCTAAATTTAATGCTTCGCCAGGATTGGGTAGATGGTGCTTTTGTACCCTTGGTACCCTTTTTAGGGTTCGATTTTCGGGTGTTTAAGCTGGTCGACTTTTTAGTGAAAGGGAATATTGCCCGAAATTACCATCAACCATCGCTTAACGATCTCTATTGGCAGCCCGGTGGTAATCCCGAGTTACTCCCCGAAGCTGGCATAAGTGTTGAGTTGGGAGTAGAATATCAAAAATCGATAAATCGCCATCTTTTAAAAAGTGAAATTACGGCATATCGTTCCGATATTGACAATTGGATCATTTGGATACCTAGCTATAAAGGGTATTGGGAACCCCGAAATATTAGAAGGGTTTTGGCTCGTGGTGTTGAGAGTAATGTTTCTTTGCAAGGGAAACTAAACAGAATAAGTTACCGTATTGCAGGCAATTATGCTTTTACCCGCTCCATAAATTATGGCGATCCTCTGGTTTGGGGCGATGAGTCGTACGGTAAGCAGCTGGTTTACGTTCCTTTGCATTCTGGGAATGTGCTACTAAATCTTTCATATAAAGGGTACTCAATTACCTATCAGCATAATTCGTATAGCGAACGATTTACTACATCAAGTAACGATGTAAGTAAGCGCGATTGGTTGTATCCTTACTTTATGAATGATTTGATTTTGGGGAAAGAATTGCAAGTAAAAGGGGTTAAACTATTGGCGGAGTTTAAGGTATATAATCTTTTTAACGAAACGTATCACTCTATACTCTACAGACCAATGCCGGGGCGTAACTTTATGCTTTTATTAAAGATTAATATTTAAAATGACAAGAAAACTAAAGTTTATCATACCTGTTTTATTCGTTGTGTTCTCATCTTGCATGAAAGATGATGAGCTGTGGAATTTTGATAAACCAAACATTACCATCCCAGCCAAGGGCTTATTTATTACCAACGAGGGAAACTTTATGTATGGCAATGCTTCGCTTTCCTACTATGATATGGAAACAGGCAAAGTTTTAAACGATGTGTTTTACGAGTTTAACACTTTGCCCTTGGGTGATGTGGCTCAGTCAATGTCAATTCGTGATAGTTTAGGATACATAGTTGTAAATAATAGCGGTAAAATTTATGTTATTAATGTGAATACATTTGAGTATGTGGGCAAAATTACTGGGTTAACTTCACCTCGGTACATCCATTTTTTGAGCGATACAAAGGCCTATGTAACCGATTTGTATGCGAAAGCCATAGCTATTGTTAACCCCCAAACTTTTGAAATGATTGGATCAATAGATGTAAATAATTACGAAACAGAGTTTTATCAGCATCCTACCGAACAAATGGTGCAGTACGACAAGTATGTGTTTACTAACTGCTGGAGTTACGATAATCAGATACTAGTTATAGACAGTGAAATAGACCAAGTGGTTGATTCCATTAAAATCCTTAAACAGCCTACATCGTTGTGTATTGATAAGTATAATAAAATTTGGACCGTTACCGATGGGGGCTATTACGGAAGCCCATACGGGCACGAAGCACCAGGCTTAATTCGAATTGATGCCAGATCCCGGCAGGTAGAAAAAGTTTTTCGATTCCAATTGGGCGATTGGCCTTCGGAGGTTTGCCTGAATGGTACTGGCGACACATTGTACTTTATCAACAGGCATATTTATCGACATGCTGTTTTATCCCAAAATCCCCCCGAACTTTTTATTGAAAGTCCATACACAGGCACATATTCCGGAGGTTATTATGGCCTCGATGTTGACCCACATACATCAGAGGTTTATGTTGCCGATGCAATAGACTATGTGCAAAGAGGTGTTGTTTACCGCTACAAACCCGATGGTACTTTAGTAACAAAATTTAAGGTGGGTATTATTCCCGGTGCGTTCTGCTTTAAGTATTGAGAGACTACAATTTTTTACACAGAATAAGTTAACCTTTCGGTTAATCCGTTATCGGTTTGCATCTACCAAAATGATATTTCTGTTACTTTTGCTAAAGTAGCTATGTTTTAATTGCAACATATTAAAATTATTGTTGTTACATTGTGGTAAATATTATACAGGATGAAGAAAATAGTAGTTGCCGTTACCGGTGCAAGTGGTTCAATATATGCTCAAAAGCTTCTTAAGCAGATGTTGGCGCACAGCGACAGGTTTTCTCAAATAGCTTTAATATTCTCAGAAACAGGCCGAAAGGTATGGGAGTATGAGTTGGGTAGTATTCAGGAGTTTTCAAAGCCTGTTGAGGTTTACGAAAATACAAATATTTTTTCGCCCGTGGCATCGGGTTCCGCCGCATACGATGCAATGATTATTGTACCCTGCACAATGGGCACGCTCGGCAGAATTGCAGCCGGTACCAGTCCCGACCTTATTAGCCGTGCTGCCGATGTGATGCTAAAGGAACGGCGCAAGCTTGTGCTTGTTACCCGCGAACTTCCCTATAGCTTAATTCATATTGAAAATATGCGAACGGTTACCCTTGCAGGCGGTATAATTCTACCAGCAAGCCCCTCGTTTTATAGCCTCCCCAAAAGTATAGACGAACTGGTTTTAACTGTTGTAAACAGAATTCTTGATATTGTGGGAGTTGAGACCAATCACTATAGGTGGGGCAATGAAACGAAGTAGGGAGTACGTAATTTTTCAGAAGGTTTTAAGTACAACCATATCTTTGTTAATACCTTAGGAGGCATAAGTTTAAGGAATTTAAACACTGTTCCGGTGAATAATTCACTGGGACAGTGTTTTTTTTATAATTAAATAAGCCTTAAGCGCATTTTTAATTTAAAACTTACTATATTTGTTTGCATAGTGAACTATTCATTAAGTGAATCAAATGTGTATGGATAATACAACTCTCAAAAAACTTTTAGTAGAAATTCCGGGTAAGTTGTGCCGGAATATGAATAACGATTTTATTAAATCAATTTTAAAGGATTTGGGAATTGATTTTTCACCCCAGCACTATATGATTCTAAAATTGTTACAAGAAAGCAAGCAGTTATATGTTACAGAGTTTGTTGATATGCTGAGCATTACAAAGCCACAAATGACCTCGTTAATAGATAAGTTGAGTAAAATGGGTTACATCACCCGAACTTACGACGATAATGACAGAAGGAAGGTTTTTATTTCTGCAACCAAAGAGGGAGGGGAGATAACAAGGAAAATAAATGCAGTTATTGATAATCAAATTGATAACCGTTTGGTTAAGCTAACCCAAAATGAGATAAATGATTTGCAGAAGGGCTTGTTGATGCTTCAAAAGTTTTGTACAAATTGTAATAAAGACAGTGAGTAGAATTAGCCTAAAGTGTTAATGTAATTATGGAGGCCGAAATTTTAATCGCATAACAAATAATCAAAAATTAGCACATATGAAAAAGAAAGGTAGCCTATCAGAGTCAGTAACCAAAAGAGAGGAATTTAAGCGAAAATTCAGCTTATGGGAGCTGTATCGTTCTATGGTTTTTGCTCCCAGAGCAGTTTCAAAACTAATAGGGAATAAGAAAAGCAAGCTGGTAGACCCGCATTTTATTGAGCGCTTGCAGCTGGCTGTAACCGAGGTGAACGGTTGCGCCGCCTGTTCTTACCAGCATACACAAATGGCTTTAAGTCAGGGTATGAGCAACGATGAAATAAATAGTTTTTTGAGCGGCTCGGGCGATTTTACTAAGCCCGAGGAGGCAAAAGCCATAATGTTTGCGCAGCATTTTGCCGACTCAAGAGGTTTTCCAAAGAAGTATGCCTATGAGGCTATTGTTGAGGAGTATGGTAAAAATGAGGCTCGTCTTATTCTATCGGCTTGCCAAATGATGATTGCTGGAAATATGTATGGTATTCCCTTCAGCGCTTTTTTGTCCAGATTGCAAGGAAAACCTTACAAAGGCAGCTCGCTATTTTACGAGTTGGGAATGTTAGTAGTTGGGCTTTTGCTTATGCCAATTGCAGTTGTCCACGGGCTTTTAAGGGGTTTAATAGGTTTGCGTAACCAGCGGTTTGATAAAAAAGCAGACGAAAACCAGGAGTAAAAGGTTAATTTAATTTGTCTGTAGCCTAATAGTGAGGGTAGTAGATGGATGGTTGGGTACTTGTATTCGGTTATTCTTCTTATGAATATTAACTTGCAAGATATATTGAATCTCCACTATTTACTCTCATTCCAATAGTAGCTGTCTGGATATTTTCGTTTCCCAAAAATAGCGGTTCCAACTCTCACTATTGTTGCTCCCTCTTGTATTGCTATCTCTAAATCGCCACTCATACCCATTGATAGTTCATTGGCTGTTATCCCTTTATCAAGAAGTTGCGTTTGTATGCTCTTTAGCAATTTAAAACATTTGCGTACCTGCTCGTCCTCTGCCGAGAAGAGACCTATTGTCATTAACCCTTTTATATTGATTCGGTCAAACTGTTGCACTTCTGTAGCAAACTTTAAGGCTTCTTTAGGGTCCATTCCAAATTTACTCTCTTCATAAGAGGTATTAAATTGCAAGAAAACATCGAGCGTTTTATCTTCAAACTCTAACCGGTCTTGCAACTTTTGGGCAACTTTCAGCCTATCTAATGACTGAAGACAGTTAACGTCGTACCTTAATAAATCTTTTATCTTGTTACTTTGCAGGTGGCCTATAAAATGCTTTTGATGCTTGATGGTTCTCAGGTCGTTGTACTTTTCTTTAATCTCCTTAATTTTATTTTCGCCTATTAAGTAGTTATTGTGGGTAAGCGCAATCTTTATCTTATCGGCTGATACGGTTTTGGTTGCCAGTAAAAGTTTTACCTCATCAGTACTACGATTGGCTTTTTCGCACGCGCTTTTAATTCGGGTGTTAATTTTTTCAAGGTTTTTTATTATTTCGTTCTCCATAGTACAGGTTTTTTTTATCCGATTTCATAATTCCATTATTCTTCTCCTAAACAAGAAAACCTTCTATTTCAAAACAATATTACGGAGTTTATCAAATTCAGGTCAACCATCCACTAAAAACGAATTAGTTTTGGTGTTTGTTCGCTTTTTCAGAATGCCAGCATAGAAAATATTTGGCAGTATCCTATCAATTTTATCACTTCTGAATTTGACTAACAATATCCCTAGCAAATCTTTTAGTTGCCTCTATATCTTGTTTGTCGGGGTGCGATAAGGCGTTGTTGTAGTTGTAAATCATATTCAAAACATTGCCGTCATTTGGGTTGGCATCGAGTAACTTTTGGTACTGTTTTAGAGCATTTTGGGGCATTTTTCCTTGGAACATTATGCTGCCAACAATTTCGTTCGATTTTGGTATTTGCTTCTTAACCTCTGTTAGTATGGTTTCAAAATAGTCTTCGGTTCCTCCAAAACCAGCAGTTCCAAATAGGGCTATCTTTTTATTCTCTAATGATTTTAGGTACTGCTTAACCTCTAGGGAACAGGTGCCCCCTTGCACCCAGAAGCCCACAAAAATAACGGAAGCATTTTGGGGTAATGCTCGGTCTGGTTTTCCATAGTAAATGCAAGCGTTCTCATCCAAGGCATCTTTTACTGCTTTTGCAATAACCTGCGTGTTTCCTGTAACGCTCGAATAAACAATCATATGTGTCATAATCCATCTTTTAAAGTTTATAATTGCAACTGCATCAGTTTAAGGGCCTTTATCAACTAAATTTATTAGCACTAAAGTACAAATTTATTTGTTTCGGCAGAGAGAAACGTATCTTTTTAACTGAAGTTTTGCCTCTTGTTAAGCAAGAAAACGAGAAATTGAAGCGCTGAATGAATGTTTGTAACGGGTGTACAAAAAAACAGTTAGCTCCTTCTTGTTTAAGTAATGATTTACAATTACTGTAACCCAATTTCGTGTTCCTTTAGTTGGTGCATTGAGAAGGTTTAAAAAGCTAATTTTACTTAAAGAAGTTGTGGAAAGTGTGTTATATTTTGATTGTCAGCGTAATAAATGTTATCTTTATAAAAATAGGTGATTACTGGTATTTAGGCCGAGAGTTTTAAGTTTTTCATAACCCTTTACATTTAGGGTAATCTACATCTCATACTTAAGCCTATATTATTAGTGTTGGCGTAAGGTTAAAGGCATTATATAGTTTAACTGCTATGGTAATGCTTTTGGTGTTTTTCAGGGTTTTTGCTCCTTAAAAGGGGTAGCTGAAATTAAGAATCCTGCCTTTTTTTATTAAATACGACACGTCAGCCGGTGCGAATTACCTAAAGAACCTCTAGTACTTCTAAGTCGGCAACATTTTTTGCCTAGGTTATGGACGAAGAGTAGCAAAGAGTTTCAAAAACATCCTAGAACCTACATAATAAAGCCTGTACTAATTTTGATTTGCTAATGCAAACTATTATTCGGGTTGTTTATCTCTGCCAGTTTTGATGCCATAAGCACCTCATTCAATTTTAATAATTTTGTTTTTGCAGAAGTTTATGCGAACCCAAAAATACTAAGACCATTCATTAAGACCTTGATTTATCAACATTTAAAAATATTACATATATGAAAAATGCATACATTGCAACATACCCACCGCGGCAGTGCGGTATTGGAACTTTCACCAATAACCTTCTCAACTCAATGGTTGCCTCAGACATTGATGAGCCTAACCATAAAAATAGTTTTATTGTAGCCATTAATGATTCTGAGCAAGAGCTAACTTACCCCGAGGAGGTAAAGTTTTCCATTAGGCAAGAGTCTCAAGAAGATTACCTTGCCGCCGCCAAGTACATAAATTTAAGCGGAGCCGATTGCTGCATATTACAGCATGAGTTTGGCATTTTTGGCGGTCAGGATGGCATTTACATTCTACCCTTGCTTCACCAGCTGGATGTGCCTCTAATTGTGACTTTACATACCGTTATGCAAACTCCTTCGTACGCACAGAAAGAAATACTTCAGCGCATCTGCCGAATGGCCAATCGGGTGGTGGTTATGAGCTATAAAGCCATAGAAATGCTTACTGAAATATACGATATTCCTAAAGAAAAAATAGCGTATGCAGAGCATGGAGTACCCAGCTACCGATATATACAGGAAGAGGTAAAGAGAGAGTTTAAACTCGAAAAGAGAAAAGTGCTGCTTACATTTGGATTTGTTGGGCGAAATAAAGGTATCGAAACGGCCATACAGGCGCTTCCTAAGGTGGTTGAAAAACATCCAGATGTTTTATACATCGTATTGGGAAAAACTCACCCTAACGTTATTAGGCACGCGGGCGAAGAGTACCGTTTATACCTAACCCAACTTATTGAGGACTTAAAGCTTGAAAAAAACGTGGTTCTACTAAACGAGTTTTCAACCCAAAAGGAACTTTTTAAGTATTTGTATGCATCAGACATATACATTACCCCGTACCTAAATGAAGCACAGATTACCAGTGGAACACTTGCTTATGCTGTGGGCACAGGTTCTGCTGTTGTTTCTACACCCTACTGGCACGCCACAGAGCTGCTGAGCAACGGAAGGGGCGTGCTGTTCGATTTTGGCGATACCGATGGACTATCCAACGCTTTAATTGACCTGCTTGATAATCCTAAAAAACGACTTGCAATACGAAAAAAAGCATTGGAGCACGGACGAAAGATTACTTGGCCTAAAATTGGTTCAATCTACAATGATATAGTTGAAAAAGTTGTTGAGGAGAATATTACGATTGAGAAGAAGGAGGTTATTCCATATGACATTTCTCTTTTACCAACTTTTTCCATCGACCATATTAAACGACTTACCGATGACACGGGTATTATCCAACATGCAAAATTCGGAATACCCAATCGTAAGGAGGGTTATTGCCTAGACGATAATTCAAGGGCTCTGCTAATGGCACTAATGACCTACAAGATTAAAAAAGATTCTTCAGCTCTTACCTTGTGCCCAATTTACTTGAGCTACATTCATCATATGCAAAACCACGACGGTACCTTCCGAAATTTCCTTGGTTATAACCGAGATTTTTTAGACGAGGTTGGGTCCGAAGATTCATTTGGTCGAACCATTTGGGCAATAGGCTATATGCTAAACAATGCACCCAACGCTTCGTACTATCAAATTGGGCGACTCTTATTTGATGAGGCCGTACCTAATTTTGAAAAGCTAAAATCCATTAGAAGCATTGCCAACACCATAATAGGTGTTTGCCACTACTTAAGAGGCAATATGTCAGATGAAGTAATGATTGAAAGGTTGAAAAACTTAACGCATACTTTAATCGATCATTATAAGGCAAACTCACGCGATGGTTGGAATTGGTATGAAGCGCTGTTGGCATACGATAATGCAATACTGCCGCTTGCTATGCTTCATGCATCAGAAATTCTGAACGACGACGAGGTGAAAAAAATAGCTTTCGACTCAATGGACTTTCTAATTGCCCACACTATGAAAGATGAATATTTATCGATTATTGGAAACGAGGAATGGTTTAAGAAGGATGGTGATCGCTCCGTATTTGCCCAACAGCCTATAGATGCCATGGGAATGGTTTTAATGTTCAGGCAGGCTTACAATATAACCAACGATAAAGACTATTTAAGAAAACTATTTAAATCATTTAAATGGTTCTTAGGAGAGAACGACCTTAGGATGAATCTTTTTAATCACGAAACGCAAGGTTGTTTTGATGGTCTTGAGCATTATGGTGTAAACCAAAATCAAGGCGCCGAGAGCACTTTAGCCTACCTTATTTCTCACCTAAATGTGCTGAAAGCATATGAGGATTACTATCGTAAAGATTAAAAGCTAAACCCAGTGAAAAATGAAAAATACATTGATAAAGAGATATTCGAATAACCCCATTCTCACAAAAGATGATGTGCCGTACCCAGTGGCAACCGTGCACAATGCGGGTATGGTAAAGCATAATAACGAGTATATTATGCTTTTTAGGTCGCATAACCTAAACGGGCGAAGCATTATAGGGAAGGCGGTGAGTACCGATGGGTTTAACTTTAAGGTAGATGCTGAACCCTTTTTAACGCCAGCCACCGATGGCATTTTTAAAACTTACGAAGCGTATGGCGTAGAGGACCCTCGCATTGTATTTGTTGGTGGTGAGTACCTAATTACTTACAGTGCGTATTCGCCTCACGGCGTGAGAATTGGTTTGGCAAAAACCAAGGATTTTCGTTCCGTTGAGCGGTTCTCGTTAATTACCGAGGCCGATTATAGGAATGTGGTAATTTTTCCCGAAAAATTTAACGGGCTCTATGCACGGTTAGATCGACCCCACTCCGATATTTCTCCCTGGGCCATTTGGATTTCATACTCACCCGATTTGAGGTACTGGGGCGATTCGGAGCTGATAATGAAACCTATGCAATACCACTGGGATGAGATGAAAATTGGACCAGGCGCAACGCCCATCAAAACTTCACGCGGATGGCTTAATATTTACCATGGCGTATTTCCAACCATGGCGGGTAGTGTATACCGCCTCGGCGTTGCTTTGCACGATTTACATAATCCAGCAAAAATAATTGCTGTGGGCGATGAGTGGATTCTTCAGCCCGAGGAAACATACGAAATTACGGGTTACGTGCCCAACGTTGTTTTTTCGTGCGGTGCAATACCCGAACCCGACGGAAGCGTGAAAATTTATTGGGGTGCGGCCGATACGGTAATGTGTGTAGGAACTGCAAATATTGAAGAACTTGTTGATCATTGTTTTAAGAATAGTCGAAGTGCTCTATAGGTTGAATGTTTCTATTTATAAGTAGTAGGCTCGCGCAAAGTATCTATATTACAAAAATCCATAGAAATTGCGTGGGCGTATAAACAGTGTTAAGAATATAAAAAGAGATATATGAAAGTTGGTATTTTAGCGCCCATAGCGTGGCGTACCCCGCCCTTAAAATATGGGCCGTGGGAGCAGGTAGCGTCTAACATTGCCGAAGGATTGGTAAAAAAAGGGATAGATGTTACGTTGTTTGCAACGGGCAATTCCCACACCGAAGGGAAGTTGCAGTTTGTTTCGCAAACGGCCTATGCCGAGGATCAGTCACTGGATCCTAAAGTGTGGGAATGTTTGCATATTAGCAATATTATGGAACAGGCATCAAAGTTTGATATTATTCATAATAACTTCGATTTTCTTCCGCTTACCTATTCACAACTAATTAGAACGCCTATGGTTACAACAATTCATGGGTTTTCGTCGCAAAAGATAGTGCCGGTATATAAAAAATACAATAGGAATAACTCCTATGTTTCAATTAGTAATTCCGACCGAAGTTCAGAGTTAGACTATATTGCCACGGTTTATAACGGGATAGATAGCAAGGACTTCACCTTTAACCCTAATCCTAAGAACTATCTGCTGTTCTTTGGTAGAATACATCCAGATAAAGGTGCTTGGGAATCTATACAGATTGCCAAAAAGGCGAATATGAAATTAATCATTTCAGGTTTAATTCAGGATGAAACTTATTTTGAAGAGAAAGTAAAGCCTTTTATCAACAATACAGATATTGTGTACGTTGGCAATTCGGGTCCAAAAGAAAGAGATATATTACTGGGCGAAGCCGCTGCGTTGCTGCATCCCATTAGTTTCGATGAGCCTTTTGGCCTTAGCGTGGCAGAGGCAATGTTCTGCGGAACGCCTGTTGTTGCTTTTAGTAGGGGATCTATGCCCGAATTAATTAATCATACACAAACGGGATTTCTTGTAAACACTATTGATGAGGCTGTCGACGCTTTAAATGGACTAAACTCCATTAGCAGAAAGTATTGTCGCGAGTGGGCTATGTCTAATTTTAGCCTCGAAAAAATGGTGGATGGTTACCTTGATGTTTATCACAAAATTTTACAAACAGCAAACAATTAAATGGTTATGGAGGAAACATTGAATGTAAATCGCCTGGTGAAGCGAAAAAAGAATAAGATTACTGGAGACAACTCGCGTGTAATTGTATTACCTCATATTCCCAGCCAATTGCCACGAATAGGCAATATAATACTCCGAGTTTTAAGCCTTAGTAAAGAGGAAACTGTAAAACTTTTGAAGGAGACTTTAGAACTTTTTGCCGATCGGCATAGAGATATTCAGCAGCAACTTTTGAGGCACTACGATAGAATAGCTGAGTATATTCCGCAAAGTTCCGTTATTAACAAAACCCAAAAATTACTAATTGGAGCATATCTTACCATGGAGTACTCCATTGAATCTGCTGCACTTTTCAACCCATCCATTGTCCTTCATCCCGATCAAACTTTACTACCTAAGGGGAGTATGAGGTTTATTATGAGCTTGCGGGCAACTGGCGAAGGGCACGTTTCGTCAATCGTTTTTAGAAGCGGTATAGTGGACAAGAATTTTTTATTCAATTTCGATAGCGTTTCAGAGCATGTTGAGACGCCTGCTATGGTTCATGACCCGTTTTACGACAATAACTTATTTCAACTAAAGTTGCAAGACCTAGTGGCATGGAATGAAACCAGCCAAATTATAATGAACAAGCTGCCTAGTTTTTTTACTTATGCTGAACTTAAATTAAGCATACAAGAGGTTTACCTAGACCCCGATTTTAAAACAGATAACTGGACTATTAATGTTATTAATTGGCTAGCAGACTCGAATTACAAAGTGAAGTTTGATGATGAAACGGCCATTAGTGAACGTGTAATATTTCCTGTTTCATCCAATGAGAGTAAGGGCATTGAGGATGCACGCTTTGTTAAATTTACGCATGATGACGGAGAGGTAACCTACTATGCAACGTACACAGCCTATAACGGGCATAGTATTTTGTCCCAACTTATGGAGACTAAAGATTTTCAAACGTTTAACATCGCCACCCTTAATGGCGAAGGAGTAAAAGATAAGGGAATGGCTCTTTTTCCTCGGAAAGTGAATGGTCAGTATGCCATGCTTTCGCGACAGGATGGTGAGAATAATTATATTATGTTTTCGGATAATCTGCATTTCTGGCATACTGCCAAACTTATTCAAAAACCCGAGCAACCGTGGGAGTTTGTGCAAATTGGAAACTGTGGCTCGCCCATAGAAACAGAAAAAGGTTGGCTAGTGCTAACGCACGGCGTGGGTAATATGCGGCAGTACTCTATTGGTGTGATACTGCTTGACCTAAACGACCCCACAAAAATAATTGCCCGATTAGAAGACCCATTATTATCAGCAAATGAGGAGGAGCGCGAAGGGTATGTTCCCAATGTTATATACTCATGCGGAGGAATGATTTTTAATGATACACTAATTATTCCTTACGCCATGTCCGATTCAGCATCACGACTGGCTGTTGTGAAAGTTAATACTCTGTTTAAAAAGATGAAATTTACGGCTGAGTAGAAGTATTTAAGGTTTTATAATGAATACTGTGGTTAATTATATTTTCAGATTTTTTCATAAGGAGTATTTCCGAATAATAAAATTAACTGTTTTCAACATTTACTTATCCTTATTTTAGGTCGCAGTAATATGGTATTACCCCTAACTTTTTGACACTTAGTAGAAAGGTAGGGGTGAAATATCGTTCTTAAAGCTTACTGCAGTTTTATTTTTCCTCAGAGTCTAACTTATCTGTTTGGGTTAGAATTAACCGCAACGAGGTATCTTTGGTTACGTAAGCCCAAGCCCAGTTAATGAAGATAATTAGCTTATTGCGTACACTTAAAATGAGCATTAAGTGTAGCGACATCCAAACAAGCCAGGCAAAATACCCTTTGAATCGAAAAAACGGAAGGTCGACTACCGCTTTGTTGCGGCCTATGGTTGCCATCGAGCCAAGGTCTTTGTATTCATAGTCAACGGTTTTTTTACTAAGGGCTATTCGTTTTAGGTTTTTTGCTAAGTTTTTAGCCTGATTAATTGCCACGTTGGCAACCTGTGGGTGCCCTTTGGGGTATTTTTGGGTTTCCATATAGGAAATATCGCCTACAGCAAAAATGTTTTTACTTCCTGTCACTCTATTTACTCTATCTACAGTCATTCTGTTTCCTCGAGAATAAACGCTTGCTGGTAAACCTTCTATTTGGTTAGGCATAACGCCAGCCGCCCAAATAACTGTTTTAGTCTTTATGCTCTTTCCGTTGCTTAACAAAAGGGTAGCACCATCATAATCGGTTACAAAGGTTTCTGTAAGCAACTCAACACCCATTTTTTGCAGATATCTTTTCGAGGTGTTTTGGGCATTTTCGCTCATATTACCAAGCATATTTTTTGTGCCCTCAACTAGGGTGATATTAAACCTCGAGAAATCAATCCGAGGGTAATCTTTTGGTAAAATGTTTCTCTTAATTTCGGCAAAGGCACCCGCCATTTCTACTCCAGTTGGGCCACCACCAACAATTACAAGATTAAGCAAATCCTTCTTATCCACCCCATTGGATGAGGCAATATGTTCGAATGTTAGTAAAATATGATTGCGAATTTTTATGGCATCGTAAGTTGTTTTTAGGGTAAATGAGTGGTTGCCAATATTTTGATTGCCAAAAAAATTTGTTTTGCATCCAATGGCAATTACCAAATAATCGTACTCAAAATTGCCTATGGTTGTGCTTATCCTGTTTTGCTCAGGGTGCACGTGAGTTAGTTCGGCCATTCTGATTAAAACGTTGCTTTTATTTTTAAGAATATGGCGGAAGGGGAAGGAGATACTCGAAGGTTCAATTTGCGAAGTGGCAACCTGATAGAATAATGGCTGAAATTGATGATGGTTAATCTTGTCAATTAACAGTACATCAAATAGATGTTTGTCCAGTTTTCTTGCAAGCTGAATACCCGCAAAACCGCCACCCACAATTATTACTTTTCTTTTTGAGTTAATTCTTTCCATAACTAGCAATCCTTCTTACAGAAAAAAACCTATCGGTCAATTTCCTAACAACACATCCCTAAGCACTAAAGCATGGTTAACCATTGGGTTTCTTGCTGCGTACAGTAGGCTAAGTGGCTCGTTTTTTGCAATTGCTCGCAGCTCGTTCAGCTGAGGCTCCTTATGCTTTAGCTCGTCGCGATACATTAGTGCAAACTCTTCAAAACGTTCCTCCTTGTGGCCGAACCATTTCCTTATCTCAGTAGAAGGGGCAACCTCCTTATTCCACTCATCGAGGTTTGCCGCCTTTTTTGAAACACCACGTGGCCAAAGCCTATCGACCAAAACACGATAGCCATCATCCTCGGCCTGCTCGTCGTAAATTCGCTTTATCCTTATGGTTTGCATTTCACTATTATTTTATTCGCCCATCTCGTCCAGAGCGATAATTGAATGGGCATAAGCCCCTCCTGCACGCATTTCGGTTGCTACCCAAATTGCTTCCATTATTTCTTGCTGACTTGCACCCTTTCGCATTGCTTGCTTGGTGTGCGATTTAATGCAGTAGGGGCATTGGGTTACGTGAGCCACTGCCACGGCAATTAGCTGTTTTGTTTTAACGGGAAGGGCGCCTTCGGCAAAAACAGTTTTGCTGAAATTATTCCATGCCTCCATCGTTTCTGGCGCTAGCGCTGTCCTTTTATCGGCAAGGTCCTTAGTTGCCTTGGGGAATAAGTCTTTATTTTCCATAGCTATGTTCTTTTAGTATTTAAAATCCTTCTTTTACAATTAAGTTTTTATGTACGTTAAGGTTATTTAATTGTTTTTCAACAATATCCATCATTACAGGGGGGCCGCACACATAAAAATGTTTGTTTAAATCAGTTACTGTCTGTTTTAAAAAATCTTCGGTAATAAAACCGTGTGCATACTTGTCAATCTTTTCATCGGATAAAATGTTGATAAAGTTATTACCCAACATCTTTTGAAACTCAGCTTCGTGAATGATATCAGATTTTGCCTTATTGGCAAAAATAAGCTTGTTACCCCCTATTTTATTTATGGATTGAAGGTGCCTGAAGATTGAAATAAATGGTGTAATGCCCGCACCTCCAGCAATAAAAACGCCTTCGCCTTTGTAACCTATTGTTCCCCATGGGTCATCAATAATTAGCTCATCGCCTGCGTTTAACTTTAGCAATTCGTTGGTAACCCCCTTGTGTTGAGGGTATGTTTTAATGGTAAATTCGAGATGGTTTTCGTGGGGGAGAGAGGTAAACGTGAAGGGTCTCTTTTTTTGCACCCAATCGGGTTTATTTATAGCCAGCTCGGTTGCTTGGCCAGGCTCAAATTTGTAATTGGCTGGTTTTTCAGTCTCAATCCTGAGCACATCGTGAGTAACCTTAGCTACTGCTTTTACTTTTATAATTTGGATTCCCATAATTGTAGGTTTTAGACAGGTTAAGTTTATATTTAATTCTGAAAACTATTCGTTGTTTGTTAATGATTTGTTTGTCAGCTAGTTCTACTCATTGACTTTTGTTAAGGTTTATAGCTACCAGGTACCGAACGGAAACTAATGGCCAGCCTGTTCCATCCGTTAATTGCAACAATTGCCATTGTAAGTGTTATTAGTTCCGTTTCGTTAAAGTGTTCACGGGTAGCTTCGTATAATGAATCTGGTACTTCATTCTCTGAAATTAGGGTTAAGGCTTCGGTCCACGCCAATGCTGCTCGCTCGCGTTGGGTGTAATAAGATGTTTCTCGCCAGGCGCTTAAACCATACAGCCGTTGCTCCGTTTCGCCCGCTTTGTGTGCGTCTTTGGTGTGCATATCAATACAGTAGGCGCAACCGTTTAACTGCGAAGCTCTGGTTTTTACCAGCTCGTATAGGGTACGTTCCAAACCTGAGTTTGCCACGTATTTCTCAATCTCTAGCAAACCCATTATTGCATCGGGAGATGTTTTGGAGTAGTTTAGTCTTGCTTTCATAATTTTATGTTTTAACCTAAACAATCAAATTAGTCGTCCATTCTTTTCTTTGCTTCAATGCTCCACAACAATTCATCAATAAAAATATTTGCCCTTTTATTCGTATCCTCTGGGTTTGTTGGCTGCCCATTCTCATTAAATAAGTCCATAACCTTTGGCACAGGAAACATAGCGGGAACAGTCCACGCCCCTATTTTCCATAGCGAGAACTGTAACGAGGTGATTACCTGTGTGCCCCCAAACATACCATCAGAAATGGTTGAAATTGCAACGGGCTTACGGCGCCATTCGGGGCGTAAAAGGTCAATAACATTTTTTAAACTTGCAGGGTAGCCTCCGTTGTATTCGGGGGTAACTATAATAACACCGTCGGCGCTCTTTATCTTCTCAGAAAACACGATTGCTTTTTTCAATGGCCATTTCTGACGGCTAAGGCGCTCTTCGAACAGTGGGAAATTATATTCCTTTAAATCGAGGATGTTGCACGAAGCGAGCTTGTTTAGCTCCAAATAGTTTTTAAAGTACATTGCAACCCGATGACTTGTTCTTCCATCTCTAACACTAGCTGATATTATTTCAATGTGTGGCATATTTTTGATTGTTTTCATTTAATGGTTTTACAATGATGAGTTGCAATCATCCTGATTTTTGATGCTTATTACAAGCATTTTTGTTTGTAACTAAATGCTTTGGAGCATTTTATTGGTTACGGAGTCCTGATATTGGCGATTATAGATATAGGTGGGTTTGTTTGTTTCCATTATTTTAATATTGAAGTTTTTAGCCCGCTCAAATAGGTCTGCGTCATTCCCAATGGGTAATTCACTGAATCCGTTTAACGAAATCAAACTTTGCCTTTCTATAAAGAAGGTGCCACCAATTACGCACTCGTTTAGGTGTATTTTTTTTGTGTGGTCAAACCTATCTGGTACGTACTGATTTCCTATTATTTCAGCGCCCCCATGTAATAGTTTGACCGTGGGATTATTCAGCAAAATCAATTTCCTGGATTTAAGGTGATTGGTACTATACTCATCATCAGAATCCAGAAAAGTTATGTACTTGCCTTTTGCTAAACTTATTCCCTTGTTTTTTGATTGTACTCCGCCACTATGACTTTTTCGTACATATCGTATTTTGGTGTAATCTCTGATATACAGAGGGATTTGTTCATAGGTGCCGTCGGTGCTTCCATCGTCTACAATAATGGCCTCCCAATCGGTTTCGGTTTGTAAGATGAGAGAATTTATTGCACTTTTTACAAGATTTACCCTATTGTACGTTGTAATAACAATAGAGAAAAACGGTGAAGACAAGTTTATGTCGGAATCGTCCATTGATAAAGATATTAGGGAGAATTTATGTTTAATCAAATGGTCAGTTGTGTTTATTTATAAAAAAAACCTGAGAGTTTTTAATGATATCCCCAGGATATAATGAGAAGTGGAAAGTTGATTAGATCTCTTCTCCTTATCGGAAGTTTGCTGGTGCAATAAAACGGTGTTTTGCACCAGCATTTTCCGAATAATCAGCACTTACTCTACTTAACAAGCTGTGCGTCGGCTAGTATTTTAGCCGTTCCGCCTGCATACAGCCTTGAAACAGGGCATTTCTCCTTGGTAATGGCTGCTAGTTTTTTTAGCTTGCCTTCATCAAGACCACTGCATTTCACCTTACATTCCAACTTAATTTCTGTAATGTGGGGGCCTGAGTCGTCTTTTGCAATGGTTACCTTGGCCACTGTGTCGATGCTCTCAGGGTTTAACCCTTCTTCGGTTAGTAGCAACGAAAGGTACATAGAGTAGCACCCAGCGTGCGCCGCACCCACAAGTTCTTCAGGATTAGTGCCTCCGGCACTCTCAAAGCGTGAGGCAAAGGTGTAAGAGCCTTCAAAACCGGTAAATTTCATAGTTCCTTTACCGTCATTAATTTTTCCTTTCCATTGTGCTTGTGCATTCGATGTTTTCATGTTGTTAGTTTTAGTGGTTTGTTAGTACGATGAATTCAATTTTTGTGACGTTGAGCTTATTCGTACTTAATCACTTCAACAGGGCAACCTTCAGCTGCCTCTTTAATGCCATCTTCAAAATCACTGTAGTTAACTCCTTCAATAACGACAGCTATATCTTCCATTTTGAAAACTTCGGGGCTTACTTCTTCGCATAGCCCACAGGATATACATCCTTCTTCGATCCATACTTTTTTTACTGCCATTGTAACTGTTTTTTAGTTAAAACTGTTTGTACTCGGGTTAGCGTCGCTTCGTTATTACCAATTTTTTGCGCAAGCGACTGTATTGTTTGTTCGTTTACGAATTTGTAAAAATCATCTCTTATCTTTGAATAACCCTCATGCATTGGGCAGGGGTCGCCTGCATTGCACTGGTTTAGTCCGAAACCACATTTTAAGAAAAATTCGGTGCCTTCAACTGTTTCTATCACTTCAAAAAGTGTGAGCGGAATGGTTAAGTCATCGAAAAAATACCCGCCTCCTCTTCCTTTCAGAGATGATATAATTCCAGCACGGGTTAAACTTTGCAAAACTTTGCCCGTAAATTGCTCGGGAGAGTCAATCATTTTTGATACTTCTCTGAACCCAGGCCTTTTCCCCTCGTTGTTCTGGATGTAAATATACACCAGTGCCCTTAGGGCATATTCGGTTGTTTTTGTTAACATATCATATTGATATTAATATGAAACTGTTGTTTAACCTTATAACAAACCTTATATAAAGATGTTCAAGTCTTTCTGTTCTTTTTTGATGAAGACTTTGTAAATGAATTTGTGTTACCAGATATATGCATCATTTGTCTGATTATGGACAGCTACATTGGGAGAGGCAACAATTTCACACAGAATGATGTTTCTACCAAATAGTTTTGTTTTAATTGATTACGATATTTATATAATAATTAGTTCGATGAGCAGATTTAAATTTTTAAGGCTTGTTTTTGTTGTTTGGGTCGGGTTTGTATTTATTAATCCTGCTTTAGCCCAAAAAAAAGAGACTGTAAAACGGTTTGCAAATAAAACTGATATAGCAAAGGCTCAGCATTACGAAAATGTTGTGGATAGTTACTTACGTTGTCTTAATGAGAAAAACTTAGAGGGAATACTCTCTCTTTATGCTGATAGTGCCACCGTTGAAGATCCGGTAGGTAGCAATGTAATAAAAGGTAAAGCGGCATTGCGAAAGTTTTATGCTGGTGCTGTAACTATTGACCTATTGTTAATTCGTACTGGACCAGTAAGAGTGGCTGGGATGGAAGCTGCTTTTCCCTTTCAACTTCGAATGGATGTGAGTGGTGCACCTATGAAGACAGATATAATTGACCTGTTCCACTTTAACGATGATGGTAAAATTATTTCTATGCGTGCCTTTTGGGGACCAACCAATCGGAAACCTGCAACAGAGTAAAGTGGGGTGCATGAAGCCTTAGCTATGAACCAGTTAAAATAGAGGTAATTATTGCCTGTTTGCTATTGGTTGTAGGTGTATCGTTAGCTACAGATTATAGCAATGGATGGAGAAGGTTTGACGACCTTAATCTTATCAGTTGTTTCCGGTATACCCTCAGTATCATATTCCGTTGGATGTTACCAATGCTCATAATTTAAAGTGCTATTTAACGATTGCAGCGGGTGAGGATAATAAAGTTGACCCTTTGGCTAATTTAAGAGAGCAAGCAAAAACAGTTGTTTGAATAAACAGTTGCGGCATGTTTTTTGTTTGAATAAAATCTTCAAACTAAAAAAATAAACCTATTATGAAAAACATTATTATTCTAGCCCTAGTTGGCTTATTTGCAATCCCTACTTTTTCTCAGGAGTCAAAGGTTTCTGAGGAGAAAAATGTTTTTAAAGTCAATACGCTAAGTCTAATTGTTGGAACTGGATCAGTGTTTTATGAAAGAAAATTTACTGAAAATGTATCAGGACAATTAGGTGTTGCTTATTTAAACTTTGGTACAAAAGACACAAGATTTTCTGGTTTAATTTTAACACCCGAAGTGCGATTTTATCCTAAAAAAGATGCAATTGATGGATTTTATTTAGCACCCTATGTACGTTATCAAAACTTTGGGCTAAAAAATGATGACGATAAGGCAACTTATTCTAATATTGGTGGTGGTTTTGCTGTTGGTCGTCAGTGGATTACCGGGTCAGGCTTTACCATGGATCTTTTCTTTGGCGGACATTATGGCTCTGGTAAGATTGATGTAGATCCTGGTGATGAGGATTCATTTAGCACAGAAATTTTTGATGGCTTTGGTACCCGTGTGGGCTTTGCAATAGGTTTTGCCTTTTAGTAGAATTTAGCGATACAGATAGAATAGAATAGTAAAGGCTGGCATTTGCCAGCCTTTATTCTTTATTCTCAAAATAGTTTTTGTCAAAGGCAATGGTTTTAGAGTATTGCAGTGTTGTGCTCTTTTTTGTATACAGAGTTTGCTTAAAGTATGTAGTGTTGAGAATGGCGAGGGATTCAATACTATGCAAACTGTATTTTGATATTAATTGGGGCAATAGTGATGTACTCAGGTCAAATTTTGGTTGTCGCACAAGCCGAGCGTAAGGTATTCTCGTTAACGTATGAGATGGGGCTGAATTACCTGCTGCCATATTTTGTATCCCTTTGCGTTCATGTGGAGCATATCATCAAGGAAAATGGTTGAGTCGGGCAATTGGGAATTATTGAGCATTTCATTCCAAACGCTAATATAGCTGGTGTTGGGTTTCGATTCCAGCAACTCTTTAATAGCTTCGTTGCCTGACATAAATTTTTTGGCTAGGTGCCATCGTGATGGGCTTGGTTTCATAGAAACGTATGAGACTTTTACCCCGGGTAGGTTGATTTTGATTAGACGGTAAAGTTCCTCAAAACGTTGAATTACAAGTTTAACAGAAATGGTGTCACTAGATGCAAAATCATTCTCGCCACAATAAATTACTATTTGTTTGGGGTTGTAGGGCAGAACCACATCCTCAAAGTAACTAATCTGATCCTCAAGGGTAGATCCACCAAAAGCCCTGTTGATAATGGTGTGTTCTGGAAATTGCTCCTGAACATCGTACCACATAGTAAAGGAGGAACTGCCAATGAAGAGCGTGGCGTTTTGGGGAGGAGAGGTTTCCTTATCAATCTCCTTGAAACGATTAATATCGTTGATAAAAGGCTGACCGAGCCCTGCAATAGTAATCAGGGAAAGTAAGAGTATGGCATAAATTTTTTTAATCATATTGAAACGAGTTTTTAGTTGTAAACTAATGGACTGATTTAAGCATACATCAATTGTTAAATGCTTATTGCTATCTCATTTGAACTTCTATTTAGCTGATTTACAAAAACATCTTTAGAGATAGTTGCCCCGCCTTGCCTATACTGGTTATCCTCTATTTCGAACTTGATATTTTTGCCGTTAATTAATATTGAACTTGGTCCATACCCGTTTCCTTTTACGTTGTAGGTTAGCTTTAAATTTTTGCCAAGGAAGTTTATTTGGGCTGTAAAGTCATCAAACGATTTTGGCATTACCGGGTCAATAACTATACTATCTAATTCAACTCGTAAACCAAGCAGTCTCGAAATAATAAGTCCAATATAAATTCCTGGGCCACTGGAGTAAACCCGCCAACCTCCTTTAACGGTAAGATTGCCTTTTTTTAGCTCACTGTATCGTTCATCGGCATCGTATCGGCTTTTGAAAACCACATCGGAGCTGCTGTAGTAGCAATTCGATTGCCTAGCATCGCCGCAGGGAACGATAGTATTATAGTCAACGGGAATTGCCTGTCGGAGTGCTTTAACAAATGCCTCGGCTTTCCCCATAATGGCAAGCGATTCGGCATAGCGAATGTGCTCGTGCACATACATTAATCCTATTTCGCGACCAAAAAAAGTGCTAGTCTCAGCCCTCTGAAAGATTTCCGGGACTCCACCCTTGTATTTAATAGGACGATCCATTAGCCGAACCCCATCGGGTCCTTTCAGGTGTTTTTCCACCAAATCTTGATGAGCATTTGCCTGCTCCTTGTTGAATATGCCACTAATAATACCACGGTTCATTGGTAAAACGCTGTAGCTAATGTTGGTTTTTTTATCGCTTGGATGCAAAAGTACGCTTATGGAACCTCCACTCTCTACTATGCCGTACCCAGCTACCACACCATTTTTAATTAGATGCTTATTGAAATCGGATTTTATTCTGTTGCAGATATCCTTTAAATCTTTAGCCTTTTCTGCTTTTTTAGTTAACGCATAAACTTGTTGAACTTGCATAAATGCTTGATAGTTCATCTCCACTGTCCAACTCGAAATCATTTTATGTGCCAACTCCTCGTTAACAGGCTGAAGCGAATCGTTCCAATCGCCTCCACCAAATGGGACTAATGCTGTTCCGGGTATAAACGATTCAACAACCATTTTAATTAACCTGTCAACGTGTTCAGCAAGGGGAGTTTTTTCTGAGGATGATTTATTCTCCTTGGAGAAGTAGGGAAGTTTCTCGTTTAGAATATCAAAATCGCCTGAAGTTTTAATATAGCTGCAAAGCCCTAGTAAACACCAATAGGCAATATCGCCGTGGGCTTCATTTGCTCGAATATTGGTGTAACTATCGAACATCCACCACTGTGGCCAACCTCCGTCGGGGTTCTGATTTGAAAAGATGATTTTCAGTATTTCCTTGGTTTCGGCATATTTACCCAGATTTAGGAGAAGATCGATGGGACCTTGTGAAACATCACGAGTGCCCCAGGCTGCGCCGCCAAACTGTTCAAGTCCGTAGGGTGTTAGGTAGTGGATAAGCGCATTTAGCCCAAACCAGGGAATAATTTCTCGAATGGCTGCCACGTCATCTTGCTTGCCTTGTAAATCGAGGTTTAGGCTAAGGTTTTTCCATAGTAAAAGTGACTCTTTACAATCGGATTGCCACTGTTTATCGGGATTGCTAATTGCGGTAAGATTAGCAGGTGCACACACCTCGCCAACAAAACTCATACAAAATTCGGAGGTTTTTTTAACCTCGAGGGTGAAGAGCCCATTTTGCTCATTATCGTTATGGGGCTTAAAATTGGCTTTTTTGCTTTGGACGGCAACTCTGAATTGGGCATTGGGGAACTTTTCGGCAATCACACTATCAGCCATTGGCTTTGCAATAAATTCACTTGATGAAGAGCTCGGTTTAATATGCCAGTCGTTTAACTCATCGAAATGGTGGGTAATAAGTATGTCCGTTTCAACCCCGTTAAGCACCCTAAAATCCATATTAACCTGCGGTGATGTTGGTGATGTCCACGTGCGAATCTGAAAAATATGGTCGCCAGATTTATATATCCAACGGCAATGGTTAAGCCCCATTTCAAATGCTGATGGCACTCCAAGTAGATAGTATTGACCTTCTATATATACAAAAATACGCTGCCCCGTTTCGGTTGCCGTGTTAAACTGGCTGGAGCACACCGACAGGAAGACGTTGAAATTGGTGTTTCCCTGGGTTAAGTGCGAATTGAAAACACCGTATGCAAAGGCATTGGTTGACATTATGCTCTCGCTGGGCGTTAGGCTTAGGTTTGCCTGCATAATGTGACCGTGCGGGCGGTCGACCAACACTTCCTTTTTGCGCAATACAATATGATTATTGTTGCTAAAGAAGGAGAGTAGGTTGTTATTGGATTTTTCTGGGTGACGCCGTTCTGTGCCAAAGAATTGAACTATTTCCTTATCGTTTAAATCATCCACGGGTAAAAATTTGGATGCATTGAAAAGATTTTTTGTAGGACTTATCCAGTTCTGGTTTGGATTAATTTTGGGTTGATTGCCTTCAAACTCAGAAAAGATTTGGGGAAGGGTTTTTAAATCGTCTGTTGAGGTTGCCTCGGTGTGATTTGGCGTGTAGCTGGCAATAAAACTACTTTGATGTTTGCATCCCGAACCTAATCTGAAGGGTTTTTGCTGAATGGCAACTATCGATGATTCTCCTGCATACTCTCCGCCAAGCTTATTGACCAGCAACCCTTCAGGGATATCAGTTTCACGAAATGTTTTTCCGTAGAATTGCATTCCATCGGTGCTGGCACTTTTTGCCCCGTTGGGGCAAGCAATAATAAGCCAGGGATGAGCATTGGACTCTTTCAGGTTTTGGCGGCAAACAACAACCGGGCCGTAGTTATTGTGATTAAGAGTAAGCCTTTCAATGTACTGACTAATATAGTATTCGTTTACCAAGTCGTTACTCAGGGTCTTTAGTCCAACATCTTGAACATAAATTAGGTCGAGTTCAACCTCCTCATCGGAATTATTGAGTATCTCAATGCTCCATTGCCAGCTAAAACTTGTTGGCGACAGATTTAATGTACAGGTATATTGAAGTCCGGACCATTCACCCTTTGCAAAATACTTATCGTCTTTTATTATAAACTTACTATTGCTTTGAGGACCCGTAAGCGCTGTAAAATCGATTGTTGAAGATTTTTTTCTTAGGTAGATATTTGCACCAAATTGTGAGAATACCGAAGCAGCTTTGGCGCTAATCCTAATGGGGGCAGCCTCAACACTTCTAATTAGTCCACTGTTTAAAAAATTTATGGATAACCCTATGGAATTCTGAATATTCATTTACCCAATTTTAAGCGTTAACGTTAATTCTTGATTGTGAATATGGTTGTAATTCACAGTAAGTCGGCTAGAAGCGTAGTGAAGCGAAACGCTCACATCATCAATTAATACTGATTTTATTTGAGAAATATTATCTCCTTCAAACACCATTTCCCCTTTAAGGTCGCGATCGCCCTGTAAGGTTAGTTTTACCTGATTCTTGGCTACATCAACTTCAAGTATATCGGAAGTGGAGTGAAGAATACTAATCCCCTTTACAAGGTTCATACAAATAGGACTTAAAACAGCATAAAGCGCTGGCCACAGCATTTCATCTCCAGAGATAGGAATAGAGATTAAATCACCCGTTGTAGGATGCGTATAGTGAACCTTACCTAGCTGCTCCTGGTTGAAGTAGTTGCCAATAAAAAGGATGGCTTTTTTATCATCGGTAAATCTTTGTCTGATGGCAATATTGTTGTTACTGGTTGTTGTTTGCCTCAGCTTACCGCCAAGCCTGTTCAGTATTGCTTCGTAAACTGGTTTGTGCCCTTCGGTGTCGAAACCCAGCCAAGTGCCGATGTGTAAAACTTTGCCTTTGCCCAATCTTTTCTCAAAGCCACAGGCTGTGCCCTTTAGGGTTCGTGCAATTATTTCTGCATCGGCAAGCGAGTCATCAGAATAAGCCATCTGTGGATTTGCACATTTAACATCGCTAAAGCCAAGGATATCTATTAGCGGAGAATCAATAATTTCGTGACCAGTGGGAGTAATTTGTAGTGCATTTCTGATAATATTGCAGGGATTTTGATTCATTTCCCTATACGGAAGGTTAGGAAACAGAACAGTATTTCCGCCTAACTTTACATAATCAACAACCGTTTGTTGCTCATTCGCATTCATCTCATCGGTGCTAAAAACCCAAACTTGTTTGTATTTACCTAATTCCTTGCCATTGGTTTGGGTTAAATCGGCCATATCGTAATCGATATTTAACAGCTGAAGCACTTTAATTAGCCCATCGAAATATGCTGGTCGGCGAATGGTTGCAGGCACAAATTGCAGATTGCTAGCACCCTCCTCGGGTCTTTCCAACTCGGTTGCGTAGTAAGGCGGGTAGAAAAGGACGCACACCTCAGCTTTTCGCTGGGCGTTGAGGATAAGACTCTCGGTAGTGTTGAGGATTTTACTCATCTTTTTAACCAAGGGGAAAGCGCTAGTGCGCTCACCATCGGCTGTTAAAGGGGTAAACCAGTAAAATGTATCGCCAGAGTAGCCCTTGCGAGTTGGGTTTTTACCCTGCGAAAACATATAGTAGTTCCATCCCGTTAGTCCGTTTGCGATGCTGGCTTTGTAGAATAGTTCCATCTCTTTAGGATTTGGAACTACGTGGTACTCACGTGAACCACTTTGAAACTCGGCGGCAAAAAGAGGCTTCTTACCCTGCATTGCACGGGTGATGTCGTTAATTGCTCTATCATCGTGCATATTTCGGTACGAAACAAACTCGGGGATATGATCAATGCCAAAAATTATGTCGCTCTTTTCACCGTAAAGGTCTTCATACATAGTTATGTTAAGCGGAAAATCGAAACCGTGCCCATAAATCCATCCAGGGAGATTGTGATACAATGGAACGGTAACGCCCCTTTCCCTAACCATTTCGAAAAGCATACGCAGGTAGTCGCCATAGTAAGTGCGCCAGAAACAGTGCCATTCGTAGTCGCGACTCCTGTCCCCACTCGATTGGTAGGGAGTATGCCCATCGGGCGGAAGTTCCAAGTCGGTAAAGTTATTGTAGTTCTGGGCCCAAAGCTTGTTGATTTCTTGAATTGACTTGTACTTGGATTTTAGGTAGGATATAAACCGTTCTTTAACCCCATAGCCATAATCTGCCTGATGTGCCAACCACGAGAAAACACCTATCTCATTGCATAGTTGCATCATAATTATGGAGCCGCCCTCAGAGAGTTGGTGACCACTTATCAATGGCATAATGTTATCAAACCATAGTCCAACCTTTTCTAGATAGATAGGGCTGAAAAGATTTACCCCATCGCTCATTACCTTTTCGTCCTTGCTGTTGCGCATCTTTACCTTGTCCTCGTACTTTTCCACAAACCAATTGGGTAGGCCGGCACCCCGAAACTCGGCAAGGATAAAAGGACCAGGTTTTACTATGCATTTCAATCCGTGGTTTTGGCATAGCTGTAGCCAGCCGTTCAAATCTTTTTCGGGGCAAGTTTTTCCGTCGAAATCAAATTCTCCCTCATTGGCTTCATGCCAAGCCCAGGGAACGTATGCGCTAATGGTATTTAGGCCAGCCTCCTTTGCAGCAACTATATGCTTTTCCCAAAGTTCTCGTTTAATTCTGAAGTAGTGAATCTCTCCAGAGTTAAGAAATACCTTACGGTTGTTGAGGTAGAAATAATCTTCTTGTACGGTAAATGACATATATTTTTATTTTAACTTTTGTTGTCGCGCTCCAAATTTCTTTGTTTGAGTAACTCCTTAACCTTCTGCGATCGTTTTTCGTTAAGGGTGTACCTCAGAATAAAAACAAGAGAAAAGAGACAGAGCAGTAAGGGCAATCCAATTTCCACAATACGCATCATCAGTAGAGTATAGGGCGTTTGTTTTTTAAGGGTTTCAATTTTGATTTCAATTTCGCTAAGATGCTGATCGACATCAGGCAAAGATTCGGATGCATTAATGTTGGCGAGTTTGCTATTAACCCAATCAATGTTGGCGATTAGCTCATCGTAGTGCTCTTTGCTATTTTTAGTTTCAAGTGATCTGGTTTGCAAATGCATAAGTAATTCGAAAGCATACACCTTGGCCTTTACTAGTTTTGTTTGAAGTGCTAAGGTGAGGATGTTTTTATCCAAGTCGTTTACCTGCAAAGAATCGGCGTTTAATTTTAGGCTAGACAAATTGAGATTTAGCCTTTCTAAATCCTTTACTGTAGCTTCTGTAGTTACCATTGCGTTGGCCAAAATGGTTCTCTTTTCTCCATTTAACTGGGAAAGGTTTTTTGTTTCAAGTTTTTCCCATTTCACCGACTCTTTTTTGAGGTAAGCCAGATAACCTTTTGACTCCTCAAGTGCATCGGAATGCTGCGAGCTAATCCATTTATAGGTGTCGCTATTATTATAACTTAAGGAGCTCTCGTTTTGCCAGGATTGAACCTTGCTGCGCATCTCCTTAATACTTCCTTGGATATCGTCAACCTTAGTAACCTGTACTTGATCAAACATAGTGAAAACAATGAGTGCTCCCGCAACAAAACTTGCAAGTGCGGTTCCCATTTTTATGAACCACCAGAATACCGAATAAAAGCTCCCCTCGGTTCGATAACCCGTTTTTAAATCATCCTCATCGCAAATATCACCAACCATTGAAGAGCCAAGAGTGAAGAAGAAAAGCATACCCGCCGAAAGCAAAATTGTTGGGATAATAATTAGATAGGGATACGATGGGTTGTAGCACACAATTTTTGAGAGCTGTGCCAACGACATGAGGATTATGGCAAGAACCAGGGTGTTTCTTTTTCCCAGTTTTGGACTTATCCAGTTAAGAGGAAAGACTGCCAATAATCCCGTAATTGCCCAAACGGTTCCGTTAATCCCAAGCAGGTAGGCTCCTGCCACTTTATCGCCACCAAATACATAGAATATAGGAATATATGACCCCAACAGGTTTACAAAGTTGAAACCCATTGCCAGTGTAAAAATGGTTAATGTTAGCAGGATAAAATTCTTATTGCTGGCCGTGTTTTTCATATCCTTCCAAAAGGGGGTCTTTTCTTGTTTCGAAACCCTTACAAAGCCAGGTTCGCGAAGTTTGTATGTCCACCAAAAGGAGAGTGGGATAATAATGGCAGCAACCATAATTGAAACGTAACGCATCCCATCAGCTTCATTGCCTCCTGGCCCCTTAAAAAGTTCCATGCTGGCAAGGGCAAAAAGCCAGGGTGTGCTCATGGCAAAGAGGTTACCTACAAAACTTTTTGCGCTAAAAAGCCTTGTTCGCTCGTGCGAGTCAGTGGTCATTTCCATTCCCAATGCACCATGAGGAATCTCGAATATGGTGCAAGCGGTATAAAAAAGGAGCAGCATAAAAAGGATATACGACAGTTGAAACCATTGAAAGCCAGCGTCGGAAGGGAACCATAGTCGCACCATATCTCCCTTCGGAATCCACCACATAGCCACAAAGAATACAGCAACAAGGATACCGCCAATTAGCAAGAAAGGGCGTCGGCGCCCCCATCGAGTTCGAGTATTGTCGGAGATATGACCAATTATAGGGTCGGAAACGGCATCCCATAAGCGTGGGATTATCAGAATGACTCCAAGCCAAAAGGCGTTTAAGCCTAGGCTTATGTTGCCCATTAACCCAATAAGTATACCTGCCACATTAAAAAGTGCAATGGGAATAATTCCCCCTGCTCCGTAGGCAGCGAGCTGTGAGAAACCAATTCTATCCTCTTTACTTGTTTTGTGCTTTACTATTGTTTCTTGTTCGCTCATAATGGGTTAGCTAAAATTAGTTAGTAGAATATTTCCACATTTGCCGGGAATACTTTCACAATAATCTCCTTCTCGCTAAATTGCTTACTTTCAATTCCGTTGATGGTTACCCTCGAAGGTAGTTTTAAACCATTAAAGTTTTTAATGCTAATCCCGTTTTCGGGTAAATTTACATCACCATAAATATTAAAACTGTACCTATTTTTCTCCTTTTTAACTGAGTATGAAATATCGCCGTAATATGTTGGCAGTTTTTCTATTGACATTCCTGAGGGTACATCAATCCAGTCCTGATAAAGAGCAGCTGCCAATACTAGGGTTTGGTTATACTCATTTTCGTAGACAAACATTGATCGTATGGCATTTATAAAATCGCTACCAACCCAAGTATGGGGCATATCGCCAATAAAGCGGGGCGTTCTATAATCGTTCCAAACCACCTCTGCCCAATGGTTCCAGCCTTGTGGCCTTCGGTCAGCAAGGAAATACTCAATTAGTTCGTGCGCCCTTTGAGGTTGATCAAGAAAGATAAATGACCCGATTGCACGAACCTCGTAGGGTGTGTAGTTCACCCACTCCTTTTTCCCATCCCTTCTGTTCTTAAAAAACTCGTAATACTGATTAAATGTGTTGTAAACCTGAGGTTTTGGAAGATTATTGGACTCGTTACAGGGGGTAAGGGCGATGGTGGTTGATGTGGCATCAAAGTCGCCAAGTTCAACGCAACCAGGAATATAATCTATTCCTCTCGTTTTCATTGCAAGTTGCAATGAGTTGTATAGGTTCACCCTGAAGCTATCGCGTACCATTGATATTCTGTTGTATGCCTCGTTTTCGCCAAGAATTTTCTGAATCTCAGCAGCATCTTTCAACCCTTTCATAATAAAAAAATTGTCCCAATAGGAATGCATAGGCTTTTCGGAGTAGCCCTCATGGCTAATTGATTCAGGTACTAGTCCGTAGTATGCTCGTATGCTGTCGTTACCATACTTGTAATGATCAGTTGATCGCTGCGCAATGAGCGATTCAATGTAACGAACAGCATTAAGCACATTCTCGTTTTTCGATTGTAAGAATGCCGTATCCTTAGTAAAATTGAAGTATTCGCGAATAAGGTATATTAGCTGCCCGTGGCTATCGTGCTCTGGAACTGGATCAGGTCCTCTGAAATCGACCACACAGGGCACTTTGCCGCTTTCAAACTGGTGGCTTGCATACCAATCGATAAAATCTTTTACCTCTTCCACAATGCCTGATTTAAGGAGAGCCGATGAGGTTAGCGAGCCATCACGTATCCAGCTGCGCTCGTATGAGCGAGAGCCGGGTTGGATACCCGCCTTATCTCTGTTTACTAGAATGTAGTAGAGGTTCGATTTGTAGGTATTTATAATGCTGTTGGCCGATTTGGGCAGGTTGAAACGGATATGGTTTACCTTCGTCTCCCAGAATTTATTGACCTCATCAAAACCCTTGGCCACTTGCTGGTTAGTTAGCTGGGCGCTTGTTGCTAAGTTCTTGTAAAAAGGAACTACAACAAAGAATTTGGCTGACCCATTTGGCTCCAAAGCAATAGAGTATTTTATTATACCGTTAGCCAATCCTTTTTTATCTGTTACGCTTTTTAATGGAGATAGAATACCGCTTTTAAGAAGATCGACAATGTTTCCATTATCAAAATCGCTGGCGTGGAATGATTCGTATTTTTTTAATGATATAATCTCTTTTTCATCCACCGAAATTATTCTTCCGGCTTCAATTTCGTTAATGGAGCTAATTTTGGATGCCCCGCCGGCCAAATTTAAGAACTGGTAGTAAGGATTAACCTGATAGGGGCGAACTAGTAGGTAAAATTCAAATTTCTTAACCCGATTTGAGCTGTTTTTAAAGAAGTAGCCTATGTTTAGCTTGGAGTTTACATTTGCTTCGTCGCTTGCCGAAATTCCGGTTGTAAAATGTATGTCCTCCACTTGCCATGAAACGGATGGGGTGAAATTTAGCTCGCCATTATCCTCTGGGAAACTCATAAATTGGGATGCTTCGACGTTATGCCAGTTGTACAGTGAGTCTGCAATCTTTATCATTGGTTCTATCGAGAACAAGTTCTTGTCCACCTCAACCATTCCATCCTCGTTAATCAGGGACTCCTTTACATCGTTGTTTACACCGGTTACTGTCCAGTACGATGCCTGCTGAGAAAAATAGCGTGGGAAGCTGCCGGGGGCAGAGTTTTTTGAACTGTAAATCAAGAAATCATTTAGCGTTAATGAATTTTTTATATCAAGAAATTTAATCTCGTCTACTCCAAATCCTTTAGGATTGTTGCCCTCGATAAATTCAATTTTCAGGTATTTTGCTTCTGCTTCGGGAAGCCTGATAAAGCTAATATTGCTCATATTTGACTCAACCGAGTATGCTTTTTCCCAATTCGCAGCATCGTTTGATAGAAAGATTTCGAAACTTTTAGCCTGATGGTTGTTAAACCAGTTTATCTGCAAGCCGCCAAATTCTCTGCGCATTGTAAAATCAAAAAGCAGACTTTGATCCGTTACTCCTTGGCTAAGCCAGAACGTTTCGCTATCACCATCTACTATGTTTTTGGTGCTGTGCTCTTTAACAAACGATGATGCGTTAATTAGTGGCAAGGGATATGATTCTGTTTCGGTTTTTAGGGGTTCAAACCTTAAATCGTCAATCCATACAGTACCTTTCCCTCCAACAAATGAGGCAACGGTGAACTCAATTCGATCTACACGCTTTAAATCTCTATTTTCAGTTGGACCCCAAGCAAAATCGATGTGCCTCTTTTTTATTCTGATTTTAGTCCACTCTTTAGGGAAATCGTAACTCCGATTATTTACCCACCAAACGTTATCGCCTGAACTATCAATAAATTTGATCTCAAAGTTATTTGCAGGCGATTCTGCCTTAATCCAGAATGTGAACTCGTAGTTTTCGGGCAGGTTTATTGCAAACCATTTTTGGATGCCGCCATAGCCTGTGCCCTTGGTAAAATTGTAATCGAGCTGGATAGCCTGCCCTTCAATTCCTTTGCCGTTCGTTAATGTTAAATCAACGGCATCGGAATTGATAAATTTCCATCCCTCGCTGGTCTCAAACCCATCGAGCTGAGTACTTTGAGCAATGGTAAATTTGATGGGTAAAAGCAATAAAACTAAAATTACAATTATCTTGAAACGAATACTACTCATCGCCTTAAAAAATTAAAGTATGAAATTTGGACTATTCCAAATGCTCATAACCAAGCCTGTTTAATCCTTTCTGGATAATTGGATCTTTCATTACGTAATCCCATACTAAACCCGTTCTGAAGTTCTCAATCATTATTAGCATTGGACCTTGAGCAATGCCAACAAAATCGTCGTTTACCCAGTTTGCGGTTTGGTTGAATGAATCGTAAAAACCATATTTTCCCCAAATTTTATCGCCGTTTACTTCAATAATCGATCTGATGGTTGGCAGTACAATTTCAGGAGCAAAAGGGATGGATGAAAGCGAAGCATAGGGCGCAATGGTACCATCGTCAAAGTAGTTATAATCGGGGCCGGTTGCTCCTCGACCTGCATAGCCCATAAAGTGTTTATCATCAAAATTATACTCTTCAGTAGGCCCGTCGCTGGCTGTTATTCCCCAGCAATGAGAGTTGTAACCAACCCAACCATAAGGATTTTCGATTGCGTATTGTTGCTGGGCGTAGGTGGCGCGCCGCGAGTTCTCGAAATAATCGATACCCTTCTCCTTCATAAATGAATCGGCAATTCCACGGAAATCGATAAATGCCTGAGAAAATTGATGCCCAAACAGTGGGGGGAATGCAGCATGTGCTAACCCTTCGTATGGGGTGCGCCATTTGTACGTTTTTAGCCAAGCCTTATAGCTTCTCTCAGCATTCTTCATATCAGAGCCAGCAGCTAGAATATAGAGGAATAATGCCTCGTTGTATCCTTCCCATCCCATATTATGCAGCCCCGTTTCTGGATACCAGCCCATTGAGATGGTGCGGGCAAATTTACCCTCATTGGGCATTTCCATAAAGTCCCAATCTATTCTGTTAAGCAGGAAAGTGGCGGTTTCGCGTATCTGTTTCTCAACCTCATTGTCGGAGTTGTAATAGTTACGCGCAAAAATTACTCCCATCATAAGCAAGCCAGTATCTACTGTTGAAAGTTCGCAGTCCCATTCGCGTGTGCCAGAGTTTAATCTGTGGAAATGGTAGTAAAATCCCTTATAACCTGCAGCTGCAGTATCGGCACTTTGCTCCGAGTTTTTGTAAAAGTTAAGCATATTAAGGGTTATTTGGGCAGCCTGTTCGCGGGTTATCCAATCCCTCTCAACCCCAACGGCAAAGCTTGGGATACCAAAGCCCGTTGCAGCAATGCTCGATGGTGCCCAGCTGGAGGCACGGTCCTTTACAATACCCCATTCTGCATGATGTTCATTTAGGAAGAAAAGGAAGGTTTTTTGCTGAATTGAATCGAGCAGAGCTACCTCCTGCGCTGTTAATGGATAATCAACTTTTCCTTTTGATTCAAAAACCAGCTGTTTAGGCTCATTGCAGGCTGCAATAACCAGAGTCATAAGAATTAAAAGCTTAGCGATTTTCATATTATTTTATTTTTGAGTTTTATCGGTGCATTGAACGTCTCTGGGGTATGGCGATATTCTTAATGAAATTAACATTCGGATTATTTTTCAATAAGTAAACCCTAGAGTTTCAAGCCCATTCTTTATATCATCATTAGCCATAAAGGTGTTCCATAAAAAACCAGTGCGATGATTTTCTACCATGCAAATAATTGGCCCTTGATCTATTGCAAGGTAAGAGTTGGCAAACCAGAGTGTAGTTGGATTAAAAGAATCCGTAAACCCGTATTCGCCCCATATTTTATCGCCCATTGTGTAGTAAAAAAAATGTAATGCCTGCATACTTTCATTTGGGGTGTATGGTAGCGACGAGAGAGCAGCTGTTGGCGAAATTACCCCCAGATCGTTGGTTGGAGAGCTGGCGCTATAACCGTTCTGAATGTCGCCTGCACTTAGTCCCCAACAATGAGACGAGTAGCCTTGATACCTTTTTGGATTAGCAATACAGTGTGCCCGATTGATTTGTGTGTGAGCCACGTTTTGAGCCCAATAGTTTGCGTACTGATCGCTTAAATTTCGAGGATCCAGACCTATGAAAGAGTAATGT
This sequence comes from Bacteroidales bacterium, assembly GCA_041656735.1. Classification (GTDB taxonomy): domain Bacteria; phylum Bacteroidota; class Bacteroidia; order Bacteroidales; family Tenuifilaceae; genus Perlabentimonas. Next base: position 31,707 of record JBBACY010000002.1, on the reverse strand, counting down.
GCAAAAAAGAGGGGACCGCCATAATCGAAACCAAGCGGTAATTGTATATTGTAAAATTCTTTGTTGTTAACCATTGGGTAAGCACCATTATGGGCCCAGCCATTGTGGTAAACATCTTTTGAGATTGGAAAAGTTGGTGATGATGCCGCTAGAACGTAAACAATTAAGGATTCGTTCCATCCCCTAATCTTGAGGTTTATATCCCATTCGTAATTTGGAGACCAGTGCCAGTATAGCACATCCTCCTGATTTTTTTTGAACCATGACCATTCCACCTCTTCCCAAAGTTTTTGGATGGAATTGCACATAACTTGCTCTGGCAGTGACCCGTTTTTAAAGTACTCTTTAACGGTGAGTAATCCTTGGAAAAGGAGAGCTGTTTCCACCAAATCGCCTCCATTATCGCGTGAACTAAAAGGTTGTACTTTACCTGTTGTGCCGTTTATCCAATGAGGGAAAGCGCCATGAAACCTATCCGTTTCGGGGTTTTTAAGAAAGGTGACAATAGTGTTTAATCTTTCAAAACCTTCGCCACGGGTAATAAATCCACGTTCAATACCCACCAGTATAGTCATTACTCCAAACCCGCTGCCACCAGAGGTAACTATGTCGCCAGAACCCGAACGCTCACGGGCTAGGCCAGAGATAGGGTGAGCATAATCCCAGAAATATTTAAAAGTTTGTTTTTGAAGAAGCGTTAGTAGATCCTCGTCGGTGATGAGAGGGAATTTCGGTAAGCTGTCCACGCGAGTTCTGAATGCGGACGAGTATGTTGATGTGTTTATTCCACCTAGATTTGATCCTTGATCGAATAAAAGGCGGTACTGTGATAAAGGATTGAGATTTTGATTGGGTGATATATATAGAATTTGTGCTGAATTGTCGAATTTATGGTTGTAAGCAGTGTCAATACCACCGCTTATGGTAAGCTTACTTTTTAAAAATTTTGTGGTGTCAATTTTTGAGCTGAAAAGAATTTTAATGCTGATATTTTCAAAATCAATGCCGTTAATGGTCTTGCCATTGGGCATATATATATTATTTACAAAGATAGAGTCTGCTTGAAAGTTACCTATATTGGGGCTGTTGTCCTCTTTTTTACAGGATATAGATATGGTAATAATTAGTAAAAGGGAGGCAAGATATTTCATATAAACATTTTTTGTAAAAAAGGGGTAGAAAAGGATTTCCTTTTCTACCCTATTTAAAAACCTAAAATTGTTCTACTTATTATTCGTTAATCTGTGTTATTTCAGCATCGTAAAGTGCTTTTACTTCTGCTTCTGTAAGGCCCTTATCGTATATACGTAACTCATCAATTAAGCCTTTGAAAGGTGAAGCCCACGCATCATCCTGTACATCGGTACCTGCAAGTCGGTTAGCCCATGCACCAATAGCAAATTTTTCTGGGGTATTAAATTTCAAATCGCCAAGTGGCAAATCTTCGCCATCACGCTGCCAACGTTCTGAACCCATATATTCCGTACCGTCAAAGGCGGTAACGTGCACACCATTCACATAAGCATGGAATTTGGAGGTTGCGTTGTCGTATGTGCAGATGATGTGCCTCCACTGTGGTGCGGTTACATCAACATTCCAGCCATTGCCACGTTGACCTTTCCATTCATCCGAGTTATCTTTCCAAAAGTAGCAGTCCATTTCGGCAAAGTTTCGAGCTTGTTCCGTATCACCTTCTGGCCAATTTCTATGCTGCAAAAAGAAGAGGTTTCCCCAAATCCAGTCGCCTTTTCCGTCTAATTGGAAAACCATTTGTTCGGGGGCGTCGGTAGTTTCTATTGTATTGGGTACTTGCTTTAGCCATAGCGAGAAGCTGAATGCTTTGAGTGTTTTCAGTTTGCTGTTAGCGGGTAGGGTGTAAAGTAAACCCGAGTTTTTGTCAGATGCGCCCTGAAACGCTTTTCCGCGTCTACCTTCAACAAAGGTAGATGTTGTGGTATTGGTATTGCTCGGTTTCATTGTACTAATCTCATCGTTTCCATTGTCTTCGAACGAGAAATAGGCCACTAGATTTGTTGCTGCTATTGTACTAGGATCGATTTTACCATCATCGGGATCTGGATCGTCTTTTTTACATGAAGTAATTGCGAGCGATGCGAAAATTAGCCCCCCTAGTAGGAGCATTCCGAAAAATTTAAACTTGTTTTTCATAACATTTTTGGTTTTGGTTAAACAATAAAAAATAGATTAATTTTAGTTGTACCCATTGTTTTGGGTAAGATTTGTATTTAGTTGAATTTGTGCTGCTGGAATAGGGTATACCTCGTGTTTACCAGTTATAAAACCTTTATTGGCCAGTGCTGTTGCTGCTTGGTTTGTGCGAATGAGATCGAAGAAACGATCCTGCTCCATGGCCAACTCAGCGCGCCGCTCATCCCATATATTTTGAAGAGTAACCCCTGAGATTCCGGTAAGCCCGGCTCTTTCGCGTACCATGTTTACTGCCCCATTGGCTGTAGTGCCGCTAGTTAGTGGTACTGCTGCTCCGTTTACAAGAGCCTCGGCGTGCATAAGCAAAACGTCCGAATATCGTAATATTCTGATGTTCAGATCAAACCCATAGCCATTAAAGTTCCATTTATTTTGGTACGATGGGGTGTATACCTTGCCGTTGTACACGGGGTTTGTGCATGCTTTTTTTATGCTATCTCCCTCGGGGGTTAGGGTTCCTCGGTACAGAAGCGTTGTGGCAGGCCGAATAACTTCGTTCCTAGAGTTAAAAAAATCGATTAAATTTTGACTAGGTGTGCAGAAACCCCATCCCTGCATATTGCTTGGGGTGTTTCCTCTGGGTCCTTGCACGTAAGCATACTCGAGGTATGTAGATGGACCTGTGGAACTTCCAAGGGTTGAACTTTGAATTTCGAAAAGCGACTCTTCGCTGTTCTCTTTATCAACGCTAAATATTTCCCTGAATTTTGGCAAAAGGCCATACCTGCCTGAGGCAATAATTTTGTCGGTAAGGGAGGCCACCGAGTCCCACTCTGCTTGATATAGGTGAACTTTTGCTTTTATGGCCATTGCTGTGTACTTGTTAATTCTTCCTGCCCATTCTTTTGAGTAAAAATCTGGAAGAACCGCAATGGCTTCCTCTAAATCTTTTTCAATAAATTTATATAGCTCTTTAGTGCTCGACTGATGAGTTGCAGCGAGTTGCTCAGCCGAAAGTGTGGTATCAATAATTGGAACTCTTCCAAAGAGCCTGGTGAGATTAAAATAGGCGTATGCCCTTATGGTTTTTGCCTCGCCCTGGCATTGCATTGCGTAATCCTTATCGGTTGTGTTGAGCAGCGCTTCCTCAAACTTGGGCATTTCGTGAATTGCAAAATTAGCACCACTAACAATGTCGAAGTATCCTGACCATAAGTCGTTTAGCAATCCATTGGTTGGTCCATACTTCAAATCATCCAACTCTTTCATTGTAGGATTGTCTTCGGGTGCGCTACCCTTGTCGGCATTATCGGAGGCGATTTCGAAAGCCCCGATGTATGGGAACACATGCGCCCCGTATGATCTGAGTTTAGCGTACGATGCGCTTATGGGAAGGAAAATATTTTCGGCCTTAGTATAATCTGTTCCAGTTGTGGGGGTGGTTCCTTCTGGTCTTAAATCCAAAAAGTCCTCGCAGCTAAAAGAAACTAATATAATAAGAAGTATTGCAGGTATTCGAAAGCTTTTCATAGCTAATATTTTTTAAAAGTTCGCTTTTAAACCCAATGAATATATGGCTTGCATAGGATAAACAGAGTTATCTACACCAGCGCTAATGGGGCTACCGCCAATTTCGGGAGTAAACCCGTTGTAGGTAAAGAAGGAGTATGGGCGCTGGGCTGAAATATAAACCCTTAGCATCTTTATTTGTTTAATTGCCTTCATGGTATAGCCTAATTGAATGTTCTGAATTCGAACAAAGGAGCCATCCTCAACAAAGAAGTTGTTTGCCTGTTGGGTATAAGAGGAATTGTATGCCTGAGCAGATGGATAAGTATCTGAGTGATTGTTATCGGTCCAGCGATTATCTACAAAATCCTGATCGTAGTTACCATCAGAGAAAATGTCGCGATTCATCCGTTTAGAGTTAAGTATCTTATTACCAATTTGGGCGTAAAGGGCTAGGGCCATATCGAAATTCTTATAGTTTAATCCAAGGTCAAAGCCAGTAATTAGCCAAGGAATAGCACTGCCGAGGTAAACCTTGTCCTTATCGTCTATAATATTATCGCCGTTTTGATCCTTATACTTAAAAAATCCTTTATCCTTAATGGTTTGACTTACTGGATCCCGAAGCGCATCGGCTTCACTTTTGTATACACCGTCAATTTCAAAGCCATAGAATGCACCAATTGGGTGTCCTACGGAAGTTCTCGTGGTGTAATTCCCCCTTACATAAGCTCCTGGAATATAATCTCGGCCTTCGAGTTCTAGCACACGGTTAAAAATAGATGTGGCGTTGAAGCCGATGTGGTAACCTAAATTATCACTTATTTTATCGTCCCAATTAAGCATTAGCTCAACACCTGCATTAAGAACCTTTCCGTTATTGGCAAGCAAATCGGCAACGCCACCGCCTGTTGCAATGGGAGCATAAAAAACCACATTATTGGTGGTTCGGTAGTAAAAATCAATATCACCTGACAACTTTGTGCTTTTCGATACGAAGTCGAACCCCAAGTTGAACTCGCTAACCACTTCCCATCTTAGCTGGTTTTGAAGCACCGTTTGTGCTCCAATACCATCAATCAGAGCATCGTTAAATATACCAGAACTTCCGGGGCCTGTTAAACCGAGAATTACCGAAGAATTTGAAGGTACATTATCGTTACCCAGCATACCCCAACTTGCCCTGGCCTTTAAAAAGCTAAATAGGTTTTGGTTCTGCATAAACTCCTCCTGAGTTAGGTTCCAACCCACTCCAATGGATGGAAAATAGCCCCATTTCTTTTGATATTTTGAGCTACCGTCGGCCCTAAATGTGAGCGTTAGTAAATACGTGCTATTGTAGTTGTATGTTCCTCTGGTGAAGAATGATAAACCATGGTATCTCGATCCACCATCCCATGCATTTCTATCTCTAAACGAGCCAGTTGATAGGTACTTTGATTGATCGTCGATGCCAATTACGTTTTGGGCAGATCCGCCCAATGTTTCATACGTCTCAATGCGGGTTGATTGTCCCAAAAGAAAGGAGTAACTATGGTTACCTTTCCTGTCGTTAAAGGTTAAAAGGTTATCGATAATTTGTTTGTTTGAACTCCCAGAGATTTTTTCTAGACTTGATTTTCGAACTCCTTGCGAGCCCCCAACATTATATTCAGGTGTGAATGACCTTGGTGTGTAATGCCCTAAATCCTGATTGTATGAAATTTTAAATGTTAACTTATTTTTCACAGGATAAAACTCTGCGTAGGTACTAAATACAATCTTATTTCCTTTTTCAAAATGCTCGGGGTAGTATGCTGCCGCCACGGGGTTTCCGTACTGATTTCCAAAGCCATATGTTTGGGGAGAACCAAACTTAACGGGGTAAGCATCCGCATTGTTTGGGTCGTAAACTGGGTATACAGGTGGATTAACAAACGCACCAAAGAATGCCCCATCGTTTGGGCTATACTGGCTATGCCTAGAGAGTATATTGTTAAAACCAATTTTCATATAATCATTAACATCCTGATCAACCCGAATTCGAAGATTTAATCGCTGATATTCATTGGCAGCATCCATAATCCCATTTTGAAAAAGATAGCTACCGCCTAAGGAGTAGTTCGTTTTTTCGCTCGAACCCGAAATGTCGATGCTGTGGTTAGTCATTGGAGCGTTCCTAACCAGCTGCCTATACCAATCGGTGCTTGTTGGATAGTTATCTGGATTTTTTGGAATATAACCCGTTGTTAAAGCGTTCGCTTCATTAAGAACTTCAACGTACTGGTTCTTTGTTGCCAACGGCATTATGTTTACGGGGGTTTGAAAACCAAAGTATGAATCGTAGCTTATTATGGGTTCTCCCGATTTTCCGCTCTTTGTAGTAATAAGGATAACTCCGTTGGCTGCCCTAACACCATATATTGCTGATGCCGATGCATCTTTTAGCACAACAAGGTCTTCAATATCCGATGAGCCTAAAAAGTCAACATTGTCGACAAACACTCCATCCACCACGAATAATGGGTTTGCATAATCGCCAATGGAGCCAATGCCTCTAATCTTAACAGATGGCCCCCTTCCGGGAACGCCGCTGTTTATGATTTGTACTCCAGAAGCCTTTCCTTGCATAGCTTGCATTGCGTTTGAAGTTGATTGGAGAGCAAGCGTTTCACCTTTCACCTTAATAATGGGCGCGGTTAAATCCTTCGCACGCTGGCTGCCATAGCCAATTACCACAACCTCATCCACCGAAGTGGACTCAAGGCTTAGCGTAATGTTAATGGTGGTTCTATCGCCAACGATAAGCGTTTGGGTTACCATACCTACCATACTATATACTAGTGCCTCTGATGGATTGGCCTGTATGGTGTATTTTCCGTCCAAATCAGAGAAAGTTCCACGGGTTGTGCCCTGCACTATTACAGTAACTCCTGGTAGTGGTTCGTTGCTCTCATCAACTATAGTTCCTTTAACCATAACTTGAGAGAGCAAAGCGAAAGGCATGATAAAAAAAACTGTTAGTGCAATAATTTTTTGTTTCATACACTTTGAATGTTTTATAGATAATCGTTATCCCATTTTTAAGTAATACCTTTAAAGATACTGCAAACGTGTAGCGAAGTCAATTTTTCGACTCCATTTAAGTTTCACAATCGAGTTATTTATGGGTGGTGTAGCTGGGCTTTACCTCAACAGTCTTATTTAATCATCTGATTACCAGGGACTAATTATCAATAAAAAGTACTTTTTGTTGACAATTAAGATTACGCAGACGGCGAACTTTATTGGGCTATTATTAGTGAGAAGGCAGATAGTTGGTGCCCGAAGAGGCTAGTACTATACTATTTTGTGTTATTAAGGTCAATCTGCATTAAAAACTCGGTGAGATTCTCATCATGGTTAAGGTCTATTTTTTTTCTTAATCTGTAACGACCAATTTCAACCGCTCTGGTTGAGATATTTAGTAATCGAGCTATCTCTTTTGTAGAGAAATTCATTCGTAAATAGGAGCAAAGCCTTAAATCGTTATTGGTAAGTTCGGGGTATTTATCCAGAAGTTTTTTAAAGTAGCCTTGCTCAGACAGTTTAAGGCTTTTCATGGCATTCATCCACTCCTCTGTTTGGGTTTCAAGCCCTTCCTTCATGATTTTCTCCATACTCCTTAGATTCTTTATAGGATATTTGGATGAATTTTCTTTAATGATGCTAATCTCATTCTGGAGTTCGGTTAAAATTTCATTCTTACTAATTAAATACCTTATGGTGAGCATTAACTCAACATTTTTATAGTCGAGTTCCTTTTCCAGTGAGCTATGCTTGAGTTCCATTTCCAATCGCTCCTTTTGGCGGATCATTTTGTATTTAAAGTAAAGTATTACTAACCAAATTAATATAATAAAAATAGCAACATAGCTGCTTAATGCAATATTTGAGTAGTACCAGGGTTTTTTAACCTGAATTGGGATTTGGAGTACTGTACCATCCGGACCTTGAACCTCAACGGTATAGTTGCCATAAGTAAGACCCAGATATGTAAAATGATTGTTATGGGTACTTTGCCAATTGTTTTCAAGCTCTTTTATACGATAAAGAAATTGTTTGCTGGGATAATCAAAGGAGTAAGGGGCAATAAAACTAATGGTTACATTATTCATGTTCCATTTAGTTTCTAAATTTTCGAAATTTTTGTAATGCGTTACCTCTTCATTCTGTTTGCCATAAAAAACTACTTTTTCAAGTTCAAGATTTGCGATGTTCAGTTGGTTTTTATGAGCCACTAGATTGTAGGTGTCGAAACTTTCAGGAGTTGGGATAATCAAAGTGTTACTATCAAGACTTACCAGTTGAATGCTTCGTTGGGGAAGGCTTATACTGCTAAGCTGTATTTCACATTTCTTAGAAGCTGTAAAATCAAGATTAATTTGAAATAGCGCAAGCTTATCATCTTTTATAAGCCAGTACTCGTTTTTTTGATAATGCTGAATCTGATCAGCCCTTTTGAACTCGCCAAGATTATTAGATAGTGAATCAATGGGGATTATTTGATTTCTTACGTAATCATAAGTGTAAATATCCTGGGACGTGGTGAAAACTACTCTGTTATTAATTTTAAACACTTTTATATTGTGGCTCTCTCCTTTAATATTTGGATAGAAGTTAACCCTAGCTGCTTGGCTCAAATCTTCAGAGATTTCAATCTTGTATAGCCCTTTTTGGTGATGCGAGGCCCAAACATATCCCAGGTAATCTACCTCGAGATAACGTGTGGGTTCGATAAAATCTTCCAGTTTTGACAGGAATTGCCATTCATCCTCTGTTGATTTATCAAGAATTATAATACCTGTGTATGTACCCCCAAGTAAATAGTCGCCGTACGATTTAAAAGTCCACCCCCCTGTTACGGAAGATATAAGGCTAAACTCTTCGCCGTTTACTAGGAATGTTCCTTCGTTGTGTCCACACAAAATCTGGTTATCGTACTCCACAAGCGACCAAACCTGACCTTGGCTGTTGGGAATTGGCCTTAAGTTTGTAAAATGGTAGAATTGATCTCTTTTTACAATATCGCTAAGAAAAAGACCGTGGTTTGTGCCAATATACAGCTGGTTATCCTTTTTCAGCAAAGCATAAATTGTCCCTAAAGATTCATCTCTGGTCTTATAGTGGGTGTAAGGCGATAGCAAATCGATGTAGTTTACCCCTTCATCAAGTCCAATCCATAGACCAGCTTTATTGTCAGCATACAGGGAAAGAATAGTATTGTTTTTAAGTCCGTTATGTATACTATAGTTTCGGAGTATTTCACCTTTTTTATTAGTAATAATTAACCCATTTAGGATGCTTCCAAAGGCGTATGTGGAGTCGTTTAACTGTTTAGCAGCATTGCATACATTACTTTCAAGAAAAGTGCTAGCATCAGAATTGAAATAGCTGAAGTTTTGGCCGTCATAGCGGAATACACCATAATTATCAGTGCAAACAAGCCATTGTTTATCACCATACGGAATAATTGCATGAACCTTTTTGTTCGAAAAAACATCGCTATGCTCGATGTAGCTATATTCATTATCCTGAAACCAGAACAGTCCACTTTCAATTACTTGAACAACGTATTTATCCCTGATTTGATGAAGAAAAAGCATGGCGTAGGGAGCTTTTACCTTTTCTACTATTTCATCATAATAAATATATATTGAAGTAAACGATTGGAAGTAAACTTTTTCTCCTTCACAATAGATCTTCCATATTTCATCGTTTTTTTCCATTGTGGTTAGATGAGTAATTGACGTGTACTCTAAAACACCCTTGCTGCTGTATTCCCAAAAACCAAACTCTTCAAAAGAACCCGTAAAAATTTGTTCGTTGCTATTTACCGCAACTGCCCTTATGGGTAGCTTATCTTTTAGCGAATATTTTGTCCAGTTAATACCGTTAAACTCAAATAAACCCTCGGAGTTTGCTGCATATATTAGTAGGTTGTTAGGGTTTTGGGCAATATTCCAATTCTGGTTTTTGAGATCAAAATCATTAATAAGGTATGGAATTAGCTCCGGAACATTAGCTTCTGTAGCAAAAGCACCTAAAAATAATGCACCAAAAAGAGTGAATAGTTGTACGAGGAATTTATAAACAATCTTTTTCATGAAAAATTATTCAGCATACTTGGTTTAATTTCTTTTAAAAGTACAATGAATTTTGGTAACAACAAGGCTAGAGCAGAAGATATAGTATGCTTATGGTGTAAAGCATGGCGTATAATTGTGCGGTTTCTAGACGAAGTTTCAAAGGCAAAAACATTCCTGGTTAAATTTTAACCATCTCCCTTTTACGTTTTGTAAACCTTGCTATTTCCTTATAGCCAAGAGCCTTTATTCCAGCAATGGCCTCATCAAAAAACTGACCGACGTTTTGTTCAACATGAGCATCTGAACCTAGAGTTACAGGTACTTTGTAATAAGCTAATCGCTCAAGAAATGGGATAGAAGGGTAAAACTCATTACAGGGCTTGGTTTTGCCGCTGGTATTTATTTCAACAACAACATCAGCACGCTTAAAAACCTGAGCCGCTTCGTCGTAAAGTACATCGAGAGGGAATGTAGGGTAGTATGCAAATTTTTTGGCTAGGTCGCAATGCCCAATAATATCGAATAGCTTCGATTTGGCCGATGAAGGGTACTTTAGCCCCCAATAAGCTCGGAGTGATATTTTAAATTTCAAAATGATACATTTGAGATCACTGTTGTCCGATAAAAAGATATAAGAGCTATGATGGCAAAATGCCATCATAGCTCTTATTTGTAGTTTTGTTTTAGCACAAACTATAACTATAATGGATAAAAGTACACACTTTTTTGGGCAATCGGTTTTCGGACAGCTGATTTCATTAATTCACCCTAAAATTATCTCAGAATCAAGTAAAACGTATAATTCTGATCGATATGTCAAGAAATTTACAACAAAAGACCACCTAATCAGCATGCTGTTCTGTGCCTTTGCCAAATGTACTTCATTACAAGAAGTTTCTGGCGCAGTGCTTGGTTTATCGGGTAAAACAACACATTTCCAGCTTAACCACATCCCCAAAAGGAGTACCCTGATCGATTGGATTGATTATAAAGGCTGGCGAACACCGGTCTTTTTTTGTTGATTATTCTCTGATAAGCTAAGGCTATCTTATTGAAACAACATTCGGCTTATCAACTGCAGGTTTGCCAACCATCGGTTTGGCTGCACCTGCCTGCTAAAGTTGAAGCACAAATTAGGAGGTTAATGTTTTTTTAGTGTATGGGTTGGGTTTTAATTTGGCACTGTCTAATCCAAACGGGAATTATTGTCACTTATAGCTTAACCATTTCCCTTTTGCGCTTTGTAAAACTTGCTATTTGCTTATAGCCAAGAGCCTTAAGTCCTGCGATGGCATCATCAAACAATTGGCCAACGTTTTGCTCAACGTGGGCATCGGAACCAAGGGTTACAGGTACTTTATAATAAGCTAGTCGCTCAAGAAAAGGGACTGAAGGATAAAACTCATTACAAGGTTTGGTTTTGCCGCTTGTGTTTATTTCAACAACTACGTCAGCACGTTTGAAAACCTGAGCGGTTTCGTCGTAAAGTACATCAAGCGGGAATGTTGGATAGTAAGCAAATTTTTTGGCCAGATCGCAATGTCCAATGATATCGAATAGTTTTGATTTGGCCGATGAAGGGTATCTGAAAATTGAATATAAGAATGAGGAAGTATTTTTTTTTAACTAAAGGAGACAAATTTTTGGTGCTTATTGGACCTTTTCGCAGTTTGTATCAAATCATTTTATTCAATTCACTAGGCGTCTCTCCAAAAAGTTCCTTGAATGAACGGTAAAAATAAGTTCGATTATTAAATCCTGTCATATAGATAACATCTGTTATAGAGTGTTTACCTTCCAAAATCATTTGCCTTGCCTGTTTTAACCTGTAATTTTTAATCAAACCATGAGGAGTAAATCCAGTCAAAGCTTTAATTTTTCTGTATAGTTGAGCTTTACTCAGGGCTAAGTCTGAAGCCATCTTATCTGCATCAATATTCTCATTGGCATAGTTAGCCTCAACAAAAGCAATACATTTCTGGAGTAGCTCTTTATCCCTAGAAGAGTAATCCTGCTTAAGTTCATAAGTAGGGGTTCCAAAATTTGTTTTGAAATATTCTGAAACTTGCTCTCTCGATTTCAGAAGACGTTCAATTCTCACAAAGAGATGTTTTGGATAAAACGGTTTGGGAATATAAGCGTCTGCACCCATTTCCAGACCCTCAATCCTATCTTCTATTTCGGAACGAACAGTAAGAAGAATAACAGGAATGTGACTTGTAAGAACATTAGCCTTAATAGTTTTACAAAGGGTTAAGCCATCCATTTCGGGCATCATAACATCGCTAACAACCACATCAATCTTTTTTTTATTTATTACCTCAAGGGCTTGCTTCCCATTCTGTACAAGATAAACATCATACTGTTCTGAAAGCATTTTGTAAAGTAAGTTGGAGAGTTCAGGATCGTCTTCAGCAACAAGCACTTTGTATTTTTTAGGTGTTGTCCACAAGTTGGTTTTTAATGATGATAAGGTTTTAGCATCCTCAGAAAAGTCCATAAGTTTTTCAGAGACACTATTTAAAAGATTGCTTCGCTCAATAAGGTTTGATGAATGAATTGTTTTATCTGGGTTTGATTCAACAGGTTGAAACGGTATGGCAACAATAAATTTACTTCCCTGTTTCAACTTACTTGTTACAGAAATATTTCCACCATGAAGTTCCACAAGACTTTTTGTATAGGCGAGCCCAATTCCAATTCCTCTAAATGTTTTCGTATTTCTTCTTAAATTAGGTGTTTGTTGGTAGTAGGTATCAAAAATATTTGCAACATTATTTGGGGCAATACCTGCGCCAGTATCCTCAACTTCTATGTAAATAGTTTTATCAATTAGTTTCAATTTAAGAGTAACGCTTCCGCCTTCGGGTGTGAATTTTATAGAGTTGCTTAGAAGGTTTAGCATTATTTTATCCAGTTTCTGCGAGTCGAGAAGACAGTAAAGCTCATCTACTTCAGGCTCAAAACTTAGATCTATTTCATTCTCGTGGGCAAAGTGACTAAAAATCTCTATTATGTTATTCATTACACCAATTATTTCTACTGGTTTTAGTTCGAGTTTTTCACGACCAGTATCAACCTTTCTAAACTCGAGTAGCTCCTGAACAAGCTTTTGCATACGTCTAGAATTTTGATAGATAGTTTTGGTTAGTGCCGATGTTTCGTTAGGCTTTTTGTTAGGATTCAACAAACTAGCGGCTGATGCAAAAATTAAAGTAAGAGGCGTTCCAAATTCATGGGCAAGGTTTGTGAAAAGCTTCAACTTATATTGATTCAGTTCCATTTCTTTCTGTTGTTGAAGTTTTTCAAGTACAATTTGATGTTTTACCTTTATTCGTTTGTTTTGGTATTTAAAAATAATGTAAACTAAAATAATAATCAAAAAAGCATAGAACAGATAGGCTGGTAATGTTCTCCAGACTGGTGGTTCTATAGTTATTGAGATAGACCTAGCTTCTTTTATCCAAACTCCATCTTCATTAGTTGCTCTAACAAACAACTTATATTTTCCGGGGGGAACGTTTGTAAAATTTGCTTCTCGTTGATTTTTTGCAAAAACCCAGTCTGAGTTGAAGTTTTCCAACTTATATTCAAACAAACTTTTATCCGGATTTATGTAATTTAGAGTAGTAAATTCAATGGTAAAAAAGTTCTGATTATATTTGAGAATTATCTCTTCAAGTTCATCAATATTCTTATTTAGGATGGCAGTTGAGTCACTGGGTAATATTTTTTTATTATAAAGCCTAAAGTCAGTAAAAATTAACTTCGGGACTTTCTCGGAAATTTGAATATTTTCTGGGTAAAACCAGTCTAATCCATTTATTCCACCGAAATAGAACTTTCCCGTTTTCTGTCCTGAACAAACTGCTCCATCAGTAAACTCATTGCTTTGCAATCCATCGGCATTATTAAAATTCAGAAACTTCTCTTCACTCACAAAAAACTTACTTAATCCCTTATTGGTACTTATCCATAAATTGCCTTTTTCATCTTCTAATATCCCATGTATGGTATTATTGGGTAACCCATCCTTTGTGGTATAATGCACAAAATTATATGGCAAATAGTTAATATTCACTTTATTAAGCCCTCCGCTACTACCCACCCATAAATTATTGTTCCTACCGATATGAAGGCTAAGAATATCATTGTCACTAAGCCCAGGTTTTTCTATTGTATTAAGTGTATAGTTCTCCATTTGGCCGGTAATCGTATTTACCCTGTAAATTCCAGCTCCGCGTGTACCAAGCCAAAGAGTGTTGGGTTTTTCCTCTACAATAGCATAAACGATATTACTTCGAATAGGATCGTCCAAACTTTCGCCCTTAATATGCATATAATTGGTAAGTACAAACTCTCCTTTTTCCCTCTTAATATTTAGTCCTAAAATGCCATATCCGCTTGTTCCAAGCCAAATCTGGTCGAAAGCGTCAATACAGATTGCATATACCGAACCAAATTCCAAATCCTCCCCCCCTTTAAGATCCGAAGGGAAATAGTAAAATTCTCCTGTTTCCATGTCGAGAACATCTATCCCAAAACCATCATGGCCAATCCATAAATTATTGAACCGATCCTCTTTGAGCGATAATACTGCATTGTTGGTTATCCCGTTAGAAGTATTATAATACTTAGTCTCACCCTTTTGATATGGAATGAGATTCAAACCGTTTCCCCTTGTTCCTACCCATAGACTTCCTTTCTTATCTTCATAAATTGATCTGACAATTTGGTGGTTTAGCTGACGGCTTTCCGCTTCCCCACGGCCAATCTGATAAAAAGGTTTGGGTTTTAAGTAATTTCGAAAAACTCCCTCTCCATCTGTTCCAATCCACAACAAATCATCGGATGTTTCCAGAATCGACCAAATTTTAACTTTTTTATCAACAAGTTCTGGAATTTTATTCAGAACCGATTGAGTTTTAAAACTGTCGTTAGGATATACCTTGAAGATGTTACCATCATCTGTTCCTATCCATAAAAAATCATTGCTATCTGAGTTTTCGATTGTGGTTACTATAAACTTTGGATCCAGAATATTAATTGGTGTTTCTTCCCAATTGATGAGATTAATGAAAAGCAAACCACCCTTTCTTTGATTCAGAGCCAAATAGGGAGTTTCTTCAAACTCAAAAAGCCAACTCTCCTCAACAGCCGATAAATTTAAATTTGGGTAATAAGTATGTAGATGAATTTTATTCGAAACTTGCATTGAATTGAAGTCCACTACAATCAAGGAGTCTTGACATAGGATATACAGATTCTCTTGAAGAGGTAAAAAACAGTCAATACTCTTTATTGTTTGCTCTACCAACGAAGGAATTATTATAGGTGTAAAATCATTTTCTTTAGGAGAGAATTTAAAAATTCCTATTCCAAATACATTTACCCAAATATTACCATCGTAACCAATTAGCCCTTTTAAACTTTGTTCCTTACTACGCGGCTCTGCAAGTTCTGAAAACCAAGAGGTAAAATTGTCTAAATCATATGAATACCTGTTAATTCCATGCTCAGTAATTATCCAAAGATTTCTATGCTTATCTTCAACTATATTTCTAATAATATTATTACTAATGGCATTTTTATCGAAAATATCGGGAGTATAAGTTTTAATGTTCTTACCATCAAAGCGGTTAAGCCCATCCCATGTTCCAAACCACATAAACCCGCGAGAATCTTGGTATATAGTGTTTACAGCACTATTTGAAAGGCCCATTTCGTTTGTAATTCTTAGCGATTGCCAAATGAGATCATTGCCAAAAGCGTTTCCACTAAGTATGGAAATGAATAAAATCGACAAAAATTTAGTGGTAATATTTGCTAGAGTACCCATGCTAATAAAGAAAAATTTGGATATGAAAAAAATATTATGGAAATGCTTATGAAGCAAAATAACTATATGCAATTTGTTAAATCGCCTGAGCAAGTTAATTTAAAATTTTATTATAGCGCTTAGCCACCTGCCATTTTTGATTTTTTGATAATAGGGTGTATAGTATTGCGATTAGAGTTTACGGTTTGCCCTCCAAATCGCTTTACCTTTATAAGAAAATATGCTATGCGATCATCAATAAAAGTTTCATGCTCTTTGTTGGTAATTAAAATTTTGCTTTTGGCAGCCCAAGCAAGTGGTCAACAAGTCGAGATTCCGAGAATTAGCGTAATGCCCGATTTCCCACAGCCTTACGAAATGCGCAATTGGAAGGAGGTTGCTCGAGGTTACGATTCTCTTGTTTTTGATCAGAACCTAACAGGCGAATACCTTCCGCTGGTTTTTTTTAGAGACAATTCGCTTAACTACCCTGAGTTCCCAAGTTTTGGTCTGCATACAGCTGTTGGAACAAATTCGCCAACCTCTGGTGAAGCAATCAATGTAATTCCTGCCGTTATTGGAGCAACCCTTGTTGGTATCGATAAAAGTGATCAGTTTGGAAGTAACTGGGCTTCAATGATACGGGAATATTTCAATAAGCGACCTCAAGAAAATATTTATCTAAATCATCCTCAAACTAGTTCGGGTGACGATTGGTGGTACGAAACTATGCCCAATGTGTTTTTTATGCAGCTAAAACATCTTTATCCCGATTTTCAGGTTTTTGATGAGCAATTGCCCGTTATGGCAAATCAGTGGTTGCAAGCGTTAAGGGAAATGGGTGCAGCTGATACGCCATGGGAATCGCCATATATGAACTACCGAGCCTGGAGCATGTCAACAATGAGCCCCTTGGATGAGGGCGTTAAGCAACCCGAAGCCGCTGGCTCAATAGCATGGATCCTCTACAATGCCTATGTGGCAACAGGTCAAAAGGATTATTTAATGGGTGCGGAGTGGGCAATGGAATTCTTAAATGAATGGACTGAAAATCCATCGTATGAGTTGCAACTACCCTATGGCGTTTATGTTGCAGCGAGAATGAATGCCGAGATTGGTACTCGGTATGATGTGGAGAAAATGGTTAATTGGTGTTTCAATAGGGGCGATCTTCGCGGTTGGGGTGCAATAGTAGGTGAGTGGGGTGGTTTTGATTGTTCTGGGCTTATTGGCGAAGCCAATGATAATGGCAACGACTATGCCTTTATGATGAATGGTTTTCAACAAGCAGGAGCACTAGTTCCAATGCTTCGATATGATGAACGTTTCTCGAAAAGTATTGCCAAATGGGTTTTAAACATGGCTAATGCATCTCGGCTTTTCTACTCATCTTATCTCCCAAACAATATGCAGGATAATGCGGATTGGTCCGAAACATACGACCCCAATTCATTTATTGCATATGAAGCACTTCGCGAGGTGAAAAACGATATTAGCCCATACGCAACTGGAGATGCAATTGCTGGTGGCTGGGCTCAAACAAACCTTATGCTTTATGGCTCATCTCACGTTGGTACCTTGGCTGCAATTATCGAGACAACCAATGTGGAAGGGATCCTCCAACTTGATCTGCTTAAAACTGATTACTTTGGTCAGCAGGCTTTCCCCACATACCTTTACTATAATCCCTTTGAGCAAGCTCATTCAGTTGATATGATTCTGCCTGAAGGCACCTTTAAACTATACGATGCAATTTCAAATCAACTTGTAACTGGCTCCCAAACAGGAATTTATTCGTACAATTTGGCCGCAGGTGATGTGGCTATGTTTGTAATTGTGCCTCAGGATGCAGATATTAGTATACAAGGCAAGCAAACGCTTGCAAATGATATAATTATTGATTTCGATAATGGATTACCTGCCGGTAACTTACCCCCCCGAATTAAAGCCATTGCGAGCCCTGATACCATTATGACAGTTGGCACATCAACAAATATTTACTGTACTGCAGTTGATCCAAATAACGAGGAGCTAGCTTACCATTGGTATTTAGATAATTCCGATTTCTCTGCTGGCGATATGATTGAGTATGTTGCTCCGCAAGAGGTTGGCGTTTACACCATTGCGTGCAAAATTACCAATGAGAGCGGTTTATCAGATTCATTATCATTAACAATTAATGTGGTAGAACGAATACCGTACCCTCCTGAAATCCTAGAGATTAAAGCATCACCACGAAAATGTAAGCCAGGCGATGTAATTGAGATCTTTTGCCATGCACAGGATTACTATGAAGATGCTTTGCAATATGCATGGGCAAACTCATTAGGAACCATAGTTGGAGAAGGTGAAACCATATCGTTTACGGCTCCCGCAGAGGAAGGCTATCATTACATTATCTGCGTTGTGAGTAATCCTGACGAGCTCTCGGCCAAGGATAGCATACAAATACTTGTTCGCGATTATCATGATGAACCCACAGGAGACCTGATTGCCTTTTACAAGTTAAGAGGCAATGCTGATGACGATAGCGGAAATAATTTGCACGCAACAGCGGGAGGGGGAATAACTTGGACCAACGATTTGAATGGTAACCCGAACTATGCAGCCTATTTTAATGGTTCATCGGCAAATATCCTTATGCCTTCATCTGAGCTGCTTAATTTCTCGGATGCTGTCTCAATTTCTATGTTTTTAAATGTTAATGAAATTACCACTACAGAGCAACACCCAATTTCGCATGGAAGTTGGGAGAGTAGGTATAAGGTATCGATAACAAATGGCAAATTTCGATTTACGGTAAATTCAAGTGCAAGCGTTAAAGACCTCGATTCCGAATCGACAATTCAAGCCGGTGAGTGGAACCATTTGGTTGCCTTATATAATGGTATTGATATGGAGATTTGGCTTAATGGTGAGCTTGATGCGTTTGTAAATCATTCAGGTACAATTAATCAGTCGCCTGTAAATATGGTATTAGGACAAAATTTACCTGGGAATAATAATTACAATTATAAGGGTGATATGGCCATGGTAAGCATTTATAACTATGGACTAACTCCTACTCAAATTGAGGAGAATTATCTGCTAAGCGTTCCAAGTATAGACCAACTTGCAAGTAAAAAGGATTTGCTTATTTACCCAAATCCTGTAAACAGCAATTTTATTAACCTTATTTTTGATACAGAAGGAGTTACATATGCTCACTATCAGCTATTTGATGTAACCGGGAATTTGATACTTAATACGAGTTACAACCTTTCCGAAAACGCTAGCATTCCTCTCAAAGTAAATTTACCTTCCAATCTTTTGTCGGGTATCTATTTCTTAAGAGTCATCACAAATAATCGAAATCTATCGGCTCGTTTTATTTTTTCAAAATAATCAATAAAAGTATCCTCAAGAATCGAAAAAATCAATAAAAACTATTATTCTCCACTATTTATGGTTGTTTTGATAATATGATATACACCTTTGAAAACCCAGTGCACACCTTTGATCTGTTTTGAGTCTACCTTTGGTAAGGTAAAAAATCAACTATAGTTATGGATATAGGCAAACGATTTAAAGAAAATCCAATTCTCAAACCATCCGATATCAAACCTAGTGTTGAGGGAATGTATATTGAGTGCCTCCTTAATCCTGGCGTTTTTCAGTTCGATGGCAAAATATGGATGCTATGTAGAGTAGCCGAGCGGACCAAGCAGATTGAGGGGAGTATTAAGGTGCCAATCTTTAGTGCCAAAGGTGAAATAGAGATACTAACCTTTGCTCAGAACGATCCAAAACTCGATTACTCCGATCCAAGGGTCATATCATACGATGGTAAGAATTACCTTACCACGTTATCGCATTTACGTTTGGTTTGTAGCACCGATGGTAAGGTATTTACCGAACCCTCTTCATACAAGCCAATAACTGGCAAAGGATCACTTGAATCATTTGGGATAGAAGATTGCAGGGTAACTCAAATGGACGATGGTTATCACCTTACCTATACTAAAGTATCGGATATTGCAGTGGGGGTAGGGTATATGTTCACCACCGATTGGAAGAATTTTGAGAGACGAGGAATGATTTTCCCTCCCCATAATAAGGATTGCGCATTTTTTGGCTCAAGAATTAACAACAAGTACTTCGCTTTGCATAGGCCTAGCAGCCCAGAGCTGGGGGGCAATTACATTTGGATTGCCGAATCGCCCGATTTATTGCATTGGGGCAACCATAAGTGCATTGCAATTACTCGTCCGGGTATGTGGGATAGCGCGAGGGTTGGTGCAGGGGCTGCACCAATTGAAACTTCGGAAGGATGGCTTGAGATATATCATGGAGCTGATGAGAATAATCGATACTGCTTGGGCGCTCTCCTCCTCGACAAGGATAACCCTTCCAGGATTATTTCTCGAAGTGTTGATCCTATTATGGAACCCATCATGGATTATGAGAAAACTGGGTTCTTTGGGAATGTGATTTTCACTAATGGACATATTGTTAAGGGTGATACCATTACAATGTATTATGGGGCAAGCGATGAGGTAATTTGTGGTGCAGAGCTATCAATAAAGCAAATATTTGAATCGTTGAAATAGCATCTACTGAAATCATTCTTTTATAACATTTGTCTAGTTCGGCCGGCATTATAAGTAAAAACCATTGAATTGATGAAAAATAAAATTCTTACCGAGTACCATTTTTTCCTTTCTATGCCCCGTGATATGCGCCTTGTGCTTATTACCAATATGATATATGCATTTGTATTGCCTATCATCGATATTTTTGTGGGTGCATATATTATGCGGAGCTCAAATAATCCCTCTATGGTTGCGGTATATCAACTTTGCGTGTATACTGGAATACCTTTCACATTCCTTATTAATGGCTTTTTGCTTAACAAGATAAATATCTCGCACTTATATAGCTTTGGTATGTTGCTAAGCGGCATCTCTATGATATTTATGATGACCCTTAGCGAGATTAATATGGTTGGGGTTTCCATTGCTGGTTTTATTATGGGAACTTCATTCGGATTTTTCTGGGCCAATCGCGATTTTTTAACGCTCGATACCACAAACGATAGTAACAGGAACTACTACTACGGGGTGGAAACATTTTTCTATACTATCACCTTTATTGTTGTCCCAGCTGCTGTTGGTTGGTTTATTGTTAAAAGCTCAGATTTGGGCTGGTTCGATGGGAAAATATCTGGCGCATACCAAATTGTTACTGGTATTGTGCTATTACTTACCATTCTGGCAAGTGTTGTAATACATCAGAATAAATTTCGGAACCCTAAGCAAAAGAAGTTTTTACATCTTCACTTCGATGTGCTTTGGAGAAAAATGCTTGCCCTTGCCTCATTAAAGGGAATGGTTCAGGGATATTTGGTAACAGCCCCGGCAATCCTCATTATGACTCTTGTTGGCGATGAGGGGACACTTGGTACCGTTCAGAGCGTGAGTGGAATACTAACAGCCTTTGTGCTTTACATTTTGGGGAGAACTACTAAACCTCATCATAGGCTATATATTTTTGCTACTGGTATGCTGATCTTCCTAATTGGTGCTTTAGCAAATCAGATTTTGTTCTCGGCCGTAGGGGTAATCGTTTTTGTGCTGTGTAAAGTGTTATTCATGCCGCTGCACGATATTGCCTATTTCCCAATTCAGATGAGGGTTATCGATGTGCTGTCGGTAAAGGAGGGGCGTAGTGAGTATGCCTACATCTTCAATCATGAGTTTGGGTTATATTTAGGTCGTTTCTTTGGACTTGTTCTGTTTATTGTGCTAGCTTTTTACGTATCTAAAGATTTTGCCCTGAGATATTCCCTTGTTATAGTGGCACTTATTCAAATGATTTCTATTCCTGTAGCCAAAAATATAATTAGTCATGTAAACAGAACTATTGATGAGGTAAAGGCTGATAACCCCAACCTTGTAGCGCCTAAACTTGATTACTAAATTGTTAAGCTATGCTTAAAAATATTGTTATGAAATATAATGTATTCTTGATTGCACTGTCTCTTGCATTCCTTCTTCTGGTAGGTTCTTGTAAGCAGAATGAGCCTGTTAAACAGGTGCAAATTAGTAGAGTGCAATCAATGCCATTTCTGCCAGAACCATACAAGATGCTCAATTGGAAAGAGGTAGCAGTAAATTTTGATCAGTACGTATTCGATCATAATGTGAAAGGCGAATACTTGCCTTTCATCTGGCTCGATAATGGCAAGCGGAATTTTCCTCAACAAACATTTGGTATATACACTGCAATTGGTGATGTGAGGCAGGGTGCTAATGCAAATGGAGGCGAATTCCATGAGGCTATTGGAGGCCTTGGTGCACTCTTGAGTGCAGGGTTAGTAGGAATAGATAAAACTAACCAGCAAGGGTTTAACTATGTTAAAATG
Organism: Bacteroidales bacterium; assembly: GCA_041656735.1. Classification (GTDB taxonomy): domain Bacteria; phylum Bacteroidota; class Bacteroidia; order Bacteroidales; family Tenuifilaceae; genus Perlabentimonas. Next base: position 9,701 of record JBBACY010000002.1, on the reverse strand, counting down.
GCCCAAAACTATTTTAACTCTGAGAATGAGTGGAATATCTTCATGAATAATACTACCTCATCTGTTGGGAGTTTAGGCGGAGGGTATTCACGCGATTGGTGGTACGATGTTTTCCCAAATATGCTTTTCTATGCTATTGCCGATCTTTTTCCTGAGGTAGATCGCTCTGATAGTCTTATGCAAATTGTAGCTGATCAGTTTTATAAGGCCGACTCAGTTTTAAGCGGAAATTATCATTATTCTGCCTTCAACTATTCAACAATGGAAGGGATCCAGAGCCATATTCCTTTTCAGGAAGATGCAGCTGCTGGTCATGCTTGGGTGCTTTTGGCCGCTCATCAAAAATTTGGCGATCAAAAGTATTTGCAGGGAGCAAAATCGGCAGTTGAGGCTCTACTCTCTCAAAAGGAGAGTAGGTTTTACGAGGTGCTTATGCCCTTTGGGGCATTAACTGCCGCGAGGCTAAATGCTCAATATGGAACAAGTTACAATTTTCATCCTATCCTCGACTGGACTTTCGATGGCTGTCAAGCCTCCGATGGACGCTATGGCTGGGGTATAATAAACGAGCGTTGGGGTAACTTTGATGTGCATGGCATTCAGGGTAGCTGGGATCATGATGGGGGCTACGCATTCCTCATGAATACATTTGACATGGCTTGGCCATTGGTTCCAATGGTTAGGTATGCACCTGAATATGCCGAAACCATTGGGAAATGGATACTTAATGCCGCAAATGCTGCACGGTTATTCTATCCCAACGAAATACCAGATGGGAACCAATCTCTTCCTGAGAAGAAGAATTTAACTCGAAATGTTATTGCATATGAAGGGCTTAAGAAAATCGATAGGTACCAGAATCCCTTGCTTGTTGATGCTTCACCAGTTGCCCTAGGGGATGGACCGCTCTGGGTCGAAGGAAATCCTGATGTATCTCAGTTTAGTGTGTACGGATCAGCACATGTTGGCATTTTTGGGGCAATTATCAACAAAACTAATGTGGATGGTATTTTAAAACTCGACTGCCTAGCAACCGATTTTCATAATGACGATGCATATCCTACATATCTAATTTTCAACCCGTATGAGGAGGAAATGGTAATCGATTATTTCTACCAAGGAACACCGGTTTACTTTTTCGATATTATCTCTCATAGCATTTTGGCTAAAAATGTCTCAGGAAAAACGGCTCTTAGTATTCCAGCAAGGAGTGCTAGGCTTATTGTTGAAATTCCTGAAGGTAAAAAGCTCGAAAAACAAAACGGTGTGTATATGGCAGGCGATGTAATTGTATCATACAAGTAGTTTTAATTATCAGTTTTTGCAACGAAATAGTTTTTGTAAACAAGTTATTGTTACCAAAAAATATCTAAATAAATGGAAGCTATAAAAAGATACAAATTTTGGGTTTTAGCAGTAATTCTTTCTATCCCATTACTTGGGAATGGTCAAACCCACCCTGAAAAAGTAGTAGGTACTGTAATGGATGAAAAGGGCGTTGGTTTGCCTGGAGTAACAATTATTATTGAAGGAACCACTACAGGCACATCAAGCGATTTAGACGGTAATTACGAAATAAGTATCCCTAGTGATATTGAAAACCCAGTTCTTGTGTACAGCTCTATTGGTTTCGAAACCCAAACTAGAGCAGTTGGTCAGGACACAAAAATCGATATGGTGCTTTTAGAGGAGTCTCAACTTTTAGATGAGGTCGTTGTGGTGGGGTATGGGATCCAACGTAAAGTGGATTTAACGGGTTCCGTTTCAAGTGTTGATGCAGAACAGATTAGAGCAGTTCCAGTGGCAGGTATCGATCAAGCTTTGCAGGGACGCGCTTCGGGCGTAAATATTACGCACAAAACGGGTATGCCTGGTGAGGGTGTTAATGTGCGGATCAGGGGCGTTGGGTCAATTAATAGTAGCAACGATCCTCTTTATATTGTTGATGGTGTTCCCACTGTTGATGCGCTGAGCGTATTATCGCCTAACGATATTGAATCTGTAAGCATCCTTAAGGATGCTGCATCCGCTGCTATTTATGGTGCAAGAGCCAATAATGGGGTAATACTAATAACTACCCGTAAGGGGACGAAGGGAAAATCACGAATTGAAATTAGTTCCCAAATGGGTTTTCAGGAGCACGGGCCACTAACTCCAATGGCTAGTCGCGATCAATACATCGAGATGTATAACGAAGCGGCTAACAATGATAATGCATTTGTTGATAATCCTATTTTGCTAAGAGGTTTAATTAGTGGCGAGCTAGCAGCCTCGCTACCCGATGTCGATCATCTCGAGGCAATTTTCCGCAGAGGATTTATTCAGAATCAAACTATTTCTGTTAGTGGGGGTAGCGATGAGCTAACTTACCTTGTTTCAGCAAACCTTTTTGAGCAGGAGGGAATCATTCTTGGATCGCATTACGAGAGGTATTCGGGTCGAATGAGCTTGAGCAGTAAGGTTAACGACTACATAAAGCTTGGTTCAAACATAAATATCTCACAAAGCGATAACGATATTATTGGTAGCAGTGGCGATGGATATGGCGGAAATGGAGGTAGCGTGGTGCGTTACGCTTTATTCCGTACTCCTCCAATTCCAATTAAAGATGACAATGGCGATTTTGTTGATCAACCCGAATATCAACAGTTCTTTGGCGATGGTTACAACCCGGTTGGATTGGCAACAAAGATGAATAATAATACTCAGCAAAATAGGCTGTTTGGTGATGTGAATGCCCATATTCAGCTGTTGCCCGATTTGTATTTTTCTACTACTCTCGGAATGGATAGAACCGATTTTAATCAGCGAAGATTTAATGAGAATTGGGGTACAAATCTGAGGATTAACAACCCAAACTCTTTGCAAATATCAAATGGTTACTTCCAATCGCTAACTGCCAGTAATGTTTTTTCATACAATAATGTTTTTGCCGATAAGCATAGCTTTTCGGCAATGGTTGGTACAGAGGCTATTCGAAATAATGGTTACACCGATGCTACTACCGAAAGGGATTTTCCCGATCAAGCCGATTATTTGGTCTTTCTGGGGAATGGGCTTGGAAGTGTGGTGGTCTCGGAAAGCAAGTGGGCAAATTCTCTTCTATCGATTTTTGGTAGGGTGAATTACATCTACGATAGGAAGTACTTAATCTCCGTTACTTTAAGGCGAGATGGTTCATCCCGTTTCAGTCCCGAAAACCGTTGGGGTACATTTTACAGCGTTTCGGGTGCTTGGCGTATCGATCAGGAAAGTTTTATGGAGGATAACGACTTCTTTAATATGCTAAAGCTTAGGGTGGGTTTTGGTGCAATTGGAAATCAGGAAGTGGGGAACTATGCTTATTCCGACCAGATTGCACCAAATTTTAATTATCCGTTCGGTGAGCTAATGTCAACCGGTTACGCAATATCAGTTCTGGGTAATCGTGATTTACAATGGGAAACAAGTACCCAGGTTGACGTAGGGCTTGATATCTCAATAATGGAAAATAGATTTTCTGTAATACTTGATTATTACCGCAAGATTACTGCCGATATGCTAGTACGAGAACCAATTCCTCCTTCTGCCGGTTATGCTAGTCCTGCCTGGGTTAATAATGGTGAGATACTTAATACTGGACTTGAAATAGAATTAAACTACCGAAATAAATTTGGAGATGTTGGATTAGATTTAAGCGGCAACCTCGCGTATTTGCATAATGAAGTGCTAAGCCTTAGCGGCCCAATTCTTGGCGGACGAATAGATAATGGGGTTTATGCCACCCGAACTGAAGTCGGATATCCAATCGGTTCGTTTTTCCTATACGAGATGGATGGGATTTTTCAAAACGATCTTGGCATTATTACAAGTGCGCTTCAAGGAGTAAATATTCGCCCAGGCGATGTTCGTTATGCCGATAATTTTAAGGATGGGTTTATAAACGAAAACGATCGTGTGCATGTGGGAAGCGCGATACCGAAATTCTCTACGGGCTTCCAAATAGCTGTCGATTATAAAAACTTTGATGCGTCAGTCTTTTGGCAAGGCGATTTTGGCCATAAAATATATTACCAAGTGGCAACGGATATCGAGGGGTTTTATCGTCCTTTCAATGTTACTAGGCGATATTACGATGAGCACTGGACTGGCGAAGGAACTAGCAGTACACAACCACGAGCATCGTGGAGCGGAAAGGCAAATAACACTCGCCCTTCAACCCGATTCCTAGAAAATGGATCATATCTCCGTCTCAAGAATTTTCAGATCGGGTACACATTACCTGGCAAATGGATAAGCAGGCTAGCAATGCAGCATGCAAGGATTTATTTCCTGGCTCACAACCTATTAACCTTTACAAAATATCCCGGACTTGATCCAGAAATGACAACTAGCGATAACTCCAAGGCAGAAGGCGATACCGCTGCAGGAATAGATTGGGGAACCTACCCATTAGCACGATCTTATAATATTGGCATACAGGTTAATTTTTAAAACATTTAGAATTATTGTAAACCAATTAAAGCTAAATAACCATGTTTAAATCATTCCGAATACTATTAATTGGCCTTGTTGTAATGATGGGTTGCACCGATTTCCTTGACGAAGATATGGAGGGAATATACACCAGTACTACCTTTTATCAAACCGATGAGCATGCCATGCTGGCACTAACCGCAGCGTATCAGCCAATGAGCTTTACTAGCATTAAAAACCCTTTGTGGGTTTTTGGTGATGTGGCTTCTGATGATGCCATAAAGGGCGGAATACCAGGCGATCAAAGTGAAATTGAGTTTATTGAGCAGTTTACATATACTCGCGACAATGGATTTCTACTAAGTATTTGGCAGCGTTACTACGAGGGAATATCTAGAGCGAACGATGTAATTCATCGCTTAGGCCCTAATGTAAGCGATGAAGTTAAGGAATCTGTTGTTGCCGAAGCTAAGTTTTTAAGGGCATACTATTATTTCCATCTGGTCAATATTTTTGGCGAAATACCGCTCAAGATCAAACCAGCATATACCGCCGATGATTTGCATGTACCCACATCATCTGTTGCTAAAGTTTACGAAAGAATCCAAACGGATCTACTTGATGCTTTAAATGTTTTGCCCGCCACTTCCTTACAGGTTGGGCGAGCAACTCAAGGTGCAGCTCTAGGTTTGCTTGCAAAGGTTTACCTTTTTCAAGAGCAATATCAGCTTTGCCTCGATGTAATAGAAGATATTGAACTGCTTAGCTTATATTCTCTTGTGCCCGTCTATAATCAAAGCTTTAGGTTTGACACACAAAATAACGCTGAGTCGTTGTTTGAGATACAGCACTTAAGCGGACAGGATCCCTTTGTGGGAAATTCGCTCAACCAATGGTTTGCTCCTCAGGCTGAGAACGGCTATTTCTTTAATGTTCCCACCGAGGATTTTGTGAATGCTTTTGAAAAAACAGTTGAGGGAGTTTCCGATCCACGACTCAATTATACCCTCGGAAGGGAAGGAACTACCTGGATAAATGGTGAGCCTTTCAACCCTTCATGGTCACCCACGGGGTTTATCCAAAAAAAACACCTTCAACCGTTGTCTGAAATTTCTGCTGGCACTAAGGGTAACGGTGATCTTAACTACGTGTTTATGAGATACGCAGAGATTCTTCTTATAAAAGCCGAAGCGCTAAACGAATTGAATCAAAGCCCCTTGGCACTTGGCCCACTTAACGAGGTACGGAAAAGAGCAAGGGAGTGTTACCTCTTCGATGAATCGCTTGATGGTTTTGGCACGATTCCAACCGATCTGCTTCCTGATGTTACCAACACAAATCAAGATCACCTACGCGAAATTATTCGTAACGAGCGGAGAGTGGAATTAGGATTTGAATTTCATCGGTTTTACGACCTAATGCGCTACGGGAAATCATATGCCGAAGGCAAACTTGCTAACACCAACTTTATTTATGATGAGCATCGGTTTTTCCCAGTACCTCAGAATGAGGCAGACATTAATAATCAAATAAATTAATTTTTTGCTAGTTTCTTATTTACTAACCTAAATTTCAATCCAATGAAAAAGTTAAAATGGTTACACGTACTAATGATTGCTCTTCTTGCAGGTGGTTTAATCTCATTTAACTCCTGTAAAGATGAAGAGGAAGATCCAGTTGACAAGACTGAACTTGCTGCCAAAATTGTAACAGCTGAAGAACTAATTGCAAGCACCGCCGAAGGAACTGCTGAAGGTCAATATATGCCAGGCTCTCAGGCTGCACTTCAAACTGTAATTGATGCTGCTAAGGTCGTTAACCTTAACCCAGCAGCAACTCAAACCGAAGTTGACAACACGGTAATCGCCATAGATGCGGCTATTACCTTGTACAATTCAAAGATTGTTGAAGCTATCGCTCCCGAGGCACTTGTGGGGCATTGGACCTTCGATGATGGTGCTGGAACAACTCTTACCGATTATTCTGGCAATAAGTTCCACGGAACGCTGATAAGTGGTGCCGATACTTGGGAGGGTGGATTACCCGTATGGGCAAAAGACCGATATGGAAATGATGGTAAAGCACTTTCATTCGATAAGGGAGCATATGTAAAAATTCCAAACAACCCAGCATTTAGCCCGAAAACTATTTCAATAGCAGTTTGGGTGAATGCTGCAGAAATCCTTGAGAACAATCGTTTTATTGGGCTACACTCATGGGAAGGATACAAATTTCAGCTTCAGTCTGTGAATAAATCATTCTTTTCTGTTGCAACTACCGATGGTATTTGGGACAGAGATAGTGATCCTGAACTAGAAATTAATACATGGTATCACCTTACAGTTACTTTGGGTGATGGAAAAATGACTTTCTACGCAAATGGAACAGAGACTCAGGTATGGGATGACACTCCAGGAACTCTTGTTGCTTCTACTAATGATTTAGTATTTGGTAGAGACGCTGATGTTTATGCAGCTGATGATTCAAACTACGATGTTGATAAAATTATTCCTCTTGCTTGGGGTGGCTATTTTCATGGTATGATGGATGAGGTTAGAATTTATAGTACCGTTCTAACTGCTGCTCAAGTACAGTCGATTTATAACTTAGAGAAACCAGAATAATTAGGTTTTGTAAATAGAGCGCTGATGTAAGAAGGCTCAGGTTATTCATTGAACTTTGGTGATGCCTGGGCCTTTTTTCTAATACAAATAATTTCATTTAAATGGTGTACATTGAATAACCTGTAAAGACTTGTATGATGATATTCAAATCATTATTTATTATGCGTAACCGGTTTTTTTATTCAATCATTCTAATTTTCCTCCTTACAAGTTCATGCACCGATAATAGATCCATTTGGTGGAAAGAAACGGTTTTCTACCAAATCTATATGCCCTCATTTCAAGATAGTAATGGTGATGGATACAGCGATTTTGTTGGAATTACATCCAGGCTCGATTATTTAGACTCGTTGGGGGTTAAGGGAATCTGGCTAACGCCCTTCTTTTCATCTCCTAAAGTGGACAATGGCTACGATATAGCAAACTACTATCAAGTTGATTCAATATATGGAACTTTAGACGATTTTAAAGTATTTATTAATGTTGCACATAGTAAGGGTTTTAAGGTGATTATTGATATGGTTGTAAACCACTCGTCAACTGAATGTGAATGGTTTCAAGAATCTCGAAAATCGAAAGATAACCCTTATCGTAACTACTACATATGGCGTGATGAACCCAATAATTGGGAATCATTTTTTGGGGGCTCTGCTTGGGAGTTCGATACCATTACAAATCAATATTACTACCATCAGTTCGACACAACAATGGCCGATTTAAATTGGTCGAATCCACAGCTAATGAACGAGATTCAAAACGTACTCCGTTTTTGGCTCGATTTAGGCGTTGATGGTTTTAGGCTCGATGTAATAAACTTTCTTACTACAGATGGTGTAACTTTTGATAATCCAGTTGTCGATAATAAACAGGAGCATATTTATGATATTAATCAGCCTGGTTTAAAGGATGCCATGAGGCTAATTAAATCAACAATTAAAGAGTACGACAATCGGTTTGTTGTTGGCGAAATTGGTAGCGATAAATTAAAAGTTCTTAGCCAATATCAGTCTCCAGAATTAATGGATGTAGTTTTCAATTTTAATTTTGGAAGTATCCCAGAGTTCTCTGTTCAACGAATTTTTGAAGAGCTGCAAAACATGGAGGATAGTCTGAGCGAATATCCTACACTATTTTTTGGTAGTCACGATATGCCTCGACTTATTAATCGATTGGCCAAAGGAGATACATCACTTGCGAAAGCGCTTGCAGCGCTAATTATTACTGCAAAGGGAGTCCCATTTATTTACTATGGTGAGGAGATTGGAATGCAGAATATTGAAGCAAACGCGTTCAATGAAATTGTTGATATCCAAGCGAAAACACAGTATAACATAGCATTAAATAAGGGGCTTTCATCTGTCGATGCTCTTGCAGAGGCGAATAAACATAACAGAGATCGATCGCGAAGTCCAATGCAGTGGAATGGAACACACAATGCTGGTTTTTCCTCGGATAAACCGTGGATTCGGATAAACGATAACTATGTAGAGAATAATGTTGAAGCATTAAAAGATGTCGAAGAATCCATATTTAACACCTATAAAAACTTAATTGCCCTGAGAAATAAAGAGAAAACTCTTCAGTATGGTCAATACGAAACACTAAAACTTATTGACAATAGAATTCATTTTACACGATTTTATCAGGGTGATAGAATAACTATTATTATAAACTTTTGTAATCCAATAGAGATTGACCTTCCAAAATCTGCTGAAATTTTAATGGGTGAAAGTTTTATTCAAAAAAACGAATTTTTAATATTTAAGCACTAACGTATCTCTCCCTATTCTCTTTATTTTATGCCCAACCTTTAAATTGATTGGTATAAAATTTCAATAAACTTTTGAGTAGGTTATTTAGTATTCACTGTTGTCCGATAAAAAGATATAAGAGCTATGATGGCAAAATGCCATCATAGCTCTTATTTGTAGTTTTGTTTTAGCACAAACTATAACTATAATGGATAAAAGTACACACTTTTTTGGGCAATCGGTTTTCGGACAGCTGATTTCATTAATTCACCCTAAAATTATCTCAGAATCAAGTAAAACGTATAATTCTGATCGATATGTCAAGAAATTTACAACAAAAGACCACCTAATCAGCATGCTGTTCTGTGCCTTTGCCAAATGTACTTCATTACAAGAAGTTTCTGGCGCAGTGCTTGGTTTATCGGGTAAAACAACACATTTCCAGCTTAACCACATCCCCAAAAGGAGTACCCTGATCGATTGGATTGATTATAAAGGCTGGCGAACACCGGTCTTTTTTTGTTGATTATTCTCTGATAAGCTAAGGCTATCTTATTGAAACAACATTCGGCTTATCAACTGCAGGTTTGCCAACCATCGGTTTGGCTGCACCTGCCTGCTAAAGTTGAAGCACAAATTAGGAGGTTAATGTTTTTTTAGTGTATGGGTTGGGTTTTAATTTGGCACTGTCTAATCCAAACGGGAATTATTGTCACTTATAGCTTAACCATTTCCCTTTTGCGCTTTGTAAACCTTGCTATTTCCTTATAGCCAAGAGCCTTTATTCCAGCAATGGCCTCATCAAAAAACTGACCGACGTTTTGTTCAACATGAGCATCTGAACCTAGAGTTACAGGTACTTTGTAATAAG
>JBBACY010000001.1:0-253302 GCA_041656735.1 Bacteroidales bacterium | reverse complement strand
TAATGCAGCCCTCATTATTCTGAGGGGCTTACTTTCTAAAAACCTAGAATGCCAATATGCAAATCGCTTGTTTTCAAATAGTTGAATTTAACTGAAATCAAATTTGAGTTTTTATCGGACGGTAATGTTAAATAATTTGATTGAGTAATAAGTGTTACTTTTCTCTTACCCATGTTTGCGTTCTGCCTATCCATCCGCGTTTATCCAATGAACCACGTATTTTAAGGTCGGTAGTTTTTGCATCATAAGTCATAGAACAATAATATACTTTCCCGTTTTTGGGGTCAAGTATTGTGCCTCCTACCAGCTCGTCTCCTTTTAATTCTAGGTCGTTAACAATAATCATTCCCAGGATAGGCTTGTTTTTATTTGCTCCTTCGCATTCGGTGCATAGGTTGTCGGGGTTTTTAAATAGTGTTTCTATCTTTCCGTAATATTTACCGTTCGTACTTTTGTATATATGCACGATAGATTTAGCCGTGCCGTCTTCGTCGTCAATCGTTTTCCAGTTTCCTAAAATTTTGTCGACCTGTGAAAAACCGCTTAACGAAATAGCTATAAGCGTAAAAACTAAGATAAATGTCTTTTTCATAAGAAATATTTTTAAAGTTAGTGATACAAAAATATATGAAATTTCCATTATAAGTGTGATTTTACAGGTAAGAGTTTTTTGTTGATTGTCATACTCATCCTGTAAACTCAATATAGAAATAGGTTTTTATTCATTCTTATATATGTATTATCGCTTACCCTGTCGATAGCTGCTGCTTTTTAGAAAAACACTGGGGCAAAACTATCTTTTCAATCCAATAGAGGCATTTGCCTTGCTAGTATCATTGCTATTAATTCGCGTTCAGCAAGATTGGCCAAATTATTAAACAGAACAAACGATTCCAGACATCTACCTCAAATAAAATTTATTGTTTTACATACTATAAAGTACTAATTTTATACCGTACACAAATTAAGGTAATACTAAGTTAACTAGTGTAACAAACATTTAGTGAGTTACTTCACCATAGTTTGAGTAATTAATTATAGGCTTTGTAAAAATATGATATTCGTAAGTAAACTAGTTTGAATGTTTCATTTCTAACGTTATGCAGAGTTTAAACTAACTTAACAATATTAAAATATTTATATCGGTAGCCATTAGGTTTACAAGCTTTTGAAAAATATAAATAGATGGAACACTCACGTTAACGAAATTAATTAACAGGAGAACGCTATTTCCTCAGATGTTCCGCACATTTTTTTAAAATGAATAGACAGATGAAAGTACCTTTCCGAATTGCATACGCTGCATACCTGCTCCTAATTTTGGTGGTATCAATAATTCCCTCAGCGGGTGTAGGTAGCATTGAAATGAACCTTTTTACCCTCAGAATTGATTATCCTCTTCATGCGCTAGCTTTTTTACCAATACCAATATTTGCTTTTTTAGGCAACGAATTAAATTGTACATCTTTTCAATGGAATTTAATGTTGACTTTAGCAACAATTTTAGCACTAGGAGCAGAATTTATACAGCTGCTGGTACCATCCAGAACGTTTAATCCATTCGACCTTTTATGTAACCTCTTGGGGCTCTCAATTGGTATTCTCATAGTTCGCATTTGGTGTCGTAGAAACAGACAAGGCCGCAGCATAACCTTATAATCATCAGTACATTAACTCTAGGAAAAGGAAGTCACCCAATTCATCTCCTTTTTTTTATGTACCTTTGCATTCCCTTTAAAATTCACTAATTATATGGGCAAAAGTATAGTGCCCTCTTTGAGCAAAACGAAAATTTTATCTCACTAGCCTAATTAACAAGAAACCCTATACCTCGAGAGTTTTGAAAAAGCCTGAAACGAAATATAAACCATACCTTTACTAATCTTCAACAAAAAAAATAACAAAAACATACATCAAATATGAACTCAAATAATGTTTACTGCGTAATTATGGCTGGTGGAATTGGTAGCCGATTCTGGCCGCTTAGCCGAACAAAAAAACCCAAACAGTTCCTCGATATACTCGGTACGGGCAACTCGCTTATTCAGCAAACCTTCAAGAGGCTCACCGGCATTTGCCCTTCTGAAAACATATATATTGTAACCGGCAAAATCTATCGAGATTTGGTTATAGAACAGCTACCCGAGGTAAACCCTCAGAATATTCTTCTAGAACCCATGCGGCGAAATACTGCTCCTTGCATTGCTTACGCAAACAACGTTATAAAAGAACGTAACCCCAATGCCATTGTAATTGTAGCACCAAGTGACCACCTTATACTTGAGCCCGAACGATTTATATCGACAATTAAAACGGCAGTAAATTTCGCCGAAAACAACGATGCGCTGCTTACCATTGGCATAAAGCCTAGCCGACCCGAAACGGGATTTGGGTACATTCAAATTTCGGGAAATGTCGAGGAAGGCACAAAAGATATGTTCAAAGTTAAAACCTTTACCGAGAAACCAAACCTTGAACTCGCCAAGGTTTTTGTTGACAGCGGTGAGTTTTACTGGAATGCTGGCATTTTTATCTGGTCAGCAAAGGCTATTTATGAAGCATTTGGCAAGTATTTGCCCAAAGTGCAAGCCCTTTTCGACGAAAACCTAACCCCTATTGGCGCAAGTGATCATCAAGAATCTCTAGCGAACATTTATACCGAATGCAAAAACGTTTCCATCGATTATGGGATTCTTGAAAAGGCTGATAATGTTTACGTTATTTGTTCTGAATTTGGATGGTCCGACCTAGGTACATGGAGCTCGCTCTACCAAAACCATCCAAAAAATCAAGATGGAAACGCAATATGGGGCAACAACGTGCTAACCTACAACGTATCTGGTTCAATAATTAATATACCAAACAACAAGCTTGTGATTGTTCAAGGATTACAGAATTATATTGTAACTGAGTCTGACAATGTATTACTTATATGCAGCCGAGATAACGAACAAGACATAAAACAGTTTCAAAACGATGCTCTGCTTGAAAAAGGCGATGAATTTAGCTAAAACAGATAGAGTTTAATCCTAAAATAAAATTGCTCCCGAAGCCTAGGATTTTTCCCTTTAGCTTAAGGTCTACCGCCTAATTATTATCAAATGCTAAAGCATACTAAACCAATTAATAAAAAAACCCTTTCGCCTAGCAATAAGCAGCAAAGCAAAAGGGTTTTTGTTTAAGAGTATTACAGCAATACACTATGGCCAATGCCTTGGTGCCACCCCCCAAATTCTGAACAGTTCACATATGATTGTAAAGGGGCATATATATCATATCTACCTAAGATAATTAAGTGTTTTTATGCACAACTACAACAAAAACGTTTAGCCATAGTGCATATTATAGCTCATTTAGGAAAATAGCACTACCCTCCTCGCCTTTTTACTTCACTGTAATACAGCCATTTAAACGGATTAGGTAAATTGTGGAAAATTTTTTATACTTTTGTATCGTGAAAAAGGAGGTGGTTTATGCCATATTTTGATCCGCCATATTTTTTTACAACTAATTGTGGTTAAGAAAATTAAATAAAATGAAAAGCGTAAAAGTTCTGTTTATCTCCCAAGAGATTACCCCCTATCTCGACGAGAGCAATATGTCTATTATTGGTAGAAATTTACCACAGGGAATTCAAGAAAAAGGCAGGGAAATTCGCACATTTATGCCTCGTTGGGGCTGTATTAACGAGCGCAGAAATCAGCTTCATGAGGTGATTAGGCTCTCAGGAATGAATTTGGTTATTGATGATAACGACCACCCCCTAATTATAAAAGTAGCCTCAATACAAAGTGCCCGTATGCAGGTTTACTTCATCGATAATGAGGATTATTTTCAGCGCAAGAATGTTTTAACCGATGACGAGGGGGCTTACTTCCCCGATAATGACGAGCGTGCCATATTTTTTGCCAGGGGTGTAATGGAAACCGTTAAAAAACTTCGCTGGGCTCCAGATATTGTTCATTGCCACGGCTGGTTTTCGTCTTTTATACCCATTTTAGTTAAACAAGCATACAGCGATGACCCTGTATTTGCAAAGGCTAAGGTAATAACTTCCGTATATGACGATGCTTTTACGCCCGATTTAAACCCCGATTTAAAGAAAAAACTCCTTCTCGAGAATATTACCAAGAAAAATTTAGAACTTCTTAACACTCCAAATTACATAAACTTAACTAAGTTTGCACTCAAGTATTCTGATGGCATAGTGGTAGGAAGCCCAAGTATAGAAACAGAGCTAGAACAGCACCTAAATACTGAAAGCAAACCTGTTCTAAAATACAGTGGAATGGATGACTATGTTGATCAAATTAATTCGTTTTACGACAAAGTACTAAACAACACAGCCAATGTTAAAAAGTAACTCTTCCGCTTTATCTTTTATGCTCCGCAAGGGGCTAATAATCTTTTCATTTTTTTTGGTTTCCTCTCTCTTTTTTTGGCAATGCATTTCGCCTCCAGATTACTTAGGGGGCGACTTATTGCCTTCGCAAGATTTGGTTAGGGTTAAAACCGATACCTCTTTTCAACTATCCGCTTTCACTCAAAACTACGACTCTATAAATACGGCCTATTTTATAACTGCCGTTTTGGGAGAAACTTACGACCCTGTTTTTGGTAGAACGAAAGCCCAATTCTTTACCCAACTTGCTCTAACTAAAGCGGGCTTCTCTTTTGGTGCAAATCCAACCATCGACTCGGCCTTTATATACATCTCACTAGCCGATAAATTAGGAGATGAACCAATTAACATTGGAGTTTACGAACTTGCCGACTCGCTTCAACAAAGAAAAAGTTACAACGGTATCGGCAATATTGATAGGTTTTTAGGAGGAACAGAGATTGCCAGCCTAGTTGCACCATATAATGGAGAAGAAAAACTCCTAAAAATTCCAATAAACCACAGTTGGATTCAAGAAAAACTTTTCCTTGCATCTCAGAACGATACTAACATTTTTGGCAGCCAAATAAACTTCCAAAAACATCTATATGGCATGTGTGTTAAAGCCACAAATACCTTTGCTTCCTATGCTAAAGGGATGTATTTGTTTGACTATAATAATACAAGTTCAAAATTGTCCGTTTTTTATAAAAACGATAAGGAGAGAGAAAATACCAAGAATACCAACCTAACCTTCTCCCTTTTCTTTACCGAAGAACTAGCACGCTTTAACCACTTTGAACACGACCTTAGCGCAGCAGACCCCTCGCTGGCAATGAGTTTTAGTCCAAACGAAAACACTCAAGATTCTGTGTTTTATATTAAAGGCCTAGGTGCTGCCCGAGGTAAAATTGAGCTAAAAGATATACAACAATGGGTTGATCTAATGCCCGTATCTATTAACCGAGCAGAGCTGAGACTCGAACTAGAGGAACACCAAAATATGCCTGCCGATTCACTTCTTCGCAGCATCGTTTTCTATACAGAAAAAGATGATGTACGAGCCAACCTTCTCGACTTAGCTATTAATCAAGACGTTTTCGACGGACAATACAAAAAAAGCAAGAAGTATTACTCATTCAACATTACCCACTATTTACAAACACTTTTAAACGACCCTGACGGGGAGCCTGTATTCTATGTTGAACCCGGAAACGCTTATGCAAACCCCTACGGTGCAGTAATCCGTTCATGGAATAACAGCCAACGAATGAAATTAATTATTACTTACACAAAGTTTTAAATATATGTGCGGAATTGTAGCCTACAACGGAAATAGAGACGCTTATGGCGTTATTATAAATGGCCTTAAGCGCCTAGAGTACAGAGGGTACGACTCGGCAGGAATTTGCCTTGTTGATAATGAAGTTATGCTTTACAAGCAGAAGGGTAAAGTGGCCGACCTCGAAAATTACATAGGATCGAGGCCAAAAGGAGGTACAATTGGAATTGGGCACACCCGCTGGGCAACACACGGCGAGCCCAACAATGTAAATGCACACCCTCACACCTCAATGAATGGTCATTTCGTTATTATTCATAACGGAATAATTGAAAACTATACCCACCTTAAAATAAAACTTGAACGTAGAGGGTATAAATTCCAATCCGATACCGATACCGAAATACTGGTTAACCTTATTGAGTACATATATTTAAAAGGAAATATTACTGCCGAAATTGCCGTTCGCCTGGCCCTCACAAAAGTGGTAGGCGCCTATGGTATTGTTGTTATTTGTCGTGATGAACCCGATACACTTATTGCAGCTCGCAAAGGGAGCCCCCTAGTTATTGGAGTTGGTGAAAATGAATATTTCGTTGCCTCAGATGCAACACCTATAATCGAATTCACTAACAGCGTTATCTTTCTTAATGATAACGATGTGGCGATAATTAAAAAGAACGAGTTATCGTTAAAAACAGTTATGAACGAGGCTCTGGAGCCTCGCATACAAACCCTAGACCTCGATTTAGAAGAGATTGAAAAAAATGGTTTCGACCATTTTATGCTTAAAGAGATATTTGAACAACCACGTAGCATAACCGATACTTTCCGCGGACGAATATCTGCCGACCATAAAAACATTCATCTTGGCGGGCTGTTTCAAGTTTTACCCCGATTAATAAAGGCAAACCGCATTCTGTTAATTGGCTGCGGTACATCATGGCATGCCGCGCTGGTTGGCGAGTATCTTATTGAAGAGTTTGCACGTATTCCAGTAGAAGTTGAGTACGCCTCGGAGTTCAGATACCGAAACCCAATTATCCACAAAGACGATATTGTTATTGCCATTAGTCAAAGTGGCGAAACAGCCGACACACTAGCTGCAATTAGACTAGCCCGTGAGGCTGGTGCCATTGTTCTAGGCATTTGTAACGTTGTGGGCTCAAGTATTCCGCGCGAAACCGATGCAGGTGTTTACACCCATGCTGGCCCAGAAATTGGGGTGGCCTCAACCAAAGCGTTTACTGCACAGGTTACCGTACTAACCCTAATAGCCATGCTACTCGGTAGGGAGCGTAATATTATTACTCAGCAAAGGTACGAGCAGCTTATTGGCGAAATGCTTGCTGTTCCTCAAAAAATAGAAAAAATATTAGAGTCGAACGAAAAGATTAAGGAGATATCCGAGGTTTTTAAAGAAGCCACCAACTTCCTATACTTAGGTAGAGGATACTTCTTTCCAGTTGCTCTTGAAGGTGCTCTTAAACTTAAGGAAATTTCGTATATACATGCCGAAGGCTACCCTGCTGCCGAAATGAAACACGGCCCAATTGCTCTAATCGATGACAAAATGCCCGTTGTTGTTATTGCTCCACAGGATAGTAGTTACGATAAGGTGGTAAGCAATATACAGGAAGTAAAAGCCCGAAAAGGAATTATTATTTCAATCGTAACAGAAGGCGACACTATCATTAAGTCAATGTCCGACTATTCGATAGAAATTCCTAAGGCCAGTGAAATTGTCGAATCTCTACTAGCCGTAATACCCTTGCAACTGTTGGCTTATCATATCGCCCTTTTACGTGGATGTAATGTTGACCAGCCTCGCAATCTAGCTAAATCGGTTACTGTTGAATAGTTTTATATGTATGCTCTTAAACCAGAAACTTTCGCGTTTTTGTCCGATTTAAAAGACAACAACAATCGGGAATGGTTTACTAGTAATAAAGGTAGGTACGAGCAGGCAAAAGAAAACTTTTCTGAATTTATACAAAGCCTTATTACAGAGTTAGCGCTAATCGACCCATTTATCGGATTGGTTAGTCCGAAGGAATGTATATTCCGAATTTTCCGTGATCTTCGTTTCGCAACCGATAAGAGTCCCTATAAAACCAATATGGGGGCATATATTGCAAAGGGGGGTCGTAAAAGTCAGTGGGCTGGATACTACTTTCATCTCGCACCCAATGGTTCGTTCGTTTCAGGTGGTCTTTACAGACCACAAGGCAAAATCATTAAAAGCATTAGGGAGGATATGGATTTTTACTCCGATGACTTTCTTAAAATCGTTACCAACCCTAATTTTACAGAAACTTTTACGACTTTAGGATCAAACTTCCTTAAAAAAGTACCAACTGGCTTCTCAGACACTTCGGATGTTGCTCATTATCTGAAACTAAAACAGATAACACCAACGCATATGCTGAGTGATAGCGATGTGCTTTCGCAAAATTTGATGAGTAAGGTTCTGCTTTCTTTTACCCAAATGCAACCCTTAATTGCATTCATAAATAGAGCCATTGAAGCGGCATACACCGAGTGATAAACCAAGCATCATTGCAGCGCCTATAGAGTAAGGAACATTTTGTCAATTAAAAAAACTTGTTCGTTAGTTCATACAATCTGAAACAAGGCGGCAAGTTAAATTAAACAACAAAATAAACTGCACTCCTCCTCCAAAACAGTAATCGTTTTGCAGCATACACGATAAAAATCTGTTCAATATGTGAACCAATCCATCAGTTTTGAAGAAATGAACGGTTCATTGTCAACAAATACTTATATTTGCATTTACTAATAACAAAGGGAAAAAGATGGAAGGAACAAGATTAAGCAAGGTTTCGCGCCAAATTCAAAAAGATTTGGGCGAAATATTCTTGCGCCAAGCTCAAACGGTTTTTCAGGGAAAAATGATTACCGTTACGGCCGTTAGGGTAAGCCCCGACTTAGGTATAGCCAAGGTTTATGTCAGTATTTTCCCAACTAGCGGTAAGGAAGAAGTTCTCGAACTCATAAAACTACATACTAAGTCTATTCGGTTCGAACTGGGGCAACGAATTCGCAATCAAATGCGCATTGTACCCAACCTTACTTTCTATATAGACGACTCGCTAGACTATATTGAAAACATTGACCGACTGCTTAAAGATTAAGGTATGATTAAACGTATTGTATCTTTGGTAAGCCGTTTTGTACCTAGGCATCAACTTCAACGCTTTGCAGGAGCAATACTAAAGTTTGTTGGTATTTTTTACCTCGGTAAAAAATTTACCGACCCTATTAGCGGCAAATCGTATCGAAAACTTCTGCCTTATGGTCGCATTAATACTAGAAAAAATGCCCTTGCCCCTCACTCTTTGTCACTTGAAAGGCACAGACTAATATGGCTTTATCTAAAGGACAGAACAACTTTTTTTACAGCAAAAAACAGGGTCCTCCATATTGCTCCCGAGTATTGCTTTATTAAAAAATTCGCCAAACTATCTAATATCGAATATGTTACAGCCGACCTAAACTCACCTTGGGCCGAAGTCAAGCTCGATATTCAGAATATGCCCCTACCCGATAACTCTTTTGACATTATTCTTTGCAACCATGTGCTTGAACATGTACCCAACGACTCAAAAGCGATGTCGGAATTATTTAGGGTGATGAAACCCTACGGATTTGGAATTTTTCAGGTACCAATTGACCCTAGCTTAAGTCAAACTCTTGAAGATAAAACCATTAATACACCGGCGCTTCGTGAGTTGCATTACGGTCAGCGCGACCATTTAAGGCTTTATGGGCAAGATTATCCCCAAAAACTTAGAGATGCGGGTTTTATTGTTACCGAGGATAACTTCGTAGATACTCTGCCTAAAGATTTAGCAACACGTTACGCCTTACCATTGGACGAGGTTATATACCTTTGCGTAAAACCCTCCTAATATACAAACCATGAACTTCTCCCTATTTATTGCGCGCCGTTATTTATTCGCAAAAAAAATGCACAATATTATTAATATCATATCCATAATATCGGTGGCTGCTATGGCAACTGGTGTTATGGCGCTAGTTGTGGTACTCTCGGTGTTTAATGGGTTCGATTCTCTTATTCAGAATATGTTCTCTTTTGTCGATTCCGATATGAAAATATCGATCGTTGAAGGCAAAACATTTCCCGACAGCCTACATAAACTAAATAGCATACGCAACCACCCATCGGTTCTGGTTTTTTCAGAGATTGTTGAGGAGAATGCAATATTCAAATATCGAAACAAGCAGCATATTGGCACCATAAAAGGGGTTAGCCAAAACTATAAACAACAAACTGGTATCGACTCAATGCTTATCGACGGTGAGTTTTTGCTATGGAGAGGCAGTCAGCCAATGGCAGTGATGGGCCAAGGTGTTGCCATTTATCTAAACGCAAATTTAGCGCATTTCGACGCCCTTGAAATTCATATGCCTCGCAGAGGTCACATACCAAGCATAACATCGGCATCAGCCTTTACTTCTAAAGCAATAATGCCCTCGGGGGTATTTGCTATTGAGCAAGAGTTCGATACGCAATACGTTCTAGCTCCCATTGAGTTTGTACGAAATATGCTTAATTACGACAATCAGGTTACTTCTATCGAGGTTAAGCTAAAGCCTGAAGCCAACCATAAAAAGGTACAACAAGATTTTCAGAATATTTTAGGCGATGGATTCAACGTTAAAAATAGGTATCAGCAAAACGAATCGCTCTACCGCACCATGAAGTCCGAAAAGTTAGTCGTAGGTCTCATCCTCACGCTAATTCTTATAATTGCTTCGTTTAACATTGTGGGAACCCTATCAATGCTTATTATTGAAAAACGAAAGGATGCAGAAACCCTACGAAGCCTTGGGGCCAGTAAAAGTACTATTCAGAACATTTTTTTAACTGAGGGACTACTAATTTCTATGGCCGGAACTATTGTTGGTGCGGCTCTAGGTATATTTATTTGCTGGTTACAAATTACGTTTGGCATCGTAAAATTACAGGGTTCGGGCCAGTTTATAATTGACGCTTACCCTGTTGACATACAGCCGCTTGACATTACGTTAATTCTGATTCTGGTTTTTACAATCGGTTTTTTGGCTGCTCGTTTTCCCGTTCGAATTATTACCAAACGAATACTTTCTCAACAAAGCACTGGTAACCACTAGCACTAAAGGATACCTTTATGAGCAAAGCGATTACACCCGACAATATTCTTGATGTAACCAATTTATCCATTGCATTTGGCTCATCGTGCGTACTACAAAACCTTACGTTTTCTCTAAAATTGGGAGAGTCATTAGGCATTGTGGGAGAGTCGGGCTCTGGCAAATCAATCACAGCACTTAGCCTTATGGGGTTGCTCCCTCCTGGGGCAAAAACCACCTCTGGTTTGGTTAACCTAACCCTACCGAATGAGGATACAGCTAATCTTGTTGGGTTAAATACCGACAAACACAAACAGCTGCGTGGCAAACATTTGGCAATGATTTTTCAGGAGCCAATGACCTCTTTAAACCCATCAATGCGATGCGGAAAGCAGGTAGAGGAAGCCATTGCTGTCCATCAACAACTATCGGTAAAACAACTAAAAATTAGGTGTATATCGCTGCTTAAAGAGGTGCAAATTGCCGAAGCAGAAAAAGCATATAAAAGTTACCCTTTTCAGCTTAGCGGCGGGCAGAAACAGCGCATAATGATTGCCATGGCATTAGCCGGAAACCCTTCAGTCCTTATTGCCGATGAGCCTACAACAGCGCTCGATGTAACTGTTCAAAAGGAGATTATTGGTTTGCTTAACAGCATTGTTAGAAGAAGGGGGATGAGCCTTATTTTTATTAGCCACGATTTGGGCGTAATATCCGAGGTAACCAATCGCATACTCGTTTTAAAAGATGGTATTCTTGTTGAACAAGGCGAAACTGCGCAAATCATACTAGCTCCGCAGCATCCGTACACCAAAGGACTAATGGCCTGTAGGCCTCCGCTAAACAAACGCCCCATAGTATTACCAACTGTGCAACAGTATCTTAGTGGCGACAATATGGGTTGTATTCCAGAACAAAATATGGACAAAGAGAACCAGCGCATTTACTCAAACCAACCTATACTTAATGTTAGTGGACTTAATGTTGAATTTATTACGCAACGAAACTTTTTTGGTAGCACAACTCGCTCGTTTAAGGCGGTTAATAATCTGTCGTTTAATTTATACCCTACCGAAACCCTCGGACTGGTAGGCGAATCGGGTTGTGGCAAAACAACGCTCGGTAGAGCAATATTAGGTCTTACGCCCTACGCATCAGGTAATATTTTGTACAGAGAAAAAAATATCAAAAGTTTTAGTAAAACCCAAATGGCTCAATTTAAACAGGATGTACAGCTGGTTTTTCAGGATCCTTACTCATCACTTAACCCTCGGCTTACCGTGGGCGAAACAATAATGGAACCCATTGATTTTTACGGGCTTGCTAAATCGAAAAACGCCAAACGAAGCAAAGCTGAAGAGCTTATTGCACGCGTTTCATTGCCTCCAAACAGTTTTTACCGTTACCCGCATGAGTTTTCGGGGGGCCAGCGACAGCGAATAGGTATTGCTCGTGCGTTAGCTGTAAACCCTAAGGTTTTGGTTTGCGATGAGATGGTTTCTGCCCTTGATGTTTCGGTTCAGGCTCAAATGCTAAATCTTCTTAACCAGATAAAAAAGGATTTTGGCTTAACCTACATTTTTATATCACACGATCTTTCGGTGGTAAAATACATGAGCAACAGAATACTGGTTATGCAAAACGGCAACATTATTGAGTATGGCATTGCCGATCAGGTTTTTAACTCTCCCACATCTGAATATACTAGGAAACTTATTAGCGCAATACCTGGATATTCTAGCTAAAAAAAATCGTTTTCGTAATTCTCCTGCTCCCTAGTACTGGAAGTTTTTCCCTCACAATCTAAATTAACGTTTAACAGCCTGAGGGGTTTGTCCCATTCGTCGTTTGGATTAACCCCGAGACGTCCATCCTCAAAAACTTTTTGCATAAATATGCCAAAAATAGGCAAAGCCATATTAGCTCCTTGGCCCAGCGCAATATTATCAAAACCAACCGATCTATCCTCTGCACCAACCCATACGCCCCCAACTAGGTTGGGTACAATTCCCATAAACCAGCCATCGGAATGGTTATTTGTTGTTCCAGTTTTTCCTGCAATATGGCCAGGCAAACTGTACCTCCAACGCAGTCGACCTGCTGTACCCTGATTAACAACGCCCTCAAGTAAGTTTATCATTAAGTAAGCCGTTTGCTCGCTTATGGCCTCGCTACGCTGTGGCTGAAAAGTTGCCAGTATATTTCCATTCCTATCCTCTATACGTGTTACCATTAAAGGTTCATTATGTACCCCTTTATTGGGGTAGGTTGCATACGCACTTACCATTTCGTAAACGCTTAGTTCCGACGTTCCTAAAAAGGCAGATACAACTGGGTCAATTCGGCTGGTAATTCCCATACGTTCAGCTACCTCAACCAAGGCATAAGGGTTAAAGCGTTTCATAATCCATGCCGAAATATTATTTATTGAGTTGGCCAAGCCCCATTTAAGGGTTACCATTTTGCCATCGTACTCAGAGCGACCCGAATTTCGAGGTGTCCAGGTTGAATCGTTTACAACAAAACTTTGGGGTACGTTTGGCACTAGGTCGCATGGCGAGTAACCCTCCTGCATTGCAAGAGTATACAAAAATGGCTTAATTGTTGAACCCACCTGCCGCTTGCCTTGTTTTACATGATCGTACTTAAAATGCTTAAAATTAGGACCGCCTACCCACGCCTTAATATGTCCAGTCCTCGGATCCATTGCCATAAAACCTGTTCGCAATATTCGCTTATAGTACTTAATAGAATCCATAGGTGTTAGAAGCGTATCGCGTTCGCCTTGCCAAGTAAAGATGGTCATTGGCACCTTTTGGTTAAAATCAGCATTTATCTCTGCTGTTGTTGCTCCGTTGTTACGTAAGCCTCTATACCTCTGGGTTTGCCGCATAGCACTATGCATAATGCCATCAATTTGCTCGTCGGACAGATCCTTATTAAATAAACGATAGTTCTTTTGCTTCTGCTCGTAGTTGAACTCGGATTGCAAATAATCTCCCAGATGCTCAGCTACAGCCTCCTCAGCATATTGCTGCATACGACTATTAATGGTAGTATATATTTTTAGCCCATCGCGATAAAGATTATAGGGTGTTCCATCGGGTTTTAAATTCTTATTACACCATCCAAAAAGAGGATCGTTTTCCCACTGAATGGAATCCTGTTTATAATGTGTATATGAGTAATATGCTCTGGGATTGGGCTGATTTTGCGAAAGAATAAGGCGAAGACTCTCTCTAAAATATGTTGCGAGCCCATGATTATGATCCTGAACCCGAAAGTTTAACTCTATGGGATTTAATAATATGGAATCACATTCGGCTTGCGAAATAAACCCATACTTTCCCATTTGCGAAATTACAAAGTTTCGACGTTGCAACGACTGCTCCGGATTTCGAAGCGGGCTATAACGGGTGGGTGCATTAACTACCCCTACAAGCAGCGCTGCCTGCTCAACAGTAAGTGAATCGGGGGTAGTGTTAAAAAATGTTTTGGCTGCTGCTCTAATTCCAAAGGCATTACTACCAAACGCAACAGTATTTAGGTACATAGCAACAATTTCGTCCTTGGTATAGTTGCGTTCAAGTTTTACAGCCGTTATCCACTCCTTTAATTTATTTACCACAAGCTTCGATTTTCTTACCAAAGTTGACCGGTAAATGGTGGTATCGCGCGGAAACAAGTTTTTAGCCAGCTGCTGGGTAATAGTGCTACCCCCACCACTCCGCGACTGCCCTAGCATAATGGTTTTAACCATTACCCTTGCAATTCCTCTGGCATCAATCCCCGAATGATTATAAAAACGTATATCCTCGGTTGAAAGAAGTGCACTTACAACATTTGGCGATAATTCTTCATATGTAACTGGCGTTCTTAGCTGAATGTAGTAAGGTACAAGCGCGATATGATCTTCTGTAAATATCTCTGATGCAATATTGCTTTTAGGGTTCTCAAGCTGCTCAAACGAAGGCAGTGGGCCGAAAAGTTCAAGCCCAATCATAATAAAGAAACCAATTAATAGGACCCCTAAAAATGAAAATATGCCCCAGAACCAAATCTGGAATTTACGACCAAAGTTGCTATTATTTGTCATCCTATATCACAATTTGTTTGGTGGTAAAGTTAAAAATAAAAATGAACTCCGTTATGTTAAATTATGTTGAGATTTTATCACCTCGTTTTCGCCTCTTAATTAGTGCTAAAAAATGCGTAGCTTTTCCTAAATAGATGGGTAAAAATTACTAAATCACACACCTCGTAATATCAACAAAATTTGGCTTTAGGCTAGAATAATTTCGTTCTTCAAAAGTGAATTAGGAAACTCAAATATGCCATCGTCATCCAAATTTTATCAATAATTGTAAATCCTTTTGCGGTTATTGCATTTAGATATACCTTTGTGAACTTATTTCAATTTTATTTTGCTGATAATGAAAACTGTAACAACCGTTGCCGAACTCCAATCGTACCTAAACATAGTCCGGTCTAAGGGTCAATCAATAGGTTTTGTGCCTACAATGGGTGCTTTACACAAAGGCCACACCGAGCTAATGCGCATTGCAAAAACGCAAAACCCCGTTGTTGTTGTAAGTATTTTTGTAAACCCAACGCAATTTAATAACAGCAACGATTTACGCAACTACCCGCGCACGCTTGAGCAAGATTTAGCCAAATGTGAGGCGGTTGGCGTTAGCATCGTTTTTGCGCCCTCGGTTAACGAGATGTATCCAACACCCGATACCCGACAATTTGATTTTGGCAACCTCGACAAGGTTATGGAGGGTCAGTTTAGGCCCGGCCATTTTAATGGCGTTGCGCAGGTTGTTAACAACCTGTTCGAAATGGTTAAGCCAAATAGTGCATACTTTGGTCAAAAAGATTTTCAGCAGCTAGCAATTATTCGCAAGCTAGTTTCAATGCTTAACCTCGGCATACAAATAGTGTCATGCCCAACCGTTCGCGAGGATGATGGCTTAGCTATGAGTTCGAGAAACGCTCTTTTAACGCCCGAACAGAGACATATTGTACCTCTTATTTCGCAAACTCTTTTTGCTGCTCAAAACAAAAAGGTCAATTTTAACGTTAAAGAACTAACACAGTGGGTAAAAGACCAGGTAAACAGCAGCCCTCTTTTAGAGGTTGAGTACTTTGAAATTGCCAATGTAAATACCCTTGAACCACTTGAAAAATGGAACGAAACCGAACAGTCAGTTGGCTGCATAGCGGTTCAGGTTGGCGATGTTAGGCTAATCGATAATATCTTATTTTAAAACACTCAAGCTATTACTACGATGTTTATTGAAGTTATAAAATCGAAAATTCACCAGGCTAGGGTAACCGAAGCGAACCTTTACTATGTGGGTAGTATTACCATTGATGAAGACTTAATGGATGCTGCAAATCTTATTGAGAATGAGAAGGTTCAGGTGGTTAATATAAACAATGGCGAGCGTCTTGAAACCTATGTTATAAAGGGCGAAAGGGGCTCAGGCGATATTTGCCTAAACGGCCCAGCTGCCCGAAAATGCACTGTAAACGATACGGTTATTATTATGTCTTTCGCATCAATGGATTTTGAGGAGGCTAAAACGTTTAAACCTTCCATAATTTTTCCCGACATACAAACCAATAAGCTGGTTTAAACTCACAACTAAATATTTCTTACCCGTGAAATCCTCAGTAAAGAGCAAGGTAAACTACATAATTTTTTCGCTTGCAGCCCTTGTTTTGCTTTACTTTGCTTTTAAAGGGGTAAATTTTGAAGAGCTAGCCAAAAGCTTTACCAACGTTAAATACGTGTGGGTAGGCTTGGCTGTATTTGTGGGTTTTATTTCACACGTTGTTCGCGCCTTACGTTGGAAACTTCTTTTTGAGCCGCTAGGCTATAATCCTCCGTTGGTAAACGTTTTTGGTGCCGTTGTTACTGGTTACCTAGCCAACTTGGCTTTCCCTCGGTTGGGCGAGATAACCCGTTGCGGAACGCTTCGAAAAACAGATAAAGTACCTTTTGAAAAAGCCATTGGAACCGTATTCGTTGAGCGAGCTTTCGATGTTTTAGCTATGCTGCTACTTATGCTTATCGTTTTCTTTGCTCGTATAAATTTCTTTGGAAAATTTATATATACAAATGGGCTTATGCCTCTCTGGCAAAAACTTTTAGATACAGACCTGCTTATACCAATAATTTTGGCTTCTGCCATACTGATCGTTTTGGTTTTAACAATTCTAATCCGCAAAAATATTTTCGGAAATAAGTTTCGAAGTAAGGCATCGAGCTTATTTTGGGGTCTTATGGATGGGCTAAAATCAGCATATACAATGAGGCGACGCAAAGCGTTTTTTGCCTACACCTTCTTACTCTGGTTTTTATACTGGCTAATGACCTGGTTAATGGTTTTCTCCATTGAGGCAACCAGCTCGCTTTCACCTCTCGATGGGCTATTTATTATGGTTGTAGGCTCGCTTGGTATGGCCGCTCCCGTACAGGGCGGTTTTGGTGCATTCCATATTATTACGGCTTCGGCGCTAAGCATATACGGTATATCACGAGCCGACGGGCTAACCTACGCCATTATATCACACGAATCGCAAACCCTACTTTTTATAATTCTTGGTGTTGGGGCGCTGGTATATTTTATGCTCCGTGAGCGCAAGCAAAAACTCAACAGCAAAAATTTAGACTCTTAAATTCAATTGTTTTTGCCAAAAAGCTGCCTTACCAGCTCCTCTATTTTTCCTACCCTTACCAACTCAATGCCCTTAACTGATTTAGTTTCGCTGGTAAGACTATATTTAGACACGAAAATTTTTTCAAACCCTAGCTTGGCTGCCTCCAATATGCGCTGGTCAACCCGAGGTATCTGCCTAATTTCTCCCGAAAGCCCAACCTCGCTTGCGAAACAAACCGATGGGGGGATAGATAAATCAAAATTCGATGAAAGGATGGCTGCAACCACAGCCATATCCATTGCAGGGTCGGTTATTTTTAATCCGCCAGCCAAATTCAAAAACACATCCTTTGAAGCCAGCTTAAACCCTGCTCTCTTCTCAAGCACAGCCAACAGCATATTGAGCCGTCGGGTATCGTACCCGGTGGACGAACGTTGGGGTGTTCCGTAAGCTGCCGTGCTTACCAGTGCTTGTGTTTCTATTAAAAACGAGCGTGCGCCGTCCATCGCTGCCGAGATGGCTACCCCGCTTAGGCCTTCGTCGCGGTTCGAAAGAAGTATTTCCGATGGGTTTGGCACCTCTATAAGGCCCGCCGATTGCATCTCGAATATGCCAAGTTCCGATGTTGAGCCAAACCGGTTTTTAATTGATCGAAGTATGCGATACAAATAATTATTGTCGCCTTCAAACTGCAACACTACATCAACAATATGCTCAAGTACCTTTGGCCCCGCTATGCTCCCATCCTTGGTAATATGGCCTATTAAAATTACGGGTACGCCTGTTGTTTTTGCATATCGAAGCAAAGTAACAGCACATTCGCGAACCTGCGAAACCGAGCCAGGCGACGATTCAATGGTATCGGTATATAGTGTTTGTATCGAGTCTACAACCAGCACATCGGGTTGAACATTCTGTGCTTGCGTTAAAATATTGTCTAGCAGGGTTTCATTTAGAATAAGGCATCCGGATTCACTGCTCGTTAACCTGTCGGCCCTAAGTTTTACCTGCTTTGCACTTTCCTCTCCCGATACGTACAGAACCGTTAAATGGCTAAGTTTTAACGCCATCTGCAGGGCAAGGGTCGATTTCCCAATACCTGGTTCGCCTCCAATCAGCACAAGGGATCCCGGAACTAAGCCTCCTCCCAAAATCCTATTCATCTCCTCAATGCCCGTATCCATTCGTTGCTCGTTGCTCGACTCAATTTCTCTTAGTGGCTTAGGCACTGCATTACGCGAAACTGCCACCAACCCACCACGTGATTTACTTTGGGTAACCTTTTCCTCTACATAGGTGTTCCACTCGTCGCACGAAGGGCAACGCCCCACCCACTTTACTGATTCGGCTCCGCAATTCTGACAAACGTAGCTGGTTTTTGTTTTGGCCATATAGTTATGATATTTATTCTAAATGTGTATAACTAAACACAAAGGTAAGCAAAAGATGTTTGTCTGGTTGCAGATATACATTTCAATTAGTAGTGATAGACTTAAGCACATAATAAATTATTACACCTATTATATAGGTGTACGTTTGTAGGGCATAGTTAAGTCGTTTTATAAATATTATTTTTTATTTTCATTAACAAGTATAACACATTACAGCCACCTATAATTATTTTCTACGCAATGCCAAGCCGCTTACTAATAGTCACCTATTGAAATAACCACTAAATAATATTTCCTTAGAAATCAAAGGGTTTCAAGATAATTCTCTGTAAAACGTCTTTCTATTTTTTATGAAAATTTTGTAGTTCGATTCCTAAATGCTTTACTTTGCGGCAGTTTTAATACCATATAATCAGCCAATGTTGAAAAATCTCGTTATAGTTGAGTCGCCTGCAAAGGCAAAAACCATAGAAAAATTTCTGGGTAAAGATTTTACCGTTAAGTCAAGTTTTGGTCATATTCGCGATTTAGCCAAGAAAAATTTCGGAATTGATATCGAAAATAACTACAAACCCGAGTACGTTGTTAGCAGCGACAAGAGTAAAATAGTTGACGAGCTAAAAAAACTCGCAAAAGGAGCCGAAATGGTTTGGCTTGCTTCGGATGAGGACCGTGAAGGGGAGGCTATTGCCTGGCATTTATACGAAGTGCTAAAACTAAATCCCGATAAAACCAAACGTATTGTATTTCATGAAATTACCAAACCAGCCATTGAAGCGGCAATAAAAAACCCGCGAACAATTGATTATGATTTGGTTAACGCCCAGCAAGCAAGGCGAGTACTCGACCGGTTGGTTGGGTTCGAGCTCTCGCCCGTTCTTTGGAAAAAGGTAAAGCCATCACTATCGGCAGGTCGTGTTCAATCCGTTGCCGTTAAGGTTGTTGTTGAACGCGAGCGCGAAATAATTGGGTTTAATAGTGATAACTTTTATAGGGTTACCGGCTTATTTGAGGGCAAAGCAAAAATAAAAGCCGAACTAAACACCAAATTAAACGATAATAAACAGGCGCTCGAACTTCTCGAGCAATGTAAAATCTCCGATTATTCGGTAGCCGACGTAACCAAGAAACCAGCAAAAAAGAGCCCAGCTCCACCATTTACAACATCAACCCTACAGCAGGAGGCTAGCCGAAAGCTTAGCTTCTCGGTAAGTCAAACTATGACTATAGCCCAAAGGTTATACGAAGCAGGACATATTACCTATATGAGAACCGACTCGGTTAACCTGTCGCAAACGGCTATTGATGCAGTAAAAGCAACAATAGTTTCCGAATTTGGCGACAAATACCACCACACCCGAACGTTTAAAACTAAAACCAAGGGGGCACAAGAGGCTCACGAGGCCATTAGGCCTACCTACCCCGATAAACAAAAAATATCGGGCAACGCAACCGAGCAAAGACTATACGAACTCATCTGGAAACGAACCATTGCCTCACAAATGAGCGATGCTTCGCTTGAGAAAACAACCGTTACAATCGATATCTCAAAATCAGAAAAGAAATTTATTGCCTCAGGCGAAGTGCTTCTTTTCGACGGTTTTTTGAAGGTCTACATTGAATCAACCGACGACGAGAATGAGGAAACCACGAAGGATCTTCTTCCTCCGTTAAAATCTGGCGATGTTCTTACCGCGCTCGAAATCACTGCTACCGAACGTTTTACCCAACGCCCACCGCGATATACCGAAGCCAGCTTGGTAAAAAAACTCGAGGAACTGGGCATTGGTCGTCCATCAACCTATGCTCCAACAATCTCTACAATTATAGCAAGAGGTTACGTTACAAAAGACGACAGACCTGGGATTGATAGAAAATACCAAGTTATTCTGCTTAAAAACGATAAAATAGCCCAAAGCACAAAAGTTGAAACGCACGGCACCGAAAAATCAAAACTCTTTCCAAGTGATATTGGTATGGTAGTTAACGATTTTTTGGTTGAACACTTCCCAAAAATTGTAAACTTCAATTTTACCGCTTCGGTTGAAAAAGAATTCGACGACATTGCTGAGGGAAAACTTAACTGGCCCGATATGATTGACCGTTTCTACAAACCTTTTCATCAAAATGTGGAAACGACCCTAAAAGAATCGGACTACAAAAAAGGCGAACGTTTATTAGGAGACGATCCAAAAACAGGAAAACCCGTTACCGTTCGTATTGGTCGCTTTGGTCCAATTGCCCAAATAGGAGAACCTGAAGAAAAGACGGGCGAAAAACCTCGATTTGCAAGTCTTCTTAAAAACCAACTTATTGAGTCAATCACCATTGAAGAGGCGCTAGATCTTTTTAAACTGCCCCGAACCGTTGGTTTATATGAAGAGAAGGATGTGGTAATTGGTATTGGCCGATTTGGACCTTACGTGCGTCACAACTCTAAATTTGTGTCGCTAAAAAAAGAGGATGACCCTATGTCCATAGAGCTTGACAGAGCCATAGAACTTATTGAGGAAGGCCGTCAGAAAGAGCGCGATAAGTACATTAAAGTATTTGAAAACGACACTGAGTTACAAGTTCTAAACGGACGTTGGGGACCCTTTATTAAGTACAAGGGCAATAACTACAAAATCCCAAAGGATACTGATGCACACGCTTTGTCGTACGACGATTGTCTTAAAATAGTTGAAAATCAACCTGCAACAAACACTAAACGAAGGAAACCGGCTGCCAAACCAAAAACAAAGAAATGAACCTAGCAGATTATTTCAATGCTTCTGAGGCTACACCTGCTGCTCATAGTTTGCCAAAAAGTGCATCGATATTCGGCAAGTTACAATCACTGGCCACATCGCCAGGCCTTACCATAGAAAACGGTAGTCTGGTTATGTTTGGCGTTGGAGAAACCCGAAATTCTAATAACCCGGGAGCAGCACATAGCGCCGAGCTAATTCGTCCGTACCTTTTCGGGTTATCGGGTGCCAAAATAAAGCACCCAATTATCGACTTAGGCAACCTAAAGCTTAACAGTAACACGGCCAACACGTATATGGCCGTTCGCGACGTGGTGGAGTTTATTCAGAGCAAAGGAGCAACCTGTATTATTTTAGGAGGTACCCAAGAGTTAACCTGGCCAATATTTTTAGCCACCTCGCAAAGTGTGCCTAGGGTTAACCTTAGTATTATCGACTATACTATTGATATGGGGTTGGCCGATGGCGACTTCTCTTCAACTTGCTATATCGACAAAATTATTAACGACGGTAAAAAAAGTTTATTTAACCTTAGCATGCTGGGGTATCAAGGGTATCTTGTTGACAGTAAACATATAGACCAACTAACAGCATATAATTTCGAACTCTCACGCCTAGGGTTTGTCCGTGGTGCAATGTCCGAAATTGATGCAACGCTCCGCGACTCACACATCGTTAGCCTCGATATGGCCTGCGTAAAACAAAGCGATTCGCCAGGAGTGATATACCCCTCGCCCAATGGGTTTTACTCCGAAGAAATTTGCCAACTCGCCCGTTACTCGGGCGTAGGGTCCAATACAAAAGCTTTTGGCCTATTCGAACTCAACACCCTTAACGATCCATTTGGTGTTAGCGCAAGCTTAGCGGCTCATATCATTTGGCATTTTATCGATGGGTTTAACGTTCGTGATCGTTTTCCTTCAATTAGCGAGAGCAAAAAAGATATTAAACGTTTTTACGTAAAAAGCCCCATTCCAAATATCGAGCTGGTTTTTGTACAAAACACGGTTACGGGCACCTGGTGGTTCGAACTGCCACCAACCAAAAAATCCGATAATCATTCCATAGCTGTAGCATGCTCATACAATGACTATCTTAAGGCAAGCAAAGGAGATGTTCCCGACAGGTGGCTTAGGGCTTGGAAACGGATTAGCTAAATAAAATAATGGGATCCCAAAATAAAGTCAATTAAACCTCGTTATTATTTCCCCTAACCACAGAATAGAGGGTAAAAAGTTGACCCAGGTTTTATCAATTTAAGATAAGTGATTTTATTAGTTATCTTTAAGCATAAATTAAACCAACAAAAGGTTTAACTTAACGCAATCTGATTTTTTTAAGAAAACATCCTTTATGGTAACATATATTTAAAAAAAACAGTATAAACCCATTGAAGTTTAAATTAAGTTTATCAACATATAATTGTTAATAAAGTTTGTTAGAGAATATTTTTTTTATTTACTTTACCTTTCGGTTAAGTTAATAACAATTGGGTATAAGGCTATTTGTTAATGAGAAAACTTTTTGTATCCATTTTAATGCTCTTTGCGGTTAGCGTATCGGCTCAGCAAGATCCTTTGCTTAGCCATAATATTTTTAACCAAATTACCATAAACCCAGCAGCAGCAGGTAGTAGTGGTTTAATATGTGCAACCGCAATACACAGGCAGCAATGGATGGGTTTTGGCGAAGGTGCCCCTGTGGTTTCAGCCGTTAATCTCGATGCAGCCATTAGCCCATTTGGGTTTTCAAGCGGTATTGGCCTAAACGTACTCCAAGATCAGTTTGGATTTAACGATGATGTGGCCGCCAGCTTATCGTATGCAGCCCGATTTACTATTAAGGGAGTGGGTAAATTAGCTATTGGGGTAAACGGTGGATTTATTAATAACTCATTAAAAAATCCACAATGGAATTTCCCTGATGGTGGTACAAGCGGATCATCGAACATTGTGCCTCCGGGTGAAGAAAGCAACATAAATTTCGATATGGGTGCAGGCATTTATTTTGATAGCGATGAAATGTTTTTTGGAATATCTGCAACCCATTTAAACGAAACACCGTATTACAACAACCTACCCAGTCATTATAAAAGACAATTTTATATTACAGGAGGGTATTTTTTGCAGGTACCAAACCGAAATTGGCAAATAAATCCATCGGTTTTAATTAGTACCGACCTAGTAGTGAGCCATTTAGGAGTTGGGGCAAATTTTGTATACAATAAAAAGTTTTGGGGAGGCGTTTCATATCGTGTAGGCGAATCGGTTACTGGCCTCATTGGCTTCGAACTTTTTTCAGGAATGAGAATAGGATATGCCTACGATTTTTCAACCTCCGCTATTAGCGGAGCGAACAGCGGATCGCACGAATTTATGGTTGGTTACTGTTTTTCACTGAAAAAGGAACGTGCTCCTCAACAGTACAAAAGCATCAGATTTTTATAGACATAACATTTTTAAGAATATTTTTACGATATTTGCATTAAATAAACGGAGTACTATGAGAAATCTTCTTGTATTTATTTTTCTCGCTGCCATAATTAGCAGTTGCGGGCCAGGTCAAAACGGCGAACTTATTGGAGTTCAAGGCCGGAGAGGGTTCCAAGATCCCACCCCATACGGAATGGTTTTTGTTCCAATGGGAAAATTTAAAATGGGTAGCGATGATAAAGATATTACATGGGCTGTAAATGCTCCCTCCAGAGTTGTTTCAATTGATGCTTTTTGGATGGACCAAACAGAGATAACCAATAACCAATATCGTCAGTTTGTATACTATGTTAGAGACTCTATTTCACGCAGGCTGCTAAGCCAGCAAATTGAGGATTTTGCCATTGAGGAAGACGAATTTGGTAACCCTATTGATCCCCCCGTGCTTGTGTGGGATATACCTATCGACCCCCGAGACGAAGAACAGCAGGAAATACTCGCTGAAATGTACTATAAAAAAGAAGAGAGTTTTTACAGCCGAAAAGAGATAGATACCCGTAAGTTGAACTACGAATTCTTTTGGATTGATATGCAGCAGGCTGCCAAGAAAAAGAACCGATGGAATTTTGAAACTGCTTCATACGAGGAGAACGCCGAGGTTATTAACCAAATGGGTATCCCTGTTCGTGTTAACGACCGTTCAAACTTTATTATTAGAGATAAGGTTAATGTGTATCCCGATACACTTGCCTGGATTAGCGATTTTAGTTACTCATATAACGAGCCATACGCTGCCAACTATTTCTGGCATCCTTCATTCGACAACTACCCAGTGGTTGGAGTTTCATGGCGCCAAGCTACTGCTTTCACAATTTGGAGATCGCAGTACCTAAACAAGTACCTTGCTCAACGCGGAATACCTGGAGTGCCTGATTTCCGATTGCCCAATGAGGCCGAATGGGAATATGCAGCTCGAGGCGGACTTGACCATAGTATGTACCCTTGGGGAGGCCCTTACCCACGTAACTCCGAAGGTTGTTTCTTAGCTAACTTTAAACCACTTAGAGGAAACTACGTTGACGATGGTGGATTCAATACCCTGGCAGTTGGTAGCTACGAGCCTAATGATTATGGGCTTTACGATATGGCTGGTAACGTTGCCGAATGGACTGCTAACGCATACGATGAAAGCGCTTATATGTTTATGCATGACATGAACCCAGACTATAAATACAACGCCAAGCCTAACGACCCTCCTGCCCTAAAACGCAAGGTTTTGAGAGGCGGAAGCTGGAAAGATATTAGTTACTTTTTACAAGTAGGAACTAGAACTTTCGAATACCAAGACAGCGCCAAAACATACATCGGATTTAGGTGCGTACGTACTTTTACTGGATCAAAATAATTTAGCTAAAAACTAACCAACTACATAGCGATGGGATTTAATATATCAGAAATTGTACAAGGGGAAAAATGGAGAAACTTCATGAAGTACCTCTATGCTTGGGGTGCAGCCCTAGTATTAACCGGTGCTCTTTTTAAATTAATGTACTGGCCATATGCGGGTGCCATGCTTACCATTGGTATGACAACCGAGGTTGTAATCTTCTTCTTCTCGGGGTTTGAGCCTCTACACGATGAGGTTGACTGGACTTTGGTTTATCCCGAGCTTGCAGGAATGTCTGACGAGGAAGAACTTCGCAAGTACAGAAAAGGCTCAGGCCTTGAAGGATTTGATGCTGATGACATGAAAGAGATTATAACTACGGCTGTAGCTGCATTAAATGCAAATGCGGGAGTAGCGCCTGCAGCGCAAGCAAGTAGTGCTCCACAACCAGTGGCAGCAACATCGAGCCCCGTAGCCACTTCAGCTCCGGCTGCAACAGGCAATGCGGTTTATGCAAGCAATGCTGGGTTAGTTTTTTCGCAAAAATTCGATCAAATGCTCGAAAATGCAGATATAAGCCCTGCTCTATTCGATAAAATTAGCAAAGGCCTAAATAAGCTAAGCGACACCACATCAAAACTTTCCGATATATCCGATGCCGCAACAGCAACAAACTCATACACCAATAACCTTAATAAGGCGAATGAATCTATCTCTAGTTTCGTTCAAAATTACCAAGGTAGCGGTCAGGTTCTTAACGAGTCGGTAAATATCCTTTCCGAAAGTTTCCAAAAAGCTGCGGGTACAATTTCCGAAAGCGGCACAACTTTTAAAGGAGGCCTCGATCGCTCTGTTGAAAACCTTGAGGCACACCTATCAAATGCAGGCAAAGAGGTTAGTGAAAAGCTGGTTCAATCAAGTGAAAATGCTGCAAACCTATTGGGCGATGCCGCTACTGGACTTACTTCAACATACACTCAACTTGCAGATGCAATGAAAGTTAATGGCGAATTTATTGCACAAGGTAGCACTGGTTACCAAGAGCAACTTGATAAGCTTAACAAGAATATGTCTGCTCTTAACGCTGCCCACGAACTACACTTGCAAGGAACATCTGAGAAACTAAAAGAATCACAAGCGGTATACGCCGGTGTTGAAAAAATGATGGCAAAACTAAAAACTTCCATCGAAGAAACAGAGAAATACTCTGATTCAGTA
This sequence comes from Bacteroidales bacterium, assembly GCA_041656735.1. Taxonomy (GTDB): domain Bacteria; phylum Bacteroidota; class Bacteroidia; order Bacteroidales; family Tenuifilaceae; genus Perlabentimonas. The sequence continues at coordinate 226,632 of JBBACY010000001.1, read as the reverse complement.
ACACAACTCAACCAGAGCATTCACTCTCTAAATACAGTATATGGCAACATGCTTTCTGCCATGAATGTTGTTAACAATAAAGCTTAATTTGCAACTTAACTAAATACTATGGCAGGCGGCAAAGAAACTCCGAGACAGAAAATGATAGGTATGATGTACCTAGTTTTAACAGCAATGCTTGCATTGAATGTTTCAGCTACTGTACTCGATGCTTTCGTTTTGGTTGACAACGGGTTATATCAAACTACTCGTAACATTACAATAAAAAACGAGAGATTATACAACCAGATGGAAAGCGCATATGCTATTAACCCTACCAAGGTTGAACCCTGGAAAAATACAACCGACGAAATTCGTGAACGTACGCGAGATTTGGTTGACTATATTCAAGGGTTAAAAATTTTAACCGTTACTACTGCTGAGAGTGAAATGTCGCCGGCATTAATTGGTGATAATGAGGTAGATGCAAGCTTAATCTCGTCTAAAGGTGATACCAATGTTAGTGGTAATATTTTTATTGGATCTGTCGAGAGTGGAGGAAAGGCAACTGAGTTAAAACTAAAAATTATTGACTACAGGGAGTATATGCAAAGTAAGATAGACCCTGTTGCGGGTGAACAACTCATTAATTCCATTAGCAGTATTCTAAATACCGACAACCCACCTCCTGCAGCAGACGGTGCTCCTCATACCTGGGAATCTACACGCTTCGACCATATCCCTCTAGTTGCATTATTTCCTCAGCTTACAAAAATTCAGCTTGATATGCTAAATGTTGAAGCAGAAGTTGTAGGTTACATGCTTCAGCAAGTTGATGCTGGAGACTTTAAGGTAAATAAGCTGGATGCCGTGGTAATTCCAAAGTCAAGTTACGTTTTTCAGGGTGGCGAATTTACAGCCGAAATTTTCTTAGCCGCTTCAGATACTACCCAGGTACCCAAAATTTACGTTGGTAACTACGAATCGTACATTAATGATCAGGGTGCTCAAGAATATAGAATGGTGGGCTCATACGAAGAGGTTCCTGTTGTAAATGGAAGGGGCTTATTTACACGCAAATCTGGACGTACTGGCATAAATAAATGGTCGGGATTGCTTGAGGTAACCGGTCCTGATGGTTCTAAGTTTAGGCGTCCGTTTAACCATGAGTTTGAGGTGGCAGAACCTAACGTTGTGGTTTCACCTACCAAAATGAACGTTTTTTACAGAGGTGTTGAAAACCCTGTTGACATATCCATACCCGGAGTTTCGGGTGATAAAATTAAGCCCTCAGTTGATGGCGGAGGAACCATCCGGAAAATTACTGGTGGGTACCAAGTAATACCAGGCCGAGGGGGCGATTGTAATGTTACCGTATTTGCCGAAATTGATGGTAAACAAAAAAATATGGGAGTACGCAAGTTTAGGGTGCGCGATGTGCCAGACCCTATTGCCGGAGTTAGAGGCGTTACTTCTCGTATTGTAAATAAAAACGAACTTGCAGCATCGCTATCGGTTGAAGCAAAAATGCCCGATAGTTTTGACTTCGACCTATCGTTTAAAATTACAACATTTTCGGTAATGGCAACCGTGGGAGGATTTACACAGACAGCCACCTCGAATGGTCAAATTATTAACGACCAACAACGACGATTGCTTGATGGACTTAGAAGCGGACAATCGGTTAACTTTGTTGATATTAAAGCAGTTGGACCTGATGGTAGAGTTCGCGACTTGAACGATATAGTATATAGAATTCGATAATTTTGTTGATTATGAGAAAAATAGCAGTTTTCTTGATGTGTTGCACAACTTTGTTTGCAATGACCTTAACATCAAACGCCCAAAATAAAGAGCCACTGGTTAACGATGGGGTTTACGAAAAAGAAACCATAAAGCAAAGAATACCCGTGCCATACCCTCATTTGCGGGAGGCAGATATGATGTTTACCAAACGCATTTGGCGTACTGTTGACCTGCGTCAAAGAATGAATCTACCTTTGTACTTTCCAACTACACATATGTACGACAGGAAGAGTCTTGTTCAAAGGCTTATTGATGCTATTAAATACAACGAGATTAATGCTTATGATGCCGATATCGACGATGAATTCTCAACCTTAATATCGTACGAGCAAATTTTATCAAAACTTGGGGCAGAAGATACTGAACGTTCGGTTTTTAACCCAGAAACTAACAGAGATACGCTTATTATTATCCCAGGATCCATTACCTGGAGCGAAATTAGAGAACTTCAGTTAAAGGAAGAGTGGTTTTTCGATAAGCAGCACTCAACAATGAACGTGCGCGTAATAGGTATTTGCCCAATTAGGGTATATACTCGCATTACATCAGGTGCTGAAGAAAATGATACTGATATGCAAGGAGAAGTTCTTAAAATGAAACTTTTTTGGGTGTACTACCCTCACGCTCGGACAGTTTTAGCCAATACTGCTGTTTTTAACACCAACAACGACGCACAACGTAACTCGTTCGATGATATTTTCTTTAAAAGAAGATTCTCATCGCACATTATTCAAGAGTCAAACGTACACGACAACCGGTTAATTAACGAATATACATTTGGTGGTGTTCCAAACCTGAAAGAATCTGAACGTATTAAGTATGAAATTTTTAACTGGGAACACGATATTTGGGAGTACTAATCCCTCATAACATATTATATAAAAAAGGTTGGTTCATTTTACCAGCCTTTTTTTATTGTACAATCCGAAAGAGTAAACAAATAACAGTGAAAAGTGAAAAGTGAAAAGTTAGCTGTTGGCTATTGGCTATTGGCTATTGGCTGCCTCAACCTTTAACATTAATCAGTGAACAGTAATCATTAGGGTATCGCCTTCACACACTCGTAACCCATAACTCGTAACTCGTAACCAATAACTCGTAACCCGTAACCCATAACTCGTAACCCGCAACTCGTAACCCGCAACTCGCAACTCGCAACTCGCAACCCGTAACCCTCTCAACCTCAACCTCAACCTTAACCTTAACCTTGCTATTAGCTGTTGGCTTGTATTTGATATTTCGGTGCTCTGCACCTTGCATTTTGCATCAATATTTGGAGTCAACAAATATTTCGGTGCTCTGCACCTTAACCATTGGGTTTTAACCCATAACTCAAAACCCGTAACTCGCAACTCATAACTCGCAACCCACAACTCGCAACCCACAACTCGCAACCCGCAACCCGTAACCCGCAACCCGTAACCCTCTCAACCTCAACCTCAACCTCAACCTTTAACAGTAATCAGTAAGGTATCGCCTTCAAACACTTACAACTTACCACTTATAACTTACCACTTATAACTTATCACTTTAGTCACTTGTCACTTTATTCACTCATAACTCGCAACTTGTCACTATTCACTTTTTGTATTAACTTTGCCGTAATAACCCACTAATAACAAACTAAACTTTTGTTTTATGAGATATCTAACTTCTATAATCGTCGCATTTGCTTTATTCACATACTCGTGTGGCAGCAATCAAACGCAAAATCCCCGTCTCAACGAAAATACAATTAAAGTTGGCGTATTCGATGGGCACGGGGGCGCTCAAACCTGTGTTTGGGAAACAATTGAAGCGATTAAAATAGATAAGGAAATGCACGTGAAGCTTATCACAACTACCGATATAGCTAACGGGTGTTTAGATTCTCTCGATGCAATTATTATTCCAGGTGGCGGCGGTAGTCGGCAGTACTTAAACCTTGGGCACGAAAACCAAGAACGCATACGCACCTTTATTGCCAACGGAGGCGGTGCTGTGGGTATTTGCGCTGGTGCTTACCTATTCTCAAATACGCCTGGTTATGCTTCGGTTGCAATAAATGGAGCTCAGGCTATTGATATTGAACATGATAACCGTGGGCATGGGCTAGCAAAATTCACCCTTACCAAAGAGGGCTTAAACATATTCCCCGAGCTCGCTTCACTCGATACTAACTTTGTGATGTATTACGAAGGGCCCGTATTTATAGATGCTCCCGATACCATAAATTACACCTCATTTGCTACCATGGAGAGCGATGTTCATGAAGAGGGTGGCGCTCCGGCAAATATGACCAACGCTAAACCTTTCTTTATTGGAAATAGCTACGGAAAAGGTCGCGTTTTCAGCACCATAGCACACCCCGAAGCAACACCTGGTATGCGATGGCTTATTCCAAGAATGGTAAGATGGACACTTAGTAAGGAGTATGCCGCTTACAACGCAAATGCAGTGAGACCTTCGCTTTTTGAAAAGGAAATTCTATTTACCAAGAGCATGCTAAAGCAGGAGTCGGCATACTATTCAACATTTCTGTACGGTACACCCGATGAAAAAGTAGATGCGCTTAACTGGCTTGAAAGCAATATATCATGGGATGCTAAACGTTGGGTTCAGGGATTACTTTTCGATTCGTCGGCAATGGTTAGGGCAAGGGCCGCCGAGTACATCTCCAACTCCGAGTTTACCTACTACCTACCCGATTTACGCGCTGCATTAAAGAATGAGAAAAATGAAGCGGCTAAAGCAAAAATAGAAGCTGCAATACGGTTTTTTGAAGAGATATAGGGGGAAGTTAAAAGTGAAAAGTTAGCTGTTGGCTATTGGCTATTGGCTGCCTCAACCTTTAACATTAATCAGTGAACAGTAATCATTAGGGTATCGCCTTCACACACTCGTAACCCATAACTCGTAACCCCTAACCCTCTCAACCTTAACCTCAACCTCAACCTTAACCTAAACCTTATTCGCTATCGGTGGTTGATTTTTGCTTAATATTCTGGTGCTCTGCACCTTGCATTTTGCATAAATATTTGGAGTCAACAAATATTTCGGCGCTCTGCACCTTAACCATTGGTTTTTAACCCATAACTCAAAACCCGTAACTCATAACTCGCAACTCGCAACCCGTAACTCGCAACCCGCAACTCGTAACTCGTAACCCTCTCAACCTCAACCTCAACCTTTAACAGTAATCAGTAAGCTATCGCCTTCAAACACTTACAACTTACCACTTATAACTTATCACTTTAGTCACTTGTCACTTCAGTCACTTGTCACTTTAGTCACTCACCACTTTAGTCACTTGTCACTTTAGTCACTCACCACTTTAGTCACTTATCAGTTTAGTCACTCATCACTTTAGTCACTTGTCACTCATCACTTTAGTCACTCATCACTTTCCTCTCAAGTCACTAATTTAAAACCTGTTAAGCCAACGGTATCGGCGGGCGCTATCGCCAAGTTTCATGCCCAGCATAATTTCATGCGAGCCCAACCGGTTAAAGGCCGATACGTCGCCATAGCTATAGTCGAAGGCATAGCCTAGATAAAAGTTTTGGTAATTTAATCCAAACATGGTAATAATGGTGCCCGTGGTGCGAAATGATATGCCTGCCCAGTAGTTCTCCTTGTACGATGCCTTAACATTAAAATCGATGCTCCAGGCATTACGCACCATAAAGCCCGAGGTGAGCGCCCTATCGGTAAAAGCAATCATTATAGAGGGCTCAAATCCGTAATCGGCACGACGCTCCTGGTATTTATACCCTGCTAAAATATGGTAATAACGGGGTAGCTTGTAGGCCAGCTCATTGGTTCCGTTACCAAACTGAATGGCATTTTGTATAAGGTTGGTTGCCGATATCCCTCCATAGAAATTTTCGGCACTTACCAAAAATCCGATATTTGCATCGGGTGAGTACATAGGACGAACATTGTCGAGCGAATTATCATTATTATTGAAAAGATCATCGGAATTCACATCGGCACGAAACTGGAAAGCCGAAAGCGAAACACCTGCGCTGTACTGAATATCGCGCACGTAGATATGGTATGCGTAGGTTCCCTGAAAGCCGGTACGGCTCATAGCGCCGTTCTTATCATTGTAAATATAACCACCAAAGCCAACTCTACCGCTTGGCCTGCGCCTGCGTGTACGACTTCGAACATTACGACTTCGGTTACGGAAGCTGGTACGCAAAACACGGGTTTGACCGCTTAGCGCGTAGGTGCTTGGCCCATCGCCGTAACCTAACCACTGTTCGCGTGCCACGAGATTAAAATCGGTATAACCCAAGTGTCCGGCAATGGCGGGGTTTAGCAAAAATGGATTCATCATATACTGGCTATACACGGGCTGCTGCTGCGCCTGCAACACGCTGGCCAGTAGTACAAATCCCAATAGTATAAAAAATCGTCGCATCATTTTGTAGCCATTTAGCTAGTAAATCTTTCTTGTATCAAAGCGCTGGTGCGCCTACTTATTACCTCACAATTGTTACAGAACCTTTATATTGGTATTGCTTTCCGCTAATTTTTAGGCGAATAATATAGTGGTACGAGTCCATTGGCAGCGGATTACCCTTTGTATCGCGGCCATCCCACGGTTCGTAAGTTCTGCCCGATGACTCGAAAACAGGACTACCCCACCGATTAAATACCCGAACCTCAATTTCATCAAACAGATGATAGAGCGGTCTGCCACCTCTCTCTTGCGAGGCGGGGAAGTTCCATCGCTGGTTCTCTTCGAAAGGACTGTTGGGAACAAATGCGCTGGGTATACGCAGCTTACCAAAATCTACACCCTCAATCTTAATAGAGTCGCTATTGGAGCAACCATTCTCATCAACCACAACAACCGATATCCACTGGGTTCCCTTGCCGGCATCAACGGGATAAGAATGGCTATTGTTTCCGAGGTATGTATCTTCAATCCACTCCTTCGTTTTGCTGTTGTACGAGTACCAGTAGTAGTTGTTAATATTAAAACCAAAGGCATCGAGCACAAGGGTTTCGGCTAGGTTAAGCGCGGTATCGGGGCCTAAATCAACGGTGGGTAAAGCCCAGAATCCTGCTTCAATTTCATGGAACGAACAGCTGTAATCGCTATCAATAAGTCTAACCTCGTAGGCGCCAGCTTCGGTGGTGGTATAGTAGCGGTTGGTTTTGTCATCGCCATCCTTCCACAGGTAGTTTATAAACTGTGCGCCGGGGTCGAGCACGTTCTCGTTGCCCAAACACACAAACATAGAGGTGGGTACGTTATCGAAAGAGAGGTTAATTGTTGACGAGTTAACCACAATATCCTCGGTGTACACGGTTCCAATACAATCGTAGGCCGTTGTTTCAATCACCTCAAAGGTGTATAGCCCACCCCGCTCGGGTGCAACTGGCCAGCTTATAAGTACGGTATCGCCTCCGGCGTTTCCATAGGTTAACACCTCGGTGGTTACCTCGGTGCGGAGGGCGCTGCCGTTGTTAAAAAAAACACGCCACTCAAAATCCGACTGCCCATTGAAACCCTTTACCCAATACTTTTCGGTTGTGCCGGCGCAAGCCCAAGGCAGGTCAGTAGTCTGAGCCTGTGCCCTAGGGCCAGCTATAAGTGCCGCCATAAAAAAAAGTATTATATGTAAAGTTTTCTTCAAGTTATTGCTGTTGGTTGTTTTGTTATTCGTTTATATTTTTTAGGGTATTGGCTGTTGGCTGTTGGCTGTTAGCTTTTGGCTGTTGGCTGTTGGCTGTTAGCTGTTGGCTGTTGGCTGTTGGCTGTTGGCTGTTGGCTGTTGGCTGTTGGCTTTTAGCCCTTGGCGCTTCGCATATCACAATCGGGTAAGTAAACTCGCAACTCGCAACTCGCAACCAGGAACCCGCAACTCATCACTCATCTCTTCCCCCGTCATTACAAGCGTACTGTGCGAAGCAACCTCACCCATGCTAGCGATGACCATTGGGGTACGCAAACTTTTCACTTTTCACTTGCCCCATCCTCGCTACCCGAACAGAAGCAAGTTGTTACGTTTCTGGTTTGCAAACCCTCCCATATTACCTGTTAAAGAACGTTTTGGCCTGTGGCCTTAGTACACCCCGCCAGCGCGAACTAACGGGGTGTGGTGTTTATTAACTTACTAGAAGTTGTTTGGTATATGGAAAATAGGACCAGTTGTTGGAACAGGAAGAAGTGTATAAGTTATTGTAGTTGCTGCGCCATTATATCCTGCTTGAGTAACACCACCTCTTAATTGAGATCTAATAGAAATATTTGAATAAATGCTATTAGATGTTATAGTAAATATGTACTGAGTAGGAGTGCTAGCATCAATTAATGGTAGTGAAGGTATTGTATGAGTTGGATTCAAACCTGCAACAAGTATAGTAGGTGCTGCTGATTTACCATAAGTGTCTGTTACATCAGTAGGAGTACCGGTTGCCTCTAGGTTTGCATCTAATGCTTGTTGCGTAGCTGTTATACCATAGGTATATTCTTGTGCATCGGTTGGTGCACCATCTTCTGTTAGGGTAATGTTAAGAACATCTCCTATATCTGTTCCTGATGCACAACGTCTGAAAGCATAGTTAGCAGTAACTACATCCCAACCAGTTCCTACGCCTACAAAGTCAGCAGAGGGTACAGCTACGCCATTTACAACATGAGAAGTTGCATCACCTACACAAGAAAATGCGGTGTTACTTTCTAACACCCAATAGGTAACAGGTGTTGATGCTGCTGGGCCGGTAATATCTACCCAGTTCTCTTTAGTTGCAGCTTTTACTTCAGTACCACCTGCATAATCCGCACCAGAAACCCATCTCCATCTTGAATCATCATTTAAGCCAGTACCGGCTGCACCTGTACCAGTATAGCTAGGGCTATAGACAACGTCTGGACGAACATAAAGCCTTAAGTCAATACCTACAGTTTGATAAGTTTCAGTTGTTGCTGCCTCTACATAATTAGTTCCAGTTGCAGCATCATCATCATGGTTTATTGCTGTTACCTCCTGCGCCATAACACCAGTCATAAAAACCATAGCCAACATTGTGAAGGCCAGTTTGAGTAAATTTTGTTTTTTCATAATTTGTTGTTGTTTAGTAAGTAAATTTAATTTGTTGTGTTTGTTTGTTTTTCGTTTTTGTGGCTTCGAGAGCCTCAGCCACCGAGTAACTCGAAGCCTCTTTGTTTCGGTGGTTGAGGCTATTGAAACCTCGATCTGTTAATTTGTTCTGCGTTTCCGTTTTACGTTCTGGGGGCTGAGGTTCTCGAAGCCCTATCTTAAGTTCTATTCATAGTTATTGGTTTAAAAGGTTCGTTTATAATGGGTTTTATCTCTCTCATTTTCACTGTTTCGCTCTGTTGGCTATCCTTTTACACTCTAAAAACTGGGTGCAAATCTAACCATAAAAAAACGAGTTGTCAACAAGTAATACGTACATATGTTAATAAGTTTACAGCTATTAGATAATTGTTACAATTTTTATGACGAACGGGTTTATTTTTGGGGTGAACGTGAGGGGTTGGGAGTTAAAATTTACGTGCGTTGCACTGAACTAGAAGTGCTGCGAGTTACCGAAAGGTTAAGGTTGAGAGGGTTACGGGTTGCGAGTTACGGGTTGCGAGTTGCGGGTTATGGGTTACGAGTTACGAGTTATGGGTTACGGGTTGCGAGTTATGGGTTACGGGTTACGAGTGTGTGAAGGCGATACCCTAATGATTACTGTTCACTTTTCACTTTTCACTTTTAACTTTTAACTTCTCACTTTTAACTTCTCACTTTTCACTTTTCACTTTTAACTTCTCACTTTTAACTTTTAACTTTTAACTTTTAACTTCTCACTTTCCCCTCTAATCACCACACAAAAAATATCTTCAAAGAACTTATAAAGTCCGCTTTCGGACAATCTCGTTAATCAACATATACATATCAACATATATGCCAAAGTGATTAACAGCCTGCTAATCAGGTGCATACATTATACATCGATATGCCTTATGTACGGAATTGGGCATTTTTATATAGGTGCCAAGCACCATCATCTTTGTAACATAAAAAAGGTTACGGTGCGCTGCACCTCTGGCGATGCCTCTGAAACCAGCTTCAACAAATATTCCGGTGCTCTGCACCTCTGGCGATGCCTCTGAAACCAGCTTCAACAAATATTACGGTGCGCTGCACCTCAAACAATGCCCCTAAAAACCAGCTTCGACAAATATTACGCAACGCTGCCGCTATAAAGATTACGTTGTGTTACAAGACAAGGTGCAGAGCACCGCAATCTTTGTAACAGAACCATCACCACCGCAGCCCAAAAGGTGCAGAGCAACACACCGCAATCTTTGTAACAGAATCATCACCACCGCAACCCCAAAGGTGCAGAGCACCGCAACCTTTGTAACAGAACCATCACCACCGCAGCCCAAAAGGTGCAGAGCAACACACCGCAATCTTTGTAACAGAATCATCACCACCGCAGCCCCAAAGGCACAGTGCAACACACCGCAATCTTTGTAACAGAACCATCACGACCGCAACCCCAAAGGTGCAGCGCACCTAAAACGATACCCCTGAACCCAGCCTCAGCAAAGGTTATGCGGCATTGCCGCTAACTAAGGTATCCTGTATTAGTAATAGGATACGCACCATCAAAAAACAGAACATTATTTGTGGATTAAACAATTAATCAATAATTTTAAAGTACATATCAAAACACAAACTAAAATGGCCAATACTTACACACAGTTCTACGTTCATTTGGTTTTTAGCCCTAAAAACAGGGGCGCTCTTATCGGCAAAGCATGGAAAGAGAAATTGGAAAAGTACATAACGGGTATTGTTCAAACGCATAATCACAAAATGCTAGCCATTGGATGTATGCCAGACCACATTCATATTTTTATCGGTTATAATGTGAACCATTTAATCCCCGCTTTGGTGGAAGAAATTAAAACATCAACAAATGCATGGATAAAACAGGAAAATTTTACGAAATTCAAGTTTGATTGGCAAAAGGGGTATGGCGCATTTTCTCATTCACGCTCGGCCGTTGATCGCGTTGTAAAATACGTGCTAAATCAAGAAGATCATCATCGGAAGCGTTCTTTCAAAAAAGAGTATCTGGACATTTTGCAAAAGAATGATTTGAAGTATAAAGATGAGTATCTTTTTGGCTTTTTTGACAATATAAACAGCTGGGAATAAAGAGTTACGGTGCGCTGCACCTCAGGCAATGCCGATAAAACCAGCTTCAACAAATATTCCGCAACGCTGTCGCTATAAAGATTACGTTGTGTTACAAAACAAGGTGCAGAGCACCGCAATCTTTGTAACAGAACCATCACCACCGCAGCCCCAAAGGCACAGTGCAACACACCGTAACCTTAGTAACAGAACCATCACTTCTGCAGCCCCAAAGGTGCAGAGCACCGCAACCTTAAAGAATCAACACAAATCACTGTTACGCTACACAGCAATACGATGATTAGATTATAAGATTGATCGGCGATGGAAGTCGAATGCCAACAAATTGGAAATGGTTTTTAGGAGATCCTTTTCTGCTTGGGTCCAAACACGAGGATAATCGCACTCATCGAAACCAATGAATCCGAAACTACTATCGTTTACAAAAAGACGAAACATTAGTATGGACTGAATATTTTGGCGTTTTAGGGTTTGGGCAAGATCATGTGACAGGTCTTTTTCGAAGTCATTGGACTCTTTTACATAGCCAGTATTGAGCCACTGTTCCATTAAGTGGAGTGGCACGCTTTGCAGAGTTTCTTTTTGGGGTTTAACCCCTGGCTTGCACCACTCGTAGGTATTAGCGGTAGCATTGGCAACGGTGTTATTCTCAAATATATACACCCTACTGGCCTGTATAAATGTGCCTATTTGACTTAGCACGTAGCTAATCTTATCATCAAAATTTGTATTAATGTTTAGCTCGTAGGCAATATTAGCCACCATATGCTGCTGTTCAAGACTTTGGGTAAGTATCTGCTCATTTGCTCGCAGGGCGTTTTCGATGGTTTTTTGGCGCGAAATATTAGATATGATGCCCATGATGCGGATGGTTTTATTGCGCTCATCTTTTATAACATGCGTTTTGCATTCAACCCAAATAGTTTGCCCATCGGTTCGCAGCGCCCTAAATTCGATATGAAAATTGGTGCCTTTATGCCTAAGGGCTTTTACATGCTCATTCACCAGGTCGCTATCGAGGGGGTGCACAATTTTCTGAATTGTTTCCATAGATGGTTCAAACTCGTATGGCCTGTAACCAAACATATCGAACATCATGGGTGAGAAGTAGTTCTGGTGTGTCAAAAAATCGATATCCCAAATGCCCACCTTGCTAAACGAAAGAGCAATGCGCAGCCTTTTTTCGTTTCGTTCAATCTTTTGTTGGTTTTGCTTGGTTTCGGTAATGTCTTTCGTGGTAATTGCCACCACAAAATCAGCATGAGATTTGCTATTAATAGTAAATACGGAGTGTTGAACAAGTTTTGACACGCCTCCACCCACTATGAGTTGCATCTCAAACAGCTTACCATCCCACGAACTTTCTCCTGCTTGCGATATGCCATCGAACAGAGCGTTTAGCTGGTTTATATACTCATTACTTGACCGTTTTTGGTCGCTAAGTGAATGGTACAAAATCCATACATGCTTACCAATGGCCTCATTACGCTTGATGTGCGTAATTTTTTCCTGGGCGGGGTTCCATTCCCTAATAATACCCTGACGGTCAATTATAATAAGCCCCTCATTCATATTGTTAATTAATCCTGTGAGGGCTTTGTCGCTATTGTTGGTGATATGCCTACCATTGGATTTAGTGTTAATACTAATGTGCACTCCGGCAATTCGAGAGGGGTTGCCCAGGTTGTTCCACTCAACCACATCAAAATTGGCCAAGTAGCTTAAAGTACCTAAATGTTCCGAGTAGATAGTGTAAACCCACTGAAAATGAGTTTCCTTACGAGCTTTTGCTTTCTCCAAAAGTTGAGAAAACTGTTTACGCGATTCGGGTGTTAGCAGGGCAACCCAAGTGTTAAGATTTATATTTTGAGGATTGGAGGAAAGGTTAAGGCTGTCAAAAAAAGTGGGGCTTACGTTAAGTTCATCGGTGCCCAGCTTATGATCCCAGTAGTATACTTTTGATGCCGATAGGGCCCGTTTTTTGGACTGGTTTTGCAAAACCTCGTTTGAATCGAAAGTGTGATAGGGGCTAATGAATGGGCTTAAAACCAGCAGCATAGCCGGCTTGTCTTCCCACAGGCAGCGGTGTATCGAAGGTGTATAAAGAGCTTGTTTTCCGTCGGATTTTAGAGCCAAGACAGGCTCCAAATCACCGCCCCGCTTCTTCTGGTTTACCTCCATAGAGAGGTACTTTGCCATAAAATTACCACCTTGCGCCAACGACACAATATCATCGAGTTTCACGTTAACAAGCTGGTTAAGATTATAACCTAGTTCGGACTGTAGCGGTGGGTTTGCATATACTATTGAGTTACCAGAAACAACAATTATACGCCTTGGCGATGAGTCGATAATTTGGACAAGTAAATCGTGTAAGCGAGTTAAGCTATCTTGCAATGGTAATTCCGAGGGGATTGGTGAGTCGGTACTATTGCTTTTGGAGGGCATAAAATCAAGGGTATTTTTCGTTTATTATTGCAAAGATAAGTTATTTACTACTGAAATTTTACGCTTTTTGCGAAATATTTAATCTTTTATGCTAAATTTGTTGCAAATTCGAAAAATAATTGTAGGCAGTAAAATTTACAATGACTGAGAACGAACGACTAAAAATTGTAAGACAACACTTTAGGCTAACCCAAAAGAGTTTTAGCCAAGAACTTGATATTAAGCAGGGTTCGTATTCGGATGTGGAGAGAGGTAAGGCGGGTGTTAGCGTTCAACTGCTAAAAAACTTGATAAAAAGATATAGGGTAAATCCGCTCTGGCTATGCGAGGGAGAGGGGCAAATGTTTTTTGAGTTGGATAGTGATACGGCAAAGGGCAAGGTTACGAACGATGATGTAAACACAATTAAGGCCGAAAGAGAGGAGCTGAAACAGCTTTTGTTACGCAAACAGCAAAGTATCGAAAATATTAAGGAAATTGTTGCATTTTTGAATAACGAGTACAACATACTTCATTAAAAAACGAAGCTTTTCTCGCATTAACCACTAGCAGCATAGGCCAAAGTAGCAACACTTACCTTGCATCCTGCTGATACGAGCAACTTACTTGCACACGCTTCAAGGGTTGCGCCCGTTGTTACCACATCATCAATTAAAAGAATATGTTTATGCGAAAATACCTCGGGGGCATTAACTGCAAATGCTTGGGCCACATTTTGGGCTCGCTCCTCTCGCGTTTTTTTAGTTTGGGTTTGCGTAAATTCAGTACGAACCAGCACGTTAGTTAGAAGTTTGGCATTATAGGCCTGACAAACACCTTGGGCAATTACTTCGGCCTGATTATAGCCTCTAATACGCAATTTTTTATTGTGCAAGGGCACTGGCACAACATAGTCGATACCACTATACAAATCACTTTTTGCAAGAACAGAGCCAAGCTGCTTGCCCAGTGAAATTCCAATCTGTTTTTCTCCTTTGTACTTTAACTTATGCAGAAGTTGCTGGTAATTGCTTCCCTTGGCGAAAAAAAAGTAGGCACAGGCATTCTCAATATCAACCCTACCCCAAAAAGTTTGGGCAACGGCATTATCATGCTCGTTCCAAAAGCGTGTTAGCGGTAATTTGTATAAACAGCCAAGGCACAAAGCGTCTTCGCCCTTCACAAGGTCGTTATCACAAACAGCACAGGTATTTGGGTAGAAGAGATTTGCAAACCCTTTAAAAAAATCGACCAACATATAACAAGGTGGTTTAGGTTAAACTACTAGCTCGGTTTTGTTGGAACACTGATGACACTGATTTTACTGATTTACGCTGTTTTTTGTCCACAGATTACACAACCTAGCGCCCTTTGCGAGCTCACCGAAGGTAAATAAACACAGATTTTTTTTCATTTTCCGATACCCTTTCGTGTACGCAAACTCATCTCTCATCACTCATCACCCCCTCCCGTCATTGCGAGGAGCATACTGTGCGACGAAGCAACCTCACTCGAGCTTGCGATGCCCATTCGAGTACGCTAACTCTCCTCTCCTAATAAACTTTAAACTAATAAACAGATCACTTCGCAAAAAACGCTCGTGATGACGGGGAACACGGTGCTGCCCGCCCTCCGTTCGCTTCTCACCTCTCACTTCTCAAAACCAGTGCTAGTCTGCCAACTCACGAAACCAAACCACTTCACGCCCTAAAAGAGGTACGCCAATATAGCCCTTCACTGAAAGTTTATTTGGATCGTCTTGCACCCACATTTGGCATTTGTAGGTTTTACCGGTGGTGGGGTCGTAAATGGTACCGTTAATCCACTTGTTCTTAGATTGATTGTACTCAAAATCATTTAATAGTCTCAAACCCAGAATGGTTTTCCCTCGTAAACTTTCGTCGGGATTGTTAACATCCAGCAGGAGTTCACCGCAGTTAGTGTGCATATTATCAACCCACGTTACTTGGCCATACAATTTTCCGCTGGTGTCACAAGCAAACGTTATCTTGCTGTCATTATCCTGTGTAACCCATACACCAAAAATGTTATTGACGTTTTGAGCCAACAGAGAAAAACTTAGCAAAAGGAAACAAATTAAGCTAACTGTGTTCTTCATAGGGCAAATGAGGTTTTATTTTACTATGCAATATAATAAAATTAAAGGTTTAATTATGGTGTTTTTTGCTAATATATGTTAACGGTTGCGAGTTGCGGGTTGCGGATTGCGGGTTGCGGATTGCGGGTTGCGGGTTGCGGGTTGCGGGTTGCGGGTTGCGGGTTGCGGGTTGTAAGTTTATAAATCCGCGTTTTACTCATCATCACAAACGTTCACTGCGAACTTAGCGAGGCGAGTCTATGGGCATAGCAAATAACAAACTGATTTTTTTGAATTACTTTGGTTTCGGTTGCTTCGTAGTTCCTTCTCACAATAATACCTGCGGTGGCTTCCCTAATAACAACAACGAGTTGAAAACGAAATGGCAGAATAAAAAAAGCGCTGCGCTATAAATCTGCGCAACGCTTTTTGGAATAAAACCAACTGTTATTTATCTTTTTCTTCCCGAACTATTTGTTGTAGTTGACCTACTAGAGCCAGTACTGGAAGTGGAGCTACTTCTGGAGCTAGAGCCGGATGAACGGCTAACCGATGATTTACTACTACTCGATGAACTCCTGCTCGAACTAGTTGAAGCGGGCCTACTAGTGGTTGCGGGCTTACTAGTTGTTGTGGCAGGTCTGCTTGTTGTTGCTGCTGGCCTACTAGTAGTTGATTGAGGGCGCTTAACACTGGTTGATGAACCAGACGAACGGCTACCTGACGATTGTGTACTTTGTCGGTTATTACTTGCTCCCACGTTCCGTTGCCCCGAAGAGCGTTGGCTTGACCCCACAGAGCGCTGTTGTGATGTATTACGAGGGCGCTGTATGGCTTGCCCCTGCGAACGGCTTGATGAAGAGGATGCACCACTAACCGATCCTGAACGATTGCCTTTACTAACATTTGAACTACCTGAAACAGTACCCTGATTATTACGATTGGATACTCTAGTAGTGCGACTTACCGAGCTTGAACTGCCCTTTAATGACCTATCGATACGCACGCTTTCATGATTGCTGTTAGCCTGTGAACGTTCACGAACCCGCGAACTTACAGATGCTGAGCCTGCATTAGCCTTTGGCATATTGCTAACCTTTTGGGCCGAACGTCTTCTTCCTGCATCAATGGTTTCAGGACGACTATATGTGTTCTTGTACCTATTTACACTCACATTGGTAGCAACCACGGTTGAATGCCTGCGTACGCGTCCGTAATAATAATCTCTATATCTAGGAGAACGATAACCGTACCAGGGACGGTAGTATGCATAATAGTGTGAATACCAGTTATGTTGGTAACCGTAGTAATAATGCCAGTAGTGAGGTGTCCAAGAGTGCCAGTAGTTAGGATAATAATCCCAATACCATGAAGAGAACCAAGGGCTATAGCTTGGTGAGTAAATATAAACTACCGCGGGCCACTGGGCAACCTCGTAGTACGTAGTTGTAATGGCGTTATCGTTATTGTTGGTCGCGGCATAGTATTCGGTATTTCCTGAGTAAGCTGGATTTGGTGTTTCTGCGTAATGTGGCTCAACAATATAATCCTTACCATAAAGCATTTCATCACCTATAAGTTGTACCATAACCGAACCGTCGGATTGTTTTTCGGTAATAATAACGGCAACGTCCTGCTCCTGATCCTTGCTAATATCAACCCTTAGCACTATGTTATGTACATCTTTATCGGCATAATCATACACCTTAATGTAATCAACTTTACTGTCGTTGTTCAAGTCAAGGTTATTAATAACCTTTTCGGGGTTGTTAAGCTCTCTCTCAAACTCCTCAAGGGTTACAGAGTTTTGAAAGAGGTTTAGCACAGCGTAAAGGTTTAAATTATCACCAGGCAAACCAAGCTTTTCTTTAGGCTCCACCTGCGCTGTTGCTACACTAATTCCTATAAAAAGGAAAGCGATGGTTAATATGTTAATTAGTTTTTTCATAGCTATATTTTTTAATGTTCCTTTGGGTTAATATACTACAAAATTCGTGCAAACTTTTAAAAGTAATGTTAAAAACAGTTATTTAAGGGCCGGCTTCAGTAAATTGTTTGTCTATTTTTCTGATTGTAAGATAAGTATACACATTACAGTTTGCAAATACTTTGTTACCAACGTGTAATTTGAGCTCACCAACATACCATTAAAACTACCAACGTGTAGCTAGGCATTTACAAATATTTCCTATTTTTGATGAAATAACACGCTAAACTAGTGAAAAGTTTAAAACGCACTTCCCTTTTTATAATTATTTTACTGCTTGCCTTAGCTTATGCTGGCATTTCGCAAACGCTATACGCAACAACCGAAATTTATGACGAAACCAAAGGTTTACCCAACAACGAGGTAAGGTGCCTACTAAAAGATACCAAAGGCTATCTATGGGTTGGAACAATTTACGGTTTGGTAAAATACGATGGGAATAAGTTTGTAGTATACAACCATGAAACTAATACCAACAGCCTTTCGGGCGATGTTATTACCACTGTTTTTGAAGACAACAAGGGAAGAATTCTGGTGGGAGCCAACGGTATTTCGATACTAAACAGGGTTAACAACAAGTGGACAAACTATTTGCACGACCCCCGAAACAACCAAACAATAAGTAGCCCCAATGTTACCTCAATAGCCCAAGAAAACGACAGCATTTACTGGATAATTACCAGCAACGGAATAAATAGGTTTAATATTGAAACAGGCATTTTTGAATATATTAATTTCCCAATAACATCGAGAGTGCTAAACTCGAAAATTTATAGCATAATACCACAAACGTCAGTACACTTCTCCATAGCATCGCAGCAATACATCTATAGTATTAAAAACAGACAATGGGCAAAAAGTGGTGCGCAATGCTTTAGTAATCATCCGTTTATGTTTGGCAATTATATGGTTGGACTGGTTAGCAGTAAACCAAACCAAGCAAATTTAGTATCGGTTAGCCCCGATTCTCTTGTAAAAAGTGTGCTGCTCAAAAACGTTGACAACAATGGGCTCATATTCTCAAAAAACGGTAGACTATACCTTGCCGCCGAGAATAAAATTTTTACGTTTAGCAAGGAGCAACAGTTAACCCACACAATAATTTTAAAGCACGAAGCAAACAATGAGTATACCTGTGGTTTACAAGAAGATAATGGCACCTTTTGGCTGGGAACCACAAAGGGGCTAATAAAAGTGATGCCTCAATCGCCATTTAAACTACTCGATGCAAAAAAAGGGTTACCAAACGAGTATATTCGGTCAATAACCATTGATAGCAAACGAAATTTGTGGATTGGAGTAAGGCAGGGAGCCGCTTACAAAATAAGCGGTATAGACAAAGCCATAAACCTATCGAGTCCAATTATTGAAGAGGTTAAATTTCCCACTCCAAATGGCAAAACCTACGCTACAAACCAAATTATCGAGCTACAAAATGGAAATCTGGTTTTTGTTACCAACGAGTCGGTTTTTTTATACAATACCTTGCGGGGTAAGTTTACCGACGAGTACAGTATACCCAACAACAAGCAATACTTTTCGGCTGTTGAATTTGATAATGGCATTTTAGTGGGTTCGCTCGAAAGGCCTACCCTATTTAAGCTATCAATTTATAATGATAAGTTTGAGCGAGACCCCTCCTTTAACACTGAAAATCAACCAGATATTGTGTACTCGCTTTACAAAGACTCGCAAGGGCTTATTTGGATTGGTAGCGAGGGGCTTTATCTTTTAAACGGGGATAGTAAGCTAAACCCTGAACCCATTATCCCCCCAATAAATGAGGTTAACTACTCCAATAACTCAATTTGGAGCATTGTGGAGATTGATGACAACAGGCTATTTATTGCCACCACAACCAACGGATTTTACGTGTACAACAAAAAAGACGATACGTACAAGCACTTTGGTAAGTCCGATGGATTATCGACCGACTTTACCTGCACTGCCCTTGCCGATAGCCAGGGGAATGTTTGGCTAAGCACCAAGGAAAGCCTTTCGTACATTGACACAAAAACTTTCACCATTAAAAACTACCCAATAAAACTAGGCCCACTAAACAGTGAGTTTACGTTTAAATGTGGGGCAACCACAAATAGTAACCAAATACTTTTTGGCAGCAAGCAGGGTGTGGTTTTTTTTAATCCCGATAGCATTGAGCAAAAAACACATACCGCTCCGCTAGTGATAAACGAACTTAGGGTTTTTGATAAAATAGTGGCCCGAGAAATAATGAGTGACGACACCATTACGCTTAAACACAACCAAAACTTCTTTTCGTTGGAGTTTTCTTTGCTTGATTTTCGAAACCCCGCCGAGGTAAGCTATACCTACCAGCTTAAAAATTACGACAAGCAACCTCGCCAACCCACCAACCGGTTTAATACGGTTAGCTATACCGACGTTCCGCCCGGAAAGTACACTTTTAGCTTAACCAGCAAAACCCCGTATAGTCAAGAGGCAGAGCAAAGCGTAGAGGTTTCGCTAATTATTATCCCATCGTTTTATCAAACTCCTCTTTTTAAAATATCGGTTGGTGCAGCCATCGTAATTTTTCTGTTTGCCCTAATGCTGCTGTTCCTTAACCGCCGCTTACTCCAAGGTAAACTGCAAAAAATGGAGCTCGATTTGCTACGCTCGCAGATAAATCCGCACTTCATTTTTAATACGTTAACTTCAATTCAGCAAACCATCCTTTCAAGCAGTAAAGAGGAGGCTGTGGGTGTGCTATCGCAGTTTGCAAGGCTTATGCGTATGTTTTTAGACTACTCGCGGCTGGAAGATATTACGCTATCCGAAGCGCTACACTTTTACAAAACGTTTGTAATGGTTCACTCGCTAAACCTTGACGAACCAATTACATTTGATGTAATTATTGATGATGCCATTGATGAGGAAAGGATTAAAATTTCGCCTATGCTAATTCAGCCTTTTCTTGAAAACTCCATTGTGCACGGCCTATCGCCCAAAAATAGTGATATGACGTTAACTATTGAAATAGAGCAACAAGAAAAATGGCTTATGTGCACCATTGCCGATAATGGCATTGGCCGCAAAAAGGCGATGGAGATAAAAGCAAAAAAGGCGAAAGCATACAAATCGGTTGGTATAGAGCTAAGCAGTAAAAGCATTCTGCTTCAGCTAAAAAAAGGGCGGTTTATTGAGGAATCGTTTAAAATTGCGGACAATACCGACGATTACGGAAATGCCACAGGAACAACGGTATACTTAAAAATACCCTATAAACTTACATAGAATTTGGGTTAGCAAAACAGTATGACGAGGTTACATTTTATGGTTATACCTTGAACCTTGCTCGGTTTTGAGTACTAAATTTGATGATTCGTTGCTTTAATTGATAGTTGTAGTCCATGATGAAAAATCGTAGACGAGATTTTTTCAACAAGAAACTTAGACCTTTTCTTAGTACCTTTGTGAGAAAGAAATAAATACTAATGACTGATATTAATAAAGTTAACATTAATGCAGTTGGTGAGTGTTGCGAAATAAAACCATCAACTGATTCTTTGAGTAAGGCTATATTAACTCATTATCTTCATAACTATGAGAATGGTATGTCAAAGCATTATAAAAATAATGCCTTGAATATTATTGACCAATATATTTCTCATGCCAAACATGAGCATAATATCAGTATAGAAAAATCATTTTTAATTCAAGAACTTCTGTCAGAAGTTTCTGAAATACCTTTCCCTACACCTAAAAAACACTCATTCACATTTATTGACTTATTTGCAGGGCTTGGTGGGTTTAGATTAGCAATACAAGAACTGAATGGAAAATGCGTTTTTAGTAGTGAATGGGATAAAGATGCGCAAAAAACATACAAAGAGAATTTTGGAGAGTATCCGTTTGGTGACATAACCAAACCTGAAGTAAAAAACTTTATTCCCGAGAAATTTGATTTGCTGTGCGCAGGTTTTCCTTGTCAACCTTTCTCTAAAGGAGGTTTTCAAAATGGATTTGAAGATACCAGAGGGACTCTATTTTTTGATATTTGTGAAATAATAGAAAAGCATAAACCCAAGTATTTGCTGCTAGAAAACGTAGCAAATTTAGCAAGTCACGATAACGGTAACACTTACAAAGTAATTTCAAAGAATTTAGATAAACTTGGCTATTTTTTCCCCGAAAAGCCATTAATTATCTCTCCTGATAGTTTCGGAATACCAATTTTACGCCCACGTATTTATATTCCCTGTGTTAGAAAAGAATTTGCTAAAGGAAAAGAAAGTTTAATAAAGAATTTCAGGGAAGAAATTGAAAAGCAGTTTATTAAAACCACTTTCAGTATTGACAAAATCATTGACCCAAAAATAGAAGACAGAATCAGTCCTTATGAGGAAAAAGTTCTGGAAATGTGGGACGAATTTTATAAGGGAATCGATATGAAGGTGATTGGTTTTCCAATTTGGATGGAGTTTTTTAAATACGACGGCAATTTAAATCAATTTCCTCTATGGAAAACTAACTTCATTTCAAAAAATATAAACCTTTATCAAAGGAATAAAAAATTCATTGACCGTTGGCTTAAAAAATATGATAACCTTGATTGGTGTGTAAAGACACATAGAAAAATGGAATGGCAATCAGGTGATAAATATGAAAGCGTTTTTGATTGTTTAATTCAATTTAGACCATCAGGGGTAAGAATTAAAAAGCCAGATAAATTTTCAACTTTAGTGGCAATGAATCATCGTCAAATTATTGGAAAACTTAAAAGGAGAATATCAGTAGAAGAATCTAAACTATTGCAATCATTTCCTAAAGAGTACAAACTTATTGGAACACCAAATATAATTCTAAAACAACTTGGGAATTCTGTCAATGTAACAGTACTCAAAGCAATTTTCAAGTCGCTTTCAGAAAACTACTAATCCTTTATCGAAAAAAATTGATTGAGAAGTTAATACAAAACAACAAAATAATAATCAACTCCGATATTGATGGTGTTATTAGTGGTTTGTTGTTAAGTAATTTCTGCAATTGTGAAGTTGTTGGTTTTTCAAACAGTGCTGATAAGGTTTGGCTTGACACTTCAAAATGCAATTCTATCTATGATGGTGTATATATTGATATGTTCGTTCCGAACGAAAGTACAATTACAATTGACCAGCATATAATTGCCATCAATAAAGAACATATTGAGCGCATTCAAAATAATCCAAACAAAATCAATCCAAATATTTATAACCAAAGGTATTTATTACCAACAAGCTCATATTATAAAAAATACCCTTTTGGAACCTGTCATTATATTATTTCCGAATTATGTAAACACGGTATAAATCTCTCAAATATTGGGTATCAGAACTTGTATGAAGAGTTAAGATTTATGGACTTTTTGTTGAGAGCAGATAACACAATGTACACAACGGTAATAGCCTACAAAGAGAACGCTAAAGAATGGTGGAATTGGCTTTACAAAACATCAGGTAATTCTGAAATTATAATGAACATTATAACATATTTAAACACCTTAAATCCAAATGTAGTAAACGAAATAAAGAGGAAACTAACAGATGTTTTCTTAAATACTTATAATTGTAGCAGTACAGATGGTGGCTTCAAAGAAATAGCTGATGAAAATGGGGAAATTAAGTATTTAGTAAAGGAATACATCAATTTTATTTCAAAGTTGAGTAAATTGAATTCGTTTAATTTTGATTTAAAACTTATTGAATACAAAGGTGAGCATATAAGAACAAGCCTAACGGCAAGCCAGCAGAAAGAACTAATACAATACAACCAAATTAATGGACGGGATGTTTTTTCCTACGCAATTGTCAAATCAATAAACAAGCCTGAATACTTTAGCTATACGATAATGGATTGTTTATGAAAAAAATTGAACAAGTATATAAGAACAGCATAACAATAGATTATGATGAAAAACTATCACCAAAAGAAATTAGGGAGATTGTAAGACAGGATTTTAATTTCGTAAATGATTCTAACCCATACATATGTTTTATAAATAGTAAAGAAATTAAACTATACATAAAACAGATAACTTATTTAGGCCATCCTCACTTAGCTTTCAAAAAGAGAATTCAAATTTCAAAAGGTTGGCAAATCGGGCTGAGTGAAGAAAATGCCTATTTAATGGGCGTTTATAAGTACAAAGACACCACCCTTTACACCCTTTTTGATAAAAAAAACTTTATAACGCGTATTACAAATAATTCATCGGCTCATGTCTCAACTTTTGACTTATTAAATGCACAACAAAAAGGAGTTTTTACAAAAAAAGACATCCGTGACAATAAAATTACTTGTATAAGAAGAGATTTAATATATTATACGCTATCTAAAATTGTTAAAAATGAAAGTATTTTAAGTCAAGAAATAATACTCTTTGAGGATTTTAAACTATCTCTAAACTCACACTATCATGGTATTGAATGCTATTCAGAACTAATTGCAAATAACTATCGAAATAAATACCAACCAGAATGGTTTGGTTTTTACCTTGAATATAAATTTGAAGACTTTTTAGAAAACAACTCATATTACAAATCAATCTGTTGCTACCAGTCTAAGAAATCCAAAAAGGACATTGATTTAGATTTGAATTTTAACAATGAGTTTCTTGGAGACTTAAAAACACACTCAAATGAATCGAGAGCAATTTTAGGTAACGACACAGAAAATATTAATAAGGCACTTCGTAAATATGGGAAATTATGGTACATAGTTTTTAATCATAATACATTCCGTGATTCTGATTACAACTTTCAAGTAACATTTTTTTGGAATACAGAACTAAAAAAAGAAAAGTTAATGAGTTATTCGAAGAGAATGAAAAACAGAATTCAATTAACTGATTTTATGATACTTGAAATAAATAATTACAACAATAGATACCTATCAGTTTTTAATCAAGGGATTAATTCTAATAAATTACCAAGAGAACCAAAAATAAAAATTGACAAGAAAATGATTAATAACTTTCTAATATACAGCTCAAAGTTTTAAAACACGTAACTAACGGTTATAAAAATTGCTACCTTCCTTGCTGATATAGAAACTTCCTAGTTTCAATGAATCTTTATCAGGTGGGTTGAAAACACCCTTCCAAACCCCAACACTTTCCAAATCTTTAGTGATTCTCAAACTATTGTAAAATATAACACTCCCTTTAATAAAGGGAGGGCTTGCCGTCTCTTTGCGCAATCCTCACACCAAAATTCAATGCCTTAAGTCAACTCACACACAACAAGTGAGCTATGATAAGTGTTGGTTATTAAAACATCGTACTCGCCAACCTAGCAAAATCAAATCGGATTGATTATCTTTTCATCCATAGAAATATCAATAATAACAAATGAATGATACAGAGATGTTTCATACCTTAAAAACAAGGGTAAGCGTATGAGAAAAATAGTAAACAGAAAAGGAATTGAAACACTTATATTTGCCGAAACATTTGAACACGAGGCGTTTGAACAGATAGAGCAGCTGGTAAATTTTGAAGCGTACGAAAATGCCAAGGTTCGTATTATGCCAGATGCCCACGTGGGCAAAGGTTGTACAATTGGTACCACAATGACAATAACCGATAAGGTTACGCCTAACCTAGTGGGTGTTGATATTGGCTGTGGGATGCTTACCGTGAAGCTAAAAAACAAAAAAATAGATTTTAGAATGCTTGATGCGGTTATAAATAATGAGATTCCAAGCGGTTTTAAAATACACAAGAGGAGTAAGCGAGAGTTTGACCTCACGACTTTGCGTTGTCAAAAATATGTTGATATAGAGCGCGCTAACCTATCAATTGGCTCGTTAGGTGGTGGAAACCATTTTATTGAAGTGAGCAAATCGGAAAATGATGGGAGCATTTACCTGATTATTCACTCGGGAAGCAGAAAACTGGGCAGCGATACCTGTGAGTACTATCAAAAAAAAGCTTCGCGGAATGCAAATGAGCAGAGCAAAGAGAAAACCCTGCTTATAAAAAAGCTGAAAAAGGAGGGGAAAGCAAAAGAAATTGCGGCTGAATTAAAAAAGTTGAAGCAATTAAAGGGCGATAAGGAGCTCGCCTTTTTGGTTGGTAACGATTTTCACGACTATATGAATGATATGCTTATTGTTCAGCAGTATGCCAGTATTAACCGCGAAACCATTGCTGACATTATTTTGAAAGAGTGCGGTTTACAAGAAGTTGAACGGTTTGAAACAATACACAATTACATCGATTTTAAACGTATGATACTGCGTAAGGGTGCAGTTTCTGCAGAGAAAGGCGAGCTGTTACTTATACCAATAAATATGCGCGATGGTTCGCTCCTATGCATCGGAAAAGGGAACGAAAACTGGAACTACTCTGCCCCACACGGGGCGGGCCGATTAATGAGCCGAAGCCAAGCAAAGAAACAAATTGCTATTGAAGACTTTAAAAATTCGATGACGAATGTTTATAGCACTTCCGTTGGTATATCAACACTTGACGAAGCGCCACAAGCCTACAAATCGATTAACGAAATTAGAGCTGCCATTGCCGACACGGTGGATGTAATTGACGTGCTAAAGCCATTGTATAACTTTAAGGCTCATTAAACTAAAGCTGTAAATGTTTTAGCAACTCAACTTTCCTACTTTCGCCTACCTTAACAACCATTCCGTTGCTCATTGTGAGGTATGCGCCTCGTCCGCGATGATACTTAACAATATGCTTTAGGTTTACCAGCAACGATTTATGCACACGCACAAATAGCTTGGATTTAAGCATCTCCTCGTAGGTTGATAATCCTTTTGATGATACGATGGGCTTACCCTCGGTGGTATAAAACTCGGAGTAGTTGGTATCGGCTTTTATGCAGATAATCTCGTCAATCATTACAAAGATTAGGCCATCGAGGGTAGGAATAAATATACGGTCGGTGAGCAACTCTTGAGTACTAGAGGTTTCACTCTGGGGTTTTTTAAGTTCAAGCCGATTTTTGGCTTTACGAACAGCGTTTTTAAGCTCCTCCGTATCGTAGGGTTTAAGTATGTAATCCACTGCCGATGCCTTAATAGCCTGTAACGAGTACTCGCTGTATGCGGTAGTAACAATTACCTCAAAGTCGTCGGTATTGGTCTGTTTTAGCACGTCAAAACCTATCTCTTCCTGTAAATTAATATCAAGGAAAACAAGTTTCGGTTTCTCCTTATGGATAAGCGCTACCGCGCTGCTCACGTTACTTGCCGTACCCACCAAAACCAAATCGCTAAACAAATTTTCGATGTAGCTAGCAAGCAGCTGGGCCGATTTGCGGTTGTCCTCAACAATTAGGGTTTTAATCATCGTTTTAGAGTATAGAGCAAATGTAGGTAAAAAGGCGAATATATGAAAGGGTTGCGG
The DNA here is from genome assembly GCA_041656735.1 of Bacteroidales bacterium. GTDB lineage: Bacteria > Bacteroidota > Bacteroidia > Bacteroidales > Tenuifilaceae > Perlabentimonas. The sequence goes on along the minus strand of JBBACY010000001.1, from coordinate 199,786 downwards.
GTTGCGAGTGTGTGAAGGCGATACCCTACTGATTACTGTTAAAGATTGAGATTGAGGTTGAGAGGGTTACGAGTTGCGGGTTTTGAGTTACGAGTTATGGGTTAGGATTGTGTGAAGGCGATACCCTACTGATTACTGTTAAAGGTTGAGGTTGAGAGGGTTATGAGTTACGGGTTTTGAGTTATGGGTTAAAAACCAATGGTTAAGGTGCAGAGCACCGAAATATTAAATACAAGCGAACAGCAAGGTTAGGGTTAAGGTTGAGGTTGAGAGAGTAATGAGTGACTAAAGTGACAAGTGACTAAAGTGATAAGTGATAAGTTGTAAGTGTGTGAAGGCGATACCCTACTGATTACTGTTCACTGTTCACTGATTACTTTTAAAAGTTGAGGTTGAGAAAGTTGGAAGTTGCAAGCCCGAATGGTTAACCCGAAACTCGCAACCCAAAACCCACATCTTTCTAATAAATCAGTTTAAAGTTATCGACCCGTAATTTACTGCCGGGCGCTCCAATAAAATAATCGCCCTGATAGCTAGATGTAAAGCCCATAATAATATGCGTAGGGTCTTCTTTCGAAATATCACCCCACGTTGCATACGGCATCTTATTGGGGTCGGTTATGTTCTGGTCGCCATCTACGCCATACTTCAACACTCTCTTTTCATAGTCTTCTGTACCTTCGGGAGCTTCGCCGTACGCATATTTAATCTCCCTTTCAATGGTTGTCCACTCTGTTTGCGTATCACCATTTCTAAACCAAGCCACGCCTAAGCGTTTAATCTGGTCTCCCTCTCGTTTCTCAAGAATAAGGTACATATCCAGCTTGTCAACACCCTCAACAGGCTTAAGTTTACCGTTCAATAAACCTGAGGCGGGAGTGTACGTATATTCAACCTGAAACGCATTGGGTTTTTGTGTATAGGGAAAACCAAAAATCGGGTGAGCATTGGTTAAACTACCTATTATGAACTCTCCAAGAAAAATATTTCCTGCGGCAATTCCTTTATACCCCCCCATAATGCCTGCAGCCAAGGATCCCATATTTTGCGTTGTTAACTCGGCAGCATACTGGTTAGACTCTCTTTCATAGCGTACCGTTGGAAAACTGGCATTAGAACCCCACGCAATGGCAGATGCAATACCCTGATTACCACTACCCCACGTTTTATCGTCGGCATTCATACCTATTTCAAGGTACGGTATTTTGCTGTGAGACGTTTCGTGCCATAATTCAAAGCTACTATTCGGGAGTTGATATTCGGCTGTACCGCCATCGCTTGCAGGTTTCACCACCACATAATATACTGCGCTGCTGCCATCCTCGGCATAAACGGTATATGCTACTGGTTTTGAAAAGTCCTGTTTTTCGCCCACATCAGGCGAAACGGTTGCATAATCGGATACTTTGATGCTAACAGCGCTGAGATTGGTGATACTAGTTGAATATACATCGCTGGATACTTTTACTGTAATGGTATCATTCATAATTTGACTTGTACCCACCTGCTTTGCAAGCTGAAATACAAGAATCTCCTTTTCTGCTGATTTTCCAAAATAGTCTTCGGTTGAACAACCACTCAGAATAATTCCTATAAATAGCAGAAGCCCTACTGATTTTTTAAGCATAATTGAAATTTTTAAAAATAGTATGAAAACCCGAATCCGATCTTTAGCAAATCAAACTTTAAATTTAGGTCGGTAGAATTGTTTCGCGAACTTTTTTTGCGATCGCTCTCGGCGGGCAAGTTATTTGGCGGGTACTTATAGCTCACATCTTCCTTAGAAAACGAAAGCCCCAATACTCCCATATTAATATCGAATGCAAAATTCTCTGTAAAAAAGATAAGAATACCTGGCCTAATGCTCAGACCCATCCTATGTTCTGTGGAATATTTACGTTCCAAAACGTCGCTAACATACGTTTCGGACGGCCCATTTTCGAAACCATAAAACAGTTCGGTTTGGTTGGTTATAAAGAAGATATTACTGCCCGATGCAGGAATAAAATTTTTGATAAACCCCTGAAAACCATATCCTCTACTAAAGTTTCGAATTTCTCTTTTATACGAATTATTTAATAAATTAACCGCCAAATGGGCTTCGTCCTCTCCAAACTGAAGTCCTAAACCCACGCTCATATTTTCCATTAAAAAATATGACCCTTCTAGGCGAACATGAAAAGCGCGTTGGTCAAAATTCTCCACATCAACAATAAGTAAATCGATGTCGGAATAGCTATTGGACTTAGCAGAGAAAGTTCCACCCAGAGTCCACACTCCTTTTAGTAACTGCTTACCTGCTTTAAATTTAGGTGTACCCGAAAGGGTATCTTTCTTCAGGTTTGGAAATACAAAACCATTCCCTCCGTAACTTATATTAGCACCTAGCATCCCGATAAAAAGGAGCATTACTGTTTTTTTCATCTAAATATTATTTTTAAAATATTTACAAAGATATAAAAACCCTGATGTTAAGGTTAGAAAATTATTGCAATGGATGGGCGCAAGCTAAAGTCCGAGCTTGCTAACAAAATCGACAAAAGTATATACTAACACCCGTGAAAAATTTCAACTAGTTGGCAAATAGCTGTTTAGCAATGTACTTAACCACCTCAACGTTAACCGAATTTCCAAACTGCTTGTATGCCTGCTGGTTGTTTGAGTTAATTTGGTAATTTGAAGGGAACCCCTGCAGGTTAGCTGCCTCGCGTGGGGTTATGCGACGCTTGGCCCACCCTACTATGGGAACGTGCACCATGGCTACCAGCGCCGGAAACTCGGTTGGCCTCTTAACCCTAACACCCGAAGGGCGGAACTGTATTATGCCTTCCCACACACTTTTGATAGAAACGCCAGCCTGCCACTCAAATTTTCTGTGCGTTGGCACAAAATCTTTTAGCTGATTATACTTACGCAACCAGCTATCAATATGCTTTTTGTTGGCACTATAAAGCGCTCTGTTCTTTAGCACAATATCCTGTTTCCATTGGGCTAAATCTGAAATGTCATAGTTGCTCTCAAACTCGCTGGCCCAAACTGGGAAACCCAAAACTCGCTGATTTAACCCTTGTAAAAACTCATTCCACGCACCCAAAACAAACTCTTCATATTCCGAAATCCGGAACGAATCGTCGTGTAAATCGCTAAGCGCTGTTTGCGCTATGGTTACGTTACGTTTTGACAGGGGAACCTTTATGGACAGCTCTTTGCCAATACCTTTGGTGCCCATAACTCCCGGGATAAAAACCCGCTCGCGCAGCTGGGGAACTCCTATTTGGTGAGGACTAACAATAATTGGTTTTTCGGGAATGGTATAACCCAAATCGATTAAATGCTTGCGTATTACCCTCCACGTATTGCCCCGGTCGTGCGAAACCAGGTTACGTACATTTTCGAGTAAAATATACTTGGGTTTGTGATACTTTAAAATTCGTAAAACATCGAAAAAAAGTGTGCCCCGCGTGTCATCAAAACCATTCTGCTTTCCGGCCTTTGAAAAAGCCTGGCAGGGAAACCCTGCACAAAGCACATCGTGCGGCGGAATATCCTTTTCATGTGTTTGGGTAACGTCAAAAGCCGAATTGATGCCGAAGTTCTTTTTGTAGGTATCAATAGCAAACCCATCAATTTCGGAAGCAAAAACACACGTACCCCCCAAGCTGCTCATTGCTAAATGAAAACCTCCGATACCAGCAAATAAATCAATAAAACTAAACGTTTGCATTCTGTTGAATTAGTATACAAATAAACTACAAAACTTCTGAGGAACAAAGAGTGAAGCGTTACAAACTTGATAATAGTTGTTTGCTTTTGGCGATTGGCTGTTTGCGTGTTTTACCCCCGACCCTGTCTGCCGACAGGCAGGCCCTAAAGGGGAGAAAAAGTGCGGTGCGTTATGGGTTACGAGTTAGGAAATGACGATGCAGGGCTAAAAGCCAACGGCCAAGAGCTAAAAGCTGTTTCTGAATTTCTGAAATAACACAAAATCTTTTTACATTTGTGCCTATAACACTAAATAAACAGAACTATGAAAAGAATATTGCTACTGCTTTGGGTTCTTGCTACAAGCATTGCTCTGCACAGCCAAACCCAGCCGAAGGTTGATTTAAAAAAACTCGATAAATACTACGACCAGATGGTTAAAGACTGGGATGTACCCAGTATGTCCATTGGTATTGTAAAAGATGGTAAGCTCGTTTTTTCGGGTTCATACGGCGTTATTGAAGAAGGAAAGAAAGCTAAAACCGATGCAAATACGCTATACGGTATCGCATCTAACTCAAAAGCCTTCTCGGCAACCATAATAGCAATGCTTGTTGAGGAAGGGAAACTGAATTGGAACGACAGGGTTACAGACTACCTGCCATACTTTGAGGCATACGACCCATGGGTTAGCAATGAAATAACCATACGCGACCTGCTTAGCCACAGGGTTGGCTTTGGTACTTTTAGCGGCGATGCAATATGGTACAAATCGGACTTTAGCCCCGAAGAAATAGTGAGAAGAGCCAAGCACGTTCCACAGGCGTTCTCATTTAGAGCTGGGTATGGATACTCGAATATAATGTACATTGCTGTTGGAGAAGTGATTAGAGCCGTAACGGGTAAGCCATGGAGCGAAGTGGTAAAAGAACGCATTTTTGAACCCCTCGGAATGAACCGCAGCGTTACCTCGCCAAAAGCATTAGAAGCAAAGGGAAACTATGTGACGCCACACGCCCGCACAAACGACAAAAACATTCCGATTGAATGGGTAGACTGGGAAAGGATTGGCGCATTAGGCGGCGTTATATCGAGTGTTGAAGATATCTCTAAATGGCTTATATTTAACCTTAACGGCGGAATTGTTGGTACTGACACGCTTGTAAGTAAACGGAATATTAACCTTTTATGGACTCCTCACAATAACTTTGTGGTAAATCATTTTTCGCCCAACGATTTTAACACCCATTTTAGCGCATACGGCTTGGGCTGGGGCTTAAACGATTTTCACGGGTATCTTAAAGTTGGCCATACTGGCGCAATTGACGGAATGATAACGGCTACCAGTCTTATACCCGACCAAAAATTAGGCGTTGTTGTGCTTACAAACGGAATGAAAACGCCCTACTCCGCTGCGGTTAACTATGCCCTTGAGCTATTTTTAGGTTTATCGCCACGCGACTGGTCGGCCGAAATGCTCGACCGTACCAACGCTCGCCAGCAATCCGATACCCGCATTTCGAGCCGTAAGGAGAGCCGAATTGAAAACACCTCGCCCTCGCTCCCATTGCAAGAGTATACAGGAACCTACAAATCCGATATTCACGGCAACATTAATATTTCACTAGTTAACAACCAGCTACGTATGGATTTTGAGCATGCAAAGGCATTGGCTGCAACCCTTAAACATTGGAATTACGATGTTTGGGAAATAGTATGGGAAGAGGAACACGCTTGGTTTAGTTTTGGTACCGTGAAATTTAATATGAATAACCAGCTTAAAATTTTGGGTATGGATTTCGACGTGCCCAATGATGATATTTTCTTTGAAGAGCTAAAGCCCTACAAGGTAAATTAAACCCAAACTTATAACACTAAACGAAGGGCTGTTGGAAATTTCCAACAGCCCTTTTTTTGGCAATCTATTCATCCTTCCTAATTCTGGGTAACAACCAGTTCAACCTTTTGCGCCACCACTTCAGTAATGTACTTTGTTTGGCCCTGCTTGTCGGTGTACTTACGTGTATTAAGTTTACCCACAACAGATACCCGCGCACCCTTCTTAAAATTGGCACTTACCGATTCATCAATTTTAGTACGCCATTGCGTTACGTTATGCCATGAGGTATTGTTTACCCACTCGCCCTGTGCATTTTTGTAGCTTTCATTTGTTGCCACGTTAAGCGAAACAAGTGTACGTCCGCTATCAAATGTACGAATTTCGGCATCGCGACCTAAGAACCCTTGAAGTTCAACCTTGTTAAATGTAGTTTCCATAATACTAAGTTTTATGTTTTGGTTAATAATTACTTGTTGATGCAAAGTAACTACCTACAGAACAGCCGATTCGGTTAATAAACAGTTATAACCGATTATTATTCGTTTATAGTCGTTTGTTGTCGTTTTAGTTATTGTATGTGTGGGAGTTGATCATACAAAAATTTTTAGGTTTTTTTTGATTTAATTTTGATTTTTAGGTCGCCTCTGTCATTCTGAGTCGAAGAGTAACGGTTTTGCCTTTGAGAGTTAGAGTTGTCATCCTTCGATTTCGCTCAGGATGACGGAGGTAGGTTAGTCTGGTTGTTTCCGAAAGGTATCACATTGCCATAAAACATATCTTTACAAAATGATGTAGATATGTCCTATCTTTGCGGTTTACAATAAATTATAAGGCATTCGATATGAATTTTGAAAAAGAATTGACAGAGAGAAGCGGTTCAAAATGTGAACTGTGTGGCGCAACTAAAGGCCTAACCTCTTTTGAGGTAATCCCTCCACAAAAAAACAGTGCCGATGATTATGTGATGGTTTGTGGCACATGTTACGAACAGCTAAGCGATACCGAAAAAATTAATCCTCTGCACTGGCATTGTCTAAACGATAGTATGTGGAGTCAAATTCCTGCGGTTCAAGTGGTTGCTTGGCGAATGCTGAACCAGCTGAAAGGTGAAGACTGGCCACAAGCCTTACTGGATATGCTGTATCTGGATGAGGAGACCTTGGCTTGGGCTAAATTGGGAGTTGCAGAAGAAGCAAACGAGGATGCAATTAAGCATATTGATAGTAACGGAAATATTCTTCAAAACGGTGATAACGTGGTTTTAATAAAAGATTTAACCGTAAAAGGTGGCGGGTTTACAGCCAAACGCGGAACTGCTGTGAGAGGCATTCGACTGGATCCGAACAATGCCGAATTTATTGAGGGAAGAGTGGAAGGACAGCAAATTGTGATTATTACCCAATATGTAAAGAAGAATTGAACAACTCTTCATCATAACTTTCAATAGAACGTTTTAGTTTTCTCTGAAATGCAAATCAGGTAGTTACTAAAAGGTATAGTAACCTTGATCGTTTCATCGTTGGCTCAAGACTTCGCTGTTATTCTTTCTCCTTGCATCTATCTGTTTGTCATCATAATTTGTAGCCAATTATTTTGACAAGTTTTTATTGTTGACAAGCTTTGCGAAAGTTTCTCAAAGTATAATATGTGCATAGCTTTTCTGTTTTTTATGAGTTCCTAAAAAAACTTTCCCGAAACCTTCTCGTGCAAAACTTTGTTTCCCGCTCCACCACTTGTTTCAAAAGAATCGGTAAAATTCTCGTGGAATAAGCCCGCCCTAATAAGTTACTTTAGTCAAGCTAAATGGATTCCATTATGTTTAATCGGCTAACTATAAGCACCATAACCTTACAGCTAAACCAAACAGCTATTTTTTTGTCATATTTGATGTTAACTGTTTATTCCTATCTGCTTAACAAAATTTTAGTCGTCATAATTTCTTCACAAAACTTTAAAATATGAAAAAATATGCTCTAGCTTTAGGCTTATTTATTTTGATGCTTCCTGTTGTTGCTCAAGATAATGCAGCTTGGTTAAGGTATCCATCCATTTCACCCGATGGTACTGAGATCGTTTTTGGTTACAAAGGCGATTTGTATAAGGTTCCCTCATTTGGAGGTACCGCTACGCCGCTTACAATTCATGGGGCGCACAACTTTATGCCTGTTTGGAGTCCCGATGGCAAGCAAATTGCCTTTGCAAGCGATCGGTTTGGCAACTTTGATGTATACATTATGCCTGCTAATGGCGGTACAGCTCAACGCCTCACGTACCACTCTTCCAACGATTACCCTTGGGATTTTACACCCGACGGTAAAAGTGTAATTTATAGCTCTGGTCGGAATGACATAAACACCTCGGTTCGTTTTCCCAATGCAAGCCTTTATAGTAAGCTATACTCTGTTCCCGTTGAGGGAGGAAGAAATATCCTAATCTCCAGTGCTGGGTTCCAAAACGCACATTTCAACCAGCAGGGCGACCAGATTATTTTTCAGGATAGAAAAGGTTATGAGGATGAGTGGCGGAAACATCACACATCATCGGTTACTCGCGATATTTGGCTGTACGATATTAAAAATGAGTCGTACACTATGTTAAGCGATTTTGAGGGAGAGAACCGCGAGCCACTTTTTGCACCCGATAACAAATCTTTTTACTACCTAAGCGAAAAGAATGGAAATCAGAATATTTTTAAGCGTACTATTGGCGATAACCCAACTGAGAAACAGCTAACTCAATTCGAAAATCACCCAGTGAGGCACCTAAGCATAGCCGATAATAACACGCTTTGCTTTACTTGGAATGGAGACATTTACACACTTAAAGGCGAAGGCGAACCAGCTAAGGTTCTGGTTAATACTACGTATGATATTAGGGGGAATGATGAAAAAATTGTTTCTGTAAGCGCTGGTGCTTCTGAAATGGCCCTATCGCCCAACGGAAAAGAGATAGCTTTCGTTTTTAGGGGCGAAGTTTTTGTTACCTCGGTTGAAGGTAAGGCCACTAAAAGGGTTACCAACTCGCCCGTTCAGGAGAGAATGCTTAGCTGGGATCCCGATGGGAGATCCTTATACTACTCAAAAGAACAGGGCGAAAGCTGGGATATATACAAAGCATCTATTGTGCGGAGCGAAGAGCCATACTTTTTCGCTTCAACATTAATAAAAGAAGAAGCCGTAATTGCCACCGATAAGGAGGAGTTTCAACCCGTAGTTTCACCCGATGGCAAAGAGGTTGCGTACCTTGAGGACAGAAATACTGTAAAAATATTTAACCTTGAGAGCAAAACATCCCGAACAATAGTTCCTGCTGGTCAAAACTTCTCGTATGCCGATGGTGATCAAGATTTTATATGGAGCCTCGATAGCAAATGGCTAGTTGTGAGAAACTCTATGGGAATGTACGGAGCATCGTACCTTGTTGCATTCGACGTGAAGAATCCGGGCGAAGGAACAAAACTGACCAATAGCGGATTCTCCGATGGTAGTCCCCTTTGGGCAATGGACGGGAAAGCAATGCTTTGGGTAAATGATAAGGATGGTAAAAGACCGCTCGCATACCAAGGCGCGCGCGAGGTAGATATTTATGCAATGTTTTTTGATAAAGAAGCATACGATCGCTTTATGCTAAGCAAGGATGAGTTTACTCTTATTAAAGAACGAGAAGACAAGGAAAAGGAGAAAGAGAAGGAGGCCGATAAGGATGAAAGCAAGAAGAAGGGTAAGGTTGACAAGAAAAAGTCTACTACCCCCGACTGGAATCCGAACTTTGAGAATGTTGAAGACTGGAGGGTAAAATTAACGCCAGGTTCGGTAAACCTTGCTAGCTACAAAATTTCACCAAAAGGTGATAAGCTTTACTTTATGGCCCGTTTCGAGAAAGGTTATGATATTTGGGAGGTTGACACAAGAACCAAGGAGTTAAAATCGTTGGCTAAAATTGGCTCAAGGGGTGGTCAAATGGAGATAACCAAGGATGGCGACAACCTATTTGTTATGGCCAGCGGACGAATCCAAAAAATTGACACAAAAACTGGTAAAGTAAGCCCCGTTAGTATTAATGCTGAAATGGTTCTGGATGCAGCCGCAGAGCGTGAGTATATTTTTCATCATGCTTGGAGACAGGTAAAGCGAAAGTTCTACGATACTAATCTACATGGAATTGATTGGGATATGTACCGCGAGAGCTACGCAAAATTCCTTCCACATATCAACAATAATTACGATTTTCAGGAACTCCTAAGCGAACTTTTGGGCGAACTTAATGGCTCGCATACTGGCGGAAGATACTACCACCGACCCGAGAATGGCGATGCTACTGCTTCGCTCGGCCTATTTTACGATGAGAAAATAGGGGGCGATGGCCTAAAAATTACGGAGGTAATTAAAGGTGGCCCGCTTGATAAAGCTGAAAGCAAGATTACAGCAGGAAATGTGATTGAAAAAATTGATGGCCAAGCAATTAATAGTACGATAGATTGGAATAAATTACTGAATAGAAAAGCTGACAACAATGTGCTATTAAGTGTTTTCAATCCAGCAACAGGTAAACGATGGGATGAGATTGTGAAACCAATTTCATCTGGTGAAGAGAATGGCTTGCTTTACAAACGTTGGGTTGAAACTATGCGCAAGCTAACCGATGAGCTAAGCGGCGGTCGTGTTGGGTACGTTCACGTTAGAGGAATGAACGACAATAGTTTCCGAACAGTTTATGATGAGGTAAAAGGTAAAAATGCCGATAAGGAAGCTCTTATTGTTGATACTCGCTTCAACGGTGGGGGCTGGCTGCACGAAGATCTCTCAAACTTTCTCGATGGTAAACCCTACGCCACATTTAGGCCGTACGGTTTTGTAACCAGAGGTGGTGAACCCCAAGACAAATGGTCGAAGCCTAGCGCAGTTATTATGAGTGAAGGAAATTACAGCGATGCGCACCTGTTCCCCTACGCCTATAGAGCCAAAGGAATTGGTAAACTTATCGGAATGCCCGTTCCAGGAACAGGTACAGCCGTTTGGTGGGAAACCCAAATTGACCCAACAATTATTTTCGGTATCCCAATGATTGCCGTTTGGGGAATTGAGGAGAACAGAGCACTCGAAAACCTACAGTTGGAGCCAGATATAAAGGTTGAGAGTCCTTTTGAGGCTGTACTGTATGGCAAAGACCTTCAGCTTAAAAAAGCAGTTGAGGAGCTACTAAAAGAGCTTTAATAAATAGTTAAAAGGGTTAGTTTTAATTTGAAGGGCGGCTGGAAGTAATCCAGCCGCCCTTTTTTCTGCTTTCCGCATTGGGACACCTAGACACAATTAATTTGTGCGATTAAGACGCCTTGTATAATTATCCGAGTTTTTATCTTCTGAAGAAAGGGGATAAACAAGCATCATCGTTTTATTTTTAGGAGCATAGCCCTGGCATCATTGCAGAAATTGGTAAATAGCACATTTGAGAGGCATGGCCCTGAAATAAATGGTTATGGCATTCAAAAGGTAAGGCTATGATGACAGTGCTACGCCCCTCTTTCTTACTTGTTTTTTAGGCTTAATGGACTAAATTAATGGTTATATCTTCCATAACGCTTGTCGTTGTTAACCCTGAAGCAAATCAAAGGGTAGTAATAAAAAAGGGTTGAACTTTAAAAAAGTCCAACCCCCTAATATTTAAAACTTACACTCTATATCGAATGGTAAGTGGCTTATCTATTTCAGTAAAAATTCGCCAAGGCCTATCACATAGCCTTCCATAAATATGGAAACCTCATACTTCCCTGGAAGTAACTCGCCATTGCTATCGTAAAAAATACACATCTCAATATCCTGATTCTGGTAATCGACCTCACGATGTGCCGAGTAAACAATTTTTTCTCCTTCGAAATCAAATAAATCCGTGTTCGATTTTGCTAAAATAAATCCATCGGGTCCTAAAATTCGAATGTACACGTACCGCGCTCCGGGCTTGGCAATACGGTTTTCCGACAAGGTAAAGCAGGTTTGTATCTTATCAACATTACGAGCTCGCGTAATAGAGCGACCACGCTTATTGGTAACCTCAATATTCACATTGCGAGCTTTAACCACCGATCCCTTTTCAACCGCCGTGCTAAGTTCCTGAGTTTTCTGCTCAAGTGATTCTACCGTTTTTTGCGACATAGAGTACTCCTGTCTAACTTTTATGTTCTCAACAATAAGCTGCTGGTTTAGCGTATTAAGCGAATCGATCTCTTTAACCATAGTTCGCATAATTGACCTTAGGGTACCAAGTTCGCGCTGGTACTCCTTAATTTTGGCGTAGCTAACCTGCTTAACCTGCTTAAGCTCATCGTATAGCTTAGCGGCACGTTCTTGCTCTTCGGTCAACTTCTCCTTAACAACCTCGTTGTCTGTTTCTAACTCATCATACTCGTACATTATCTTTTGAAGGTTCACGGTAATTGAATCCTTCTCTATATTAAGTTGGTTTTGAATTTCAATCGATTTTTTATGATCAGAAAAATACATAAAGCCAACTACCCCCAGTATAACGGCTAAAACCACAATTAATGCGGTTAAAAGCATAACTGCTTTTCCGCCTCGCTGAGGCTGATTTTGGGTTGATAAATCAGTGTTTTTGGGTGTAACAGAATTTGAATCCATGGTTGTTCTATTTATGAAATGGTTTTATTGACGAGTATATAACGTATAAAATTATAAATAATTGTAAAGAGAAAACTCTTATGAGTACAAAAGTATAAATTTTTGGTATGTGTTTCTATAAATGTAGTGCTTGATATAAACAATTTTAACTGGGGTGCATATCACCATAATATTGTTCAAAAATTGTAGCATATAACCCAAAAGAGTGGAGTTTATCTAGAAAAAAATAAAAGGACAAGGAACATCTACACGAAAACTGTAAATAACGAAGTTAATAAGAGTCAGAAACTAAAACTGTTTAATCCCAATAATTTGACGAACCTCTTTAATTGTGCGAGATGCACTTTCGCGAGCTTTTTCGGCTCCAGTTTTTGCAACCTTGCGAAGGTAGTCGGTGTTAGCTAAAATATCCTCTATTCGCTGACGGAATGGCTCGGTAAAAACGATAATATCCTCAGCAAGCTGTTTTTTCATATCACCATATCTAACTTCGCAGCTATTGTACTTGTCGTTAAAAAAGGCAACAGTATCTGCCGATGAAACCACATTCATTAGCGTAAACAGGTTTTGTATTGGTTCTGGCTTTGGTTGATTTGGCACCGTTGGTCCGCCATCGGTAACAGCTTTCATCACCTTTTTACGAATATCTTTGGGATCGTCGGATAAATAGATGGCGTTACCCTCCGATTTACCCATCTTACCGCTTCCGTCGAGGCCAGGGATTTTAACCAGCTGCTCGCCAAAATTATACGCTACAGGTTCGGGAAAGTAATCAACATTATAAAGCCTGTTAAACCTGCCGGCAAAGGTTCGGGTCATCTCCAAATGCTGTTCCTGATCCTTCCCCACAGGCACTTTTAGAGCCTTATGAATAATAATGTCGGCCGCCATAAGTGAGGGATAGGTAAGTAAGCCAGCATTTACGTTATTGGGCATAGTCCTAATCTTATCCTTAAATGAAGTGCTTCGCTCAAGCTCGCCCAAATAGGCATTCATATTAAGCAAAAGGTACAGCTCTGGAATTTCGGGAACGTCGCTTTGCACATAAAGCGTGGCCACCTCGGGGTCGAGGCCGCAGGCGAGGTACTCGGCAAAAACCTGTTTAACCGAACCATGTAAATTTTCGGGGGTAGGATGCGTTGTAAGCGAGTGGTAATCGGCAATAAAAAAATAGCATTGGTTTTCGTGCTGCATCCTCACAAAATTTTTGAGGGCCCCAAAATAGTTTCCAAGATGCAATTTCCCCGTAGATCTAATTCCACTTACAACAATATCCATAGTATTCATAATTAATAATTTGCAAATATAGTAAACATTTAAATTGAGAAAAAACAGGTTTTACGGTGTTTACCCTTCCTGCTTTCCATAGCGAATTTGTTTGGCCAACTTCGAAGCAAACACAAAATCATTTAACTCCTGATTATCGGAATGGAGAATTTCCTTGTTTGTACCCTCCCACCACTTTTGTCCTTTGTAAATATATATTATTTTATCGCCAATGCCCATAACCGAATTCATATCGTGCGTATTTACAATGGTTGTAATGCCATACTCCTCTGTAATTTCCTTAATTAGATTATCAATAAGAATTGAAGTTTTAGGATCCAATCCTGAGTTTGGCTCATCGCAAAATAGATACTTCGGATTTAAAGCAATGGCACGAGCAATAGCCACGCGTTTTTGCATACCTCCGCTAAGTTCCGAAGGATAAAGTTTGTTGGTATTTGCCATATTTACTCTACATAGGCAAAAATCTGCTCGTTCAAGCATCTCGGCTTTGCTCTTGTTGGTAAACATCTCTATGGGATACATAACATTCTCTTCAACAGTTAACGAATCGAATAATGCAGAGCCCTGAAAAAGCATTCCCACCTGCTGACGAAGCTCTTTTTTATCCTTAAAATTAAGCTTGTTAAATAGAATATCATCGTAAAATATCTCCCCATTATCAACTTCGTGCAGGCCAACCATCAATTTCATAAGCACCGTTTTACCCGACCCGCTCTGCCCGATAATAAGGTTCGTTTTCCCTTCGTCAAATTCAGCGGTAATATTGTTTAGTACAAGCCTACCTGAAAACGATTTTATTATATTGTTAACCCTTATCATGATAGCAAAAGTTGGGTAAGAATAAGATTAAACAGGAGGATTACCACGCTGCTATTAACCACAGCCCTAGTACTTGCACGACCAACCTCGAGGGATCCGCCCGAAACGTAATACCCTTGAAACGACGATATGCTGGTTATGATAAAAGCAAAAACCACCGTTTTTATTATTCCATAAAATACATAGTATGGTGTAAAGGCGAAGAGTATCCCCTCAATATACTGCTGCGAACTAATGGCACCCGTTAAGCTACCAACTACCAAGCCTCCTAAAATACCAACCGCATTACTTAGTATACAAAGAAATGGGTTAAAGAGTACTGCTGCCGTAATTTTTGGCAAAACCAGCTGGCTAGCCGAGTTAACACCCATAATTTCGAGAGCATCAATTTGTTCGGTAACTCTCATTGTTCCTATTTCAGAAGCAATATGACTCCCCACTTTACCTGCTAAAATAAGGGCCACAATAGTTGACGAGAACTCAAGCAGAATGCTATCGCGGGCTGCAAGGCCTATTAAATAGTCGGGTAAAATAGGGTTCTCGGTATTATATGCTGTTTGTATTGTGATAACAGCCCCCATAAAAGCCGAAATAATGGCTACAATAACAATAGAATTAATGCCTAACTTATCTATCTCCTTTACGGTGTCACGATAGAAAATTCTTCTTTTCTCGGGTTTTGACATAACCTTACCCAAAAAAAGAATATACTCTCCTATGTTTTGAAATACACGTATCATAATATTTACAAATGTAGCAATTAATCAAGTTTTCTGATTAGATGACGGACAATTTTTGTTTTTAACAAAATGTTAAGTAAAAATCAATCACCAATAGCAAATGAGGTTGAGGTTCAGAAGTTGCGAGTTGCGAGTTTGTGAAGGCGATACCCTACTGATTACTGTTAAAGGTTGAGGTTGAGGTTGAGGTTGAGGTTGAGAGGGTTACGAGTTGCGGGTTAAAAACCAATGGTTAAGGTGCAGAGCACAGAAATATTTGTTGACTCCAAATATTGATGCAAAATTCAAGGTACAGAGCACCGAAATATTAAATACAAGCCAACAGCTAACAGCAAGGTTAGGGTTGAGGTTGAGGTTGAGGTTGAGGTTAAGGTTAAGGTTGAGAAGTTGAGAGTTACGAGTTTGTGAAGGCGATACCTTACTGATTACTGTTAAAGGTTGAGGTTGAGATTGAGGTTGAGAGGGTTACGAGTTGCGAGTTATGGGCTAAAAACCAATGGTTAAGGTGCAGAGCACCGAAATATTTGTTGACTCCAAATATTGATGCAAAATTCAAGGTGCAGAGCACCGAAATATTAAAAACAAGCTAACAGCTAACAGCAAGGTTAGGGTTGAGATTGAGATTGAGGTTAAGGTTGAGGTTAAGGTTGAGAAGTTGAGAGTTACGAGTTTGTGAAGGCGATACCTTACTGATTACTGTTAAAGGTTGAGGTTGAGGTTGAGGTTGAGAGGGTTACGAGTTGCGGGTTAAAAACCAATGGTTAAGGTGCAGAGCACCGAAATATTTGTTGACTCCAAATATTGATGCAAAATTCAAGGTGCAGAGCACCGAAATATTAAATACAAGCCAACAGCTAACAGCAAGGTTAGGGTTGAGGTTGAGATTAAAGGTTGAGGCAGCCAACTGAACACAAATAACACAGATGCAACAGATAAAAAAATAGTGTAAATCAGTAAAATCAGTGTCATCAGTGTTCTAATCCACAACTATCTGAATACAGATAACACAGATACGACGGATAATCACAGATAAAAAAAAGGGTAGCCCTAAGACTACCCTTTTTTGAAAAAAATTATAAATCTCTACTCTTTCACAACCTTTCTAACTACTCGTTTCCCATCGGTGGAGTAAAGTGTTACTATGTAGATACCCGATTTTAACGAGGTGGTGCTAATTACCCACTCGGAGTTCGCATTTACCTGAGTCGAAACCTGCATAGGCTGGCCAATAAGGTTGGTTACAACAATGCGATTAACGTTACTAGCATTTGCAATTACAAGCCTGTGCGTAAATGGATTTGGATAAACCTTCACATCAGAAAGCATATTATCCTCTAATCCTAGCTTTACCATATCTACCTTAACGGTTTGGTTTTCCCCGATAATGGTTACCTCATCAGTCACGGCTTCGTAACCTTCTAAAGAAATGGTATAGGTATAATTACCATTAGCAAGGCTAATCTCCGCTTTCCCTTCGTTATTTGAGGTTAAATCTTGCTCGTTAATAGTAATTGTAGCACCAACTACTGGCGTTTGGTTGGCACCCACTAGTTCGAAAGTAAGCGTGTATTCTGGAACTGCATCTTCTGCAAACTCTGCGGTAACGCTCAAGTTAGCCATTACATTGGTCTCGGTACGCTTAGCAGTTTCAACGCCATCGCTCCATTTTACGAAGTGATAACCTGCGTTAGCTACTGCGGTAACAGCCGTTCCGTTGGCACCTTCCTCTACAGTTTGGGTTACTTCGCCCGTTAGGGTTCCGTTTGCACCGGCTGTGTAAGTTAGGGTGTAGGTTACTGGAACTGCATCTTCTGCAAATTCTGCCTCAACAGTTACATCACCTGTAACACCTATATCGGTACGTGGATTGGCGGTTAAGCCATCGCTCCATTTTACAAAGTGGTAACCAGCGGCAGGAACTGCAGTTACTGCTGTTCCGTTGGCTCCTTCTTCTACAGTTTGTGTTACTTCGCCCGTTAGGGTTCCGTTTGTACCGGCTGTGTAGGTTAGGGTGTAGGTTACTGAACCTGCATCTTCTGCAAACTCAGCTACTACAGTGATATCTGCTGTTACATTCGCATCAGTACGTGGATTGGCGGTTTTATCATCACTCCATTTTACGAAGTGATAACCTGCATTAGCAACAGCGGCAACAGCCGTTCCGTCGGCACCTTCCTCTACAGTTTGGATTGCTTCGCCCGTTAGGGTTCCGTTTGTACCGGCTGTGTAGGTTAGGGTGTAGGTTACTGAAACTGCATCTTCTGCAAACTCAGCGGCTACAGTAATATCTCCCGTTACGTTCTCATCAGTACGTGGATTGGCGGTTAAGCCGTCGCTCCACTGAACAAAATGGTAACCAGCGTTAGCAACAGCGGTAACAGCCGTTCCGTCGGCACCTTCCTCTACAGTTTGGATTGCTTCGCCCGTTAGGGTTCCGTTTGCACCGACTGCATATGTTAGGGTGTAGGTTACTGGGGCAGAATCTTTTGCAAACTCAGCGGCTACAGTGATATCTGCTGTTACTTCAGTATCGGTTCTTTCGGCTATTGTTACACCGTCGCTCCACTGAACAAAATGGTAACCAGCGTTAGCAACAGCGGTAACAGCCGTTCCGTCGGCACCTTCCTCTACAGTTTGTATTACTTCGCCCGTTAGGGTTCCGTTGGCTCCGGCTGTGTAGGTTAGCGTGAAGGTTACTGGGGCTGCATCTTGTGCAAACTCAGCCGCAACAGTTATATCAGCGGTTACATTCGCATCAGTACGTGGGTTGGCAGTTACACCATCGCTCCATTTCACAAAGTGGTAACCATCGTTGGCTACAGCGGTTACTGCTGAACCATCGGTACCGTGATTTACGGTTTGGGTTGCATCACCGGTTATTGAACCTTGCGCTGCATCGGCAGTGTAGGTTAACGTGTAGGTGTTGATGGCAAACTCTGCGGTTACGCTTAGATCTGCGGTTACGCTGGTCTCGGTACGTGGGTTGGCGGTTACACCGTCGCTCCACTGTACAAAGTGGTAACCATCGTTGGCTACAGCGGTAACTGCTGAACCATCGGTACCGTGATTTACGGTTTGGCTTGCATCACCAGTAATAGAACCGTTTACATCTGCTGTATAGCTTAATGTGTAAGTATTGATTGCAAATTCTGCCGCAACAGTTACATCAGCTGTTACATTGGCATCGGTACGTGGGTTGGTGGTTGAGCCATCACTCCACTGTACAAATGTGTATCCAGCGTTGGCTACGGCTTCAATAACTGCTCCATCAGTACCATGTTCAACGGTTTGAGTTGCTTCGCCTAGTAGCGTTCCACCTTCGCCTGCTGTGTAAGTAAGGGTGTAGGTAATAGCCTCAAAAATTGCTGTATAAGTAGCATTTGCTGTAACATTTACATCGGTACGAGTAGCTGAAGCGTTTTCGTCGTCCCACTTAACAAATCTGTAACCATCGTAAGGAACAGCTGTTACCTCTTGTGCGCTGCCATTCTCATCAACGGATTGATATCTTAGGCCATCAATATAACCAAAATTCCAATCGTTAGAAGAATAGGTTAGCATAAAGCTAGGTACAGCCTTAACCTCGATGTCGTCGATTATCCAACCAAAGTCCCAAGTAGCCGTGTTATTCCACTTAAACTTAACGTTGCTTTGTCCGGCAACTGCAGCTATTTGCTGATTGAAAAATTCTACATCATCAGTATCAGCAGACCACGACTGAATAGCAACCCATGTTGTACCCCCATTAATACTATAGGATACAGTAGATGCATTGCTACCATAAGAATAAAAGAAATGCTTAAATGATAAATAAACATTAGCATAACCACTGAAATTGAAGGTTGGCGAAATTAGATCGGCCGACTCTTCTGTTCCAAAATTTGTTACACCACTATTAAAATAAGCGTTATTACCTGTCGTTCCTAAAGAGAACGGAGATCCAAAGAATTCCATTGTACCGAATTCCCACTCAAAACCTCCTGATGTACTTCCTGGCACCTCCCAACAGTCGGGAACAATAGTTGAAGCATTAAAATCTTCAAGGTATGGTAAGCTAGTAATTGGTACACAATCCTTACCAAAGACAGCCGTTACATCAATAGGTGCTATAACTACGTCAGTACGTGGATTATCGGTAACGCCATCGCTCCACTGGTAGAAAGCATAACCTGCATCGGGTACAGCGGTTACCTTTGGTCCGGTTTCGCCAGCTGTTACAACCTGAGTAATAATACCATCAGCTACTCCTTGTAGCGTTCCATTTTCTCCAGCTTTATAAGTTACAGAGTATTGGCCTGCAGCAGATGCTCCAGTAATCTCAATATCATCAACAAGCCAATAGTAGCCCCATGAGCCAATAAAGTTCCATTTAAACCTTACATTATTTTGTCCAACAACAGCTTCAATTTGTTGGTCAAATAATACAGAGTTAGCGGTAGAAGCGGTCCATTTCTGAATTTCAACCCAAGCACCACCATTTATGCTGTATGCTATGCTTGCTGAGCCGGTAGAGAAATGCCTATAATAATGATTAAACTTAAGGTTAACAGTAGAGTAGGTAGTTAAGTCGAAAGAAGGACTTATTAGATCTGCATTTTGCTTCCCTCCACTACCATATGCATCACTATCAATAATTGCTGCATTAGGAGAAGATCCGGCGAGAGAGGCCTTAGAAGTACCTCCTGCTTGTGCCTTAAACTCCCAAATTTGACCAGTTGCTGCGTTATCAACACTCATCCAATCTTCTGGAAGTGCTGTTCCATCGAAAGTTTGGGTGTAAGGCAAAGTGTAAACCTTGGTGTACTCGGCAGTAACAGACCTATCCATCATCACGTTTACATCGGTGCGAGGGTTGTTTTTTACACCATCGCTCCACTGTACAAAGGAGTAGCCTGCGTTAGCAATAGCTTTAACGGCTGTACCGTTAGCACCATGCTCAACAACCTGAACAGCTTCACCGGTTAGCGTACCGTTTGTACCTGCACTGTATGTTAGTGTGTACGTTTTTAACTTAAATAACGCTTTTGCACTAATATTGCTCCGTACATTTACCTCGTTACGAGTAGCGGTTAAAGCATCATCGCTCCACTTATCGAAATTATAGCCCAGCTTTGGAGTTGCTGTTACCTCTGTTCCATCGAACCCTTGCTTAACACTTTGGGTTGCAGTACCAGTAATACTTCCATTGCCATCGGTTGTGTAGGTAATGGTGTAAATTGGCAACGGATCAACTAGCTCAATGTTAACAGGTTGGTCAGCATCAACAACAGTAACGGTACCCGAATACTCTTCGCGCCCAACTTTTGTTGCAAGGTAAGTATAGCTGCCTGCTTTAAGCTTAATGGTAGCCAAACCTGCCGCATCGGTAGTTAAATCAACCCCATTTATGTTGATGTTAACTCCCTGGTCGGCGCTACTATTGTAGGTTACGCTAAAGTTAACGTCGAAAGCTGCTACATCAATAATTGTTAACTCTCCATTTACAAGGGCGAAATCATAATTCACATCGCTTCCGCCTACCAAGGTAATTGGATAGGTACCAGCAAAACTATTCTGAATAGCAGTGGTGCTAATAGTTGGCAACTCATCAATTACCGACTTGTCATCGCCATTAGCAAAACCGTTAAACGACATGGTAAGTTCAGGAATAGCGTCGGAGAACTCGATAGATTTATCGTCGGCAGTAATGGTAAGTGTTTTCTTACTTACTGCAAACACTTTCTCAACAGGAGCCGCTGCAACAACAGTATTAGAACCTGGCTGAGTAGCTATTATTGTTACTGTACCCACACCATGTACCGTGGCCTTATTTAAGGCTACACTAATTACATCGGGATTACTAGATGTATAAGAAACATTTTGATTTAAGGTGCTTATGGCTTCAAGATTAAATACAGGGTCGCCATAGGTTTTAGCTAACGTTGCTGGAACCCAGGTTATGATTTGCTCCTTACGAATTGAAACGTTATAATATTGAATTGCCCTTCCGTTTGCTGCAATAACCTCAATAACAACGGGGTTTGTATAGTCAATGGCTGTTCCAGAAACTAATTCTGTATTATTAATATACGCTTTTGCACCATTGGATATTGTAAAGTTAGTTACCAAAGCCGAAACAGCTGTTTCGCTTGTAACGGTTACAATATTATCCATATCAACAGGTG
Organism: Bacteroidales bacterium; assembly: GCA_041656735.1. Taxonomy (GTDB): domain Bacteria; phylum Bacteroidota; class Bacteroidia; order Bacteroidales; family Tenuifilaceae; genus Perlabentimonas. The sequence continues at coordinate 178,599 of JBBACY010000001.1, read as the reverse complement.
ATGCGCTAAATGAGATTAGAGGAATATTAATCGAGAGCAATTCGCACTCCTTACTTGGCTCCTGTTTAACCTCTAAAGAGTAAGTGTTGGAAACCTCTTTGCCAAAATAAGTAGCAGTGACAACGTACTCAACAGGTAAAACAGTTGAGTTACTAAAATCAACACTGGTTACTCCTGACGTTTGCTGAACACCATTAACCTTAACCGTTGCGCCTTTCATATCAGTTGCAAAAGTTGCAGTTAGGTTGCTAAGATCAGCTGTATTTAAAACTTCGGTACGGAAATGGTTTTTACCAATCTTTTCCAAGTCAATTACCTGCGACTCTATCTTGAAGTTAGAAAACCCTACAGTTGGCTCAACCCAAATGCTATTTTCAGAATTGGTAAGGTCGGCATTTAGAATACTTGCCACAATGCTACCTGAATACACTTTACTGTTGTAGTAGCCCTCATCAAATAAGAACTCGGCAATTAGATTTGCTTGGCCTACAGCTGTTTTGTGCATATAACTTACAACATCTGCCTTCGATTTAGCCACACTCCAAACACGTGCAACATCTATAATACCCACAAAAGGTCTTTCTGTTGTTGCGCTGTTACCAATGTAAAGTTTACTGGCCGAGTTATTAGCAATTGTTCCAGCTGCTGTTTTTGTAACTACAGGTATTTCAATACCATTAATATACACCTTAAGTGCCTTGCTGCTATTATCAAAAGATATAGCAACGTGCTGCCACTCGTTAAGGTTAATAGAGTTTACTTGTGTATGGTAAGTACCTCCACCAATGGATGATATTACGAGGCAATGCTCTGGGTAATTCGTATTGGTTTCACCATGAAGGAAAATTGTTGCTGCCTTGCCCTCGAATAGACGACCAAAACCAATGGGACCACCATAACCACCGTAACTTGCTGGGTTAATCCAAGCCTCGTAGGTAAACGATTGTAGATTTGTACCACCTAAAGTTCCAGCATCAACTACATCATTAACTCCGTCAAAATTTAGTGCAAAGAAACCATCAATAGCAGGTTTTTCGTTGAAAATATTTACCATCAACAAATCGTTCTCGGCATGCTGATCTCCTTCTAGAAGTGTGTAAATTTTCACCTCGTGAGGCCCCATTGCCGATAAATCTGCAGTAGCAACAAATATGTAATCTATGCTGCTAAACGGTGCAATTTCATCTGTAACGGTTTCTACAACCTCTACACCTCCATCAACACAAAGGGCAATATCGAAATTGCTAACGGCAACCGATGCGTTATTTTTAATAGTAACCTTAACACTTTCCGTAGCTGTTAGGTTTCTACCGCTTACTAAATTTGAGGCAGTTACTGCAACATCTTTGCTAATGGGGAAAGTTTCGAATACCTCAATCATATAATCCTCAACCTCGCCATTGTTACTATACTCACTAGCACAAGGATTGAGCGAAGAATGTGTAGTTGCCCTAACACGAACAAAATACTGTCCTGGGTCTGTACCATTGGGTATGGGCACCTCTATACTATAGCTTGTTTGTCCTTCTACTGTATTTATCGAATAAGGAGCACCATCGTTAGCATAGTCGCCATCATTATTCCAGTCTACCCAAATACCAACTTTACCGCCTGTGCGATGAGCGTTTACATCAATAGTAATTGTTTCGCTGGCAACATCTTTGTATAGAGGCAATACGGTTGACCTGAAGTACTGAGGTTTTGCACTTCCTTGTGCTGCAGTAGAAGTAGGATTACTTATGCCATCTTTTTCTACTTTGGTAATAAGGAATAGACCTCCACCGGACCACGAGGAAGCACTTGAATAAGAGAAACAATACTTATCACTACTAATAGATCTAGAAATAATATTGTCTGTCATTAAGTCGTCCTCTTCAACCACCTCGGCTGTAAGCATAAAAACAGTGCCTAACTCTGGGATAGTAAAGGCTTGATCGAACGTAAAACTTTGTGAAGCATTTGCTGCAATTGTTGGTATTACGCCATTAACCCATTCGCCATCATTGATTTTATAACGCACACGCACGTTTGTTACCGCCTCGGTGCTATTATTTTTAACGGTAATTCTAGCGTTGGTAGGCGCGGAATAATTTCCATCATAATGCGAAAGAATGTCGAGCGTAAAAGTATTATCAGTAATAACAGCTGATGCATCAACCTCTGTTACTTCTGCCACCCAACCCGAGTAGTTGTTCTCAGCATCGGAGATAAACTCAACACGAAGGTTGCCATATTTATCAAGAGAATAAACATCCGTGGGTATTTCACTACCAGTAAGGGTTGCAATAATTGGAGAAGAAGAGAGATTTCCGCTACGAATAATCAATTTGTCGTAATTATTCTCTAGGTTAAACTCTGTAAACTTAATTTTAACCTTTTTACCTGTAGTTTCTGGTGCAATAACAACAACTCCATTTACACCATTGCTGTAATTTAGTACTTTACCGCCATTATCGGTAAATATTATAGGCGTTTCAGTAGCTGTTAAGTTATTACTAGTAGTGGTGGTTGGCATCAGGTAGTAATCGCCAAAACGAGTAGTTTGAACTGTTGCTGTATTATTGTCTTCCCTCTCATCACCAGGTAACGAAACGGTAGCTTGAATATTAAATGCTACATCAACCGCAGAAAGATCGGCCTTATTAACAAAAGTATAGGTAGCTGTTTTTAATGGCTCAATAGGGCCTGCGAACACTTCCTGAACAGGTGCTCCACCATTAATACTATAGCTAACGGGAATATTTATAAGCTGATCTCCACTAAGGTTTCTGATATCAACAGAAATTGTTTCGCTGCTGGTAAGAGTTTTTGAAGGAACAGGAGCGTTTAATTTCGTAATAGCAGCATCGAACTTAGGTTGCCAAATTAAGAAATGACCAAACTGAACCGAATCTTTGGGATCGCGCAGAACCGCCTGAAAATCTAATGAAAACTCTGTTCCCACCTTATCACTAATATTCCAGTACATGATGTTCTTTCCAGCTCCTATCTCGGCAATTTCTATCTCTCCAAGAGTATTGGTAATAGGGGTTCCATTGGCAAGTAAACGGAATCTTGCGTTATCGGCACCCGTATTTGCCATAGCAGCCGCCAAACGAATCCAAAGCTGCCCTTCTGTTATTGAAGTTGCATCGATGCTACAAATTTTTGCCGAGGCAACATCATTGGGATTATTTACAAAAAGGTCGCCTGTGGCATTCCATGCAGTTGTACTTGTGTTCCCTTTTAGTAAAATGTTGTGTGCTCCAGTATAGCTAAACAGCGTTTGTTTGTACAATATATCAACACCGCTTGCACCTGAAACCCTAACATAATTACTCGGGAACTTTTCCAAATTCTCCTCAAAAGGAATTCCTGCTGTTGCAAAATCGAGAGGCATTGATGGGTTTGCAATAACGCCGTATGCACGTTCACTAACTACACCATCGGCAGATACTGCTGCAACAGAATAAATATTTCTCTCTTTATCCAAATCGGGTAAGTCGAAAGTTAAATTAGCTGTTTCACCGATTTCATAGTACTTTCCTTCATCTACATTAACTTTAAGGACTTTGTAGCTTGCTGCTTCAGAAATGGCATCCCAGGTAAGTTGCCAACCACTCCCACCACAATCGACAGAAACTAGATTAAGATTACTGGTTGAAGGCATAATGCTGAACGTGGCATCGCTAACGTCCATTGTCCCATTTTGCAGAACCCTAACTAAAGCTTTGTTGGTAACAGTATTAGGAATAGTTACAATATAATCCTTTTGATTATTAGGAATGCTAGAAGCAATGGTTTGGTAAGTTTGCCCGTTGTTAGTAGAAAGCTGAAGAGTATAATCTCCCTCGTAACCAACAGAAGTCCATCTTACATAAGTTTGTTCTCCTGGACTAAATTTCTCTCCTCCATTTGGGTGCGTAACCATTAACTGGGGCATATAGTATTCATAAACAAGTGCATATTCTTGTGGTCCCTGAGGAACTGAAAACCCACTAATTTTAATGGTATACTCTCCAGATGATGGATTTTTTATAACTACTTGCTCTTGATTGTTTAACCTATCAACACCCTGAACTGCATTGGCACTGGGGTTTGAGGGATTTAAGATAAAAGGAAGGTATGTAGTTCCGCCCTTTGAAACGGTGATATCTAGATCGTTAATTAACGCTTTTGTGGCGCTTGTTCCGTAATAGTCGCTCCAAACAAGCATTACCTTTAGCTCCTTAGCGCCTGCAGGCACGGTAATAGTATGAGTTAACTCCTGGCTATTCTCAATGTTGCCAGTAACAAAGTTTCCCTTTTCAATAAGCTCAACCGCCCTTAGGCCATCAAGTGAACCATAACCAAACTGGAAATCGGGGCCTGGGTTTCCTTTATCCTCGGCTGTATTTAGAATAGCACCCTTTGCCAACGAAGCAATAGGATAATCGCCATAAATTTGTTTGTAGCGTTGGTATAACAAAGTAATAGTACCAGAGGTTGCTGGACAAGCCATTGATGTTCCACTCATTAAATCGTAACTATTGTTATACACAGTGGAGTATACCTCGTCGCCAAAAGCTGTAATATGGGGAAGAATTCTACCATCGTTCATTGGGCCCCAGCTACTAAACCAAGCCATTCCTGTTAGCTTATCGAGCGCCCCAACAAAAATTGGGTTCTTTGCTCGTTTCGTAGATGTTGCGTAACGTGAACCAGTAGTGGCTAAACACTTTTCCTGATCGTTACCAGCAGAAAATACATGCGTTAGCTGAGGAAAAATGTTTACAAGTTGATCTAACTGATTATCATTAGAATTATAGGTACTAGGAGTTTGGCAATAAGTAGTATTCATACTTACACCATACGAGTTTGATGTTACAACCACATCGTTGTCGCGGGCAGCCATTAACATTTCTTGCTGAGCGCTAAGCCCATTCTGTTGGGTATTAAAGTTCCATGCCCAAAGGGTTGCCTCGGGAGCCATACCCATAGCTTTGGGGTCAAGTATACCGGCACCCAAAATGGTGCCTGAGGTATGCTGGCCGTGCTCGCTTTGATACTCAAACTCCATTGAATTTAAACGGTTTCCCAAGTCGGGATGCGCCTCAACGGAACCATCCCAAAGACCAACGTTAATACCCTTTCCCTTTAAACCACGCTGTCCAAGAGCATTGCTACCAAGTATGTTTGAACGGTTCATGTTGCGCCCTTGAACATTGTCTAGCTCCATTGGCGGAGCAACATACTCAATCCACTGTACCCAGGGTTGAGAAGCTAAATCTAAAAGATCTTTTAGGGGTAGCTCGATGGTTAGGGTAAAAAACTCGGCTGCTTTATGCTGAATTCGATAGCCCTTTTCGTTTATGTTTTTCTCAACAGCACTAAATTTTGCTGTTTTAAAAACAATAACGTTAACTCGGGCAATACCCTCGGCAACCTTAGCGTGCTCTGGAATTTGCTGTGAGTAAACATCTTTCGCTATTTTCCATAGCGGATCAATGGCCTGAATAGAAGATATTGTGGTTTTTGAAACCCTCTCTTCTAAAGCCAATTGCTCGTTTACGCTAATTGTAGCGTAGTACATATTGTTGGATATGTACGAATGCAAAACGATTCCTTGTTTTTTGAGTTCCTCCTTTTCTTGACTTGTTGGTAAACTCTTAAACTTGATAACAACATAGTTGTTGCTGTCAAATTCTGAACTTTGGGGTACTTGTTGCTGCCCAGAAAGAATCTCTTTTACATTGTTCGCCGATTCTAGCTGTCCAGAACCAACATTTAATGCTTCTTGCGATTGCGAAAATAAAGCAAACACAAGTAGCATTAATGTAAAGTAAAAATTTTTCATACTAAGTTATTAATTTAAAATTATTGAAAGTTAGGTCCGTAAAGAAGAGAGAAATAATTGGGGAATTATGACTTTTATCACTATTAAAACTGCTACAAAACCACTACAATAATTTTAAAACACCTGATTATCAGACTAATAAATATTGGGTTTTTATATTTCTAAAAAAGGGTGTTTTGTATAGAATAAACCTTTTAGTAAATACTTGGATGTGTTCTTGGCTTACCTATTAGATAATAGAGAAAGGTATAAAATTGAAAATAGAAAAATTGGTGGTTTAGTAACAACCAAAAATAGCAACGACGAAACCAGAAGGTCTCGCCGTATTTGAGTTTTTGGTAAGAGGAAAAAGTTGAGGAAACAGAAGTGACAAAAATAATAGCAACGTTCGGAACTAATTTTTAAACAAATAACTATTACATTCTTCCGAACGCTAACTTAAGAGTAACACCACACATAGGTCTTTTTATATTCAAATCGGCAAATACCGAAAAACCCATACCCACAGATTTTAAGGGTTTTACCATAAAATTAACTTCGAGTGGAATGGAAGGGGTGAAAATTATTTCTTGCTCCGATAGCTGACTCACATAAGTTCCATCTTCACTTTGTATATCCTGCCAGTGGCTTAACAAGTTTAATCTTGTTATGCCTAGGCCGCCCGACAACTGAATACTAATATTCTCATCAAAAAAGACTTTACCTACCAATATTCCCGCACTGAAGTACTTTTCTAAAGGTGCGTTTGAACCAAGGCTCATTGCTGAATAGTACGAAGTTTTTAACTTGGCATATATATTCTTGTAAATAACGTTCGCTCCTAGGTTCAAAGAAAGACCTGCAGCATCCTTTGTTGAAACGAAAAAACCTAGCCCTGCATCTACCCAATACTGTTCTTTATTCAAATTGTTAGTTTGTTCTTGGTTTATCTCTACTAAATCATTGGTTTGGCCAAAGCCTACCATCACCATAAGGGAAAATGCCACTAAACCTAAAATTTGTTTTTGCATAACGCTCGTTTTTATTTACTATCGTAATTTTCCTAATCCCAATTTAACAGAAAATCCATACAAAGGTCTCTTTAAGTTAAGGTCGACAAATACTGAAATACCTGCGCCCAAAAATTTTGTTGGCTTCAATAGCAGGTCAACTTCGAGGGGAATTGAAGGGGTAACAAAAACGTCTCTCTCTCATAGTTCCTGCCGTCTCCAATATCTAACCATCCTGAACTTGGTTCTGTATACAGATATTCTCCGCGCTTTACGCCCCCAGTTATCCCTATGCCCCCCGAGAAATAAATATGTATATAATCGGTTGAAAATCCTTTTCCAATTAACGCTCCAAGGCTATAAAACTCTTCGGAAGGAGTAGGTCCAAAAAGATCAAATTCCGTATTAATTAAAGTTCGTATCTTATATAGAATGCTACCCGAAACCAGGTTTAATCCTAAGTTAAAATTAATTTCAGTAACTCCGTAGGTTTCTAAAACGCCAAATCCTATATCTACCCAAAGCTGATCTTTTTCCAAATCTATAATTTGACTATGGGTTGGGGCTGTAAGAAAAAAACATAACGCTAAAAAAACAAGATACCTTTTCATAACTTTCTTCTTAAATTAGTAACGTTATACTATCTATCTTGATTGTACTGCTCCTCTACCACTTTCTTAATCAAATATACAATAATTTTGGAACAACGATCCGACAAAATCTTTTTTGCTGATATGATGATTTGTGGGGTTTTTATTTTTCTTCGTTGCCAGCGTTGCCATACTATAAAACCGTCCGGCAGCGGGTGTACTGGGGGTGTTTGACGGAAAGCATAACAACTATGACAACAAAGGTTAAAGGCTTCGCATAACAAAAATAAAGAAAATCAAAAAATCGCTGAGTCGCTAAAGTGTAGAAACAATAATGTTTCTACACCTGCCGCAAAAAATTTGAAATATTGGTACTAGTATTGTCTATTCCTAATTTTTTACGTAGTCGTGTTCGTGCCACCTCAATGCTTTTTAGGCTTTGCTGGGTTATTACCGATATCTCTTTGGTTCGTAAGTTTAAATTCAAAAATATACAAAGTTTTAGCTCGTTTGGTGTTAAGTCGGGGTAACGCTCCGAAAGGCGATTTAAATATTCGGGGTTGGTTTCATTAAACGAAGTTTCAAACTCATTCCAAAGTTGATCCTGATCCGATGAATTTATCTGGTTAATAATATTCTGTATCGTTGTCGTTATTTTATTATCGTTCTTACTGCCGCCAAAGAGTTTTCTTTTCAATAAATGAAGTTCATTTGTAACTGTTCTTGCCATTTCCTGATAATGATAAATACGCATCAACTTACTAGTATTCTCTTTTTGTTGTGCCTCAACCTTTTGCGCAATTTTTTCTTTCTCTTTCTCAATAATGGCTTTTTCCTGCTCAAATATAATTCTCTCCTTTGCTTTTATGGTTTTTATGTTTTGCTGTATTACTTTATACTTTTTAAATATATTTAGCAACAGTAACAGGCTGGCAACAAGTATAAATAGTGTGAAAAAGATTACTATTTTTCGATTTCGAAGTTTAAGTTCCTGCATCTCCGCATCTTTTATAAGCTGCTGATTTTCATACTCCTTTAAATTTAAATAAAAGGCAGACTCTCGCTCTACCACTTTTCGCACGCTCTCGTTTCCAATTAACGAATCCTCAAATAATTGTGTTTGCTTATATAAGGTAAGTGCCTTATCATATTTTCCTTGCTCCTCTAAAATATCCGATAGCATATACGAACCGGCAACATAAACGCTATAAAGCCCTTCCTTTTTCATTTCTACGAGTAATTGGCTTATTTCGGGTTCAATGTCGTTATTCGAATCAAGCAAATATTTTATATGTGCTATATTAAATTGGGCGGTTAATACTCCCAGTTTACTTTGGATTTTATTGGCAATTTCAAAAGCTTTACCATATGAGAAAAGCGCACTATCGAGGTCGTTTCTCTCTTTGTAAATTGTGCCAAGTCTATCGTAAAGCATAATTTTTGTTCGCTCCATAGGATAGTACTGAGCAATATTAAGTGCCTTTCGTATGTTCACTATGGCACTATCGTATTTTTGTCGGTATATTTGGATTGAGACTATACTTGGTAAAATATCAGCTATTGCAACGCTATCATTTTGTTCCACAGCCAACTGGTAAGCACTATTAAAAAACTCGTAGGCTTTTTCGTAATCTTTCTGTACAATATATACCTGCCCGAACGTGTGCTCATACCAAAGCAAACCCTTTTTGTATCCAATTTGCATCGACAGCGTACGCATTTTATTAAGATAGAAAACGCTACTATCCAGGCTCATTCCGTATAGACAATTTAATATAGCAGCACGCTGCAAAAGTTTTATCCTCCCTTTTATATAGGTTGTAGAATCGAATTGGCTTAACCCTTTTAAGGTAAACTCGTAGGCTTTAGGCTTATTATTAAAATTTATGTATTTCTCGATGGAATCGAGACAACTCGACATGCTAATAGAATCCTGAATGTAAGCCATATTCTGCTCCGTCTGCGAAATTCCTTTTCCGCTGAGCAATACAAAACCCAATATTATCAGACTTGAATACGATAAAAATTTTCTTGACATGGCAATAAAGCAACGAGGTAAAAAGAAAGCAAACCCATAATTTATTCGACAAAATAAACATTTAAAATGAATGAGTATAACAAATTACAAAGAAAGAACTTGGTATGCTTTACCATATTCTTTTTCAAACCTCATCCGCTGTTAACATAGTGTTTAAAAACTGTTAACTATTTTGTTGTTTAAAAAGAATAAAAAGATTTGATAATCTGATTACTGTATATGTATACAAAATAATCTGAATTATAAAATAGGGAAAGCGGAAAAAGTTTTATGAATTATCAACGAATTATTAACTGAAAAAAATGTGTTAAAATCATCAACCATATTATAAACAATGTATCATCAACACTTGTTAATAAGTTGCAGAATTCACTGATGTTCAACATTAGTATATGTTAATTCTATGTTTACTGTTTGTTATCCCACTTTTAATAGCGAATTTTGCAAACTTAATAAAGTTCTTTTTTACACCCTTTCAACAGGATAACATCATCATTTGGTTTTAAATTATTTATTAAAAAAAAAGATAATAATAATATGTCTGTTAATAACTCTTCTTTAAACCTTGATAAAGGTTTTATTGACTCTCTTGTAGATTCAAATATTAACCTTGTTCAAGAGATTAATAAGTTAAAAAAGCAGAAAAATGCTATTATTCTTGCTCATTATTATCAAAATAGTGATGTACAAGATATAGCCGACTATATTGGCGATAGCCTTGGTTTATCACAGAAAGCTGCTGATACAGATGCCGATATTATATTGTTTGCTGGCGTTAATTTTATGGCAGAAACAGCAAAAATGCTCGCACCAAATAAAAAAGTGTTAATTCCTGATCTTAATGCAGGTTGTAGTTTGGCTGAATCTTGTCCTCCGAACGATTTCATAGCCTTTAAAAAAGCTCATCCACACCATTTAGTTGTTACCTATGTTAATACCACAGCCGAAATAAAAGCGCTTTCTGACGTTTGTTGCACTTCAACAAATGCCGTTCAAATAGTTGAAAGTTTCTCCAAAGATACACCGCTTATTTTTGCACCCGATAGAAATTTAGGAAATTATATTAAGCGACTTACTAACAGAGAAAATATGGTAGTGTGGAACGGCGCTTGCCATGTTCATGAAGAGTTTTCATTGGAGCGAATTTTAGAACTTAAAAAGGAAAACCCCGATGCAAAGATAATTTCACACCCCGAATGTAAGAAACCTGTGCTTTTAGTGTCCGATTTTATTGGTTCTACTTCGGCTCTACTTAATTATGCATCGAATGATGAATGTACAAAATTTATTGTTGCCACCGAGTGGGGAATACTTCATCAAATGCAGCAGGCTTGTCCAAATAAAACTTTTATTGCCGCCCCTCCAAACGATAGTACATGTGGTTGTAATGAGTGTAACTTTATGAAATTAATTACTTTAAATAAAATTTACTTAACTTTAAAGTACGAATTACCCGAGGTAACTCTTGAAGAAGAGCTTAGGGTACAAGCAGTAAAACCTATTCAACGCATGCTTGATATTTCAAAAAAATTGGGACTTATATAATTATTTTAAATGGGTAACGACGATTTATTAAGAGACATAAATTTTTCTGAACCAGAGAGAGATCTTGAGAAAAAAGTAAGACCTGAAGTTTTTGGTGATTTTAGTGGACAGGATAAAATTGTTGATAATCTAAAAATTTTTGTTGCTGCTGCTAAAATGCGAGGTGAGGCTCTAGATCATGTACTTTTACATGGCCCTCCAGGATTAGGAAAAACTACTCTTGCTTATATTATTGCCAATGAATTGGGTGTTAATTTAAAATTAACTAGCGGGCCAGTTCTCGATAAACCTGCCGATTTAGCAGGATTACTTACTAATTTAGAGCAGGGCGATGTTCTGTTTATTGATGAAATACACCGTTTAAGCCCTATTGTCGAAGAGTATTTATACTCTGCAATGGAGGATTACAGTATTGATATTTTGATAGATAAGGGACCAAGTGCTCGAAGTATTCAAATTCAAATTGAACCTTTTACACTTATAGGTGCAACAACAAGAAGTGGTTTACTAACAAGCCCGTTACGCGCCCGATTTGGCATTAAATCTCTTTTAGAGTATTACGATTCTTCAATTATTAAACGAATAATAATACGTTCTTCAGGAATTTTAAATATTGAAATATCAGATAAAGCTGCAACTGAAATTTCTCTCCGAAGCAGAGGAACGCCTAGAATAGCAAATGCTCTTTTACGTAGAGTTCGAGATTTTGCCCAGGTTAAAGGAAATGGATCTATTGATATTGATATAGCTCGAATAGCGCTCGATGCTCTTTCTATAGATAAACGAGGGTTGGACGAAATGGATAACAGAATTCTTTCAACAATTATTCATAAATTTAATGGAGGGCCAGTAGGAATAACAACAATTGCAACCGCAGTTGGTGAAGACAGTGGTACTATTGAAGAGGTTTATGAACCCTTTTTAATTATGGAAGGATTTTTAAAAAGAACACCCAGAGGGCGCGAAATTACTCCCTTAGCATTAAAACATTTAGGAATAGAAGGTTTTCAAAATCAAGGGTTGTTATTTTAGTTAAATGATTTTGATAATTTTTTCAAGTAAGGTTTATCGCTCAAAGCAATTTGTTTGCCGTGCATACTTATAATTTTGTCATTCTTAAATTCTGAAAGCAAACGAATTACCGATTCTGTTGCTGTTCCAACAATATTCGCTATTTCTTCACGGGTTAAAATAATGTTTAAAAAACCATCATCGGTTTGTCCAAAAGTTTCTTCTAGCATTAATAGTGTTTCGGCTAAACGCTCTCTAACCGTTTTTTGAGCTATATCTTTAATAAAACTATTGGCTTGGTTTAGTTCTCTGCAGGTTAATTTTAAAAGATGCAAAGCAAACTCACCGTTTGTTTTTACTAGGTTAATAATAACCTGTGACGGAATTTGGCAAATATCAGCGTCCTGTATAACTTCAGCAGTGGTGCAAGCAGGCTCATTACTCAGAATAGAGCGATACCCAGTTATGTCGCCAGAGTGAGCAAAAGCAACAATCTGTTCCTTACCATCGGAGCCTGTTTTATAAATTTTTAAAACACCCTTATTTATACAATAAACCCCCATTATCCGACTGCTTTCTTTATAAAGAATACTGCCTTTTTTGTAGTTACTGCAGATTTTCTCGCTTTCTAGATATTTAGATTCTTCACTAGTCAGTGTTTTAAATAGTGCGTTTGTTGTTGAAAGGCATATGTTGATGTTTTCTTTCCGTTCCATTGCTCAAGTCTCCGTTTAGTCATAAAAACATAAATGTAGTAAGTTTGTTTTGAAAATTTATAGAACGCTCTTAAATTGACTTAGAAAACGGTAATCGTTTTCGAAATATAAGCGTAAATCTTTTATTTGATACTTTATCATAGCAATTCGTTCAATTCCCATTCCGAATGCATATCCTGAATACTTTTTAGAATCAATATTACAGTTTTCAAGTACGTTTTTATCTACCATCCCACATCCTAGTATTTCTAGCCACCCTGTGTGTTTACAAACAGCACAGCCTTTTCCTCCGCAAAGGTTGCAGCTAACATCCATTTCTGCCGAGGGTTCGGTAAATGGAAAGTATGATGGTCTAAGCCGAATTTTAATATCATCACCAAAAAGTTCTTGGGCAAAAAAGAGTAGAGTTTGTTTCAGATCGCTAAACGATACATTTTCGTCAACGTAAAGCCCTTCTATTTGGTGGAATATACAATGAGCTCGGGCCGATATGGCTTCATTTCTGAAAACTCTACCTGGGCAAATAACTCTAATTGGAGGTTTTTGGTTTTCCATAACCCTTACTTGTACCGATGAAGTATGCGTACGAAGCAAAATATCGGGTTTACTTTCAATAAAAAAAGTATCTTGCATATCACGGGCAGGGTGTTCCTCCGGAAAGTTAAGCGAGCTAAATACGTGCCAGTCATCCTCTATTTCAGGACCCTCGGCAATACTAAAACCAAGGGTTTTAAAAATATCGTATAGTTCTTCCTTTACCAGGGATATTGGGTGTCTGCTTCCGAATTTACTAGGTACACCCGGTAGGCTTAAGTCTAAACTACTGTTGGTACCTCCCGTAATTTCTAACTTCTCTTTTAATGATGCTATTTTATCAATAGCAATATTTTTAAGATCGTTTACTAGTTGCCCTATCTCTTTCTTTTCGTTGTCGGCAACGTTTCTAAATTCAGAAAAAAGTAGGGTTATTTTCCCTTTTTTTCCTAATAGTGCAACTCTAAGTTCCTCTAGCTCTTTTAAACTTTTTGCCTGATATTTCTCTAGTTCTCCTCTTATTTCTCCAATTTTGTTGCGCATAGTTTGAAACTATTTTAAAACTTTCATTTTCATTTTAATATCCTTAAGCGGTTTGTCCGCTGGGTTAGTTTTTGTCGCTGCTATTTTGTCAATAACATCTAACCCTTCAATCACTTCGCCAAAAACAGTGTAGTTTCCATCTAGATGAGGTGTTCCGCCAACGGTTAGGTATGTTTGTTTCTGCTCGTCGGTATATTGGTAATTCATTGTTTTAGAAATAACTAAATCAATGGTGTCTTTCATCTCCTTATAAATTAACGTAAAATCTGGTTCAATCCCTTTTTCATATTGCTCATCAGCCTTTTCCATTACCATCCTATTTATAATAGAGGTTTGGAGTAAGTTATTTTTTTTCTTTGTGAGTTTGTCAAGCTCCTCGACCGTAAATATTTTTCCTTGTACAATGTAGAATTGTGTTCCAGAAGAGTTTTTTTCTGGGTTAACATCGTCGCCCATTCTTGCTGCAGCAAGTGCCCCTTTTTTATGAAATAATTCAGGATAAATTTCTGCTTTTAGCGTATAGTTAGGATCGAGTTTGGTTGAATCAAAATTTGGTGATGTAGTTACATCGCCCCCTTGTACCATAAATTGATTTATCACCCTATGAAATAGAACGTTGTTATAGTGATTTTCTTTAACAAGTTTAATAAAATTGTCGCGGTGCTCGGGGGTTTTATTATATAGTTTTACTTTAATATTCCCCATTTCGGTTTCTATTAAAACAACCTGCTCATCTAACTTGTTGGTTTGGCACGAAGAAAGAAGTATTGTTACCATAAAAGTGGCAAGTAGCACTTTTGATAATTTTGTTTTCATATAAGTATTAATTAGGTTTTAGCAACAAAAGTAGGAAATCAAATCGCCATTTTACCTAAATTAGCTAAATTTTTGTATTACAGGGCTTAAAATACCAAAAATAGGATTTTAAATATTTTATTATCGCAATAGTAAGTTAAGTTATTGTATATAGTTTAATTTTGTTCAAAGTTTAGATTTTTTTATTCTTGTTATTTATTTACCATGCGATTTCTTTTTCTTCTTTCAATTTTATTTATTTCTATTAATGTAAATGCCCAAAAGGTTGGTCTTGTTCTCAGCGGAGGCGGAGCAAAAGGACTAGCACATGTGGGAGTTATTCAGGCGCTCGAAGAGAATGGCATCCCCATCGATTATATTACTGGAACAAGTATAGGAGCAATTATAGGAGGGTTGTATGCTATTGGCTACACCCCCGACCAAATGATTGAACAGTTCGAGTCACGCGAGTTTTATCTTTGGAGCAGGGGAATTATTCCAAAAAAGTACAATTACCTTTATAAAAACGTCGAACCAAATCCCAGTATGTTTAATATTTCGTTCAATTTTAACGAAGGAAAAATTAAACCTGTTTTTCGATCATATCTTGTTTCTACGCACCAAATGGACGTAGCTTTTATGACTATTTTTTCTCCCGCTAGTGCAAAAGCCCGATATAATTTTGATAGTCTTTTTGTGCCTTTTAGAGCAATTGCAAGTGATATATATAATAAAAAGCCTTACGTTTTCCGTGAAGGTTCTCTAAGCAATGGGGTTAGGGCATCAATGACCTTTCCCTTTTATTTTAGACCATTAGTTATTGATTCGCTACCTCTTTTTGACGGCGGTATTTATAATAACTTCCCTTGGGACGTTATGATAAACGACTTTCATCCTGATATAATAGTAGGAAGCAAAGTATCGCATAATTCGCCAGCGCCAGGAGAGTTCGATTTTTTATTGCAGCTGGAGCATATGATAGTAAATTTTACCAATTTTGATATTCCTGATTCACTAGGTATTGTTTTAGATACAGATATTGAGGATTTATCCTTACTCGATTTTTCGAAGGCGCGAGAAATTGCAAAATTGGGCTACGAGAACACTATGCAAAATATGGATAGTATTAAAAAATTAATCACTCGACGTCAGAGTATGGTTGATCTGTTAAATAGACGAAACGAGTTTGTTAAGGACTTGCCTGATCTAATTTTCAATAAAGTTTCAGTTAAAGGAGTTAAGGATACGCAGCTCGAGTATATTTTAAAGTCTATTACAAGGAAAGAGAAGCTAACAAGTTTCGAAAAATTACAGGCGGAATATTTTAAACTGGTTACCGATAAGTATATTGATAGAATTTACCCAACCCCTAAGTATAATTATGAAAATGGAAGTTTTGATCTCGATTTAAACGTTTACCTTAAGCCAAATTTTGATCTTTATTTAGGAGGTAATATTTCTTCATCGTCAATGAATCAGGGTTTTTTCGGATTAAATTATAAATTATTTCGAAAATCTCCTTTGTTTTTTCAGGCAAATACTTTCTTTGGACGACTATACACAAGCGCACAGTTTAGTGTGAGGCAAGAGTATGCTACGCATATACCGTTGTTTTTACAGTTGTCTGGTACATTAAATAGGTTCGATTATTATACAACCTCAAATCAGCCCTTTTTTGAAGATTTAAAGCCTCCCTATCTTATAAAGAAGGAACGTTTTATACAAACCCAGTTTGGTACCCCCGTAAATTCTAATTCATACACCTACTTATCTTTTAAAACTGGCGAGAATGATTACGAGTATTACCAGGTAAGTAATATTAATTTAAACGACTTTCCAGATCACACTTACCTGGCTTTTAGTAACCTTGGGCTTAATTATTTTTTTAGTACTTTAAATCGAAAGATGTATTCAACCGAAGGCTCCTTTTATAATGTTCGATTTGGATATGTAAATGCTAGAGAACGTCACGTTCCTGGAAGTACAAGCCCTACTTTATCAACCGATTATTTATACCATAATTGGTTTTCATTTAGAGCCACAGCCGAAAAGTATTTCACATTTTCTAATAAATGGTTTAGTTTTGGAGTATATTCAGATTTTAATTATTCCAATCGCCCTTTTTTCCAAAATTATTCGGCAAGTATTTTGAGTTTGCCAGGCTTTAGACCGACCGCTCACAGTAATACACAGTTTTTACCCTATTTTCATAATAGTAAATATTTAGGCGTTGGTATTGTACCTATTCTTCGTCTTAGTAGCGATTTATCTTTTAGAGCAGAAGCCTATTTATATCAGCCATACAGACCGATTTTAAAAAATACTGATAATTACTCAGCCGGTTTTGGAGCAAAGTTTAGTAAGCGTTATCTGCTTTCTGCAGCCAGCTTTATATATTCTACACCTGTTGGTCCTGTCTCCATTTCTTTAAATTACTATCCGCATGAGGTTAAGCCTTTTCACTTTCTATTTAACTTTGGATATATTCTCTTTAATAAAACTAGTTTAGAGTATTAGTATGAATTATTTAAGAAAA
Organism: Bacteroidales bacterium; assembly: GCA_041656735.1. Taxonomy (GTDB): domain Bacteria; phylum Bacteroidota; class Bacteroidia; order Bacteroidales; family Tenuifilaceae; genus Perlabentimonas. The sequence goes on along the minus strand of JBBACY010000001.1, from coordinate 161,487 downwards.
GTGACTGGCCACACAGTTATTTACGGGTTAAGCAGTGTAGTGCCCAGATTGCTTAACTATATTTTATTTCCGCTCCATACCCGTGTTTTTTTTCAAGAAGATTACGGTGTGGTTACAGAAATGTATGCTTATTTAGCTGTTTTACTGGTGGTTTTAACCTATGGGATGGAAACAGGATTTTTTCGATTCTCTTCGAATGATTCCGATACTAATGTTACCTATTCTACTACTTTTTTCTCTCTTTTAACCAGCAGCACTGTTTTTATAGCCTTAGCTTCCATTTTTGCGCATCCCATAGTTTCCACTATGGGTTATCCAGGTAAGCCCGAGTACGTTATTTTACTTGCAAGTATTATAGGGCTCGATGCTTTTGCTACTATACCGTTTGCTAAATTAAGGCTTATAAACAAGCCTTATACTTTTGCTTTAATTAAAATTGTTGGTGTTACATTAAACGTACTAGCTAATTTTTTCTTTTTGCTTATTTGCCCCAAATACGAGATTTTCCAAACAATAGGAATCTACAATCCTGATTTAGGCATTACCTATATTTTTATCAGTAATCTTTTAGGTACTTTAGTTTCAACCGCTTTAGTTTTCTTTATACCTGGTTTACTACCTACTACTTTCAGTTTTAAACGTCTTAAAACTATTCTTCTTTATTCTTTCCCATTGTTAGTCAGTGGTATAGGTGGATCATCTAATGAGTTTTTCGACCGCATTTTCTTTAAATATTTAGCCGATGAAGCCACCAATCCTCTATATCAGCTGGGTATTTATGGCGCTAACGTTAAACTAGCTGTTTTAATGACTCTTTTTATTCAAATGTATCGTTATGCGGTTGAGCCTTTCATTTTTTCAAATGTTAAGGACAAAAATTCGCCTACGATGTATGCAAATCTTACCAAACACTTTTTATTCTTTGCATTGCTAATTTTCTTAGGTGTTAGCTTATTTACTGAAATCTTTCAAGTTTTAATTGGCAAAAATTTTAGAGAAGGCATTGGAGTAGTGCCCATTCTTCTTCTTTCAAACCTCTTTTTTGGCCTTTATTTTAATGTAAGCATTTGGTTTAAAATTGCGAATAAAACATGGTATGGTATTTTTTACACTTTTGCGGGCGCTTTAATCACCATTGCTCTGTATGTTCTACTTATTCCTCGCATCGGTTATTATGGTGCAGCCGTTACTAAGCTTGTTTGTTATATCTTTATGACGATTATTTGTTATTTTGGAGGCAAAAAGCATTATCCAGTACCGTACGATATTAGAAACTTTTTAATTTATATTGTTGCTGCTGTTGCTTTGTTCATAGCAGGGTATTTTGTTAATATTGATATTTATCTTATCTCCTTTGTTTTTAGAGTTGGTCTTATTTTAACTTTTGTGTTACTCTTTTTAAGACTCGAAAACTATAAATTATCTTCAGTAATTAATTTTAAAAGACATGAACATTAAAATCGTAAATAAATCAAAACATAGCACCCCTTCATATGGCACAATCCATAGCGCAGGAATGGATTTGCGAGCAAATATTACCGAAACGCTTGTTCTTAAGCCTTTTGACCGTAAATTGGTTCCAACAGGCTTGTTTATTGAACTTCCTCAAGGGTATGAAGCGCAAATACGCCCCCGAAGTGGTTTAGCTCTTAAGAAGGGTCTTACAGTCTTAAATTCACCTGGAACTATTGATTCAGATTATCGCGGAGAAATTGGTGTAATTCTTGTTAATCTAAGCAATACTGAAACTATTATTGAGGATGGCGAACGTATTTGCCAAATGGTTGTTAGTAAGCATGAAACGGTTAGTTGGATTGAAGTTGATAGCCTTAGTGAAACCCTACGAGGATCAGGAGGTTTTGGTCACACTGGTCTCAAGTAGTTTTGTAACATATTTTGCATACGAAATTTTATGAAGCGATTATTAATTATTTTACTCGTACCTCTTGTTTTTACTAGCTGTGGTATTTATTCGAAATCATCTTTTAACCCTGTTTACAAAAACATTGGGCCTTTTTTACATTACTATGATGGGATACAGAGCCGTTTATATGGTGATTTAGGCAACGCAATAATTAATTTTAAAAGCGCTCTCGAATTAGAACCAGCAAACGATGCCATTTTTTACGAGTTGGGCATTTGTTATAATATGCTCAATTTACCCGATTCAGCTGCTAAGTACCTAGGTCAAGCAGTTCAATTGAACGGCACAAATAAACATTACAGAAACCTTTACGGTATAATTCTTATTAACACTAATCGGTTCGACGAGGCTTTACAAAATCAAAAGGAGCTTGTCGCTATAGATTCACTAAGTGTTAATTATCGCTTTCAATTAGCCTTACTTTTTAGTCAGCTTAAACAATTCGATAATGCCTTATTTGAACTTAATAAATTAGAACGTTCAGTTGGGTATAATACTCGGGTAGCAGAAATTAAGTTGCGAATTTTTTTAGAGAATAACGACACAGATAATGCCCTGAAAGAAGTTAATAGCATAATACAAATTGAGCCTGATAATCCAGTTTATCATATATATAGAAGTGATATCTATTTTAGTAAAGGGCTGGATAGCCTTGCATTTTCTACCCTTAAATACGCTGCTAGCCTCGATTCTTTGACCCCACAGGCAAATATTCAGCTCTATCAACGTTACATGCAGATGGGTAACTATACTAATGCATTAAATACTCTTAGTGTATTGTTTAAAAACCCGCAACTCGATGTGGAGGAGAAGGTACAACTATTTTATCCACTACTTTTCGAGCAAAAACTTTATACTAGTTTCATGCCTCAACTTGATTCTTTAACTTCTAGTTTAAATATTCAGTATCCCGATAATATTTTAGTTTATGAACTTCTTTACGAGCATTATATTAGAACACAGAATATTCCCAAAGCTCGAGAAACGCTTCAAATTCTCACTCTTATTGATGAGAGTAACGCGAAACGTTGGGAAAAATTAATTGCTTTTGATTATTCTCTTAAGAATTTTAAGACGGTTTTAGTAAATTCTGCAAAGGCTTCGGAACTTTTTCCAACTTATTCAATTTTTTATATTCTTCATGCGCTAGTTTTAGATGAAATTGACCAGACTGATAAGGCAATCCAGTTACTAAAAAACAATGTTGATAAAGTAACTAATAAGGAAGAAAAAGCTGAGTTGCTGGGCACTTTAGCCGATTACTACTATAAACAAAGACAACTCCGAAACGCTTTTTCTTTATACGAGAAAGCACTAAAACAACATCCGAAGAATACTCGAATTTTAAATAATTATAGTTACTATCTCGCGCTGGAGAATATTCAGTTAAACAAGGCCCTCGAAATGAGCACGCAAGCAGTTGATTTGGACCCAAACAATGCCACTTTTATTGATACCAAAGGATGGGTTCTCTTTAAATTGCAACGCTATGAGGAGGCAAGAGATGTGCTTCGAAACGCAATTGCCAAAAGTTCGAACCCTAGTGCAGATATCAATGAGCATTATGGGGATGCGTTATTTATGACGGGTAACAAACAAAATGCCTATATTTATTGGAAAAAAGCTCAGCAATTGAGTGGAGGTTCTCCTAAATTAAACGAAAAAATTAGTACCCAGCAGTATGTCCCTTAAACTTATGTTGCTTCTAGTAATCTTCTCTCTAGTCACGGGCTGTAAAACTGTGAGCAACAGTGCGGCTTTAAAATCACCTACTAATTTTACTAGTGTCAATACGGTATCTTCACTTCACTTTCCAACCTTAATTCTTCGAATTAATACCGATGGTTTTTTGCGAACACATAAAGCCTCTTTATCATACTTAGCTGATAGCCTGCTGGCAATTAATATATACTCTAACATTAATAGGCCGTTAGCGTACGTTGTTTTTGATAATAAAGGATTAATGTTTTATGAGAAGCATTCCGGGTTAGGAAATTTCTACTCTTATCAGTATCTAAGCAAATCAGTAACTTACCCCATCTCTTTCAGCTTAGTTCGCGATTTACTTTTTGGATTCTCAAACAAAATTACCCCCACCCTGGGACAAAATTTCGAAACCGAATTTTTAGAATTTAACGAACAAAATAATTTTACTTACTCTTTTTTTCTTTCAAAAAATGATGAAGGCAATCCTTTATTGTTTGACATTCAGTCTTCCAAGCCTATAATTAAACTAAGTTTCGGGACTATTTCGCCCCAAAACCTTTTAATTCCTGAATCTTTGATGCTTGCAATAGTTTTTAATTTTGAAATTTTTGAGTTCGAAGTTGAATACAATTTTAAGAAATTGTTGGTTAATAAAGAAGTATCCGTTATTTTCGATAACTCGTTTCCTTTAAAAACTGTCGAATAATGTCGAATAAGTACCTTTTATTTATTTGTATAATACTGTTTCCTCTTGTTTCTTTTTCTCAGACTATTTCTGATTTGGAAAAGCAGCGGGCTAAAACAGAAAAAGATTTACAGGCAACGTCACAACTATTAGAAAAAACCTCAAAACAACGCGAACAGTCTATGCAGCATGTTAATGTTTTGCAACGACAGCTGACCCTTCGAAAAAAGTTAATTAGTGAAATTGACAACCAAATTCTTCTTTTTGAGTCTGATATTGAGAGTAAAACCGATTTAATTTCATCATATAAAACCGACCTTACTAAGCGCAAACATGAGTATGCTAAGCTTATTCGTTTTGCTTATCGTAATAAAAGTGATATGGATTTGCTGGTTTTTATCTTCTCTTCAAACGATTTTAATCAAGCGTACCGCAGACTTCGGTTTTATCAGCAGTTTCTTAAATTTCGTGAGAAACAAGCACTGGAAATTATTCTAACACAACGGTCAATTGAGCAGGAGGTTTTATCCGTTTCCGAGGCGCGAAACAAGTTAGCTAAATCTAAGGATGATAAGTCCGACGAAATCATAAAACTTAATTCCGAACAAAAACGCTACGCTAACACTATTTCTGTTTTGCAACAAAAGGAAAAGCAGTTGCGTGCTGAAGTGGAGCAAAGAAAAAAAGCCATGGCGGCACTCGATAAAGCCATTGAAGAGTTAATAGCCGAAGAGGCGCGAGCCGCTGCGAAAGATAAATCTGTTAAAGTTCGTGATGCCAGCTATCTAAAACTCTCAGCTGGTTTTGAAGGAAACAAGGGACGTTTACCGTGGCCAACTTCCAAGGGTATTATTGTCGCTGAGTTTGGGGAACATAATCACCCAGTACTAAAGGGAGTTCGCATTCGAAATAACGGAGTTGACATTAGCTCTGAGGTTGGTTCAATTGTAAGAGTTATATATAAGGGAGAGGTTAAAAAAATTGTTTCCATCCCTGGTCAAAACCTTGCTGTTATTGTGCGGCATGGCGACTTTTTAACAGTATACTCTAACTTAGAGAGTGTTTTAGTAAAGGTAGGAGATACTGTTTCAGCTCTTCAGCCCATTGGTCAAGTTTATTCGGGAGCGCATGAGAAACAAGGTGTTTTTAACCTTCAGATTTGGAAAGAAAGCAAAATTGAGAACCCGACGCATTGGATATTGCCCTAATTTTAATAATTTCGTTAACGTTTTTCGAAACATTATACATAAAATATTAGTATAACCTTTTTGAGATATAGAATGTAAATGAAAAAGGATATAACCATACAGTCAACGTTAGACAGCATTGCAGTTGTTGAAAAACTTGTTGATGAAATTTCTGAACAATGTAGCTTATCGTCTGATGTATACGGTAAAATACTGATAGCCACCATTGAAGCGGTTAATAATTCAATTGTGCACGGTAATAAGTTTGTTATTAGTAAGAAGGTAAACGTGGGGTTTCTTATAACCGATTCTAGCATTCATATTTATGTTAAAGACGAAGGTCCAGGTTTCAATTATCTCGATATTCCGGATCCTACGCGTCCCGAAAATTTAGAAAACGTTTCCGGAAGAGGTGTGTTTCTTATGAGAAATTTAGCCGATAGCATTGAGTTTGAAAACAACGGTTCAAAGGTTGAACTAATTTTTCATAGGTAATCAGGTGCCAATTACTTTCCACACAGTTGATATTAAATTCAACCTACCTCAAAAACGAGTTTATAAAAAGTGGGTGACAGAGATTATAAACTCACATGATTTTAAACTTGGCTGCATTAATTATATTTTTTGCTCCGAAGCAGAAATTTTAAGCGTAAATAAACAGTACCTCAATCATAATTATTACACCGATATAATTACCTTTCCTTATTCGAAACAGGATTTTATCTCTGCTGATATCTACATATCTATACCTACTGTTAAGTACAACGCAGAAAAATTTAGTCAAACTTTTACTCAGGAGTTGAACAGAGTTATGATTCATGGTGTTTTACATCTAATAGGATATAACGATTTAACCGATGAAGAAATGACAGAAATGCGTGAGGCTGAAAACCGCAGCTTAGATATACTTAATTCCCTTATGTAATATGTTAAAACCGTTTGATGTAATTGTTGTAGGAGCTGGCCATGCAGGATGTGAGGCAGCAGCAGCCGCTGCTAGACTTAACACCCGTGTACTGCTAATATCAATGGATTTGTCTAAAACAGCTCAAATGAGTTGCAATCCTGCTATGGGAGGTGTGGCTAAAGGACAGATAGTTAGAGAGATAGATGCTTTAGGAGGGTTGTCAGCACAAGTAACAGACTTATCTACCATACAGTTTCGTATGCTTAACAGATCCAAAGGGCCTGCAATGTGGAGCCCTCGTGCTCAATGCGATAGAATGGTGTATTCGCAGACCTGGAGGGATATGCTCGAGAAAATTCCCAACCTTTTTCTTTGGCAAGATAATGTTATTGAATTGGTGTTTAAGGGCAAAACTGTAGTTGGAGTTAAAACTACACAGGGAGTTCAAATAGAATGTAAAGCGTTGGTTTTAACTAACGGTACTTTTTTGGGTGGATTAATTCATATAGGGAATGTCAATTTTCAGGGAGGTCGAGTAGGAGAGACTGCCTCCAACGGCATTTCTCAGCAGTTACTTGAATTTGGTTTTCAGGTCGGACGAATGAAAACGGGCACACCTGTTCGAATAGACGGAAGAACTGTAGATTATTCAAAACTTACTGAGCAGGCAGGAGAAGAAGAGAACCGATTCTTTTCCTTTTATACCAAACCAACAAAATTCTTAAAACGACGAAGCTGTTTTATTGGGCATACCTCTAGCAAAGTTCACAATATTTTAAAGCAGGGTTTCGATAGTAGCCCCCTTTTCTCTGGAAAAATTAAGGGCATTGGCCCTCGATATTGCCCAAGTATTGAGGACAAACTTCGAACTTTTTCTGATAAAGATTCGCATCAGTTATTTTTAGAGCCCGAGGGAGAAACCACCTATGAAATGTACCTGAATGGTTTTAGTTCTTCGTTACCGTCAAACATTCAGTACGATGCTCTAAAAACAGTTGAAGGTTTTGAGGAGGTACACATACTTAGGCCCGGTTATGCCATTGAGTACGATTATTTTCCACCAACACAACTGCAACATACTTTGGAAACAAAGTTAGTACACGGGCTTTTTTTTGCAGGACAAATTAACGGAACCACGGGCTATGAGGAGGCTGCTGCTCAGGGTTTGCTTGCAGGAATTAATGCTGCACATCTAGTGAGAGGAAAGGAACAAATTGTTCTTTCGCGTGATCAAGCTTATATTGGGGTACTAATAGACGATATTATTAATAAAGGTGTCGACGAGCCTTATCGTATGTTTACAAGTAGGGCTGAATATCGTGTTTTGCTTAGGCAAGATAATGCCGATGAGCGTTTACTCCCCTTAGGCTATCAAATTGGTTTAATTGATAAGGTTGTATATACTCAGTTTGAAGAAAAATACGGCACCATAGCAAACGTAATTAAATTTACGCATGAACAAAGTATCAAACCTGAGGTTGTTAATCCCTATTTAAATTCTATTCAATCTGCTCCCATTAACCAAGCAAGAAAACTTTACGAGATAGCATTACGACCAGAAGTTTCACTTTTAAATTTATTATATTTAGTTGAAGACCATTCCTTTTACCAGAGTCTTTCATCAGATATTATCGAATCGGCTGAAATCCGAATTAAGTACGGGGGCTATATTGAACGAGAAAAGCAAGTTGCAGAAAAATTACAACGGCTGGATTACGTTACTATACATTCAGATTTCGATTACCACAGTCTTAAATCAATAAGCACAGAAGCACGTCAGAAACTTTCAGCAATTAAACCAACAACCATAGGGCAGGCGAGTCGTATTCCAGGCGTTTCACCAAGTGATATAAATGTTCTTTTAGTATACTTCGGGAGGTAATTGTTCCACGTGGAACAATTCTTTATACAAACCAACCGTTTTTTTAATAATTAGCGTTTTTAATATTTTTATTGCAATCATAGGAAGAGGGAATCAAGCTTTTTCTATTTACTTTCCAAGTTAAAAATACTTAAGGGCATAACTTTTTTATGTTCCACGTGGAACATATTGTATAAGTATTTACACAAAAACTTTTCTTACCATGAGTAATAGTAAAATAGTACAGGGTGTTTTAGTTCGCCCCCAAACTAGGGAGATGTTTGGTGCTCGTATATACATAGAGAATGAACATATTCAAAGAATAGAAAAAGAAAGTTCAATTACATCCCCTTTTATTTTGCCTGGCTTTATTGATTCACATGTGCATATCGAAAGTTCAATGCTTATTCCTAGTAGATTTGCGCAAATGGCGGTAAAGCATGGAACCATTGCAGTTGTAGCCGACCCGCATGAAGTTGCGAACGTTGCAGGAGTGAAGGGAATTCGCTTCATGGTTGAAGACTCTAAAACAGTTCCTCTCAAATTTTTCTTTGGTGTGCCCTCGTGTGTTCCAGCCTCACCACTCGAAAAGAGTGGTGCCATTATTGGGCATCAGCAGGTCCACGACCTTTTATCGGAATCTGATTTTTACTTTCTTGCCGAAATGATGAATTTTCCTGGAGTTATAAACGAGAACCAGGATGTAGTACATAAAATCAAAGCAGCACAAAAGTTTTCCAAACCTATTGATGGCCATGCTCCCGGACTCGTGGGTAAAAATCTTGAGAAATATATCAATTCGGGAATCTCAACTGATCACGAATGCAGTAGTATCGATGAAGCGCGAACTAAAATTAGTCTCGGTCAAATTGTTCAGATTAGAGAGGGTAGTGCAGCAAAGAATTTTTCTGCACTTTCCCCTTTAATAGAAAATTATCCCCAATCACTCATGTTTTGTACCGACGATTGTCATCCAGATTATTTAGAAGTTGGGCATATTAATAAAATTGTTGCTCGTGCAATCGCAAAAGGGTACGATTTGTTTTCTGTTCTAACTATTGCAACACTTTTACCACAAAAACATTATGGGTTTAGCCTAGGAAAACTTGTAGAAAACGATTTGGCAGACTTTATTTTGGTCGATAATTTAGAGGATTTCAATGTTATAGAAACATATATTAACGGCTCAAGTGTGTTTCATAAAGACTTGGGTGTTTTTTCTTTACGAGAAGTACCTAAACCAAATTTTTCATTTCGCACGCTAGTTCCCAGTATCGAGAATCTTAAGGTGGTAGCAAGGGGAGAATCAATGAATGTTATTGAGGCTCTTCCAGGCGAGTTATTTACTAATTGGATTAAAGTTCCTGTTAAACAACCGATAGGCCATGAGGTATTACCTAATTTTAATGATGATATTATTAAAATAGTTCTGCTTGATAGGTATCATAACTCTGACCCTGTAGTGGGCTTTATTAAAGGTTTTAAACTAAAAAAAGGCGCAATTGCAGCCAGCATAGCCCATGACAGCCACCATATTTTAGCTGTTGGAGCAAACGACGATAGTTTAATAACAGCACTTAGTTGGGTTGTTAATCATCGTGGCGGACTCTGTTTTGCCGATGGTGATTACGTCGACGGGATACCCTTACCTTATTTTGGGTTAATGACGGATACCAATGGGTACGAGGTTAGCAAAAATTATCAAAAACTGAATGACCTAGTCTCTAAGGCGGGTACAGAGTTGAGCGCTCCGTTTATGACGGCTTCGTTTATGGCTCTAACCGTTATTCCGAACCTTAAAATTAATCATAACGGACTTTTTGATGTAATAAAGTTTACTTCAGTGCCTTTGTTTAACTAATTATTTATATTTGTAAGTAATGTAAACCAATTATTTGCAAATGTTAGTACCTTACTTATTGGGCATGTTTCTTGCCATCAACATGGGCGGTAGCGGAACAGGACCATCCTTCTCGGCAGCATATGGAGCTAATGTAATACGCAAGAGTTTAATTCCTGGCTTATTTGGAGTAATGGTATTTCTGGGAGCAGTTATAGCGGGTAGCAATACTGCATCAACTTTAGGATCTGATATCATAAATCCAAGCCAGCTTAATAGCGTGCTTGTGGCGGTTGTTTTTTTTTCTGTAAGTATTTCTTTACTTATAGCCAATTTAGCTGGTATACCCCAGTCTACAAGCCAATCAACCGTTTGTGCGCTTATTGCGCCCACTGTATATTTTCACACCTTTAATTCAAATAAAATCTTTTATGAAATAGTACCTACCTGGTTTATCCTCCCTATTGTCGCTTTTATAATTAGTTTTTTACTTGGAAAATATATTTATAAACCGCTTCGCAGAAGAGGCTACACAATTTCGGCAAAGGTTAATAACAGCTACCTGTTAAAGGGTTTGCTAATAGTTCTTTCTTTGTTTGTTGCCTTTTCCATTGGAGCAAATAATGTTGCTAACGCAACAGGGCCATTAACACAAATGACAATAAATTTCTTTGATTTGGAGCCAGGTAAGTACGACTGGTTCATTTCAAAGTTCTCAATACTTATTATTGCTCCTTGTTTTGCCATTGGAAGTTCCGTTTTTGGACATAAAATAATGAGAAATACAGGAAAAGAGATTGTTCTTTTTGGAAGAATAGAGGCAGCAATCATAGCATTTATTTCGGCATCGCTCTTGCTTTTTGCCTCGCTTTATAAAGGCATTCCTTCGTCATTGGTTCAGCTAAATGTTGCTTCAATAATCGGGATAGGGATAGCCAAATTGGGTGTTAAAAATATTTTCCGCAAAACTCAGGTTCGAAACTTTTTCTTTTTGTGGTTAGTTTCACCACTAGTTGCCTTCTTTATTTCACTATTCCTTGTCTTTTTAGTTGATAGGTACGAAATTCTTTATTTATTTTAATCTCTGTGAATCAATCTATCGAAAATATAATTAAGTTTTTACCTAATCAACCTGGGGTTTACCAGTTTTTGAACAACCAGGAAGAAATTATTTATGTGGGTAAAGCTAAGGATCTTAAGAAAAGAGTCTCTTCGTACTTTAATCGTAAAAGTTATGAGAGTGCTAAGCTTAGAGTATTGGTGTCTAAGGTTTTTAATATTAAGCATATAATTGTCGAAACTGAAAGTGATGCTTTACTATTAGAAAACAATCTTATTAAGAAACTTAAGCCTCGCTACAATATTCTGCTTAAGGATGATAAAACATACCCATGGATTTGCATTAAGAATGAACCTTTCCCACGCGTTTTTTCAACCCGAAGGGTGGTAAACGACGGGAGCCGGTACTTTGGTCCCTATACTTCGGTTATGTTGATGAAAACAATACTTGAATTGATTAAGTCGTTGTACCCTCTTCGCACCTGTAACCTTCAGCTAACTACAGAAAATATAGCAGCAAAAAAGTTTAAAACTTGTCTCGAATACCAAATCGGTAATTGCCTTGGCCCCTGTGTAGGTTATCAGTCCGAAAGTGATTACAATGCAAATATTGAATCAATAGTTCAGATACTTTCAGGTAATATTCATTCAGTTAAGACTTTATTAAAGAAAACAATGGTTGCGTATGCAAAAGATTTTCAGTTTGAGCAGGCTCAAGTTTATAAGCAGAAGATTGAAGCGCTGGAGCGTTACCAGGCCAAGTCAACTATTGTTAATCCTAGGTTAAATAATATCGATGTTTTTAGTATTGTTGAACAGCCTAGCTTTGCCTGTGTAAATTTTATTAAAGTTGTGAATGGTTCCGTAGTACAATCGCATAACTTGGAGTTAAAGAAAAAGTTAAGTGAAACTGCCTCTGATTTACTTTCGTTTGCAATAGCCGAAATAAGGCAACGTTTATCTAGCACTTCAACTGAGATTGTTGTGCCCTTTAAGCCTGAGTTTACAATTTCAAATTGTAAGTATATTGTACCAACAAGGGGCGATAAGTATAAACTTCTCGAGTTATCGCAACGAAACGCCAAGGCATATGTCTTTGAAAAGATTGCAAAGCAAGATTCTCTCAAAAAAATTGGGCATACTCAGCGTATTTTAGAGTTACTAAAACGTGATTTTAAAACTAACGAGCTTCCGGTACACATTGAGTGTTTCGATAATTCGAATCTTCAAGGTACAAATCCTGTGTCTGCCTGTGTAGTTTTCAAGAATGCCAAACCCTCCAAACGTGATTACCGTATTTTTAATGTTAAAACGGTTGATGGCTCCGACGATTATGCTACTATGATTGAAGTTTTACGACGGCGGTATTCTCGCATGATTAGTAGTAACCAATCTTTACCTCAACTTATTATTATTGATGGCGGCAAGGGACAGCTTAGTGTTGCCTTTTCTGTTCTGCGGGAGCTAGATTTGCATAAAAGTATTAGCATTATTGGTATAGCTGAGCGGTTGGAAGAGATATTTTTTCCAGGAGACCCAGTTCCTCTTTACCTCGATAAAAATTCCGAATCATTAAAAGTTGTTCAATTTGCTCGTAATGAAGCACATAGATTTGGTATTAAGCACCACAGAAACCTTAGGTCTAAAGATGCTCTAAAGTCGCAACTAACTGATATTGATGGTATTGGCGAAAAGTCGCGAGAACTCCTTTTTAAAAAATATAAGGATTTAAAAACCATATCAAGTCTTAGTCTCGATGAGCATACTCAAGTACTTGGAAGTAAAAGAGGTAAATTACTATTCGATTACTTTAAGATTAAACATTAGTTTAATTAATTATTTTTAGTTTGTCTTACCTTTACCTTATATTGTTTATCTTTACTTACAATGAATGTATTTTATTAAACAAATGGTTAGCTATAAACGTTTATTAGTTTATAGGCATAGTTATACCTAATATCTACCCAATGAGACCTCTATTAATTACCTTTTTCTGTTTTTTTCTATGGCTTAATTTAGGCGCGCAAGATGTAGTTATTCCTCTGCAAAGTGCCAATAATCAGGCCAGCATTAAAAGCCAGAACTTTAATATTTCTGAATTACAAATGCATTTTCGGATAGATGCACTTTACGGAAAAACTGTAGAAACAGCAAGTCACGGTAATTTTATCGATCTATATTTTGGGAAAGGTTACTCAAGCAGTAAAGTAGGAAGCCCGAAGTTACCTTCTTTTAGCCGACTTATACAAATACCCAATGGCGCAAGTGTTTCGGTTAAAGTGAATGGTTACTCTGAGTCCGAACTTTTGCTTTCTGATTACGGGATAAATACACAGCTATACCCACAGCAGCCTTCGTATCGAAAAGATCAAGATATTGATACAATACCTTTGCTAATTAAGGCAGATCGTTATACTCAGGCAACTTTTAACGACAATCCCATAGCCCAAATTGAAGTTCTTGGAACTCTTAGGGGAATTCGTATTGCCAGGGTTCAGGTTAATCCTGTTCGTTATAGTCCTGCAGCGGGCATTATTAAAGTTTTTAATGATATTGATGTTGAAGTAAGTATGCAGGGCGGAGATGTAAGCCTAGAGAACAAAATACGCGCAGCTACATACTCGCCTTATTTTGAGCCTGTTTTTGCCGCGTTGCAAAACCCTTATACCAAAAGTATTTACGATGAAAAGCCAGATTTAACCAAGAATCCTGTAAAAATGCTGGTTATTAGCCATCGAATGTTTGAGGAATCGCTGAAACCATTTATCGAATGGAAAACCAAAAAAGGATTTGCTGTAACCGTAGCTTATATCGATGCGATTGGCTCCACATCAGATCAAATTAAATCTTATATTCAGGGTGTTTATCAAGCCGCAACAGAAAGCGACCCTGCACCATCATTTCTTGTAATAGTAGGCGATACGCCGCAAGTACCCGCTTCGCAAACTGGTAGTGAAACAGGTAAGCAAACCGACCTATACTATGCAAGCATTGATGGCGACTATTTTCCCGAAATGTATTATGGGCGTATGTCGGCCGAAACAACGGAGCAGCTCGATAATATCATTTATAAAATTCTTTACTACGAACAGTATCAGTTTGATGACCCCACTTACTTAAACAATGCAACCCTGATTGCTGGCTACGATTCGTATTGGAATCCTAATATTGGTGAGGCCACTTTAAAATATGCAACCAAGAACTATTTTAATTCTGCTCAAGGATATAATAATGTTTGGGGCTATGGTGTAACTTCAGACCCAAGTAACCCTAATAATCAGGCTGGTTACACGGGAAGTTATGACCCTCAGCGCATTGCTGTTGGGTTTATTAATTATACGGCACACTGTAACGAAACTTTATGGGAAAATCCCAGACTTAATGCGAATGACATTTCAACGTTTACAAATTTAAATAAGTACCCTGTTACTATTGGTAACTGCTGCTTGTCTGCTAATTTTGGTTCCTCGCAACAAAGTATTGGCGAATCATGGATTAGGGGCAATAAAAAAGGTGCGGTAACCTATATCGGTTCATCACCAAATACTTATTGGTTCGAAGACTTTTATTGGGCTGTGGGTGCGTTCCCAATAACGGGTAATAATAATGGTTACGTTCCTAGCTTTGAAGAAACTTCGCTAGGTGCTTTTGATGCGCCACGGAAAAGTAACTATGTAACTGTAGGAGGTATAGTATTCGCTGGAAACTTGGCAGTTACTGAGGCTCATTTAAATAATTACCCAGATCATATTGGCACAGAGTACTATTGGCAAGCATATAATGTACTAGGTGACCCATCTCTTTCCCCATACTTTACAGAGGCTGATATTAACAATGTTTCATTTCCTACTTCCTATCAGCTTGGTAGTAGTTTCTTCACAGTTTCTGCGCTACCAGGTTCTTATGTAGCCATAAGCAAAAATGGTGTTCTTTATGGAGCTTCATTCGTCGGCTCATCAGGACAAGTAGATGTTCCAGTTGAACCAATACTTGAAGCTGGTGCTGTTGACTTGGTGATAACAAAACCGCAATACATACCCTATTTTGGGTCAACAAATGTCGAAGTCAACGGGAAGTCATACGTTTTTATATCCGAAGCAAGAGTTGACGATTCTCAGGGTAATAATAATGCGGCGATTGACTATGGGGAGAGTATTTTATTAGATCTCGACTTTAAAAATATTGGAGACCTCCCTGCAAGCAATGTTCAAGTTGAATTTAGTTCTGTAGATGAGTACACTACCTTAACTTCAGCTAAAACTATAAGTATAGGTGATTTTGGTACTGATCTACCGCTAAATATAAAAACCATACCTAGTGCTTTTTCTCTTAAAATTGATAAAAATATACCCAACGGCCATAGACTAATATTTTCTTTTACTCTCACTATTGGGACTGAGACTAGTAAATCTGATATCGTTCTCGTAGCGCGCGCTCCCGTATTATCCATTGGAGAAGCTTCTATTGACGATACTGATGGAAATAATAATGGAAAAATTGATGCAGGTGAAACGGTCACTCTGATCGTTCCTATCCATAATGATGGTACTTCGCAGTTACCCGCAGGAGAGGCAATTATTACTGCACAATCTTCCGAATTCTTTTCAGTAATAACTAACTCTCAGAATTTTCCTGAAATACCAGCAGGCGGTTCTTTAAATTTACACTATACAGTTAAGGCAAGTCCCGATGCTCCTCTCGAAGCACCCGTTCTAGTTAATGTAGATGTGCAGGCAGGGGTATTCCAAAAAAGTGCCACAGTTAATTTGCTTATCGGTCAATTCCCCAAATTTATTATGCAAAACAACGACTCTGTTTCAGTTAGCGTTGGTAGGTTTTACGATTCTGGGGGTCCTTCAGGTGATTATTCAAACAATGAGGACTATATAATGACTTTTTATCCGTCAGAGACGGGTATGACTTTGTCGTTTACATTTAATTATGCCGTTATCGAAGGTACAACAAGTCCGTGGGATAAACTTTACATTTATGATGGAGTTAACACCGATGCACCTTTCTTTACTGGAAGCCCTTATAGTGGTTCATCAGGTGTCGACATTGGAACGGTAACAGCAACAAATTCTTATGGCGCAATAACATTCCATTTTAAGTCCGATTACTCTCAGGTTTATGAGGGTTGGGAGGCGGTAATCTCTAGTATAAATCCGTTGTACAGGGCAACCTTCGAGGTGGATAATACTAAAAGCGAAGCCATTACCAATGCACAGATTAAAATTGATGGACGGGAAGAGCCCCTTTTTACTGCAGAGGATGGAAAGGTTGCTTTTGATTTGCTTAACGGAAAATATTCATTCACAGTGAATGCTGACGGGTACAACGAGTTTGTATCACACTTTGAAGTTAGTGGGCGAGACTTGACGGTACCCATTCGAATTGTACCCTTGGGTGCTGAAAGTAACCAGCCCTTATCTATAGCTGTTTATCCTATTCCGTTTAGCGAGATTCTGTATGTAAAAGAGATTACTAATGCAGAATATATCGAAATTATAGATATTCTTGGCCGTGTTCAACAAAGAGTTAAAGTTAACGGGCAGTCTCAAATTCAGCTAATAACAGAGAACTTACCTAATGGAACTTATTTGCTTCAGATAACCTATAAATCAGGCGAACGAGTAAGTACAAAAATTGTTAAATAGCGTATCAATTTGTGCCAATCGCAATAGCCATAGGGGATGAAATTTTTTTCATCCCCTTATTTATTTGTAAATTTTGCTGTACTATCTGAAAAATAATTACATTTGGCTTTAACTAATTTTCGGAATTTTTGTAAACTCTTTTATTTCTGTGAAAACTATCTCTGTCGTTACAGGTAAAACAAAGCGGAACTTATATTTTATTGTAATATTACTATTTGCTGTAATTTCAATATTTTTTATAATTAACGCCCAGTATCAATACCGAAACACGAAAAAAATACTGATTTCTGATGCCGTTCAGAAATCATCTGTACAGGTAAATCAGTGCATCAATATTATATCAAAATCGCTCGATAAGGCTATCTATCTGGTTGAAACCAACACCAACTATTCGGATGCACTTCTTACGAATGACACATCGTTTATTCGAAGCGCATTAAACCCCATTATTACCAACCTTGTAGAACCTCAAAATGCTTTTTTTGCCATTTATGCACAAAACGGAAACCAGCTTTTTAATAGTTTGGGCGTTCCTTTTCATACCTGTACAAAATACAACATAGACAGGAAGCCTGACAGTGTTTACAGTTACTTTATAACTTACGACAGCACCAATATTTTCTTTATCAAAGCGAGCATTCTTTCAATTAAAGGCAACAGTTTTTACATTTACTCTGGAATAAAGGATACCGATGCAGCAATGGCAATTTCTTCCAATTCGGATATATTACCTTTTATAATTTTTCAGGAAGAAGGCAACCCAAGGCGTATTTTTACCTATCATAGTAAGGATACAGTAAATGCCATTATTAATAAAGCGGGGAATATTAATTCACTCAATTTACAGAAAGAGATCGAAATTGGTGATGTCCATTATGTTTTGACTGATGCTACTACCGAAATTTTTTCTCAATCATCCCCTGTATTCCAGGCATTCTTTGCAGTTAATATATCCGAGTACGCTAAAATATTTAATAATCAATTACATCGAGCATTTATATTCGTTTTTGTTTTCTTCATAGTACTTCTTCTCGTTGTTCGTTTATTTTATAATAGAATTATTAATAACCTTTTAAATCTTGAAAAAAACCTTGAAATTAAGCTAACCTCTCGTACACGTGAAGTTATAGATCACAATGAGCAACTTAATCAAATATTCAACGCAACGGCTAACGGCGTACGCATAATTGATAAAAATTTTACTGTACTTAAAGTTAATACAGCATTTTGCCAGATGACAGGAATAAAATGTGACGACATAGTTGGAAAGAAATGTTACGATAAGTTTCCCAGCGGAAGTTGCCATACCACAAACTGTCCGCTTGAACAAATTAAAGAAGGTAGCAGTGAGGTGCAGTCTGTAGAAACTCGTTTCAGTGTTCTAGATAGAAAAGTAGTTTGCCAGTATATGGCCAAGCCTTTTGTAACAAAGGATGGAGACCTGATCGGAATAATTGAGGACTTTAAAGATATTACCGAACTCTATAACGCCAAAGAAGCAATAAAACAAACGCAGAAAAAGTATGAATCGTTGCACGATTCAATGCCAGTTGGAATTTTTGTTCGTGATTTTGAAGGCAATATGCACTACCAAAATGCCTATATGGACAAGGTGTTTGGACCAGTTCAGGATGGACGTAGAAATTTAAGTACCATATACCCAAGTCAGCTTAACCGTTTTTTTGAAGAAGATAAGGTTGTTGAAAAATATGGCCAGTTTGTAGGCGAAGAGAAATTAGTTGATAACTATGGCGTTGAACGTACTTATGTAACGCATAAGTTTAAGTTTAATGCTGCAAACAAACAGTTATTAATAGGCGGTGTTTCTATTGATATAACAAAGCGTAAAAAAGCCGAGCATAATTCGTATATACTTACTAAGGCAATAGTAAACTCACCCATAGGCATTTTAATAACTTCACCTGAAGGGATAGTTGAATTTTTTAATCCTGAGTTCGAAAAATATTCTGGCCAGGCGAGCGAACAAATTATGGGAAGCACTATGCCCTTTTGTTCTGGTACAGAGACAAATTCGTTAGCCAATATAGTTAAATCGGCAAGAAACGGTACCGTATATCAGGGTGAATTGCAAATGAACCTGTTTGGTAACAAGAATAATTGGTACGCTTTGTCCGTAGCACCCGTTTTTGATAGTAAAGGCATTGTTGCACATTTAGTGTTTACTTTCGACGATATAACCGAACGTAAGGAGTATGAAAAACAGATTGTTATTGCTAAATCTAAAGCGGAGGAGTCGGATAGACTTAAAACAGCATTTCTCTCTAACCTATCACATGAAATTCGCACACCACTTAATGCCATTTTGGGCTTTTCTTCCTTGCTAAATAGCCCCAATATTTCTGGTGTTGAACGCGAAGAGATTCCTGAACTCTTAGTTAATCACTCCAATGATCTACTAGAACTTATTAATGACCTGATTGATATTTCTTCTATGGAAACCAATCAGTTTTCCATTAAAAAGGCTGAGTGCCAGCTAAACCAAATGCTTTCCAGCACCTTTAACGAGGTTATTAATAAGAATCGGTTTGTAAAAAAGGGTAAGGTTAAAACCAACATAAAACTCGGTGTTTTAGAGGATAAGTTTACCATTTTAACCGATGCTAAAAGGTTGTCGCAGGTTGTTGGGCACTTATTATCAAATGCAATTAAATTTACTTCAGTTGGCTTTATCGAGTTGGGCTATACATTTAAGGATGCAAATAATCTTCTTTTTTATGTAATTGATACCGGTGTAGGGCTAAGCGATGATGAGAAAAAGATTATTTTTAATCCGTTCAGACAGGCGGACGATAGCATTACTAGGCACTTTAGCGGAATGGGTTTAGGTTTGGCAATTTCTAAACATATTATTGAGCGATTAGGCGGAAAAATATGGGTTGATAGCACCAAAAATCAGGGCTCAACGTTTTACTTTAGCATTCCCTACATTCCTCTTAAAAATAAGTTTGACACTTTAGTTTTGCCTTTTAAACAAGATGAACTTTTTAACTGGAAGAATAAAACCATTCTGGTTGCCGACGATATTGACTCAAACTACAAGTTTATTCAAACCCTCTTAAAACCTACTGGCGTAAATTTGTTGTGGGCAAAAAATGGACAAGAGGCGGTTGATTTAGTTAAGTCAACTAAGGTAGATTTAATTTTAATGGATGTTGTAATGCCCGAAATAGATGGACTTGAGGCCACGCGCCTTATAAAGAAAATTGATAGTAATATTAAAATTATTTGCCAAACAGCCTACCCAGAGGATTATACAAAAATCGAAAGCCAGCAAAGTGGAATGGATAGCTACTTGGCCAAGCCAATAGTTCCATTTTCTATGCTCAAAACAATTAACGATTTTATTTCCAAGAATTAGCTAGTTCAATTTTAGCTGACTTATAAACTGGGTTATGGCCATCCAGTACTGATCGCTTGTAGTGTTGCGATCCCATAGTGCTTTAGAACCGTGCACGCCTTCACCTTCGGATGGTTTGAATAGCTGAAGATGTTTACTCGAAATATGGTTAAGCATTTGCGCCATTTCGTTATATTCTAACTTTGTACTCATGGCAAGTAGGGGCACGTATAACGACTGGGTTAGTTCCTTCACGCAGACCGATTCGCCAAAATATTCGCCCGGAGAAAAGGCAATAACTGCCTGAATTCTGAAGTTTTCTGTGGCAGCTATAATTGCCAATGATGCAGAGTAGGAGCTACCCACTAGTATTACGGGCTTATTCGAGCGTTTAGCAACGAATTGAAGCGCGGCAGTAATATCTGTCATTGCACTCATAAAATCGGTTTTAAAGCCTAATTCTTGAGCACTAACAGTCGTTAAATTCTTAATAAAATTTACTTCGTTGCCCGAGCGTAAATCAACAGCAAGACAGTTGAATCCAAGGTTGGCAAATTTTGGTCCAGTTTCGCGATACTCACCGCGGCTATAACCTGCTTGATGAAGAAGAATTATGTAAGGGTTTTGCGTAGAGGTTACGTAGTGGTCGGCTGTTACAGTTACATTATCATCGGCCTTAAATGTTATCACCTGCTGAGCGTTTAGGGTGAAACATATTCCGGTAAGTAGAATTGCGGTTGTTAATGCCTTAACCATGAAGTTTACTTAAATGTATTGTTAAAGTAAGTGAGTTAATTATTCATAAAATCAAATTAATGCAGAATATCCTACTTCCTCAATTTTTGTGGCAATTATTGTAATCTTATTGCTATGCTGTTCAACCAAAGCTTTTTCCGAAAGTTGGAAATACCTCTCCTTTCCTATCGCTCCAACCTTTATAACGCCAGGTTCTAGTGATGAAACTATGGCCTCATGGTTATTTAACATAGCAAAAGAGCCTTTTGTACCGGGAACGCGAACAATATCCACTTCTCCTTTAAAAAAAACTTTGTGTGGCGTTATAATTTCTAGAAACATACCCTATTTTTTTGAGTCTTCTAATAATTTTTCACCTTTTTCAATTGCCTGTTCAATTGTTCCAACTAAGTTAAAGGCAGCCTCAGGATATTTATCAACCTCGCCATCCATTATCATATTAAAACCTCTGATAGTATCTTTTATGTCAACTATAGCTCCTGTAAGCCCAGTAAAGGCTTCGGCAACGTGGAATGGCTGCGATAAAAATCGTTGAACTCTTCGTGCTCGGTGAACAATCAATTTATCTTCCTCGCTAAGCTCATCCATACCTAAAATGGCAATAATATCCTGTAACTCCTTGTAACGCTGAAGAATTTGCTTTGCCCTTTGGGCCGTGTTGTAATGCTCTTCGCCAAGAATATCGGCAGTAAGTATTCGTGATGTTGAGTCAAGCGGGTCAACCGCAGGGTAAATGCCTAGCTCCGAAATTTTTCGACTGAGCACGGTTGTTGCATCAAGGTGCGAGAATGTGGTTGCTGGTGCGGGGTCTGTAAGGTCGTCGGCAGGCACATACACTGCTTGAATCGAGGTAATAGAACCCGTTTGGGTTGATGTAATTCGCTCTTGCAGTAAACCCATTTCGGTTGCTAGGGTAGGTTGGTATCCAACCGCCGAAGGCATACGACCAAGCAGAGCCGACACTTCGCTACCGGCCTGAGTAAATCGGAAAATATTATCGATAAACAGAAGGATATCATTACCCTTGTTTTCACCCTTTATGCCATCTCTAAACGATTCGGCAACGGTAAGCCCCGAAAGCGCAACGGTTGCTCTAGCTCCAGGAGGTTCGTTCATCTGCCCAAATACCAGCGATGCTTGCGACTTTGCCAACTCTTCCTTATCTACTAGCGATAGGTCCCAGCCTCCCGCCTCCATATTTTCCTTAAACTTTTTGCCGTATCTAATAACATCCGACTCAATCATCTCTCTAAGCAAATCGTTCCCCTCGCGGGTACGCTCACCTACGCCGGCAAATACCGACATACCTTCGTATTTCTTTGCAATGTTATTTATAAGTTCTAAAATAAGTACTGTTTTGCCTACGCCTGCACCACCAAATAGGCCAACCTTTCCGCCCTTTGAGTAGGGTACAAGTAGGTCAATAACTTTGATTCCTGTATAGAGAATGTCCGATTCGGTACTTAAATTTTCGTATAGTGGCGGCTGATTATGAATTTGATACTCATTTTCAGGTGAAAGAGGATCCAGCCCGTCAATGGGCTCACCAATTACGTTTAGTAGGCGTCCTTTAACCTGGTTTCCAGTGGGCATAGTAATTGATTTGCCCATGGGTTTCACTTTCATTCCTCTATGTAAACCATCGGTCGAATCCATAGCAATGGTTCGTATGGTTTGTTCGCCCACGTGTTGCTGGCATTCAATAACAAGCAACGTACCGTCGGCGCGTTCAATGGTTAAGGCTTCGTGAATGTTAGGGAGCTCGCTACTCTCCAAGTTGAATGTAACGTCAATTACTGGTCCAATAACCTGAGTAATTTCACCATATTGTTTTGACATATCTGTATTTTTTCGGGATAATGTACAACAAAATTAAACTAATTGGTAAGAAAAACATATTTTACCCATACTTTTTGTTGATGATTTAAGTTATCACTCCTTTTGCCAGCCCAAATAATTTGGAAAACCTTGGCGGCTTGTATTATAATTTCACCATAAGTTTCTTGTAAACCATTTTGTTAAGTGAGTACTAACTAGATTTAAATCTATGCTTTCTGTTTTAATAGTTCTGTTTTTAGCAATCATAAGGTTAACCAGCATAGCATATGGTTTACTGTATACTCAACGGTAAATGTATTAGTCCAAGGCTAGCGAACACCGATCATTACATAATTTTCTATTATAATTGCTCAGCCTAACCAATAATATTCGTTTTCGTCTATATTATGTTGATGTTCATACACAATAAACCAAAGGCTATCACTTCGTGCTGCCTGTTTCTTTCAATTTGCGTTTCTTTGTACATTGTTATGTATATATTTGTAAAGTTTAGTTCAAAAAGACTACACCGAATGAAACAATTCTTTATACTGATTTTTGTGTTTTTAGGGCTCTGCACCCATAATCTTCACGCACAAAATAACTATATCGATAGTTTGGAGAACGTTCTCCAAGCAGCTAAGTCAGACTCTCTTAAAATTGACTTGCTGAATAAGTTGTCGTCCGCATATGCCGATAGCTCATACACCCAAAGTTTATTCTATTTAAACCAAGCCCTAGATATTGCAAACAAGGTGAAGAATCGCCCGCAGATTGCTCTTATTCACCAAAAAATGGGTTATCTATTCTTTATGAAAGGTGAGTTTAATTATGCCTTGCGTGAACATAAAAACGCTATGGCTATGTATGAGTTTTTAAATGATGTAAATAGCGTAGGAGAATCATATAACGATATTGGCTTAGTTTACAAAAACTGGGGGAAGTACGAAGATGCGCTGGATGCATATTTGCAAGCGTTGTCGATTTTTGAGTTAAACGGAAACGAAGTGGGAGTTGCTTTGGTAGCCAATAATATGGGGCAAATTTATTACTATCGTAACGAGTATGCCAGCGCCATAAGATATTTTGAGCAGTATCTAAATGTTAATCAACGTTTAAATAATCAACGCGCAGTTGCCGGAGCGGCTAATAATATAGCGGCGGCTTATATGGAACTTAAAAACTACGATTTAGCATTGAAAAATTATTTGAGCGCTCTAACAATCTACGATTCACTCGATATAAAAATAGGTGTTGCCATTTTAAGCGATAATATTGGGATGCTTTACGCCCTTACAGGCAACTATGTGATTTCAATCTCCTATCACCAACGAGCGCTGGCAATATTTGAAAAACTGAACAGTATCTCACGTCAGTCACATGCACTAAAAAATTTAGGTTCATCTTACTATGAGTTAGGACAGTATAATAAATCTATTGAATATTTACTTCAAGCAAAAGAACTTACCCAAGGAACTCATCAGCCCGAGATTGATAAAGTTATTTACTTCCATTTAAGCGGATCGTACGAAGCGCTGAATCAACCAGCCGAGGCACTTAGGTACTATAAGCTAATGGATAGCATTAAGGATTCGCTACTCAATGACGAAATTAAAACTAGTTTAGACTCTAAAGAACGAGAGTTTGAGGCAAATAAAACCGATCGAGAGTATAGTTATTTACAGAAGAGAATGGAGCAGCAGGATGTTTATAAAAACATATTGGGCTCAATAGTCCTTGTTTTTCTGCTTATTCTTGTTGTGCTTGCGAGTGATAACATCATAAAAAACAGAAATATACGTAAGTATAAACAGCGTAAGTTATTTCTACTAAAAACCTTAAGTAATACTCTAAACCAGCTCGATGTAAATGACGAAGGTGAAGATAATGTAAATGTTCATGTAATCTTGCCAAACACCGAACAATCAAATAGTAACACTCATATAATTACTGTTAAAACACCTAATTTTGTTATTGTCATAACGCTGTTTACTGCAAGCCATAACGAAAATATTGTGGTTTTTAAAACGGTGTTGTACAACGAAGTATCATTTTTTATTAAAAACACACCCAAATTTACAGTTGAAGAGATTAGTGAACTTGTTAATACTAAAGTTTTGAATATTAATAACTTGTTTGATATTAATAAAGTCGAGATTTGCAAAAATATTTTAGTGCTCAATAATCAAAATCAACAAATTGCTAGCATTGGCGAATGCAAATCAGTGTGGTTTAGCGACCAACACCAGCTAGTTCAAATTAAGTCAAGTCAACAAATTTCTCCACAACCCAACAGTGTAGTCGATTCGGTTCTCTATCAAATTTCGCAAGCAGGGCATCCTGATACGCTAGCTGGATTTAAAGATCTTTTCGTTAAAACTGCTAGTGGTATTCTTGATCGCCCTATTAACAGCAGGGTAGAGGTTCTTAAAAATATGATAGAATCTGCAAAGCTAGCTGGACAAATTAGCTCGAGTATTTCGATAGTTGTTGTAAGGATTTCCCCAAAACAACCCATTGATATAACCTTGCCAGATTGAAAGTAAACGAGAGATTTGGGAGATGTTTTTTAAGGTTTTGTTAGTGAAACCTATGTTCACTTCATCCGATTGTAGTTGGGTTAGGTTGATTTTAATTTTTTGTTAAGGTCTTTTTCAAATTGCACAGAAAATAAATTTAAATATCACTAACGATATTTTTTTATTGGAAGGGCAAGTGACCTACTTTTTATTTCTATCTCCCACAACTCAATTTTATAACGCTAAGGATTTCTTAAAAATATCAGCAAAATATGCATTAGTTTGTTGTTTTGTACATTCTGATATGATGATTTCGTGTATATATTTTGTTTAATTACATTTTATATTAGTTTGATGAATTTTTAAAATATTCCCCGCTTTTTTTTATAATCACACAAAAGCACTTATCTTGTATACCTATTATCAAATATTTAAATCCATTGTTTTATGAGATTACTCTTAGTAAGCAACTCAACAAATGCAGGGGAGGGTTATTTACAATATCCTTTACCAGCAATAGGTGATTTTTTGAAAGGAACAAAAAAAGTTCTCTTTTTACCTTATGCAGCAGTAACCTTTAGTTTTGATGATTACGAAAAGAAGGTTCAAGAGCGTTTTAACGAGTTAGGTATTGAGGTGGATTCACTTCATCACCACAGGAATGCAAAGGAAGCAGTTCGCAATGCGGAGGCTTTTGTTGTTGGAGGTGGCAACACATTCCGACTTTTGAAAATGATTCAGCAGCTTGATATTATTGAAGTGCTTCGCTACAAAGTGCTTGATGGTATTCCATACGTAGGATGGAGTGCAGGCTCAAACGTTGCCAGCCCCACTATTTGTACAACCAACGATATGCCCATTGTTGAGCCCGAAAGTTTTAGCGCATTTAACCTGGTTCGTTTTCAAATTAATCCACACTATCTCGATGCTAACCCAAGCGGGCACGCAGGCGAAACTCGTGAGCAACGAATAGAAGAGTTTATTACAATGGATCCCTTCTCATACGTTGTTGGACTTAGAGAGGGAAGTATACTGAAAGTTGAAGGAGGCGATATTACACTGTTGGGAGACAAGTCGGTAAGGGTTTTTAAACATGAAACCGAACCAAAAGAGTATAAACCAGGAGATAATTTCGATTTTCTATTCGAATAAATGAATTTAATATATAGATTGTCAGGACTTTAGTTATTTAAACATCAATTTAAAGTTTAACTTATTGGTTCGAATTTTGATCTTAATGAGTAGATGGTTTTTTTCTTAACATATTTACATTGAACAGCATTGCTAAAGAGAAGCAATGCTGTTTTTTTAGAGTAGATTTCTAGAAGCAACTCTTGAAGTTTTATTAATGCTGTGAACCAGTTTTTATTGTTTTGTTGGAATTCAGTATTTTAATGTAACCACAAGAGCAATTCGTAAAATATCATAGGCTTCTTAAACACTTTTTTAATCTTCTGGTAAGCAAATCTTGAGACTTCACGATTATAGAGGAATTAAATATGCTTTTTCAACATCAATGATTCTTGCTTACTTATGATAATTATATGGATACCAATCTATAACTTCTTTCAAGTTTGCAAAAGCCAACGTTTGTTTTCAAACAAAGCCCTGTTTTTTATTTAACCCTTTTGTTTTATCTGTGTGAGATGGTCTAGTTTGACTGGACAGATTTCTTTGTTAGTATATTTTGGTAAGTTTTAGTTTACTTTAGCTAGCGAAAAGCAAGATAGTTTAACTTTTAAAATTTGTTAAACACTGTTTAAACTGCTTGATAATGATTAATTTTGTTTGTCATTATATTTAAACACTAATATTTCATGGGGTAGCTGAAAACCTTATAGAGTAAGCATTGTTAACTAAAAGTTTTATTATGAAAAAAATATTGTTAGGATTATCTGTTATTGCTCTAATTTCTTTCGCTAGCTGCTCAAAAGAAAAAGATTGTAAGTGTACAACAACAACTACTAGTGATTTAATAGAAGGTGCAACTATAATTGAAAATGTTGTTCATATTGATGACGGAAAGTGTAGCGATTTGAATAAAGAAGATACTAAACTTGGAATTAAAGTAGTAGTGAAATGTAAGTAATTGAATGTTAATTAAGTGTATGGGTATAAATTTATACCTATACACTTCTCTTTGAAATCAATTGAAAATCTTACCACTAATAGTTAGGTCGTTTTTAGGTGTCATATTTATTGTTTCAAGCATATTGAAACTTGTAAGTATCGATACCTTTGAGATATATGTTTTCAGCTTAGGCTTGTTTAACCTAGAGCTAAGTTTGGTTTTTGTAAGGGTTTTACTTGCTTTCGAACTTTTTTTAGGCTTAATGCTGCTGTTGGGTGTTTACACCAAACAAACCGTATTGTTTTCCATTATAGCCCTACTCGGTTTTACTGTTTTTATAGTCTCTTTAATTGTAAATAACCAAACAGAGCATTGTCATTGTTTTGGAGATAAAATTCAGCTCAATCATTACCAGTCTATTATAAAAAATGTAGCTCTAATTCCCTTTTTATTCCTCGTTAGAAAAACAAAAAGCCTTTTTAAGAGTTGTCAAACCCTACAAGCACTCGGAATTGCCCTGTCTAGTTTTATAGCCATTGGCTTTATATCGCCTCCCGATAATTTTCTACGCAAAACCTACGATAGGCAAACCACTTTTCATGAAGAAAGCCTAAATCAGTATCTTAATGAATCGGGAGTTAATACAGGTAAACACATCGTTTTGTTCTTGTCACCAGAATGCCAGTTTTGCGACCTAGCATCAAAAAAGCTCGAAGTCATTTTAAAGAAAATTGAAACGGGATACAGCTGTAAACTGGTTTTTTGGGGAGAAGAAGAGTTAATTACAAATTTTTTAGACGACCATGTTTTCGAGGTGTTTGATTACAATATTTTATCTCCAGTTAATTTTTTGAGAATTACTGAGGGTAAAATGCCCCTAATCCTACTAATTGATAATGGTGAGGTTATTCAAAAATATGGCTATCGAAATTTAGATGAACGAGAAATCATTGATTTTTTCGAATAGAAAATGCTTTTCTCCGTGCGGCTTATGTTTTGACAAAACATTTATTACCAAGGCTTTGCGTTAGGTTGAAATTTGCTGGCACTTTGTGGCGAAGAATAATGTATTCCTTTTACCCTCGTAACTGCAGGTCTCCCGACTTGTGGTAACTAATAAACTACTCCGCCACACGAGAGAACTCATGCGATAGCGGGGTTTACTCAGCCCGCTGTCAGCCAGATTGAAGCCGAATGGTGACGTATCGTGGAGGTTAGTAGTATGGTAGCAATTACTCTCTCTAAAGTTCACAATCTTAACCGATAAGAAGCCGTATGGTGTAGTTAGTATAAATTTGTATTTTTGCAGCCTATTATAGTTTATGGTCGCACCAAGGCGGCTATAATTTAAACCAATGAATTAATTAATTAAAAGCCATTTTTTATAATTTATACTATGAAGCAAAACCCCGTAATTGAGGTAAAAAAACTAAATGGTAAAGAGTATATCTATTTTACTTTCCAAGGAAAATTTTTGGAGAAAGATGCAGAAAAAGCGATTGGTATTTGGGCGGGTCATTTTCAAAAAGGGAATATAGCGCGCCCGCATATATGGGACTGTAAGGAAATGACAGGCTATGAGCCTATGGCACGAATTATTTGGCAAAAAGCGATGAAAGAGCTAAAGGGTAACATTAGCAAAATCTGGTTAATCTCCGAATCTCCAGTAATTTTAGCGGGTGCTAAAATATTGTCGCTCTTCACTTCGTTTGATATTAGTCCTGTGAAATCTGAAAACGACATCGCAAATAGCAAGTAATCATAATATTTAGTTCTTTTAACAAACATCTGTGGGAGTCAGCAAGTTTAATGGGTGTTCAGTAATTGTCTTCTTATAATATTGTTAAAATTACAAAAAAATATTTTTTACCTAAATGTTCATTATCATACAGATATGATTGTGTATATTTGAATACTGTAGTTAATTTTATTTACAGCGTTTTAAAACAATGGTAATTAATATTAAGCTCACAAATGTATTCCTCCGAAGTTGCTCGATTAACCGCTAGCTCAAAAAAGCTTGTTGAACAATGGAATACTAAATATTCCACTGAAATTCATAATTATTTCAAGGAGCAAATAGATGTACTTGAAAGTGTTAGGAATGAATTTGTTCTTTTAAAAAACAAGAAAAAAGAGCTTACCAGTAAGAAGACGGATGACTTTTGGGTCAACGATATTTACGAGTTTCACGCCAAAACCTTGGCCCAACTCAGGTTGCTCTACTCTCAACTATATACTAAAACCGATATAAAAGATTTTATTGTTAACCTTCAAACTGCAGTGTTTAATGATATTCAAAATCTTGAGGTTAAAGCAATTGATAAATACAAAACTACTTTAGAAAATACAGAAAAAGGCATTGGCAGCCACCGTTTTATTAGAAAAGTAGGAGGCTTTCGCTACGCCCTACGTTCTGTTCCTCGTAAATTCCAAAATTTCTTTTTGCGGTTGTTTCGAAAGGCTCAAAAGTCCTTAAAACCAAGGTACCATACCATTTACTACCAGTGTATTGTGAAAGGTTTTTTGCTCAAAGAGTATGCTACCTGTTTGCAAAACACCACTTTTGAAGTTCAAAAACAGCTTGTACAATACGCTCACACCCTTTTTGAGATGGAGACCAAATTGATAAACTCAAACTATCAGTTTGGCAGTGAGTACGATGAACTGGTAATCCCTCCAAACCTTTCGGCTCTTCTAACAGAACTAAACGAGTTCTATTCAACATACGAAAACAAATTTATTACTCTGCTCCAAAAGTCTGGAACGTTGGAGTTTCCTTCGTTTTATATTCGTTCCAAGGCAAAACGCAACATAAAAAGCATATTTAAACTGGCCGAAATGGTTTATCGGTCGTGGAATTCAACATTCTTTGCTTTTTATGAAGATTGGCGTTTTCGTGAGCAGCTGTTCGGGTTTATTGCCAAAGTAAGAATTGTAGCCTCTCAAACCCTACTAAGCTATTCTTCCAAACTTAGTAAAACGTTAATGCCCGTTATTGATAGTAAAAGGGAGTATATAGAACAGCTAATTGAGCGAATCCCAAATGCCGATAATTTGGATTTAGCAACACTAAAACTATTTTTTACCACCGAACTTTATGGTTTGCAAAAAGAAATACGGAACCAAACCATTGAAGCCGATTTTGAAAAAACAGGCACCGAAATCCAAAAATTACTTCAAAAGGTTGAAATTGATGTAACTAGCACACTTGAAGGCCTGCCAAATAAAGCGGGCGTGGTACGTTTGCCCGATTATGAAAAAGGAATTCGCAAATCCGATATTTACTTCTTTTCACCCATCGAATTTATCGAGTTTGATTGTGTCCCGCCACTTCTAAATAAAATTAACGCGCTTAGTAATGACTTCGCAAACAATCTTCAAACAATTATTTTTGAGTTTAGTGACTTCGACCAAATAACCGACTTCTCTATTGACACGGCCGTGTCAATGATAAATGCTCAGAGCCCTGCCGAGCACATTGTTTTAATGTTCCGTGAGGGTATGAAGCGTTCATTAAATATACTCGACAACATTACCGAACTTAGTAATGAGGTTGTTTATACCAAAGAAACCGACCTAACCGAAACATTTGAGCATTTTGTTAATAGTGTAAAATCGCTAGACGATAACGATAGCATAATTAGCATTTATACCAAGCTATTAAAAACAAAAGCCATACAGGAGTCTATAGAGAAGCGTAGAACCGTTGCCCGTTTTTTATCGAAATCATCATTGCGTGTTACTTCTTTTACAAAAACGCAGCTTAATACTGGTTTAACCTTTTATGCAGAAGTTCGAAAGAGGTTAAAACTTGATAAAGCACCCGTTTATGTTTCGTCGGCAATTTCGAACTACTTGGCTGATATTAACAAAAGAATTTACAAACTCCCGGTTATCTATAGGTACCTTTTTGAGAACGCACCAGTTAAGGAGATAAACCTATTTTTTTCACGCCAGCGGGAGATAGACACATTAAACAATGCACTAAAAGACTGGAAAGCAGGTAACTATGCAGCATCACTTGTAGTTGGCGAAAACGGCGGGGGCAAATCATCTTTACTTCAGCATTACCTAAAAACCGTAAAGGAGGGCGTTAAAATATTCTACCTATCGGTAAATCGATTTTACCATAGTGAGAATGATTTTTATGAATTAATGCAGGATGTTTTCGATAATAAAGAGTTGCTAAGCGACCAGATGGTTCTTGAGCAAATTGCCAACCATAAAGGGCAACAAGTAATTGTGCTGGATGGGTTGGAGCGTGTGTTTTTAAGGAATACAGGAGGATTTGATTGCATACACAAGCTTTTATCAATTATTGTTTCTACTAATAGTCAGGCATTCTGGATTTGTAGCGTATCGCTTCACGCCTCAAACTATCTGAATAAAACCATTTCGTTAAAAGAAAACTTCGATTACCTTATCGAGCTCAGTAATATCTCGTCTGAGGAGATGAGAAATATAGTTTTAAAAAGGCATAGGCTAAGCGGTTATATTGTTGTTTATGAAGACGATGCAAAGCAATTGGTAGAGAACAAAAAAAATAAGGAGCGCCAGAGCGAGTTGGAGATAGAATACTTCCATAACTTAAACAAGTTTGCCGATAGCAATATCAGCTTATCGCTTTATTTTTGGCTAGAGTCCATTTCGCAGTTTACCGATAAGGAGCTTTATATAAAGCAGTTTCGTGCACCCGATTTTAGCTTTTTGGAAACGCTAACAGCCGAAAAAATTTACACTCTTCTACTTATTGTACTGCACGGCAGAATTACCATCGATTTGCACGCCAAAATACTTAACCTGAGCAAGGAAAGAAGTTTCTGGATTTTAAACGTACTAAAAGAGGATTCTATAGTGCTTTTTAAGGGCAATTATTATACTCTTAATGGCATTTTGTACCGGCACGTAGTTTCGTTGCTGCAAAACAAGAACCTAATACATTAAAAGGGCCTATTTATGCATAAAACTATAAAATATACACTTTTAGTAGCCGCTATAATTTTTATGTCATCGGCTACCCTGTTGGCACAAGACACTACTATAGTTGCCGATACAGTTGTTATCTCAACTAAGAATTTATTGAGTGATTTAAATGCCGAAACAAAATCTCTTACCAATTATTTTAGCGCAACTAAAATTATTGTAACTCTTTTAATACTACTGATAACCTACGTTTTTCTGCGTATTTTATCTCTCGTTTTAGGAATATGGGCCGAAAGAAATATTAAGCATCGTGTTACAATAAAAGGTTTAATACCCTTGGTTAGCGTTATCGCGTGGACCGGTTCGTTAATTTTTATTCTCGTAGCTATTTTTAAGCCGCCAATGGCATCTATTTTAGCTTTTTCTGCAACCGTGGGTGTTGCTGTTGGCTTTGCTGCACAGGATTTGCTTAAAAATATTTTTGGCGGCATTGTTATTATTTTCGATAAGCCATTTCAGATTGGCGATAAGGTGAAAATTGGAAATTATTACGGAGAAATAGTGGGTATTGGACTGCGCTCTACTCGCCTAGTTACAGGCGATGATAACCTTGTAAGCGTGCCTAATCTTGATGTAATGAATATGCCCGTTGCCAATGCTAATGCGGGAGAGGAAAATTGCCAAGTGGTTACCGAAATATTTTTACCGCTTACCTGTGATATGAGCAAAATAAGGAGTTTTGCCATAGAATCGGCACAGGTTTCAAAGTATATTTACCTAAACAAGCCAATTGTGGTACTATTTTTTCAGGAGAATATAGGCCATAAAATAATGCTTAAAGTAAAAGTTAAAGCTTACGTTAACGATATACGCAATGAGCTCGCTTTTATGAGCGAAATAACCGAAGTTTTAACCCGAGAATTTGCTGATTACTATATAGATTGAAAGGCTACTGAAAGTATTAGTTGAAGTTTTTTATACAATACCTAATTGTAATAAATTATATAAAACCTATACTAGGCCTACTCTTTATTATTTTTTTCTTAGCCTGTAGTTTTGTTGTATTTTCAAATCCAGTTGGCACTTTCATTAAAAGCAAAGCAATATTATTTTTACCTTTACACTACAAGTGCCTACTAGTGCAACAGTGGTATGGTGTAGTTAGTATAAATTTGTATTTTTGCAGCCTATTATAGTTTATGGTCGCACCTAGGCGGCTATAATTTAAACCAATGAATATTTAAACCAGTTTGTATAATTTATGGATGATAAAGACTTGGTTCGCATAAATAAATACTTTAGTGAAATAGGTTATTGTTCTCGAAGAGAGGCCGATAAGTTAATTGATCAAAAACGTGTAACTATAAATGGGGTAGTTGCCGAAATGGGCAGCAAGGTATCGTCTAAAGACGAAATTCGTTTAAACGGGAAACTGATTGCTGGTAAAGAAACCAAACCTGTTTACATTGCTTTTAACAAGCCGCGTGGAATTGTTTGCACAACGGATACCCACAGAGAGAAGGATAATATTATAGATTATATCAACTATCCGGAGCGAATTTTCCCCATCGGAAGGCTCGATAAGGATAGTCAGGGACTAATTCTTTTAACCAATGATGGCGATATAGTAAATCAAATACTCCGTGCAGGCAATAATCACGAAAAGGAATACTTAGTTACCGTAAAACAACCCATAACAAAATCGTTTATCCATAAAATGAGCAATGGGGTTCCAATTTTGGGGATAGTTACAAAAAAGTGTTTCGTGGAGCAGATAGACAGGTTTCGCTTCCGAATAATCCTTACTCAAGGATTAAACAGACAAATTAGGCGTATGTGCGAATTTTTGGACTATAGGGTTATCCAGTTGGAGCGTTATCGTATAATGAATATCGACCTAGATATTCCCATTGGTAATTGGCGGGACTTAACTAAGAAGGAACTTAGCGAGATTCAAAAACTTTTAGCCAACTCGTCCAAAACAAGCAAGAGAACGAGTTAACTTGATAGCTTGCTCAAAATATCATTGTAAAATAACCTTTAAACTAAAACTTTAAGTAGCGACTTTAAAAGAGGATTACTTTATATGATAATTATTCGATGTTGTTTAGTTAACAAAATGTAATTTACTATTTGTAAATAACTTTCCCCTTCGACTAAGCTTAGGGTGCCGGTCAGGATGAGCGTAGTAGAAGCCGGCAGCTTTAACTAAACAACACCATATAATTATTTGTTAAACAAATAATTATATATACCCACCTAAACAAATTGTTTATATTCTCTGTATTATATACCTGTTTACTCCTCCAATCGAGGTGCAGAAAAATACAATACTTTTTGCCCTGTAATATCCGATAATAATTTGTCGGCTAGGCTACTTGCTCCAAATCTCAGGTATTTGCTGTTCAGCCATTTGTCGCCTAAAACAGTTTCAACAATAGAGTAATAAAGAATTGCATCGGCTGCCGTTGATATTCCCCCTGCAGGTTTAATGCCTACCATACGGCCTGTTAACTCGTAATAATCTTTCACTGCGCAGCACATTACGTATATTGCTTCGGGAGTTGCGGCAACATCAATCTTTCCAGTAGAGGTTTTAATAAAATCGGCCTCGGCCTCCATAGCTATAAATGAGGCCAAACGTATTTCGGATAGCGTGGGTAGTGCGCCCGTTTCTAATATTACTTTAACCTTTGCTTTTTCGGCAACCTCTTTTATTTGCTGCAACTCGCTAAAAACCGTAAAGTAGTCGCCTTCTAAAAAATATCCCAACGAAATAACTACGTCGAGCTCATCGGCACCCATATCAACACACATTTGGCATTCCGATAATTTTATATTTATAAATGTTTGCGAGGCTGGAAAGCCTGCAGCAACCGAAGCAATTTTAACATCCTTTGCCGTTAGCGTTTGCTTTACTGCAGGCACAAGACTAGGATATATACAAATTGCCGCCACATTGGGGATATTAGAAAAATGCTCTGGAAATTCGTTAACTCTTCGGGTTAGTAGCTCACATCGCTCAACACTATCGGTTGAATTTAAAGTTGTTAAGTCTATTAAGCTAAAGCATTTCTTAAGTATTTCCTTATCGGACAATCGTTGACTTACACCCTGTTTAATAGAGTTTATTGCCGATAGGACTTCTTTCTCGTTTACTTCAATGTCAAATTTATCTTCAATAGGAGTATTCATAGTGTTTAATGTTTTAATTGTATGCTAATGTAAAGTATGTGAACCGTAAAACCAATACGGACTGTCGTTTTTATTTAAGTTTTGGGTTATTTATATGCCTCTTAGCATCCCGTGTGTTTCGTTTTTCAAAAGCGTTTTGCATCGCGCTCTCCAAATCAACTCCTGTTTGGTTTGCTAGGCAAACGAGAACAAAAAGCACATCTGCCATTTCTTCGGCTAGGTTGATGCTTGTTTCATTCGACTTAAACGATTGCTCGCCGTAAGTTCGTGTTAGCACCCGCGCAAGTTCTCCCACCTCTTCCATTAGCACGCCAAGGTTTGTTAGCTCGCTAAAGTACCTAACGCCCTTGGTGTTTATCCATTCATCAATCTGATTTTGAAGCGCTTTTAGACTTGTGCTGTCTGCCATTACTCCTTATTTTTTGTGTCAATTACTATGGTAACGGGCCCATCGTTAACCAATGAAACAAGCATATCTGCACCAAAAACACCCTGACGTACCGTTAAGTTCGATTCCTTTTCCAGTATTTGTAAAAATTGTTCGTAAAGGGGTATCGAAATCTCTGGTGGTGCCGCTTTTATGTACGAGGGTCTGTTGCCTTTTTTAACTTTGGCGTGAAGGGTAAATTGGCTTACGACTAAGAACTCACCCTTACAATCAGTTATCGATAGGTTCATAACCCCCTCGGAATCATCAAAAATTCGTAAACGCGATATTTTTCCTGCCATCCACATCAGGTCTTCGGGTGTATCGTCGCTTTCAAATCCAACCAAAGCTAGAATTCCCTTACCAATTTGGTCCACAATTTTACCCTCTATGGCCACTGAGGCATTTTGAACACGCTGTAAAACAACTCTCATAATTTCTCCATAATTTTCTTTCTGCAAAACAAAGCAAAAACTTTTGTTTTTCAGTTGTTATTATCAAGTCAATTTTAATCTCAAACTTTAAACCTTTCAATGGGCAGCCAACCAAACGGTTCTTTAATTTAGACTTTGCGGTAAAGTCGCTCTTGTTTCTGCCTTGTTTACCTCACGTAAAATGTTGTACACAAAATTTTTTATATTCATAGATCAAATGAATCCGTAGGATTCAAATGTTTATAGGTAAGATAGATAAATGTAGAATATTCGACCCCGTCGGGGTCGTACAATTATTAGAAACATATACGCAATAAACATTTAATCCCTTCGGGATTGATAAACAATTGAATGAATCCGTAGGATTCAAATGTTTATAGATAAGATAGATAAACGTAGAATATTCGACCTCGTCGGGGTCGTACAATTGTTAGAAACATATACGCTATAAACATTTAATCCCTTCGGGATTGATAAACAATTGAATGAATCCGTAGGATTCAAATGTTTATAGGTAAGATAGATAAACGTAGAATATTCGACCCCGTCGGGGTCGTACAATTGTTAGAAACAGATACGCTATAAACGTTTATCTCTTATCGAATATTTTAAGTTTGCCTACCATAAAACGGATTGGCCTACGTTTCGTAAAATATATAATGTAGTTGACTTGCCCTTACAGGGCGCAATTTTTGTGTTTTATGCTATTACCCAAGGCGTTGCCTTGGGCTATGATAAGTTGCCACTTCGTGGCGAAAGCCCATTCTCATTTTCCGTTCGGGCTGAAAGCCCAACTCAATCCAGCCCGAGGCAACGCCTCGGGATATATGTATTGGTATGGCTTTGCGCCCTGAAAGGGCAGGTTTAAGCAGGATATATTTGTGAATGGCACAGCCTAAGCAGAGCAGGGCTTATTCAATCTTCAATTGGTTATAACCGAAAGTTGTAAAAGCACAATACAGTTCAAATTTTAATACGAGGCTGTTTAAAATATTAGCATAACTCATTTACTATATTTCAACTTTTACTCTTCCATCGGCAAAAACCTCACTAAATAAGTAAAAAACTTTTACTCTTCAATTTGGTCTTCGTAAAAAAGTAAAAATCCTTACTATCTTTGTGCAAAACCCAGATATTGGTTAAGTCGTATGGGAAACCTACACAAAAGCACATATATATATCAGCCTGTTGGTAATAGTACCCCCGAATTTTGGCGTGCACAGCAGGATACAGTTCCTAGAATTAAGCTGCAGCAGGATACTATTCCCAAAGTAAAATTACAACAGGATACCAGCGCAACCACGCACGAGGGCATAAACCCGCTTTTCTTAATGATTGAAAGAAAATCGGCAGAGGTTGAGGCTTACAGAGAAAGTTTGGTGGTTAAGTCTCCTGTAGTTTATAGGCCAAAACCCAAGCTGGTTGATACCACTTGCTACATTTGTCCTTTAGGTCAGCCACAAACGCTTGTTTCGGCTATTGAAAGGGCCGAGGGTAATATGTTAAATCAGTTTACCAACCAGAATCTATATGATGCGCAATATTATCTCGACCATATTACTGTTAATCAACAGGTTTTTATTGAAACCCAGCCCGCTCAAAATCATTACCAACCGATATCAATAAATGTAAAGCCTTTACCCCAGAATCAGGCTCAGCTCTCGTGGCTGTTCTACCCCGTGTTTAGTCTTCTTATTTTGCTGGTTTTTATTCGTGTTTTCTTTGCCAAGCATTTACAAGATGTTTTTCGGAGCACCCTATTTTTCCACAGCGCAAAAAAGATGTTTTGGGAGAATGCAAGCCTCTTAGGCAATCTATTCCGTTTGCTCGATATTTCTCTTTATATATCCATACCAACTTCAGTAATTATTGTGCTTAATACGCTCGATGTAAATATTGAAGTAACCCAAACGTACTACATTGGGTTTTATACCCTTATTGGCCTAATCTTACTTCGTATATTTCGTTCTATAACCACCTGGACTGTTGGGTTTGTTTCAAATCAGAGTGAGCAGCTAAAGCAATTAAATTTAAACCAGCATTTACACGCACGGGTTTTGGGCATAGCTCTAATCCCTCTAAATATTTTGGCATTATATACATTTGAACCTGCTCAACTTGCCGTGGTGTATACAATTTTAGGTATCACAACAATAATTCTATTTCTCAGGTTTATCCGTATTGTTCAGGTATTTCTTTTTAACCAGTTTTCAATGTTCTATTTATTTTTATATCTTTGTGCCCTTGAATTTATTCCTCTTTTACTAGTTTTTAAAGAGATTTTTGTGGAATAATGTGTTGTTGAATAAAACATCTATGACCTTGAAAATCAAAACGATTATCGTTTCGCAGCCCGAACCTCAAAGCGAAAAATCCCCTTATAATGAACTTATTAACAAGTATAACCTGAAGATTGATTTCCGACCTTTTATACAGGTTGAAGGAGTATCATCTAAAGAGTTTCGTCAGCAACGAATTGACATACTTGAGCATACGGCAGTAATTTTCACTAGTCGAACAGCTATCGACCATTTCTTTCGAATGTGCGAGGAGGTAAGGGTAACTGTTCCTGAAGATATGAAGTACTTTTGTATAACTGAGGCAGTTGCACTATATCTGCAGAAGTACATTGTTTACCGTAAGCGAAAAATTTTCTTTGGCACGGGTAATTTTTTGCAGCTTATGGATGTTGTTACTAAGCACAAAACCGAAAAGTTTTTAGTGCCTCTATCGGATATGCATAAGGCAGAGATACCTAAATCGCTTGATAAAGCGAAGATAAAGTATACTAAAGCTATCCTGTACCGCACCGTAAGTAGCGATTTATCAGATTTAAAGGATGTTAACTACGATATTATTGTATTTTACAGTCCCAGTGGCATTAAATCGCTCTTTAAAAACTTCCCCAATTTTGTGCAAAATGGTACAAAAATAGCCGTGTTTGGTCCAACAACGGCCAAAGCTGCAAAGGATAGTA
This sequence comes from Bacteroidales bacterium, assembly GCA_041656735.1. Taxonomy (GTDB): domain Bacteria; phylum Bacteroidota; class Bacteroidia; order Bacteroidales; family Tenuifilaceae; genus Perlabentimonas. The sequence continues at coordinate 122,179 of JBBACY010000001.1, read as the reverse complement.
AACTTAGGGTTGATATACAAACTCCTACACCCGCTTGGCCAAGTATGACACAAGCACTTGACGACTTTATTAAACAGCATAATAAGGAAAACAAGTAAGAAGGTTACCCCTTTTTTTTATATCTACTCAAGGAGTTTTATCTTAGCATCTTACTAGTTAAAAAGGGGCATAGTGCAAAATAATCAGGCAAACAAAAAACTTTATGGGTTTCCCAAAAGCGACCGCCTTTGCAGTAAAATTAGCATTGATAAGGTTTTCGCTTCTGGTGAAAACGTGTTTGCGTATCCAATAAAAGCAATATTTTACGTAACCGAGCCAACCCAAGGCGTGGCATCCTGCCAAGTTATGTTTGTAGTTCCCAAACGAAAATTTAAAAAGGCGGTAAGTAGAAACAGCATACGCCGCAAAATGCGCGAAGCTTATAGGCTTAATAAACAAATACTAACCTGCTGGTGTTTAGAGAATAATATTGAGCTAAAACTGGCACTTTTATATGTGGCTTCCGATGCGTTAACCTTTGAACAGATACAGGCTTCAGTGGTAAAAATTATGCAGCAATTAACAGAAAAGAAGATTAAACTTTAGGTATGGGTGTAATTCGAAACATACTAATTTTCATATTGTCGCTACCCATTAAGGCTTACCAAATGTTTATTAGTCCCTTCTTTCCGCCAAGCTGCAGGTATACTCCCACTTGCTCAACATACTGCCTAGAGGCCATAACAAAGCACGGTCCGTTTAAAGGTTTTTGGCTCGGCTTAAAAAGGATATTAAGTTGCAACCCTTGGGGTGGCAGTGGGCACGACCCCGTTCCATAAATTTTAGTAGCTAAGTATTCTCGCCTTTTTTGTAGTATTTAAGAGTGAGCAAGTAAGTATTTGGTTTAATATTTGCTTACTTTGTTTTTCGATGCAGTTTGAGCCGAAAAAAAGTAAGCCATTAATCGTAGTTGCATCTTGGGATTGTTTTATTCAATAGTTAAAGGCGTTTAGTAAGCTATTTTATACAAAATATATTTTATGAAATTCATTTCAAAAAAAATCCAGAAACCCCTCATCTTGTTATCTATAGCTGTATTGCTACTGGGGGTGTTTTCGTTCAAATCTGTTGATTTTAGACTCTCTAAAAGCCTCGATATATTCTTTGCATTTATTCGCGAGGTAAATATTTTTTATGTTGACCAGCCTGACCCCGAAAAACTTGTAAAAACGGGTATCGATGCAATGCTTCAATCGCTCGACCCATACAACCAGTTTATTCCCGAGGAAGAGATGGAAACTCTCGAATTTCAAACCACTGGCGAGTACGGTGGTATGGGCGCATTAATTAGGCAAAATGACGATTACCCTATAGTTGCTGAGGTATACGAAAACAGCCCCGCTCATAAAGCAGGTTTAATTAATGGCGATAAAATTGTGAGTATAAACGGTATAAGTACTTACAATTTGCAGGTGCAAAAAGTTAGCACTATGCTCAAGGGGGTTCCTAAAACCGACCTAAATTTAATAGTAATACGCTACGGTCAAGCCGATTCGCTTTCGTTCTCATTTAAACGCGATAAAATTCATATTCCCAGCGTACCGTTTTATGGTATGCTGCACGACAGTATTGGCTACATAAAACTATCGAATTTTACATCGAGCTCCTACAACGAGGTTAAAAAAGCGCTAAAAGAATTAAAAAGCAAGCATAATGCTAGCAGCTTGGTTCTCGATTTAAGGGGTAATCCAGGAGGGTTGCTTAACGAAGCCGTTAAAATTGTAAATTTATTTGTTGAAAAGGATGAGCTGGTAGTTTATACCAAGGGACAGATTAAGGATTTCGACCAGGAGTACAAAACAACCTCAAAACCGCTAGATGCAAAAATACCGCTAATTGTTTTGGTTAATCGGGGGTCGGCATCGGCATCGGAAATTGTTGCTGGAGCACTTCAGGATTTAGACCGAGCCGTTGTTATTGGCGAGCGTACATTTGGTAAAGGGTTGGTGCAAGCTACCCGACCACTTCCCTACAATTCGCAGCTTAAAATTACCACCGCAAAGTATTATATTCCCAGTGGGCGATGTATTCAGGCGGTTGATTTTTCGCATCGTAATGAGGATGGCAGCATTCGCTTTATTCCCGACTCGTTAATGTCCGATTTTGAAACGCGAAATGGTCGCTTGGTTCGAGATGGTGGTGGAATAACTCCCGATATTGAGCATAAAGTTCCTGTTTATAGCAGGCTAACTGCTGTTCTGTATGCCCAAAATTACCTATTCGATTATGCCAGCCATTTTTATACGCAGCAGCCGCAAATTGACAATTCAGCCAAGTTTTCATTGTCCGATAGTCAGTACAGCGATTTTGTTACCTATTTAAATGAAAAAGAATTTGAGTACCAAAGCCAAACCGAATATGCCCTTAGCGAGCTTATAAAAATATCGAAGCTAGAACACTACGACAACCTGCTGAAATGCCTTACCGATAGCCTGAAAATTGTTATTAGAGAGAATTCGGATAAGGATTTTGAGCAGTACAAGCACGAGATAAAACTTTTACTTGAGGAGGAGATTGTGGGTCGATACTATTTTCAGAAGGGCAAGGCGGAGTACTACATTAATAACGATTCAATAATGCACCAGTGCATTGATGTTCTTGTAAATAGCAATAAGTACAACACAATACTTACGGGCGACAGCGTGGAGGTAGTTGTAAGCCTTCCAAAACAGCAAAAAACCAGTGGTTTTATGAACAAGCCACAGGATAATTTGGTGGCGCATAAAAGGCCAGCAATTGGTGTTGTAGCCTAAGTAAAACGTGGGTTAATGTAAGCGACGTTTCTTGTCGGTATATTTTTTGAGTACTATTCTGATTGTACTGCCCTTATTAACCTCAGAACTACTAACAAAAAGTTTACCGAGATGGTACTCCTCAATAATTCGAGAAGATAGAGAAAGTCCTAACCCCCAACCCCTCGATTTGGTTGTAAATCCGGGCTGAAAAATTGTTTTAAAGTGCGAGCGGGGAATTCCTTTTCCCGTATCGGTTATATCAATAAAAACTACTTGGGTATTATCAATTATCGATATACTTACCTCGCCCTCTTGCTGAATGGCATCAACGGCATTTTTTATAATATTTTCGAGCACCCACTCAAAGAGGGTTTCATTCAATGGTACCGGAATGTAATCCGATTCGTTGAAAAGTTTTTTGAAATGAATTTTATTTGATACCCTGCTACTTAAATAGTTAATAGTAGCGTTTACCACCAATACTAAATTGGTTTCTATAAGCGATGGGCTTGAGCCTATTTTTGAAAATCGGGTTACAACCTTCTCAAGACGGGCAATGTCATTACCCAGGTTTTCTAGTAGTTCTGGGTTTACATTGGTGTCTTTAATAAGTTCAAACCAAGCTAAAAGAGATGAGGTGGGAGTACCTAGCTGGTGTGCCGTTTCCTTTGCCAAGCCAACCCAAACCCTATTCTGTTCAGCTTTGCGCGAATGGCTAAAGGCGTAGTATGAGGCTAAAATAAATAGCACAATAATAAGCAGCTGTATGTAAGGGTAATATGTTAGCCTTACTAGCGTTGAGCTATCCGTGTAGTAAACAATATTTTTACTATCGTCGAGAAGAGTTACAACTATGGGGCTTTTGGCCACCTTCATATGGCTAAGGTACCGCTTGGCCTTGGCGTCGGTATTAATTTTGCTGGGCTTTATGTTAATATACGATAGTATGTTGTCCCACTCATCGGTAAGTATTACGGGCACTGTGGTGTTATTTTGAAGAACTTGGTCAATTATTGAAAAGTTCTGGCTTGAGTCGGATAGGTCGGTTATATGTGAAATTTCGCGAATCGCTTCAGCCCAAATCTCAATCTTTTTTTGCTCCTCACGAGCAAGGTCGTTTACTAAGCTGTTGGTAATAAAGAGCGATGCAAACCCTATGGCAATTGCTGTCAGTAGCAGTAAAATTTTCCAGCGTTGTTTAACTAGATATGGTTCCAAAAGGCAGTGGTTAAAATGTTATCAATAGAATGATAACTGGTAATTTTATGGTTTAGTGTTTAAACTTCAGATAAAATTAAAATACTAGTCCCATTCAATTATAAACTTTGGTTTAGTAGGAATTGAATCTTTTACCGTTGAATCTTGTTTTGTTTTTTTCGTATTTCGGAAAGAGAATTCCTCGCGCAAAATGTCTTTAATTAGCTTACCCTCGTTCCTAAGGTTTTGCTTTAGCGCTTCGCGTGCCGAAGCTCTATCGTACGACACCTTCAAATCATTGTTATTTCCTTCAATTTTAAGGTATAATTTTACCCTGCCCGAACCATCGTCGTCAACCTCACCAAACTCTAAATTCTCCCCCTTATTTTGGCTTGCCTTCCTAAAAATTATATCCGATAGGTATAGTTGAGTTTGGTACTCGAAGTTCCCATTAAAGTTATGTCTTCCCAGTGCTTTAAGGTTAATTGCCGATGAGTTTATATCCATTTCGGGGATAATAAGGCTTCCGTTGGTAATGGTAAACGTGTTTTCGAGTGTTGAAAATTTAATGTCGCGCAGCTCCTCTAAAGCAATAAATTTCGATAGGCTATTTAGCTGTTTAATATCCATTAGCCTTCCGTTCAATATTTTAAGATTCCCCTTCGCTTCAATGTTATCGGTTAGTACCGCTTGGTTTACTATAGGGGCCGAAAATACTAGCGAGCCCTCTAGCTCACCCATTATGTGCTTACTAGTAATAACTTCTTGCTTAAAGTCTTTAAACGAGTAAAATAGGTTGCTAATATCTATCCCATCGGCATCTAAATCTACAATTAGGTTTCTTTGGTTTAACGTATTGGCCGTTAAGCTTAGCTTTCCCGTTATGAGTCCATCACAGGCTCTCGCCAGTAAGCTGTTACAGTATAAGTTTTTACCCTTAATATAGATGTTCGCACTTAATGGGGTTGCCTCAAACCTATCGTGTACAAATTGATCAATAAAAATATCCCCTGATATGGAGTGAATTCTGTCCCAGGTTGTTGTGCTACTGTCTACCGTTTGGGTATCTGCTGTAGCGAAATCTAACCATTTCGTATTTAGAGAGTCCAGGGTAATGTTTGCGTTTATGCTAGTTTTTTGTTTACCAAAAACGATAGCCGAGGCCTGAGTTGCCTTAAAATCTGTCTCAAAATGAGACCCAAAAAACAGTCCGTACAATTTGGCACTACTAATATCTTGATTGTTAATACTTAGCTTGCCCGAAACTCCCTTTAAATCGGGTATGCTCCCAACCTCTTCAAAATCTATATCTACTAACTGTAGCTGGGCATAAAATTTTGAGTTTTCAAACGATTCAAGATTTATGTTATCGATGTTGCTAATTAAGCCCAGCGCCTCAAAATTTCCTGTAACAACCCCTTTTTCAATAGGGATACTAGCCCCCCACGCAGTTATGTCGTTTAAATTAACATTCTGATTTACTTTTAGGTGGTAAAGAGGCGAGGTAAGGTTTTTTACCCTAAATGTACCGTATACATCGGATTGACCTGTTGTGAGGTTAAACTCGCTAATGTTTACCTCGGAGGTTTCTGGCATACCCAATTTCCCGTTATTAAATGTTCCTGCAATCTTGCCAAATGCAAGCGAAGGTCTCTCTGGTAATTGCATTTTAAGGCCATTCGTATAGAAGTTGAGGTTCATAATGTAAGGTTTCTCAATTTTAGAGAAACCGTCAACATTTAGGGTAAACCCAATGTTACCTTGAGTTTTGGTGTTGGGTGGTAGTTTTATATTGTGTTGAGATAGAAGTGTTATTAAATGCTCAATGTCAAAGTTATCACTACTTACCGCGATGCTTACCTTTGAGCCTATGGCTCGACCTATATTTCCAGATACGTTTAAATTGCTTTTGCCCAAAGTACCCTGGCTCGGCCAAATCTGAATATCACCATCATTAATCATAAAGGTGGTTTCAAGGCTGGCTTTTTTGTTCTGAACGTAGTAAAACGTGCCTTGCCTTAAAACGCCAATGGATGTTTTTACCTTTGTATCGAGCAGTAGCTGGTCATTCGAAATCTCACCACTGAGTTTGGCTTCTTCAATTAATCCTTTAAAAATCCAGCCCGTACGTAAATCAATGTAGCTTAGGTTTATGTTCTGTAAAACAAAAGCATCGAGGTTAAAAAGCCAGCTCGATTTGGTTCCCTCGTCCCTTTCAAATATCTCAAAATTTCCTTTTCCGTTATTGTCGAAGTAAAGGTTCACCCACCCATCACTAATGGTAAATTTTTCAATATCGAAATCGTTTTTGAGTATCCCTTTAAGGCTAACTTTGATGGTAATATTACTAATTGACAGTAGACCAGGTTCAAATTCGGGCGCTCTTTCAATACTGCCTTCAAAAATTTCAACATCTGTTAGGCTAACCGATGCGTAAGGGAAACCTCTTAGCAGTGACACCTTGATTGCCTTTACGCTTATTTCGGTTTTTAAGTTCTTGTTAATAAAGTCTAGGGTACTAGCAGTTATCCTATCCTGCAATAGGTAGCCTGCTATGCCTAAACTTATGGTAAAGGCTATTACAAAAGCCAGCAAAAAAAGGAGAACTCTAACTGCAAAACGCATAGCAAGTGCTTATTTAACAAAAATAATGTATGCAAAAATAGCTATAAAACAGCAATGAAAACAGAACTGCAAATTTAAAATAAAAACGATGGCTTTTAAAGTATGTAGCGGTACATTTTGACAATAGCCTTGTATATTTAAACGTGTGACTTAATACTATTTACCTTAAAACCCTAAATGTACTATTTCAGTATGTCAATTTAATTTTACGGAATATTATTCGCAAGGTTATTCAAATTTTATTGGTAATAATCCGAAGGTTTAATTATTCAGCAAATATATGTGAATACTAAATGTTTTGGTGTTCATTTTTTGCAAATTGAGCTAAAATATCTTTGCAGATAAGCCCTCTTTCCTCAATCTCCTAACCAAACGATTTGATTGTTTGGTCTCCAAACAAAGAAAATTACTACATTTGTTTTATCGGGCGAAGTTGTAAACTCCACAATGGGTTATAATGCATAATTCAGTAGAGTTACAGCGTGCAAAAAGAGTAACACAAACATTTACTGGGTGTTGATACAATAATTAGTAAATTAATAATCAATGTTGTTTAGCTAGTACAGTCGGTTTCGACTGCGCTCAGCCTGACCGTCACCCTGAAGTCGAAGGGGACGGTTATAATTTAAAAGTAGGCTAAATTTTGCTGAGCTAAACGGCATTAAAATTAGTACTGTTCAATTTTTAAGGTTATAAGCATATTACAGTCTCTAGTGTTCTTTACAATTGTATTCGTTATTAAAGATACAAAAATCAATGGTTTGTTCAGTAAAGCTCCTTTTTGCCATAAACTAACGTACTGATGAAACGTACCCTTTGCCTAATTCTTATTTTTACCTCAGCATTCTTTTTGACTTACGCTCAGGTTAGTGAGGTTAGTTTACCCAGCGGTCAGCATCCTTTTACTTTCCAGCAAACGGATACAACGTGCATTTGGGTTGGACTTAGCGATGGCAATAACGATGGGGCGCTAGGGTTTATAAGTAACGGAGAATTCCAACAGGTGTCGGGCTCCGATAGTTTGCCCAATGGCTCGTACCACACTTCAATTAAATTACTTGATGGAAGTATTATTTTTGGCGGAAACCTAGTTGATAGCAAAGGGAAGGCTTTTTTGGTTTGGATTTCGGCAAACAAGCCCGATACGATACAAATACCCTTTAATTTGGCCAGAACATTTGTTAACTGTTTTGCCATAGTTAATAAGTTTGAAATATGGATTGGTACAGCAAGCGGGTTGCTTATTAACAAGCGCGGGCAGTGGTTGCATTTCACCACCCTAAACGGGTTGCCCGATAATTTTGTTACCGCTATTCATCAGGATTATAGGGGAATTGTATGGATTGGGTCCGAGTCGGGACTTGCATATTTTCAGGATAACACAATTCAAATTGTGCCGCAAAATAATAGGGCAATTACATCGGTAACAAGTATTTATAGTGATGATAAGGGCTATGTTTGGTGCGGTTCGCGATTCTCTGCCGAGGGGGTAAGCGTTTACAATGGCGAAATATGGCAAACCTTTTCGGGCAGACACGGGCTGTTCGATAATTCGGCTAGCACTTTTTACCAATCTCTCGATGGTAAGCTCTGGGTTGGCAGTTGCTATAGTAGGTCTAGGGGTGGATTGTCCATTTTTGATGGTGCAGAGTGGGTTGGTTTTAGTTCACCTAAAACCCTTGCAAAACCGTGTGTCGACGCCATAATTTCCGATAGTCAAAATCGCATTTGGATTGGTGGTTCGCTAACCCATCGTAAGAGTGAGGGTATTACCGTTTTTGATGGTACACAATGGCATAAAATTGTAAATCATCCCCAGCTAAAAGCCGAAAGGGTGTTATCTTTTTATGTTGACCTTACCGACCGCTTATGGATATCATCAATGGAGGGATTGTATTGCGTTGCCCCAGAGTTTACTTTACCTTAAAATATTGTATTTTGGCATCAGTAGAGAGTAAAATATTTAAACACAGCATACTACTACCAGCACTCTTCGTGCTAGCTCTTTGGCTAGTTGCTCTCACCGAGAAAACTTTGGGCATAAGTTTTTATAAACTTGGAACGTACCCACGTACCCTAGATGGGCTAAGCGGTATTCTGTTTACTCCGTTCTTGCATAGCGATTTTAAGCACCTTATAGCAAATTCAGTTCCTCTTTTGGTATTGGGTACGGGTATCATTTACTTCTACCGAGCGCTTAGCTATAAAGTTTTTATTATTATTTGGATTGCCTCGGGTATTTGCCTGTGGGTTGGCGGCAGGCCAAGTTACCATATTGGCGCCAGTGGATTAGTATACGGACTTGCAGCGTTCCTTTTTTTTAGTGGAGTATTTAGGCGCGACTCCCGATTAGCTGCCATATCGTTGATAATTGTATTTTTGTATGGCGGAATGATATGGGGGGTATTCCCGCTTTGGCCATCCATATCGTGGGAGGGGCATCTTTTTGGAGGTGTTTCGGGTTTTGCCTGTGCTATAGCCTACAGGCACCAAGGTCCGCAACGTAAAATATATAGCTGGGAACTTTATGATGAGGAGGAACTGCCCGATGATACTAACGATAATACCGATACAACCTCTAACCATAACAGCGTTGACTACGTAATAAAAGGTTAAAAAATCAAAAAAAATGTAAATACTCTCGTTCTCTTCAATTCATTTCATATTTTTGTAAATTGTAATTGAAATAATTAAATCCAAATTTATTTTATTATGGCAAAGTATAACGAAAACGAAACAACCTCGAACAACATAAACCTAATTGGTTTAGGTACCGAGATTCACGGAGATATTATGTGCAATGGCGATTTAAGAATTGATGGTAGCATAGTTGGTAACATTACGGCTAAAGGTAAGGTTGTAGTTGGCGAAACGGGTAAAATTAAAGGCGAAATATCTTGCAAAAATAGTGATGTATCTGGATTAGTTGATGGTAAGTTTATGGTTTCAGAACTCCTGTCGCTAAAAACAACAGCAAGGGTTATTGGCGATATGAGTACCAGCCGACTGGCTATTGAACCAGGAAGCCGATTTACAGGTTACTGCGATATGAACATTGAAGCTGTAAGTAAAGAGAGCCCTGTTACTTCAACCTCTAACACACCCGATAAAAAGGCTTAATGCCATTTTTTATGGATAAGTCCACTGCAATAAAACTATTTATTAAAAAAACTACCATACAGTTTATGGTTCTCGCTTTAGTGTGTGCAGCTGTGTTTTACTTTTTTGCACAGCAGCACTACTTTAGTTTGGTACCTTTTATATTTATCTATTTTTACACCATTAACGTTGTTAGTTACACCATTTTAATTAAATCGCACGATTTAGGAACAGGTAAATTTTCAAGGCGATTTATGGTTATTACCCTTATCAAATTCTTGGGTTCACTCGTATTTGTAGCCCTTTTCATAATTTTTATGCGAGAATACGTAATCCCCTTCTTAGTGATTTTTATCATTCTCTATTTTCTGTCTCTTTTTCAAACAGTTAGGGAGTTTTTAGGCTTCATAAAACAAAAAACTAATAGTTAGGCATTGTTTTGCGTTTTAAAGTTCCTACATTTGAGTTTGCCGTCAATTATTTATTTGAATGAAAAGGAGAAACTTCTTTTATCCCTTGCTTCTTACTGTTATGCTTGCATCTACAGCAGTTTTTTCTGTAGAAGTAGATAGCCTAAGAGTTGGCGCAACCCAAGGGGTTAACGAGACCACACCGCCAAAAAAAGAGTTTGATGCGGGTAAATTTATCTTTAACCACATTGGCGATTCGCACGATTGGCATATTGTTACTGTTGGCGAAACACACATATCCGTACCCTTACCCATAATTTTATATAGTCGAACTAAGAATAAACTCTTTTCTTTTTCCTCAGCTAAATTTCATCACGGCCATAATACCTATAAGGGATTTAAACTGATAACCGAAGGTGATTTAGAAGGAAAAATTGTGGAGGTTAATGAGCAGGAGCAAATTTTAGATTCGCCCTTGCCGCTCGATTTTTCAATCAAAAAGAATGTAGTCGGAATCTTATTTTCAATAGCTATCCTGCTAATCGTTTTTATTCCATTGGCTCGCAAGTATAAAGCAAATCCGCTTAAGGCACCAACAGGGATGCAAAGCTTAATGGAGGGTTTAATTTTATTTGTTCGCGACGATATTGCCAAATCTTCTATCGGAGAGAAACATTATTTGAAACTTACCCCATTTTTGCTTACCATCTTTTTCTTTATCTTTTTAAATAACTTGCTGGGAGTAATACCCATTTTTCCAGCTGGAGCAAATATAACTGGCAATATAGCGGTTACAATGGCGTTGGCATTAATCACTTTAATAACCATACTTACCAATGCCAATAAAAACTTTTGGAAACATATTGTTAGCCCCCCAGGCGTACCCATATTCTTAAAACTGCCCATTCCTATTATGCCTCTGGTTGAGGCGTTAAGTTGGATTATTAAACCCTCGGTTTTAATGGTTCGTTTATTTGCTAATATGCTGGCTGGGCATATGATTGCTTTAGTGCTATTTGCGCTAATCTTTATTTTTGGGGCAGTTAATACATACTATGGCTTTGGCATTTCGGTTGTAACAATTTTTCTAACCGTTTTTATGACGTTTCTCGAATTGCTTGTAGCCTTTATTCAGGCTTTTGTTTTTACTATGCTTAGCGCACTCTTTTTGGGTATGGCAACCGAAGAGCATAACTAGTTATTAACCATAAAAATTTTACAAAATGACAACACTTCTTATTTTATTACAGGTAGCAGCCGGTGCTGCGTATGCAAAAATTGGCGCTGCAATAGGTTCGGCTGCCATAGTATTAGGGGCATCGTACGGTATTGCAAAAATTGGTGCTACGGCGCTCGAATCAATGGCTCGTCAGCCCGAAGCAGCCGGTGATATTCGAAGCAGTATGGTAGTTGCAGCGGCTCTTATTGAAGGAGTATCGTTCTTTGCAATTATCGTTTGTGCTCTGGTTATCCTTCTTTAATAATTACTAAACAGCTAAGCTATGGGTTTAATTACTCCCGATTATGGTCTGCTTTTTTGGATGCTAGTGTCCTTTGGGATTGTAGTATTCATCCTCAAAAAATTTGCTTGGAAAGCCATTCTCGATATTATAAAAAGTAGAGAGAATTTTGTTTCGAAAGCACTGCACGAGGCAGAGTTTGCACGCAACGAAATGGCAACACTTGAGGAAAAAAAGGCTCAGGTTATTGCCAAAACGCAATCAGAACGGAACGAGATTTTAACCCGAGCGAATAAAACAGGAGAAGGCATTATTCTTGAGGCAAAAACAAAAGCCGAAAAGGAGGCTCAGAGTATTATTGCTAAGGCAAACCTAACTATTTTACGCGAAAAAGAAGCTGCTCAGCTTGAGGTTAAAAAGTACGCCTCGGCAATTATTCTCCAAACAACAGAGCGAATATTGCGTTCGGAACTTAAAGGCAAGGAGAATTTTGAACAGCAGGTTAGCGCGATTATTAACGAACTTTCGGCACAAAATTAAAATGAATCAGGGAAGGGTTTCTGCTAGCTACGCACGTGCACTGTGGGGGTGGGCAAACGATAAAGGTTTGACTACCCAAGTGTATGAGCAGTCTATTAAGTTGCTTGAGTTTGCAAAGCAAAATCCAGACTTTATTGAATTGCTTAACTCGAAAGGTGTACCAGCAAGTAAAAAGCAAACCATTTGTTTAGCGGTTTCAAGCAGGCTCACACCCGACCTCAGTTCAATAATCTCGCTGCATATTAAAAACAAGCGGGAGAGCAGTTTAACCCTAACGATGCTCCAGTATCAAAATATTTATCGTGAAAAAAAGGGGGTACTAAAGGTTGTTGTTGTAAGTGCCAGCAAGCTAAGCGCAAAATTGGTTAATGGCATAAAAGAGTTTTTACACTCAAAATTGAGTAAGAATATAGAGATGGAGCAGGATGTTAACCCCGAGTTAATAGGAGGATTTACGTTAACCATTGGCGATAAATATTTGGATAAGAGCGTAAAAGGAGAGCTCGAAGTATTTCGAAAAAAGTTATTGGGTATTATTTAGTTAGCACTATAAAGAAACATTATGGCAGATATTAAGGCATCAGAAGTATCGGCTGTTCTAAGGAAAGAGTTAGAGGGTATTAACCTTAAAACAGGATTTGAGGAAATAGGAACAGTTCTTCAGGTTGGCGATGGTATTGCCCGCGTATTCGGATTATCAAATGTTCAATCAAATGAGCTGGTTGAGTTCGAATCGGGCGTTATGGGCATCGTTCTAAACCTCGAAGAGGATAACGTTGGTATCGTTCTTTTAGGCGCCACCGAGCTAGTAAAAGAGGGTTTTAAGGTAAAAAGAACCAAGCGCATTGCATCAATACAGGTTGGTAACGGATTGCTCGGTAGGGTAATTAATACCCTAGGAATACCCATTGACGGGAAAGGACCAGTTGCTGGCGAAACATTTGAAATGCCTCTGGAGCGAAAAGCTCCAGGTGTTATTTACAGGCAGCCTGTTAGCGAACCTCTTCAAACGGGTATAAAAGCTATTGATGCTATGATACCCATTGGCCGAGGACAGCGAGAGCTTATTATTGGCGACCGCCAAACTGGTAAAACAGCCATTGCCATTGACACTATTCTTAACCAAAAGTCGTTGTTTGAGAAGGGTGAACCCGTATTTTGTATATATGTAGCCATCGGACAAAAAAACTCAACAATTGCTAGCATTGCTAAAACGCTCGAAAAACACGGGGCGTTCGATTATACGGTAATTGTTTCGGCAACGGCTGCAGACCCTGCCGCACTGCAGTTCTATGCTCCCTTTGCTGGTGCAGCAATAGGTGAGTTTTTTCGTGATACCGGAAGGCACGCCCTAGTTGTTTTCGATGACCTTTCTAAGCAAGCTGTTTCGTACCGTGAGGTTTCATTGCTACTTCGCCGCCCACCAGGACGCGAAGCCTACCCTGGCGACGTTTTTTACCTGCACAGCCGCTTGCTTGAGAGAGCTGCCAGAGTTATTGACTCCGATAGCATTGCTGCCCAAATGAATGATATTCCTGAGTCAATTAGACCAATGGTTAAAGGGGGTGGCTCGCTCACCGCATTGCCCATTATTGAAACACAAGCAGCAGACGTTTCGGCCTATATACCCACCAACGTAATTTCAATTACCGACGGTCAAATTTTCCTTGAATCAAACCTTTTTAATAGCGGTGTTCGACCTGCTATTAACGTGGGTATATCTGTTTCGAGGGTTGGAGGGAAAGCCCAAATAAAATCGATGAAAAAGGTTGCTGGTACGTTAAAACTCGACCAAGCACAGTATAGAGAGCTGGAGGCGTTCTCAAAATTTGGCTCCGACCTAGATAATGCCACGCTTAACGTACTCGATAAGGGCGCCAAAAACGTTGAAATTTTAAAACAGGGCGAAAATAGTCCGCTCCCCGTAGAGGAACAAATAGCCATTATTTATTGTGGTACCACGGGTTTGCTGAAAAATATTGAAGTTGAAAATATTAGGGCTTTTGAGAAAGATTTTTTAAATGTTTTAAGGGTTAGCCATAAAGGAGTTCTCGAGTCAATTGCTTCGGGTGTTTTTAACGATGAAATTGCTTCAACCCTTGCTAAGTTGGCAGAGGAAACATCATCAAAATTTGCACATTAAGATATGTCTGGGCTTAAAGAAATACGTACTAGGATTAACACCATCGCTTCGACGCAAAAAATAACTAGCGCTATGAAGATGGTGTCTGCTGCAAAATTTCACCGAGCTCAGGACACATTCTTTCGATTTCAAAGCTATTCAGAAAAGCTAGACGAAGTTTTCCTTCAGGTTTCGGGAACGGCAGGAAGCGATTCAATTAATAAATGGTTTAACGAACCTCTGCAGCTAAAACGTGTAGCACTAGTCCTGTTCTCGTCAAATTCAAGTATGTGTGCCGGTTTCAATCAAAATTTAGTTAAATATTTAGCAGACGAGGGACCTCATATTTTTAAGGATATTTGGAATACTGAGAACCTGCAAATTTTCGGACTTGGCAAAAAAGGTGCCGATATTTTACGAAAAAAGGGGGTAAATGTTCATTTTATGGATGACGAGATAGTGGTTAAAGCTAATTACGAAACCGCTATGGAATTTTGCAACGAAAGGTTGCTAAATCCATTTGAACAAGGTTTATACGATGCTGTTTATGTTGCCTACAATGAGTTTAAGAACCCAGCCGTTCAGCAACCCGTTATAAAGCGTTTTTTACCCTACACCAAGCCCGAGGGGAAGCTGAATGTAAATATTAACGCTCCCGAAATAACTTTTGAGCCAAGTAAAGATTCTATTCTAGAAACGATTATCCCTATGGCTCTGCAAACCTTTTTCTATGAGATACTTTTAGAAAATTCTATTGGTGAACACGGGGCGCGAATGACGGCTATGCACCAGGCAACCGAAAATGCAATAGAACTTAGTAAGGAACTAAAACTCCAGTATAATAAGGCGAGACAAGCCGCCATTACCAAAGAAATACTTGAAATTGTTTCGGGTGCAGAGGCTCTAAAGGGTTAAGAAATTACTTGTTTTTCTTGCTTCTGTGAGGCAGCCTTTTTTAGCTGATTATTTATCTCGGCAATATCTTCAGAAACGTTTATAATGTAATCGCCAAGTTTTTCAACCTCCGAAAATAGGTCGTTATAAATAACCCCCGCTTGGTATTTATACTTCTCTTCCTCAACATTTTTCAGATGCTCTTTGCGCAACTTATTTCGGTACTTGTTTATATTCTCTTCCGCTTCGTAGGCAGGGCCTAAGTTAATTTCATGATAGTGGTGTTCCAGATTATGAAGCATAACTTGGTAAGCCTCATCGGCGAGTTGAAACATATGATTTAGATTGTCGCGAACCTCTTGGTTGAACCAAATGTTGGCTTTTCGCTTTCTACGAAGGGCTTTGGCAAGGCTGTAGTTGCTATCCGAAACACTTTCAATATCGTTAATAATATTAAACATTGCCCTCAAACGTTTTGAACCCTCGTCGCTTAGGCCGTGAAGTGATATTTTTTTGAGGTAGGTCGCAATTTCGACCTCAACCCTGTCGCTAATCTCTTCGTACTTTTCAATCCTTTCGAAAGTTTCAGTAAAATTCTTTTCGTTCGTTTCCACAAAAAGTTCTTTAAAGAAACCGTACATCTTGTAGGTACGCTTTGCATAGGTTATTATCTCTTTTTTAGCCTGAATAAGAGATAGTTCGGCCGTTGATAGAAGTCCTATGTCAATATGCTGAAGACGAAACTCTTCCTCTTCGCCCTCGGGCGAGGGTATAATGCGGGTAACAATTTTTACAATTAGCTTGGTACCAAAAACTAAAATAAAGGTGTTTATAATGTTAAACGAAGAGTGAAACACAGAAAGAGCAATTGGTACACCCTCGGGGTTTTGAAATGGGTCTAATCCTCCCATCCTCATTGTAAAATCAGCAACCGTAGTGATGTAAAATTTAAATATAAATAGCATCCAAACCACACCAAAAAGGTTGAATATTACGTGTGCCATAGCCGTACGTTTTGCCGAAACGTTAGCAACCGCTGCCGCAAGGTTAGCGGTAATGGTTGTTCCAATGTTTTCGCCGAGTACCATTGCTGCGGCCATATCAAAACTTATCCAACCGCTGTTGCACATAATAAGTGTAAGGGCCATTGTTGCACTCGACGATTGAATTATTACCGTTAGTATTGTGCCAATTGCAACAAATAGTAGGGTTGAAAATATACCATAGTCAGTATATTTAAATAGGAAAGATAGAATTTCTGGGCTTTGTCCAATGTCTGGGAACGAGTTTTTTAGAAAATCGAGACCAAGAAATAGTAACGAAAACCCTACCAAGAGCTCACCCCATGACCTACGGTTATTCTTTTTACTAAAAACCAAAGGAAATCCAACTCCAATAAGAGGGAGTGCAAGAGCACTGATTGAAAATTTAAAACCTAACAGTGATATCATCCAGGCTGTAATCGTGGTGCCAATATTTGCGCCCATTATTACGCCAATAGACTGGGTAAGAGATATTAGTCCGGCATTTACAAAACTTACAAGCATTACCGTTGTTGCCGAACTCGACTGAACTACCGATGTTACAATTACACCTGTTAAAATACCCATAAATCGGGTTGAGGTCATTGCAGTTAAAATGGTTCGCATTTTATCGCCGGCAACCTTTTGTAACGACTCGCTAAGCATTTTCATCCCGAAGAGGAACATGCCCAGAGAACCAACCAGGCGTAAAAAGTCCATTATACTATAGTCCATATCTAATATGTTAGAACATTAAGAGAGACAAAACTACTAAAACAAAGTTAACTCAACTTTAAGTGCAATGTTAAATTAAAGCTAAGTTATTTTATTCATAGTTATGAGCATGCTGATTGGGCACACATTAACCAATTTTGTTACCTTTGTGGTTCATTTTTTTAGGCTTATGATTTTTCAAAAAATTGCAAGATTTATTCTTCACAACAGGCTTTTTGTTCTTATTTCGGTAGGCATTATTACTGCCTTTATGGCTTATAATATATTCTCGCTGAAATTTAATTACGAACCAACACCGTTGCTTCCTGCCACCGACAGCCTTTTAATTAAGCACAGGCACCATACTGAAATTTTTGGTAAGGGTGAAAATCTAATGGTGATTGGCGTGCAAGACTCCAATTTTTTTACCACAAAAAACCTTACAAGCTGGAAGAAACTTCAGGAAGAACTTCTTGCAATTGATGGGGTAGAGCAGGTTTTTTCAATAATTGATATTTTTTCGCTTGGCAAGGATACCGAGAAGAAGGAATTTACTTTTAGCCGTGTGTTTCCCGAAGACTTAAACCTGGTTAATATTGATTCACTTAAGGCCATTGCTTTTGATTTACCCATATACGAGAGCCTAATTTACAATAAGCAAACCGGAGTTTATCTTATGATGGTTTCGCTTAGGTACGACAAGATTAGTACCCCAATTAGGGTTCCATTTATGAAAACCGTTGTTAGTACTTGCCAAAAGTTTGAGCAAGAAACGGGTAAGGAACTTCGCTACTCAGGCTTACCTTATATTCGGATTACGGTGGGCGAAATGATTAAGGGCGAAATGGTTTTGTTCATCTTTTTGGCCGCTCTAATTACGGCTGTCATTATCTACCTGCTTTTTAAGTCGTTCAGGATAACAGCCTTCGTTTTACTGGTTGTGTCCGTTTCGGTTATATGGGGTTTAGGAATAATGTCGCTACTGGGCTACCAAATTACTCTGCTTACTGCTGTTATTCCGCCCTTAATAATTGTAATTGGCGTACCAAACTGCGTTTACCTTCTTAATAAGTATCACCACGAGTATAGCATTCATGGTAATAAAATTAAAGCGCTACATCGGGTTATTCAAAATATTGGAAGCGCAACTTTTCTAACCAATCTTACTACGGCAGCTGGCTTTGGGACTCTTATTTTTACAAGTATTCCTATTCTAGTTGAATTTGGACTTGTTGCTGCCATCGACATAATGGCCGTTTTTTTAGTTTCATTACTGCTTATACCCACCATTTTTAGCTTTTTGCCTCCACCCGAACCAAAGCACTTAAAGCATCTAAATGGTCAAAGAATGCGTAACGTAATAACAAGGGTTGTAAGTACAGCCCTATACCACCGAAAGATGGTTTTTATGGGTACAGTAGCCATTGTCTTGATTAGCTTTTGGGGTGTTTCAAGAATACAAAGTCTTGGTTTTATGGTTGATGATATACCAAAAAAACACCCTGCTTACATTGATTTAAAGTTTTTCGAGAAGAATTTTACAGGGGTTATGCCGCTGGAAATAGTTATTGATACCGATGTACCGAAAGGTATACTTCAGGAAAAAACCTTGACTCGTGTTAATGCATTGCAAAAACAGCTGCAGGCCTATCCTGAACTATCAAAGCCACTGTCGGTTGCCGAGGCTGCAAAATTTGCACGACAAGGGTACTATAATGGTAAAAAAAATCAGTATAAAATACCTTCGGGTTTTGAGCGAAACTTTATAATGGCGTACCTGCCCAAAAAAATGGGCGGCAACGAAATGCTAAAGCGTTTTGCCGACTCAACAGCACAAATTACCCGCATAGTATATAATGTTGCCGATATAGGGTCGATTAGGATAAAAAGCCTTGAAAAAGAGATTAGAACTGACGCTGATTCAATATTTCAGAGCGATGCAAGTAAGGTTGAAATTTCGGGCGGAAGTGTTATTGCAGCCAAAGGGAATGACTATCTAGTTAAAAGTTTGTTTACTAGTCTTTTAGCTGCTATTGTCATAATATCAGTTTTTATGACCGCAATGTTTAAAAAACTTCAAATGGTACTGCTCTCCATATTGCCAAACCTAATTCCGCTTCTTTTTACTGCAGCTGCAATGGGCTTTCTAGGCATCCCGCTTAAACCTAGTACCGTTATTGTTTTTAGTATAGCCTTTGGAATATCCGTTGACAGCTCAATCCACTTTCTATCGAAATATCGCCAGGAACTTTTAAGAACGCAACAGAATAAAAAGGTGTCAATAATATGTGCCATAAGAGAAACTGGAGTTAGTATGATTTACACTTCGGTTGTACTCTTTTTTGGGTTTGGCATTTTTATATGTTCACAGTTTGGTGGCACGGTTTCACTCGGATTGCTCGTTTCGCTTACCCTGCTTATAGCCCTCTTTAGCAACCTAATTTTGTTGCCCTCTGTTTTGTTGTCGCTGTTAAAATATAATAAGTAACAGCATATCGGGAACAAAAAATCATTTTTTATTATTATAATGTTTATATCTTTACTTAAGTAACTAATTTAATCCAAAGCTAAAATGTATAGTATAGAAGAACTCATAGATATTGCCGATAAAGGAATATTAAATGTTAATATACCTAAGGAACCCAATAGATTGTACGAACCAATCAGATATACACTTGCCTCAGGTGGAAAAAGGATTCGACCCGTGTTGGTTTTGGCTGCTTGCAATATGTTTTCCGATTCAATTGAGAAGGCTCTTTATCCTGCGCTTGCAATAGAACTATTTCACAACTTCACGCTTATTCATGATGATATAATGGATAATGCCCCTATCCGCAGAAACCAGCCAACGGTTTTTGCAAAGTGGGGACAAGATGTTGCCATTCTTAGCGGCGATGCCCTTAATATTTTGGCTTACCAACAGGTTTCAAAAACCGACAAGGAGTATCTTTCACAAGTACTTACCACATTTAATAAAATTGCGCTTGGTGTGTGTGATGGACAGCAATACGATATGGATTTTGAGAATGCTCAATTCGTTACGCAGGATGAGTATATTAAAATGATAGAGCTCAAAACATCGGTACTACTTCAGGGTGCGCTCGAAATTGGTGGTATAGTTGGCAACGCTTCGCAGGCAGATATTTTAAGGCTTGGCGAATTTGGTAAAAACCTTGGTCTTGCATTTCAACTTCAAGATGACCTATTCGATTCGTATGGCAACGCCAATACCTTTGGAAAACAGATTGGAGGCGATATAGTTGAGAATAAAAAAACGTTCCTAACGGTTAAGGCTTTCTCCCAAGCCAAAGGAAAATCGCTTGAACTGCTGACTAGCTACTTTAAAGCACAAGGGCTTGATCCGCTGGTGAAGGTAAAAGAGGTTCTTAAAATTTATGATGAGCTAGATGTAAAAACGAAGACTGAAGAGAAAATTAAGGAGTACTTTGATAATGCTCTGACTGCATTAGACAAAATTAATGTGAACCCCGAAAAAAGAGAAATACTAAGACACTTGGCAAACAGGATAATGGATAGAAAGAACTAACCTATACTCTATTTGCACTAGTATTAAAACCCTCTGTTTCAAACTCTATTTAGCACACTATATTTTATTCGTGTCACTAGGCTAGTTTAGCCCTAGAAATATATTCTTTTATACTAATTTTGCAGTTGATTTTTCTAAAATATAAACTGCTTAAAACTACTCAAAATGAGCTATGTATCAAAAGAGAAACTATTCACTAAAGAATGGTTTAAGGTGTGGAGCCTCATTACCGTTGGTGCTTTTATTCTTGCATCAGGTTTTGTCTTTTTTATCGACCCACACCGTATTGCACCAGGTGGTGTTTACGGAATAGGAATTGTTATTCACTACCTTACACAGGGTATGTTTAGTTGGGCACCCGAAGGGCTGCCAATTGGTGCCATTGGACTAGCGCTTAATATTCCGCTTACTATTATTGGCATAAAGATACTTGGACCACGGTTCGGAATAAAAACGGTAGTTGGGTTTGTGTTAACCTCGGTTTTTATCGATTTTCAGCACTACCTTTTTGGCTATGAACCCCTTGTTGATGACGTTTTACTATCGGCAATTTTTGGTGGTGTTCTTGTTGGTTTTGGTTTGGGCCTTATTTTTAAAACCAAGGCTACCAGTGGTGGTTCTGATATTATTGCTATGATAATTGCCAAGTACACCCGCATGTCTCTTGGCCAGCTTATGATTTACGTTGACTCAGCCATCGTGCTATTGGCGCTGGTTGCATTTAAAGATTGGAAAATACCCCTGTACTCATGGCTCGTAATTTACATTACGGGTAAAGTAATTGATATGACCATACAGGGAGTAAGCTATGATAAAACACTTTTTATTATCTCGGACGAATACGAGCAAATACGCCAAAAGTTGATCTATGATATGGATAGAGGCGGCACCCTAATAAACGGGATTGGTATGTACGAAGGGAAGGAAAAAAAGATTATTTTCACCAATGTTAGCCGTAGGGAGGTTTATATGATTAGAGATTTAATAGAGAAAATAGATACAAATGCATTTATTACCGTAATTGACGCCAACGAAATTTTAGGCAACGGGTTTAAACCAATTAAAGAAGATTAGTAATTTAATGTTGTTTAGTTAATATGATGTAATCTACTATTTATTAATAACCGTCCCTTCTACTTCGCTCAGGCTGACGGTCAGATTGAGAGAAGTAGAAGCCGACAGTTTTAACTAAACGACATCGAGCAGTAATTGGCAAAACTAATAGCAAGGGGCAAAAGAGGGCGAACAACACCTTTTTGCCCCTTTTTCAAAGTATGCTCGCCGTGTAATACTCGCATTAAAATGCTAAATTTACACCATAAAACAGGTTTTGAGCAATGAGAGGAAAAGTATTAAAGTCAACAGGCAGTTGGTACACTATTAAAGACGAGAAAGGTCAAATATACAACTGTAAAATTAGAGGCAAGTTAAGGTTAAAATCATCGCGAACCACAAATCCCGTTACTGTTGGCGATGAGGTTGTTTTTGATGTTGAGGAGGATGGAGTTACTGGCAACATTGTGGGAGTTGAACCTCGAAAAAATTATATTATTCGGAGGTCAACAAATCTTTCGCGCGAGGCGCATATCATTGCCGCCAATATTGACCAAGCCCTGCTGGTTATAACCATCGATTTCCCTGAAACTAATCCTGTTTTTATCGACCGCTACCTGGCTACATCCGAGGCGTACCAAATACCTGCTATACTACTTTTTAATAAGATAGACCTATATACCAGTGTTGAACTTCAACAAAAGCTAAACCACTACCTTTCAATATATAAACCATTATATCCCTGCTATACCGTGTCGGCAAAGACAGGCGAGGGCATTAGCCAAATACAAGAATTAATCGGAGGGAAAGTGAGCCTGTTCTCTGGAAATTCAGGGGTAGGTAAAAGTACCCTTATAAACCTCGTTGAACCTTCTCTTAAGCTAAGAACCGCAGAGATTTCGCACCACCATCATAAGGGAAAACATACCACCACATTTAGCGAGATGTTCCCTTTAGACAATGGCGGATATATTATTGATACGCCAGGTATTAAAGGTTTTGGATTGGTAGATATGGACAAGCGAGAAATATTCCATTTCTTTCCAGAAATCTTTGAGGTATCCTCAAAGTGTCAGTACCAAAATTGCACCCACGAGCATGAGCCTGGTTGTGCTGTAAAAGAAGCGGTTGACAATAATACCATAAACCCCTCGAGGTACTATAGCTACCTGAGCATACTTGACGACCACGAAACAAAGTATAGGTAGACCCTTATAGCATCACCGGATTAACACAAAGCACTGGAATCTTAGCATGGTTAGCAATTACATACTGCTCTTGAGCGCCAAAAATATAGTCGGTAAAATCGAGGTTTGGCGTAGTCATTATAAGTATTAAATCAGATTCTAAGTCGGTAGCAAGCTTTATAATTTCATCAGAGAAACTACCCCCTCTGTTAGCGTTATGAACCTCATACTTAATGTCATTAACCTCAAGATGCTTTATGGAAAATGTTAAATTGTAGTTTATTTTTTTCAGAATTCCTGCATCCGAAGCGTGAGGAAGAATGATGTGTACCCTCGAATTAAATTGATGAGCAGTTCGAATAGCCCATCTTAATCGGTCTTTCTCATTAAGCCTGTAGTCGAGGGGGAAAATTATATTTTCAAAAATACGACCTTCGCGGGGCTTATCCTGTATAACCAGAAATGGGACGTTCGAACCAGCAATAACCTTAAGAGCCTTACTTCCTGTAAGTTTTTGCACGCCTTTTATTCCATGCGTTCCCATAATAACCGTATCGGCCTCTACATCGAATGCATACTCGCTAATGGTATGAAAAATACTACCTTCCTGAACAATTGTTTTAACTTCAACTCCATACTCCTTTTTTATGCGAACAGCATCTTGCTTAATCTTTTCGGTTGCTTCCTGTTCACTCATCTTACCCTTACTAAACATACCGCCAGTTTCAATAACGTGAATTAATTCTACAGAAAAACTGTCGGCGAAAGAACCAATTTTTAGAGCATAAAGCAAAGCGTTCTCGGATACACTAGTAAAGTCCCAAGGAACTATCAATTTTTGTGATTTAGAGTCCATAGTTATATGTTTTAAGAAAATATGCTATTCAATATATTGGACATAAAATTATGACTTTATTTTGTTATTACTAACAGTTTACAATATATTTTTGTTTCACGAGGATTTCAATTTAATTACAACCCTGATTTACAGAGTGTTATCTGTTTGTTGTAGCTTAAATGATGCTTAATGCTTTCACGGGACAAACATTTACCATAACCAACGCCTTGTCGGTAAATAAGTTAGAGTCTGTAACAAGCTGTATGTCTTCATTAAAAAGAGGCGTTTTAGCCCAGGTTAGCTTCCCGTCAGCTTGCGAAAGGGTAAAAATCTCGGGTGCTACAGGTAGGCAAAAACCACAGGCAATGCATTTGTATCTGTATATTTGAAGTTTGGCGATTGTCATATTCACATTATTAAGAAGGAAATATTGTAGCCCGCCTGGAAACGGGGATCGATTCTCTTCGTGTTTTTGTAAAGTTAGAGTTTTTTTGATAATTTTACATAGTACACAGAGCGTTTTAAGTACGACAAATAAAATTGAATATAATGACAATCAGTTCAACGCAAGAAATCAAGTCGAGCCCTAAGGTTAAAAAAGAGTCGAACCGTAATTATTTTGTAAGGCATCCTTTGCTATCAACAGTTTTAATTGCAGTTGTTTTGGTGTCAGTAGTTTACGGAACTCTATCCATAAGAAACAACCAAGTAAAAGTTAGGCACGCCAAGGAGCTAGTTGCGCTTAGAGATAGCCTTAGCTTAAACTATAGGCAAAATAATGTTCGAATATTTAGTTGGGCCGTTAGAAGTGAGCTCAACCGCAACAATATTGATCAGGTTGAAACCTTGTTTATTAACTACTTACAAACCGATGATATTGTGCGTATAGCTCTAATTAAGCCCGAGGATGGCAGCATAATTATTTCAACAAATAAAATAGATAACGATACTTTAATTGATGATAAAGAGGTTGTTAACGCTTCATCTATTGTGGTAATTGATAAGGGAAGTACTTTTTACATTGTGAACCCCATAATGGGTTTGGATAGGAAGACAGGTATTTTACTAGTTGAAATTAATAAGTAGCAGTAGTTATGCGTACACTGGCAAACATTATATGGCATATCCCCTTTTTAGGGTTTGTTACCGCATTCTGGACATTTATAGTTGGAGGAATTCTAACTCTAACAATTGTTGCAGCTCCCATTGGACTAGGATTGATACAGCTATCGCAGTTTTTGCTAACGCCGTTTTCAAGGAAAATGGTAAGTCGAAATACGCTAAATAGGAGGCAAAACAGGCTTTGGCAGGCTTACGGTATTATTGTTAGCATATTATATTTTCCAATCGGACTTGTCTTGGCAATTATAACCATATGCCAAATAGTTGGTTTATTCTTTTCAATAGTCGGCATTCCGGTTGCCATAGTTTTGGCAAAATCGCTGGGTACATTTTTAAGCCCTGTAAATAAAGTTTGTGTGCCTCAAAATTAGGTTTAAAGGATTTCTTGTACCGGGTACTTTGGTTCTATTCAAGCGTGAATTTAGCCAATCAGCTCTTGGGTTCCAACTCAACAATCCGATACAACTTATCGTTTCTTCTTACCAAATTGGGTAGCTCAAAGGAGCATTTTATTCCCTTTGGGCATTGTTCCACGGACTTGTCATCAATCCTTATATCTTCAACCGTTAGTTCAACTACTCCTGTTGTTGGCCCAATAATCAGCACTTTATCGTTTTTAATAAGTTCGCTCGCTTCGGCTTTAAGTTCAGCCACACCTAGATTCGAGTAATAGTTCGTAATTTTGCCAACATATACCTTTCTCTCTGTGGCCACGCTGCCGTAATGGTGGCTCCATTCGCCCAACCTTTGCCCAAGGTAATAGCCATCCCAAAATCCACGGTTAAATACTTTTGAAAGGCGCACTGTCCAATCGTCAATCTTTTCCTGCGTGTATGTGCCATCGGCAATGGCTTCTACCGCTTCGCGATAGCATTGGGTTACGGTTTTAACGTACTCCGGACTGCGCGCTCTTCCTTCAAGTTTGAGCACCCTAACGCCGGAATCAATAACCTTATTTAAAAACCCAATGGTGCACAAATCTTTGGGCGACATAATGTATTCATTGTCAACTTCTAACTGGTCGCCAGTTTCATTATCAGTTAAAGTGTATGAACGTCGACAAATTTGCAGGCAAGCCCCACGATTTGCCGATGAGTTTGCCTGATGTAAACTCATATAGCATTTGCCCGAAACAGCCATACATAGCGCTCCGTGTGCAAAAATTTCAACCTGAATTTTTTTACCCGATGGACCTACTATATTCTGTTCGTCGATATTTCGGGCAATTGCAGCCACTTGGTCAAGCGTAAGTTCGCGTGCCAAAACGGCCACATCGGCCCACTGCGAGTAAAATTTTAACGACTCGGTATTGCTGATATTTAGTTGAGTAGATAGGTGCACTTCAACTTTTTGTTCACGTGCATAACTTATTGCCGATTGGTCGGACACTATTACTGCTGTTACCCCTGCTGCGGCTGCCGCATCAATGGTTTTTCGCATTGCTGGCAGGTCGTGGTCGTATAGTACGGTATTAACCGTGAGGTAGGTTTTTACGTTTTTCTCGGAGCATATTTCTACTATTTTCGACAAATCGTTGGCCGTAAAGTTAATGCTTGACCTGGCTCGCATATTAAGATGCCCAACACCGAAGTAAACCGAATTGGCACCGCCTTGTATTGCGGCCATTAACGACTCAAAGTTGCCGGCTGGCGACATTATTTCAATATCTGACGAATTGATTCTCATTTTTTAAAGTTTGGTGCAAATATAACTATTATAACCTGCCTGTGAGTTAGGCAGAGTTTTACATTAATTCGAGGTTGCGAAAGCTTAAATATTAGTAGATTTTAAGGATTCTATTAAAATGATTTTACGGTTCCGCGTCGGAGGGTAAAGCGAGTTTTTTCGTTTTCTACACGCTCGTAGTTGTATATATTCTTTTCCCAATCGCCATACATTGGGTTTGGAAAAGCAATAAACCTACGGCCAAACTGCTCGCGCTGCTCATCAACTATTGATACGCCCCAATTGTTGGTACGGTTCTCAAAAACCTCGGCAAAATCGTTTAGGTTATCTCCCAGTAATAGAATAATTTCAAATTTTTCTGCAACTTGCTCTCGCCGATTTTCCTTTTTACTTGTTTCATCCTTTAAGTAAAAATTTTCGAGGTTTATAAACGCAAAACCCAACTTTTGCATATTTCGCATGGTAGCATCCAGCTCATCGAGCGTGCGGTTGCTTAGGTATATCACTTCAACTCCTTCTGCTTTGCAGAACTGTGAGAACTCAACCGCGCCGGGAAGCGCCTCCGCTTTTTCGAGTGAAACCCATTCGCTCCACATCTCCGGGGTAAAAGGCTTACCGGTTTTAATCATTTTCCCTTGAAAGGAGCTATTGTCTACCATCGTTTCATCTATGTCAACAACAACCGCTTTTGGCTTTACGCTTTCTGTTTGCTTAAATTCCAGAACCCTCTCTTTGGCAATATTAAACCCTTGGTAGTACAATGCTTTTACCTCGGGCGAGTTTTGGTACCATATGGTAGCAAGCGTTAAATTCTCTTGCTCCATATTATGCTTGCTATCACTTACTAAGTTACTGCAACCTAAAAGAATTGTTGAAGCAATTACAGCTAAAATTAATCTTTTCATATACCTGTTTTTAGTTTTTTAACTACTGTTCTGAATATGCATAGAGTAATCACACACGTAAATGTTAAAATCGTTAACAAGGGTGTTAAATCTATGGTACATTCTTTGAACTAATCTACAATCTTAATAATTTTCAGTTTAATATCTCTGTTTTTAAAACAATTATTAATCAGGTTGGTTCCCTTTTTGTTCAATTTTTTTTGATGATTATAGTTGCTTCAACATCGTTTTTGTTTATAAGAAGTAACTCACTATTTTATTATAGCCGACAGCCTTAATAAAACTAAATTGATATGTGATTACTTAGTGTTATTTGGAATTCTTTTATTTGCTGTAACTTTTTAGATGTAACTTCGTCCTATTACCGAATTTTCTATCTATTTGAATGACCGCCAAGGAATATAATATATGCGTTGATAAATTTGCCGACGGATTGTATCGATTCGCTTTAAAAATGCTAATCGATATTGATAGTGCGAACGATGTTGTGCAGGATTGCTTTGAGCGGTTATGGGTTAAGCACGAGACGGTAGATTATGCTAAAGCCAAATCGTACCTTTTTACCTCGGCTTACCATGCAAGTATTGATTCAATTAGATTAGGCAAACGTATTACCACAATTGAGAATGTTGTGGCAGAGCCGTTAACCACAGGAACGCAGTATAGCGATTTGCAGGAAATTCTTCATGAGGCGCTTAAAAAGTTACCCGAAATACAACGTTCGGTTATTCTTCTGAGAGATTATGAAGGTTATTCGTACCAAGAAATTGAGGAGATTACAGGGCTGAATGAATCGCAGGTAAAGGTATATATTTACAGAGCACGCCTTACCTTAAAACAATACATCGGACACCTAGAAACAGTAATATAGCTATGCATATTAACAGCGAAAACTACGAAACCTACTTTATCGATTTTATCGATGGCACTTTGTCGCCTTCGAAGGAGGAGGAGTTACGCCGTTTTTTAGCAAATAATCCTGCTCTTGCCGAGGAACTTAATGGTCTTCAATCTGCAGTTCTTGAACCAACTAACACACACTATCCCAATAAGCATTCTGTTTATAAAGGTGCTATGCCTAGCGGTATCGAGAGTCGCTTCGATTACCTGTGCATTGCTAAACTTGAGAATGATATTACAACTTTAGAGACGCAAGAGCTTGAAACTGTGCTAAAGCATAGTGTTGTTGAGACAGAATCGTACGTGCTTTTCCAAAAAACGAAGCTTATTCCTGATACGAGCATTCGTTATGCAAAAAAGGTAGCGCTAAAGCGTTATGGTTTTCTAAACCTATCGTACAGACATTTAATAGGTTTTGTTAGCACCGCTGCTGCTTCGGCTGCCATTTTGCTGGGCATACTGTTCTTTCTACCTAAAACCTTTGAACATTCGCCGTTACAGATGGCTAGTAACATCCGCACGCAGCCAGAAAATACCATTCTATTAAACCCTATTTCAATTAAGAAAATTAGCTTACCAGAAACCAAGGTTGACATCGATATTAAAGCTTTAGGTACAAGTAAGCCTTTACCTATAAGTGCTAATGTTACTACTCCGGAGCAGGTTGAAGATAACTCTGAACTCAAAGAACCTAGACAAGACATTACAATAGCAAAACTTTCAAGTATTGAGTTAACTAGTATATTGTATAATTCAGATAATCATATTTATAAAAATTATAATGAGTTACTAGCTTTAAATAAAAGTGCTGCAGAAATTAGCAAGCAATCCTCATCTGGAAATCGATCGTTTGGCCTTTTTGAACTGGCCCAGATGGGCGTTAACAGGCTAGCAAGACTTTCGGAAAGGGATATAAGTTTAACAAAAGAAACTGATGTGAATGGCTACATTAAAAAAATTAATTTTAGCTCCCGATTTTTTGCTGTATCGGTACCAGTAAAACACGAACGATAATAATTCACACCTATCAGGCTTTCACAAAGGGAATTACCAGATTAAATTACCATAAGTTAACAAACCGCTGTAACATTTCGCAAGCGTCCCCCGTCATACCATCAAACATACAAAAAACTAAATATTATGAAATTACTAACCACAACACTACTAATTTTGCTTTGTGCTACCTATGGCAATTCGCAAGAAAATGGGATTGAAAAGTTGCGCAAATTAGAGCGAAACGACTCCATTACAGAATTTACAACAGACACTGCCATAGTTCATGGGATGTTTAATAAAGCAGATACCCTTTATAATGTTGATTTGGATAAAGAGTTTGGTTCTAATCGTAATGATACCACTCATATTAGAGTAGGGAGTAAGAGAATTATCATTATCGAAAAT
Source organism: Bacteroidales bacterium (assembly GCA_041656735.1). GTDB lineage: Bacteria > Bacteroidota > Bacteroidia > Bacteroidales > Tenuifilaceae > Perlabentimonas. The sequence continues at coordinate 92,683 of JBBACY010000001.1, read as the reverse complement.
GGCGAAAAGACAAGTATTGAGGTACCCAATAGTAGAAACAAGCATACTTTCGATTCGGACAAGGACAGGAATTACAGATACGTTTATAAAAGAAGGTTTACGGGTAATTGGTCTGGTTTTGAGTGGGGCTTTAACGGGGTTATGGACCCATCGCACTCAATGAATATGCAGGGCGACCTTAGGTATTTTGAAATTAACCAAGCACGTTCGTGGAACTTTAACATTAATCCGGTGCAGTATAGTATGGGTTTTGGCACGGACAAGGTTGGCCTGGTTACAGGTTTAGGAGTTGAATTCAATAACTACCATTTCCGAAAGAAAAACACCATAAAGGTTGAAAATGGTATAACAGTAGCCGATTATAGCTATGTTGACAATCCCAATATGAATGTTACTAGGTCTTCCCTTCACACAATTCATATAGTAGCACCCATACTTTTGGAGTTTCAAATTCCTACGGGCCATTGGGGTAATCGATTTTATATATCGGCAGGTGTTATTGGCGGGGTTCGGATACATTCAAAAACTAAGGTTTTTTACAAAGGGAACCTAAAAGGGAAAGATAGAATTACTGATGATTTTAATATGAACCCTTTTAGATATGGCTTTACCGCTCGCATAGGATTTGATAATATTAGCCTGTTTGCAAACTACTACGTAACACCTATGTTTGAAGAGAATAAGGGCGATGAGCTTAATCCGTTTACCATTGGTTTAAGGTTAATAAGTTTTTAATTTATATAGTTATAATTTAAGAGCCCCAGCCATTGTTAAATGGCTGGGGCTCTTTTATATCAACACGCAACTTTGTAATGTTATAAAGGTTTAAAACGGCTTGCAGGGTGTTTTTACTCTTGTTTTTGACCTCGTTTGGCTTAGGCTGCGCCTAAGTTGTACATATCGTATTTGGTTGCACCCAATCAAAAAGGTCATTCTACTTTAACCTGCCCTTTCAGGGCGCAAAACCATACCAATACATATATCGCGAGGCGTTGCCTCGGGCTGGATTGAATTGGGCTTTCAGCCCGAACGGAAAATGAGAATGGGCTTTCGCCACGAAGTGGCAACTTATCATAGCCCAAGGCACGCCTTGGGTAATTGCATAAAACATAAAAATTACGCCCTGTAAGGGCAGGTTAACCACATTATATGTTTTACGAGGCGTTGCCCAACTATTTTTATAATATTGTGTTGATTCGTGTTGCTTTTGGTTAAAATAATCAAAAGAAAAGAGCCTCAGGCATTTTTATAATGGCTGAGGCTCTTAGTCTTTTATAAAATGTTGTACAGTATTAACGCCCGCGTTGGTAAAACATTGTTAAGTAATTATTAAACGTAGGTTCATACTTTCTTTTTAAGTCTTTTTGACCAAACCGTTCGGTTGCCGAAATAAGTTCTTGCATAACTTGTAAATTTAGCTCAATATCGTACCCTAAAATATTTGCATACCTAGGTTCTAGGCTAAATAAGTATTCTAAATTTTCGAGCGTAGTATTGGCGTAACTAGTTAAAAGATTATTAGCCTTATCGGTTTCATTGGCCAAATAGTAACCATCAATAATGCCTAGGGTAAAAAACTCATAGGGGAACTTGTCCTGCGGAAGCAACTCAACTATCCTATCAAGCACTTTTACAGCCGAATCAACCCTATTCATTTCAATAAGCTCCTCAGCCAGGCGACTAAAGTTACTGCGTAATCGGAGAACAAGCATTGTGCGTTGCACGTTATGGTCAACCATAACGTTAGGCTTGTCAATACCGCCCCACATAAACTTGTTCATATAGTTATCGTAAAGTTTATCGATGTTTAGCCTTCCAACCGACAGATAGTTGGGTGCGGTTGTTTTAATTGGCACAAATTTATAGGCGAACCCTTCGTGCTGTAAATACTCCGACAGCCCTATGTCAGAGTCGCCACCTGTTGAAACGAAGTAAATGGGGCGTTCCCAGTTGTTGTTGGCTAAAATTTCCAGAATCATCAGCTCATTCTTCTGTAGGTAATCCTTTTCAAGGGTCCAAACAATCTCATCAACAATTAAATGAGCATCCTCGGGCTTAACAACCCCACTGGCCAGCACCTTCTCCTTATCAACGGTTATTTTTAGATGTTTCGACGGAAGGAAGTCAATCATATCACCATCGTTACCACGACGCCTGGTTTGGGGGTTATCGCTCGCTACAAAGTTAACCGCCTGCTTAAGTTCAATAGGGGTGTCTAGTCTGTCCGTTATGTATATTACATCCCTAGTGCCTTGTACAAATTTGTCGAAATCCATAGCTATTGGTACAGGCTCTGATAGATTCGCTTTCCATTTCATTTGCTCGGTGTACCAATCGGTGCCCAGTAAGCTTAGGTTAACAATACGAACATCGGTTCTAATTCCCTCTACCTCCTGCGCATACCACAGAGGGAAAGTGTCGTTGTCGCCATTGGTAAAAAGAATAGCATTCTCATCGCACGTATTTAGGTAATTATAGGCAAAATCACGGGCAATGTATCGTCCCGACCGGTTATGGTCAGCCCAATTTTCGGATGCCAGTAGGGCGGGAACAGGCACACAAACCAGTACCGCTAGGGTTGCAGCTACCACTCCCTTCGAGTATCGTTTTAAGCCTTCGTAAATGGCCATAACACCCAAACCTATCCATATTGAGAAAGCGTAGAATGAACCCACATAGGAATAATCGCGTTCACGCGGTTGAAGCGGGGTTTGATTTAGGTATACTACAATGGCAAGGCCCGTTAAAACAAATAGTAGGGTAACTACCCAGAAGTTTTTAGAATCGCGTGAAACTTGATACACCAAGCCTAGCAAACCCAAGATAAGTGGTAACATAAAGTATACGTTGCGCGAAGAGTTGTTCAGCATTTCACTTGTAAGCTTATCCTGATTCCCTAGTCGAATGGCATCAAGCGATTTTATTCCGGTTATCCAGTTACCGTTCATTAAGTCGCCGTGCCCTTGTATATCATTCTGTTTACCCACAAAATTCCACATAAAGTAGCGCCAGTACATATGTCCCATCTGGTAACTAAATAAAAACGTCAAATTTTCACCAAAAGTTGGAACCCGCCTAACTTCTTGTTCTCCGTTTGGATTAGTCAGTCGTACGGGCCGCCCGGTTACTTTGCCCCACTTTTTATACTCATTAATATGGTCAGGTTGCCAGCTCCACATTCGGGGGAAAAACCCTTCGAAACGCTCATCGTATTCGTATACAGTTTTAAGGTAGGTTTCTTCGTACTTACCATTTTTCTTAATGTAGGTATTCTTGTTTTTGCTATTAGTTATAGGTGCATTGTAATACTGCCCAGATACTAAGGGTCTAGACCCATACTGCTCACGGTTAAGGTAGTGAAGTAACGAGAAAACAGACGATGGATTGTTTTGATTCATTGGCGGATTGGCATTGGCTCTAATAACAAGCAATGCGTATGAAGAGTAGCCAATGGTAATAACGGTTAAACCCAAAATAAGGGCGTGCAATAAAACCTTCTTCTTCTTATATGTTATCCAAAGAATGTAAGGAATAACCGTCGCAAGCGTTAGTATAAATATTATAACCCCGCTATTGTAGGGCATTTTAAAAACGTTAACAAAAAGAAGTTCAAACTTTGATGCCAGCGATATAATACCCGGAATAATTATATACATTATACCCCCTAACAACGCTACCGATGTGACCAAAGCGGCAACGATACCCCAAGGGGTTGTTTTATATTTTTTGAAGTAATAAACAAAAACAATGGCCGGGATAGTAAGTAAATTAAGCAAGTGAACCCCAATCGACAACCCCATAATGTAGGCAATAAGTAGCAACCATTTGTTTGCAAAAGGCTTGTCGGCCACATCTTCCCATTTTAAAATGGCCCAAAAAACGATTGCCGTAAATAACGAAGAGGTTGCGTAAGCCTCGGCTTCGGCCGATATAAACCAGAAACTGTCGGTAAATGCGTAGGCCAAAGCGCCAATAAATCCGCTTCCGAGTATGGCTATAGTTTGAGGTAACGCAATATTTTCATCCCGATTATTTGTAAGCCTTCGTGCCAAGTGGGTAATTGACCAGAATAAGAATAGGATGGTAAAGGCAGAGGCCAATGCCGACATAGAGTTGATTAGTATGGCAACCGAGGTAGGGTTAGGCGCAAAGGTTGTGAAAAAATTGGCCATAAGCATAAAAAAAGGAGCTCCGGGAGGATGGGGCACTTCAAGCTTATAGGCGGCTGTTATGCGTTCGCTACAATCCCAAAAGCTAGCCGACGACTCCATAGTTGACAGGTAAACAATGGCTGCTATTGCAAAAACCAGCCAGCCAACAATTACATTCAATTGCTTAAAACTCTTCATTTAGGGTACTATTAGGTTATTTAATAACGAGTAATATTCGATAATTTCACGAAGCTAAAATAGTTATTTTTAGCCTATTCGTCAGTATTTCGGTTTTTTAAAGGGTTTTTTCAATATAAAAGAATGTTAAAACAAACTTGTCATTCAAATTTTGTCGCTTTTAAAATATGTTGACTGTATGAGGTAATTTATTCAATAGCTTGATAGGCCATTCAGTACACAATGAATTAACTAAGTACACAAAAAGGTTACCCTATTGTTGTAACATGCTGTTTTAGAACAAATAATTTTGAAAAGTTAATTCAAAATTACGTGCAACACAAAAAATTAACACTACCTTTGCACCCCCAAAAATTAGGTAAATGCCAAACATTCGAAATATCGCTATCATAGCGCATGTTGACCACGGAAAAACTACCATGGTTGATAAAATGATTTTCCATAGTAATCTTTATAAAGAGCACGAAAGACCGGGAGAACTTATACTCGACAATAACGACCTTGAACGTGAGCGCGGAATAACCATACTTTCAAAAAACGTATCGGTTAGCTATAAAGGTGTGAAAATTAATATAATTGATACCCCTGGTCACTCCGATTTTGGAGGCGAGGTAGAGCGAGTTCTTAATATGACCGATGGGGTTTTGCTTCTTGTTGATGCGTTTGAGGGTACCATGCCGCAAACACGCTTTGTTATGCAGAAAGCTTTAGCGCTAGGACTTAAACCCATTGTGGTTATTAATAAAGTTGATAAGCCAAACTGTAGACCCGAAGAGGTTCAGGAGCAGGTTTTTGACTTAATGTTTAACCTGGGAGCTTCGGAGGATCAGCTAAATTTTCCAACGCTTTATGGTAGTGCAAAAAATGGATGGATGTCTACCGACTGGCGAACACCTACCGACAATATCACAGCCGTTTTTGATGCAATACTTGAGTACATTCCCAAGCCCAAAGTGAATGAAGGTTTACCCCAAATGCTTATAACATCGCTCGATTACTCGTCGTATGTAGGCCGAATAGCCATTGGCAAACTACATAGAGGGCAGCTAAGGGTTGGCCAAAACGTTGCTTTACTAAAACCCAGCGGCAAGCTTATAAAAAGTAAAATTAAAGAGTTGCTTACCTTTGAAGGCCTTGGTAAACTAAAGGTTGAAACGGTACAAACAGGAGATATTTGCGCACTGGTTGGTATTGAAGGATTTGATATTGGAGATACCATTACAGATATTGAGCACCCCGAGGGACTTGCGTCTATTGCTGTTGATGAGCCTACTATGAGTATGCTATTTACCATAAACGATTCGCCCTTTTTTGGCAAAGACGGTAAATTTGTAACCTCGCACCACCTTAGGAATAGACTCAACAAAGAGCTTGAGAAAAACCTTGCACTCAAAGTTAAACAAGGCGATACTGCCGACGCATTCATTGTTTTTGGTCGGGGTGTATTGCACTTGTCGGTACTTATTGAAACGATGCGTCGCGAAGGATACGAACTTCAGGTTGGGCAACCACAGGTTATAATAAAGATGGTGGACGGTGAAAAATGCGAACCCATTGAGGTACTCACCATCGACCTTCCGGATAATGTATCGGGTAAAGCCATTGAGCATGTAACCCAGCGCAAGGGGAATTTGCTTATTATGGAAAGACGCTCTGATAGGGTGCATCTTGAGTTTGAGATACCCGCCCGAGGAATAATAGGGTTGCGAAATATTTTGCTAACTGCCACTGCAGGTGAAGCCGTTATCGCTCATCGTTTTAAAGCATTCGAACCATTTAGAGGGCCAATTGAAACCCGACAAAATGGTTCATTAATAGCTATGGAAGGCGGTACATCGTATGCTTACGCACTTAATAAACTTCAGGATCGCGGTCGATATTTTATCGATTCGCACGAAGAGGTATATGTTGGTCAGGTAGTAGGCGAGAATACCAGGCCTGGCGACTTGGTGATTAACGTAACAAAATCGAAAAAATTAACCAATATGCGCGCATCGGGTACCGATGACAAAGCGATTCTAGCTCCGCCAATTAAGTTTAGTTTGGAAGAAGCGCTTGAGTATATTCAGGGCGACGAGTACGTTGAGGTTACCCCAAAGTCGATGCGTATACGTAAAATTCTTTTGAACGAACACGATAGAAAACGTCAAAACAAATAGCAGCACAATATTATTCTGCCCAATAACGGTAGTTTAAGAGAACATATTTTGTGTTTTAAGAATTATAATTACCTTTGCAAGATGTTTTTTTTATGCTGATGAACACAAAATTAAATAAATATACTGTTCATTTTAAGGGACTTGGGACAGGAAAACACATCTTCAATTTTGATGTGGACAAAGAGTTTTTTGAACAATTTGAGGGTAGTGAGATTTCAAATGGAAATCTTGAGGTTGAGGTTGAACTCGACAAGCATCCCAACATGCTAGAGTTTAATATACTAATTGAGGGCAGTGTTGAGGTACAGTGCGACAGATGCTTAGAGCCGTTCATGATACCAACTAACTACGAAGGAAAACTTGTAGTTCGTATTAGCGATTCAATTGAAGATGAGGAAACCGACGATGATATTTGGTTTTTGAGTAGCAATGACCATGAGGTGTTTTTGGCGCAGTATATATACGAGAGTATTTGTTTGAGCATACCTATACAGCGATATCACGGTATGCTGGGTACATCGCAAGATGGTTGCGACAAGGAGATGCTCCAAAAGTTAAATATGTTATCGAGTAGCCCCGAGGAAAGCAAGCCAGAAGAACCAAAAACAGATTCACGTTGGGATAAACTGAAAGATATTTTATAACACTTAGAGATAATTAAAATTTTAGGAACAATAAATAATTACCAAAATGGCACATCCAAAGAGTAGAATTTCGAAGCAGAGGAAAAACAAGCGCAGGACTCACTATAAAGCAGAGACTCCAACTTTGTCAACCTGCTCAAATTGCGGCATTACAGTACAATATCACAGGGTTTGTCCCGATTGTGGGTTTTATCGTGGCAAGCTAGCTATTGAGAAAACTGTATCAGCATAATTATATAATAGATAGTCCCATTTCAGCAATCCAAAATCAGCGTTTATGAAAATTGGAGTAGATGCAATGGGTGGCGACTTCGCACCTGATGCAATTGTAAAAGGAGCCATTGAGGCTCAGAAACAATTGTTGCCAGGAGAACATATTGTTCTTTTTGGAGATCAGGATAGGATTTACAATATTTTGGATCAGGAAAATGTTGATAAATCAACATTTGAAGTTGTTCACTGTTCCGAAGTAATTGGCATGGGTGAGAACCCTGCAAAAACATTTGCAAAAAAAACCGACTCAAGCATTACGGTTGGCTTTCGTCATCTAGTTCAACAAAAGATTGATGGATTTGCAAGTGCAGGTAATACTGGCGCTATGCTGGTAGGCACAATGTATACCGTAAAGTCGGTTCCAGGCATTATTCGTCCTGCCATTGCAAGCTATATTCCTGTTTCTGAAAATAAATTCAACCTACTTCTCGATGTTGGGCTAAACCCCGATTGCAGACCTGATGTGCTATATCAGTATGGCATACTGGGAAATATATACGCTAAACTAATTTTTGGCATAAACAAACCAAGGGTTGGGCTGTTAAATATAGGCGAAGAGGAGGAGAAGGGAAACTTGGTAACTAAAAGCGCCCATGAGTTGATGAACGGTTCGTTAGATTATAACTTTGTGGGCAATGTTGAGGGGAATGAGCTCTTTTCTGACTCGAAAGCTGATGTAATAGTATGCGATGGTTTTGTGGGAAATGTACTTTTAAAGGAAGCTGAGGCTTTTTACCATTTGATTAAAAAGAGAAATATTTCGGACCCCTTTTTCGAAATGTTCAATTTCGAAAATTATGGAGGAACTCCCGTCCTTGGTGTTAATTCCCCGGTCATTATTGGCCATGGGGTATCGAACGCCAAGGCTATTATGAATATGATTTTGCAAACCAAAACGGTTATAAAAACCGGAGTTTGCGAGAAATTTAAAGAAGCATTTAGCTAATGGGGAAAATTACTGCTGCAATTACCGGAGTGGCTGGCTACACACCTGATTACATTCTTACTAATCAGGAAATTAGTCAGATGGTTGATACCACCGATGAGTGGATCATGACTCGGATAGGTATTAAAGAACGTAGAATTTTGAAAGGCGAGGGCAAGGGTACAAGCGATATGGCCTTTCAAGCAGTTAACGATTTGCTGCGCAAAACAAACACTCATCCCGATGAGGTTGATATGCTTATTTGTGGGGTAGTTACCCCCGATATGCTTTTTCCAGCAACTGCAAATATCATAAGCGACAAGTGTGGTATTAAAAACGCTTTTGGATTTGATATGAATGCAGGCTGCTCTAGTTTTCTTTACGCCCTTATTACAGCATCAAAGTATGTTGAATCGGGAACTCACAAGAAAGTTGTGGTAGTTGGTGCCGACAAAATGTCGTCGATTACCGATTATACCGATAGGCAAACTTGCCCTATTTTTGGCGATGGCGCTGGAGCAGTACTTCTAGAGCCAAACACCGATGGTTTTGGTGTTATTGATTCTGTTATGCAAGTTGATGGGGCTGGGCGTAAGCATTTGCACCAGGTGGCAGGCGGATCGATGTATCCCCCAACACATGAAACCATTGACAATAGACAGCACTTTATTTATCAGGAGGGACAACCCGTATTTAAGGCAGCCGTATCGCATATGGCCGATACTGCGGTTGAAGTTATGAAACGGAATAATATTGAGCCCGAGCAGCTAGCTTGGCTTGTTCCGCACCAGGCTAATATGCGCATTATTGAGGCAACAGCTAAACGTATGGGCATTAAAAAAGAGCAGGTTATGATTAATATTGAGCGTTATGGTAATACTACTAGCGCAACATTACCGCTTTGTTTGTGGGAATGGGAATCGCAACTGCGTAAGGGCGATAACGTTATTCTTGCCACGTTTGGCGCAGGTTTTACTTGGGGCGCAACCTACATTAAGTGGGCCTACGATGGCGATAAAGTAGCAAAATAGTATTTTCAAATAGATAGATACAAAAAAGGCTCGGAAATTTTTCTGAGCCTTTTTTTGTATTGATATTTTGGCGTATTTTTAGTTTTATTTCCATTCCACACGCCGGGAGTCGTGCGGTCAATACCATTTAGTTTAGGCTGTCGGCTTTGGCTTCGCTCAGGGCAAACTGCTCAGGCTGACTACGAGTTGGTATAACGAAAGGCTAGCAATTCAAGGCAACCCCATAGTCAAACTGAGCGAAGTCGAAGTTTGGCGGCGTAGCTCAGGCTGGCGAAGTCTTTGTTAAGACAATGGTTGACGTAGCTTTTGTATCTTCTTCGTGATTCTTTGTGAAATAGCCGTAGCAAAGAGATGTAACTATTTTGATACTAATACTACTCTATTTCCCTATTTTTTATCTCCTCAAATAGTTTAACCGTTTTCTGCTTGCTTTTATAATTCAAATAGATAGGCTTATTCCCTTTCGATTTAATGAGAATGTAGGGTCCGCCTCCTTTTTTTATAAATAGTTTTACGTTGGTATTATCCTGCATTCTAAAGTTTCCAATTAAGGTCTTGCCCAAGGCGTACCCATTTGTTCTTATGGCAATGTTTGGAAGCGTAGATACTGTGTCGATTAGCTCAATATCGGAATACTTAATGGTTTCTCCATACGCTCCTTTTATTTTAAAATCAGTATCATTAAACTGCACTTTTGTCTCTCGACAAACAGGAAATACTGCTAGAGCAAAAATTAGGAGAAACGCCAAAACATAAAGTGAAATTACCCACTTGTTTGTCTTGGTTTCTTCTGTACAATTGGGAATTTCTCCGCTAATCCTCGACTGAATTAGCTGACTAATTTCATTGGGTTTATTAGTTCCTATCCTAACCACCGACTTTGAGCTAACAAATTGAAGTTCAATTGATTTTAAACCCGATACGTTATATAGCCAACCATTCCATATTGCGCGAATGCCAATTCCGTACAATGGTGAATTAACAACAGGTTTACACTGCTTTAAGTCATTAAAACTATAAGTTTTACGAATTAGCCCTATGCCCAGCTTAAACGAAACATGGGTGCTATCAACTACTATTGTTATCTTATAAAAAATTAGTAAACAGCTTAGGAAGATTAGCGCCATCGCTAGATTGAAATAAAAACTGACTGTATTCTCTAGCCCCGAATTGACTAATAATACGAGGAACAATAAAAATAGCGGTAACATAATTGCTACCGAGAATGCTCCGAATTGAGTAAATTTCTTTGTTTCCATCTATGTGGGTTTAGGTTTTTGCAGTTATCAACTTTAATTTTTAAAAGAAAACAAAGGCCGCATTTTTATGCGGCCATACTTGGAAAACGCCTTTTGGAGACAAAATAACTTTCAGAAACTTTTTTTTACGAATTAACGAGTTTTTATTGTGAATCAGTAAGTTAAGGAGTAATAACCATATCCATTTGGATGTCAAACGTATCGGTAGGCACTTTTTCAACCATTTGAAGATTAAGGCACACTCCAGCCTTTAGCATTGGGTTCTCTTTTAAAAGTTTATCGTAGTAGCCCTTGCCACGGCCCATTCTGTTGCCGGCTGTGTCAAAAGCCACACCGGGTATTACGCCAAAATCAATGGGCTGGTTTTGGTAGTTGGCTCCGTTTCGGGGTTCTAAAATACCGAAAGAGGGCCCTACAACCAAAGTATCCATTCCTGAAAACACCTTTAACTCTAGCACATCTCCAACAACTAATGGTAAGAGGAATAGCTTCTCTTTATACCATTTTTTTACAAAATTGTGAGTAAAAACTTCATCGGACATCGACCAGTAAGCCAAAACAGTTTTAGCTTTTTTAAAAGCGTCTAAACTTTCAATTTTGGAGAAAATCCTATCCGAGTCACGTAACATTTCTTCGGCATTAGCCTGTTTTTTTAGGTCCCTAATATGCTTGCGTAAAGCAACTTTTTGTTCGCTTATAGTCATAATAAATAGGTTTTTAAAGCAATTATCTTAACCCTTTGTTTAAGTATATTGCGTGTGCTGAGGGAATATACCCAGTAATACTATTTATATCTAACGATAGAATGAGCCTATGAAACAAGTTATTACTACTTAGCAAATTGTTACTATCTAACCTATAACCTCCACTGTAGCCCACTCTAAAAAGATATGGAGATCGTAAAAAGTTTATGTCGGCTGCAATTTCAATACCAACAGAATGCAGCGTTTTTTGTTGCAATGCAATACCTTGGTTAGAAGAAATATATGAGGATTGCCAAGCGTTATCGCTATATACGTTGCCAAATAATCTTTTAATATATGCAACTGGACCTATGGCTAAATCTGGATATACAATAGGGAAGGTGTAGTCGGCCGATAGTAAAGTATGCTTCTTTATTGGCGAAATTTCGTACCCGCGAGCTGTTGTATACTGAAATCTGCGTATATACTGAGCTGCTTTTTGATATTGAGCACTTATACCGATAAGAAGGCTATGGTTGCTGCCAAGTCCGGGGAGATAAACCAACGATCGGGCTTGGGTTATTGGACCAAATATCTTCGGTTCGAGAACGGACTCGAGCCTACTAACATAGAATTGAAAACCCAGACGAGGTCGAAGATCCCGAGTAGCCATTCGGCTTAACGCATAAAACGATAAGTAGGGCGCAACGCCTGTTTGCCATTTTTGGTAGCCGTCTTTCGCATGGTCCCAATGCCAATTGTTGTTATATAGTAGTTGAGCGCCTAAATTTATTTTTGAGAGTATATTTCCTGATGATATGGAGTAAGGTATGTCAACTCGTAATCGTGCGTTTAGCAGAGGTTTGCGCGTTGACGAGAATATATCTAGCGAGTTTGGATTCCCAACAGCTGTATTGAACTGGTTTCCGTAGCTAACGCTTGCCATTATTTTTGGATACCATTTTAACCATTCAATATTTGCATGTACGCCGTGTGTTACGTTGTATGAATATCCAAAGCTCGAAACAAAAGTGCCCGTTAAATTTTGAGAAAGAATTGTAGCCCCTGGGTATATTTCAATTATTTGAGAAAGCAAATCGGTGGGATCAAAATAGATTGGTGCCCAGCTGTGGAAGTTAAACAGATTCTTAAAATTAGAGTACCTAGAAGTTTTAGTATTGTCTGTTCTGCCTACTATAATCGTTTTACTATTTGAAACGTTTAGAGAAGCTGAATCGATTGGATAATATGGTTTTGTTTTTTCGAACGTGTCAATATCTTTTGTTGCAGAAGAGTTTACCCTAACAGGAGTTGAACCGTGAGCGTTAAAAGCTGAGGCTACCAAATAATTATTGTAGCTTAAATTTCCTAAACCATAACTTGAACTAGATACTGTTATTAACTTATTGGTGTTGACATTAACGGCAAATATTTTTTCAATATAATTATCTGTCCGAGTAAAGTATAACCAACCATTGCCATACGCCAAATTGGAAATATCGGAGAAGTGTGGGCCCAATAGGGTATCGGGCACTGCAGAAAGAGCATCGTATTTTAGCACCATAGCACCCTCGGCTGTGGTATAACGAGCAAAAAAGGACGAGTTGGGCCCTTTGCAAATTTCCATTAACTCATATCCAGGGGTAGTGTTAACCTTTTGTTGTACTTTTCCTTGGTACGATAGGGCCACAATCACATCCCTTCCGCTGGCCGTGTTTTCAATGGTCAAAATTGTTGAGTCGTTGTATGCTATGGGATTAAAATATCGTGTACCCGTTGTTATTCTGGTCGCTTTTTGCTTGTCGGTTTTGTAAACCCACAATTCCGAATAATTTTGGTTTTCCCAGCGTGCATGCGACTTGTACTCACTCCATAGTATTAAACCTTTACTATAGCTGACTCTGCTTGTTATGTAACCAGGCCTATGCAGCGTTTTTTCAACTTTGCTTTCTAAATCAACTTCTACTAGTGCGGGTGTTCTATCCATCGAGGTCTTTAGTGCAATCAAGGTGTTGTTAGCTGAGACAAACGGATATTTATATTCAATATAATTATTTTCTAAACTGCTCTCTAGTAATGATATGTTATTATTCTCTTCATTTGATACTTTAATGCTTTCCCAAATTGAATCATTGTAACTTAGCAGCTGAATAAACAGTTCCTTTTCGGTATAACCCGTTTGTTTTTTTAGCCGCGTATAAAATGGTAGCATGAAGAATAGCTTCGTTGAAACGCCTTCTAAACTTTCGCTCCATACCTTGCTGCCGTACTTGTGGTTAACGTAGCCCACCATTTGGTAGCCAAACTCGTAGTGATTGGGTATATGATGCTTAAAAGAACCCAGCAACCATTTATCATACTCATATTTTGACCCGTTATTTGTGCCAACGTGAGCCAGATAGTCACGAAAAAAATAGGCGCTTTGCCCTCGACCCCATTCCGACAGGGCAGTTTCGGTATAAACAGCATCGCCCTCGAGAAACCAACTCGGGGTAAATAGCAACTTAAGCCCTATGGCCTGCTGGCCCAGTATAATATTTCCAAATCGATACTTGTTTCCATACATTTTGTGGAGCTGAACTATATGCCGCAGCTCATGTAACGCTAAATGCTCAAGCCATGGTGTTGGAGATGCATCGAATGGGTGACTGGATACTACCTCCATTCGCTTTGGCGCCCACGAAACGAACCCATTGGAAAGGATTGAGTTGCCGTGCAAAACCACAGGGAATTTTGATGGCGTGTGGTTAAGTGTTAATGGTACAATTTTTAGCGACGAGTTTATGTAATCGTTAAAAACGGAGGCAAGCGAATCGTTGCCTTGCGTGTAGATTAATCGAAAGTTTGGGTTATCTATTTTGTACCAGCGTAAACTTGACGGTTCTTGTCCACTAGTATAGTACTGCGAATATGCTTGCGATGCACTAAGTAATAGAATGAACAGCAGTGTTTTAATCCGCATTACTAAAGTTTTACAATTTTATTGCTAAAGTTGATGTGTTTAGATTTTACCTTTAGAATATAAACCCCAGATGGAAGGCCTTGTACATTGTAATAATAAGTGCCGTTTGGGGACATAGCAGTCTTGGAGTTTAGCACCACCGACCCATTTTGGTTTATAAGCGAAACACTTACTTTTGCATCCATCTGCCCTTTGTACCTAAGGGTTAAAGAATCATTTACAGGATTTACAAAATCGATAATTTGTGTTGAATTGGTATCTATCGTTGAGGAAGAAAGCAGTCCAGTATCGGCGTATATACTCATTACCACAGGCAGATGGTCGGACATATTGTAAAGCGCATTAATAACAGCAGGAGGCAAGGATGTGTTTGTTGGTTCATCAATTAGCGAGCCGTCAAGCCGATTTCCATCCTGCCCGAAGGCCCAGTATGAATTATTTACGTAAATAACTCCCATACTTCCCTGCATAACAGGCTTTGAGGCTAAAATAAAGTCGAACCGATCGTCCATTCCACCCGACGAAGGGCAACCACTTTCGGTATGGGTTGATTGCGTGTGATAGGCAGAAAAGTTGGCATTATCGTGCCATTTTCCCAGCGCATTCACTGGGTCGACAAGTTGAACTCCCGGGCTAGTTGGTTGTAAAAAATTTTGAAAAGCCTTTTCGGATGAGGTGTAAACGTTAAAGTCGCCCATTAAAAACACGTTACCCTTAATACCATAATTCTGAATGTAGCTCATAATCTGCTCGCTTGAGGTTTCGCGTTTTGAGGCATCGCTGGAGTTGTTCCCCGCTTTTAAATGCATTACCATACAGGTTATGAAAACAGTATCGGTATTTTGTAGGTTATCAGATTTATAGTAAAGTTGGTAAACATCGGTAATTCGGGGCGAGGTTAAAATATACGATTGTGATTTTAACGCCAGTTTCTCCGAGTTGTAGTATAGCATATTTACAATATATGATCCTGTATATTCTGCTCTTTTGTAATTACTTAAACCATTTGTATTGAATACATTGTTCAATAATTTGTCGGTGCTTTGCGAACTCCCATTCATTTCGTTTACCGTAAATATATCGGGTTTGTAATGAGAGGTAATTGTTTTTAGGTATTCGTTTTTTCGCTCAACACTGTTATTCGCTTCGCTGCACCATTGGGAAATCTTATCGTAATACAGTAGGTTGTATTGCATTATCTTTAGGGTATCGCCTGCAAATGAAGTTAATACCACGACTAGCAGTATGTATAATGAGAGAATTTTTTTCATTTGTTTATTTTATGTTTTCCAGTATATAAATGTAATGTTTGGAATTAAACAGTTTGGTTAGCTTTGACTATTTAACTATAAGTTAATTAATGACCTAAAGATTATCCTCCAGCCTTTTTTGAGTTTTTGTAGCCTAGCTCGTGCAGTATAGATACTATCCTATCGCGAAACTCGCCTTGTATTATAATATTTCCATCTTTTACCGTACCACCAACGCCACATCGAGATTTAATAATTTTCCCCAACTCTTTCATCTCATTATCGTCACCAACAAAACCCTCAATTATTGAAACGGGTTTTCCACCCCTATGCTTCTTCTCAATCCACACCTTTAGCACTTGTTGCGAAGGTTTAATTGATTCGCTTATATCATTGTCTTCCTCGGGTTTATAGTCTGGATTTGTTGAATAGGCAAACTTTAGCTTATCTTTCCAATCGTTCATTGTAAATAATTTTTGGGTTTTTTATTTCGAAGATTTTAGATTTTTTTGGTCAACTGCTGCTCGCTTTATGCTGTTAGCAAATATACGATAGAGTTGCAACCTGCGCAATAAATACCAAGAGCAATGTTTTTCTCTTTGCATAGAACAAAGATTTATTAACCTATTGTAGAACCTGATTTTTATGTAGTATATCACACAATAATTTAGTGTTAAATTGTAAGTTTTGGATACCGTATTGCCCTTTAAAAAACAACAAACCCCTGTAAATGTTTTTTATTTACAGGGGTTTAAAGTAGTCCCACCAAGAATCGAACTTGGATCTACGGTTTAGGAAACCGCTATTCTATCCATTGAACTATGGGACCCGAATAGAGTGTGCAAAAGTAAACCTTTTTTGCTTTCGCAGCAAATAAAAACGTAAACGAGCCAATTCTATTTTATATAATTAGAATTGTGTGACATTTTTTATTCCGGTAGGGGATAGTTAATACTCACAAGTTAAATGCTATCATTATTTGTGCTTCGTGCCAAAAATTGCGTAGTTTTTAATGGTATTGCATTTTATAACCAGTGTTAAAGCGTTTGTGTTTAGCAATGGTTTAACCTGTACCTACCCATTAAATGTTTTCGTTGGCAAGTAAGTTTATGATATTGAACTCCTTCAGAGTTCCCTTCCCACGGCTTGGTCATACCACGATAATTGCTAGCGCAATTATTCGTGGTTGCGCTAAGATGTTCTAGAGAGGTGTAATCTGGAGAGGCATTATGGCGCCAATTCTGCGAAACGAGCCCGACCCTGAAAGGGTCAAATGTGAAGAAGTTTCAAGACTAGAAAAACAGTGTCTTAAAAAGAAGTGAATTTTAATAAACTATCTAGCGAGTAAAGAAAAAAATGTATTTTTAAACTTTAAAAGAATCAATTAAAAGTTACTTGCCATGAGTACATACACCCAAATTCTTTATCAAATAGTATTTTCGACGAAAAATAGGGAGAGAACACTAATAGAATCAGGGCGCGATCAGTTGTTCCGATATATTTGGGGAATATTTGAAAAAAACAATTGTCATTTATACAGGATTGGCGGTGTAGAAGACCACCTGCATATTGTTACACATATAAACCCTATGATTGCTCCTGCGAAATTGATAAAGGATATAAAACTTGCAACATCGAGCTTTATAAAACAGGAAAAGATTTTCCCCATGTTTAATGGTTGGCAGAATGGGTATGGAGCATTTACCTATAGCATTTCCGCTAAAGATAATTTGATAGAATATGTAAAAAATCAGGTTGAACACCACAAAAAAGTAAATTACAGAAAAGAATATATAGGGCTACTAAAAAAACACAGGGTTGAATTTGATGAGAAATATTTATGTTGAATATATTGAACTCCTTCAGAGTTCCCTCCCCACGGCTTGGTCATACCACGATAATTGCTAGTGCAATTATTCGTGGTTATTCATGTTTAACCACTTCGTGGTTGCTCTATGATGTTCTAGAGAGGCATTATGGCGCCAACTCTGCGTAACGATCCCGACCCTGAAAGGGTCAAATATGAATAACCCCGCATCAACCAAAACTGCGTAACGAGCCCGACCCTGAAGGGGTCAAATATGAATAACCCCGCGTCAGCCAACACTGCGTAACTAGCCCGACCCTGAAAGGGTCAAATATGAATAACCCCGCGTCAGCCAAAACTGCGTAACGAGCCCGACCCTGAAAGGGTCAAATGTGAATAAACTCGCATCAACCAAAACTGCGTAACGAGCCCGACCCTGAAAGGGTCAAATATGAATAACCCTGCGTCAGCCAACTCTGCGTAACGATCCCGACCCTGAAGGGGTCAAATATGAATAACCCCGCATCAGCCAAAACTGCGAAACGAGCCCGACCCTGAAGGGGTCAAATATGAATAACCCCGCGTCAGCCAACTCTGCGTAACGAGCCCGACCCTGAAAGGGTCAAATGTGAATAACCCCGCGTCAGCCAACACTGCGTAACGAGCCCGACCCTGAAAGGGTCAAATATGAATAACCCCGCGTCAGCCAACTCTGCGAAACGAGTCCGACCCTGAAGGGGTCAAATGTGAATAACCCCGCGTCAGCCAACACTGCGTAACGAGCCCGACCCTGAAAGGGTCAAATATGAATAACTCCGCATCAACCAACACTGCGAAACGAGCCCGACCCTGAAAGGGTCAAATATGAATAACCCCGCGTCAGCCAACACTGCCTAACGAGCCCGACCCTGAAGGGGTCAAATATGAATAACCCCGCGTCAGCCAACACTGCGTAACGAGCACGACCCTGAAGGGGTCAAATATGAATAACTCCGCGTCAGCCAACACTGCGTAACGAGCCCGACCCTGAAAGGGTCAAATGTGAATAACCCCGCGTCAGCCAACTCTGCGTAACGAGCACGACCCTGAAAGGGTCAGATGTGAATAACTCACTGAAAGCGAGGAAACGCCAAGCCCAAACCCTTTTGTCGAACTGCTCGGTGTTTGAGGTTTTCGATGACACTGTCGTACAGTAACAAATCAAAAAAAACTATACTCAAGGCATAAATATCGTTCTCCCCAACAACCAAAATCTGCTAAACTCAAAAAACTTCAAAAGAAATTAGCCACAAATACCCTACAAGTCAAAGACTTTTTGAATATTTGTAGGTGAAAACTATTCTTTCAAATACAAAAGTTATGAATAAGATTAAAGTTGCTGTAGTGAGCTATGGTAATATAGGTAAATTCTCGGTTGAGGCCATTCAGGCAGCACCCGATATGCAGCTTGTTGGTGTTGTTCGTCGTGTTGGTTCAGCAAAAAATATTCCCATCGAATTACAAGGCGTTAAGGTGGTAACCGATATCTCTGAATTGGGAGAGGTGGATGTAGC
Organism: Bacteroidales bacterium; assembly: GCA_041656735.1. GTDB lineage: Bacteria > Bacteroidota > Bacteroidia > Bacteroidales > Tenuifilaceae > Perlabentimonas. Next base: position 73,788 of record JBBACY010000001.1, on the reverse strand, counting down.
TATTCTCTGTTCGCCCACCCGAACCATTCCACAGGTTGCAAAAGCTTATATGGAAGCGGGAATATCCACAGTAAATAGTTTTGATATTCATGGCGAAGAGATGCTGAAATTACGCAGTCTGCTGGATGAAACTGGTAAGAAGCATAATTCCAAAGCGATAATTTCTGCTGGGTGGGACCCAGGAACCGACTCGGTTATACGTACATTAATGCTGACTATGGCACCAAAGGGGTTAACCTACACCAATTTTGGCCCAGGTATGAGCATGGGTCATTCGGTGGTTGCCAAAAGCAAGAAGGGAGTTAAGAATGCTCTTTCTATTACAATCCCCACTGGTACGGGTATCCATCGGCGTATGGTGTATGTTGAGTTGGAAGAGGATGCTAGCCTCGAAAAAGTGATTGCCGAGATAAAGTCCGACAGCTATTTTTTGAAAGATGAAACCCACGTTATCCCCGTTTCCGATGTCAATCAGCTACAGGATATGGGGCATGGCGTTTTGTTGGAGCACAAAGGGGTTTCGGGTAAAACTCAAAATCAGCAGTTCGAGTTCAGAATGAAGATAAATAATCCAGCTTTAACGGCTCAAGTGTTGGTTTCATGCGCCAGGGCTGTATTGCGTCAGCAACCAGGTGCCTACACTATGCCCGAAATTGCGCCCATCGATTATCTGTTTGGCAACAAGGAGGAGCTGCTTAAAAAGCTTGTGTAAAGCTGCTTCCGTAGTATCTGTTGGTACCTAGAACTTAATAAACAATTAGGAGCCATTTCTTCATTTTCCATTTTTATTTTCGCCTATTTAACTTTGGGTTGCGTATGTGTTTGTAGCAAAAGGGCATAGGCATACCTTTCCCATTTCGGGCAAAATAGCGCATAATGCTAACTATCTTTTTGTATCTTTAAACACGAAAATATAATTTTACATATTATGATAACAAAAAGACTTATATGGCTTTACGTGCTTTTACTTTGCTCAATGGTTTCAATGGGGCAACAGAAAATGCCGTCGATTAGCGAGTTGCGTTGGGGAAGAGACTACAACCTTCACGTAAAACTCTCTAACGATACCAATTACGTTATGGACGTTAGGGCTCTTTACCATACCGATGAGTTTTCTTTTGATAGCGAAAGCGAGTCAGCTACTTTTTATCCAGTTAGTCTCGACGAAGATTTTATAAATCATCTTAAAACCCGTAAGCTGGAAATTGAAGAGCAGAGCCTTTCCGATTCTGCTGTAAGTAAGCAACAACCAAGCACCTTATGGTCGGCTCTTCACGGTACTTTGGGCGGTGGGTATGTTCATTTTGTTAACTGTTTGGTTTACGCTATCGAATCGCAACATTTATCACTATCGGACCCAATAATGATTCGGCCACAGTCGAAATGGAAACCCAAACCAGTAACCCAATCGTATAAACGGACTAAAAAGTGGAGTAATTACATACCCTACGACCAAAATTTGGCCCAGCGTGAGTACAAGCTACGCAAGCGTGAGAATGATATGAAAGACTTGCAGGGTGTGCCTAGTAAGTTTCTGAATCTTTTTTTGGAGACCTCACAAAAAGATTATGAAATGCTAGCAAGTCAGGGCAAGCGTATGCAGATTGCACAAATAGATTTGGTTAGATTACTGCTTGGAACAAAATATTTAGGGATATCTCAGATAGAGTATATACAACAACGAGTGACCTCGTCAATTCTTCTGTATAGTAAGAGTAACCTTCCCTCTATTATCATTTTTGACGACTACAAAGCAGCTGTTGCTATGACCCTTGATAGGAGCGGTTATAAAATTGATTATGTAGTTTTTCAGGACCAGGATGTAATATCGAGTCAGGAGTATGAGCAGCGATTCACTAAGATTGAAGCGTTTATTGCCACCATAAATGAGGCCAACGATAAGGTTTTTCGAAGGCGCCTGTCAACCTATTACGGTTCGTAGGGTTTTATAATCCTACTCACAAGTACAAATCGTAGGAGAGAGATAATACTGTTTTTCTTAAAAAATGGTTACTTTTGTGCATTGCCCGTATTGAATACGTGCAAATCAATTTGTTAATTGCTAATTTACTTAAATATGACACTTAAATCGCGAACTAAAATTGCAGCACTCTTAAAAAACGGAGTTGTTGGCTCAAATGTAACAGCTAAAGGATGGGTGCGTACCCGCCGAGGTAATAAAAATGTTGCTTTTATCGCTCTTAACGATGGTTCAACAGTTCATAGCATACAGGTAGTGGCCGATGTGGCCGTTTTTGGCGACGAGTATTTAAAGCATATAAATACCGGTGCTTGTATTAGAGTTGATGGGACATTAGTTGAATCGCCAGGCGCACAACAGCCAGTTGAGATACAGGCGCAGAAAATAGAGATATATGGAGAGGCAGACCCATTGCAGTATCCGCTACAAAAAAAGGGGCATAGCCTTGAGTTTTTACGAGAAATTGCACACCTAAGGCCTCGTACCAATACCTTTGGAGCGGTGCTTCGTATTCGTCACGCTATGGCATTTGCCATTCATAAGTTTTACAATGATAAGGGCTTTGTATACCTGCACACTCCTGTTATAACATCTTCTGATGCCGAGGGGGCTGGCGCAATGTTTAGGGTTACTACGCTCGATATGGAGAACACCCCTCGTAATGAGGATGGGAAAGTTAACTATGAAGAAGATTTCTTTGGAAAAGAGACCCACCTAACCGTTTCGGGACAGCTTGAGGGCGAGCTAGGAGCACTTGCGCTATCGGAAATTTATACCTTTGGCCCAACTTTCCGTGCCGAGAACTCGAATACACCCCGCCACCTTGCCGAGTTTTGGATGATTGAACCCGAAATGGCCTTTTACGATATAACCGACAATATGGATTTGGCCGAGGAGTTTCTTAAATATCTTATTAATTATGCCCTCGAACATTGTGCAGACGACCTTGAGTTTTTGAATAAAATGTGGGATAAGGAGCTGATTGAGAGGTTAAAACTTGTTGCCAAAACGAAGTTTGAAAGGTTAGACTATACCGAGGCCATTAAAATACTCGAAAGCGTTGACGTGAAGTGGGAGTACCCTGTTTTTTGGGGTGTTGACCTGCAAAGTGAGCACGAGCGCTACCTAGTTGAAAAGCACTTTAAGAAGCCCGTTATTCTTACTAACTATCCCAACGAAATTAAGGCGTTTTATATGAAACAAAACGACGATGGTAAAACGGTTCGGGCTATGGATGTGCTATTTCCGAAGATTGGCGAAATAATTGGCGGCTCACAGCGTGAAGATAACTTGGAGAAACTTACCCAGCGAATGGACGAAATGGGCGTTCCCAAGGATGAAATGTGGTGGTATTTAGAAACGCGCAAGTTCGGTACAGCGCCACATAGCGGGTTTGGGTTAGGATTCGAGAGGCTTCTGCTTTTTGTTACGGGTATGGCTAATATTAGGGATGTGATTCCCTTCCCCAGAACGCCACACAATTGCGAATTTTAGCTATTTAACATTTTTTAAAAATGCTTAAGCAAAGTTTACAACAAAAACTCTTACAAAGGTTATCGCCACAGCAAATACAGGTAATAAAGTTGCTGGAGATACCCACTATGCAGCTTGAGCAGCGTATTAAAAAGGAACTTGAGGATAATCCAACCCTTGAAGAGGGGGTTGACTATGATGACGAGCATACCCAGGATGATGCGCAAAACGAGGAACACGAGAAGCAGAACGATGAGGAGTTTTCCTTGGAGGATTACCTGAACGATGAGGAAGTTCCGTCGTACAGGCTATCGGCAAGCAACTACTCAAAAGATGATAAGAACGAAGAGATTCCTTTCTCAACAGGTATTTCATTTCACGAGCACCTTAATAATCAGCTTGGACTACGTGTGCTAAGCGAGCGCGACAAAAACCTTGGTCTTTACATAATTGGAAATATTGACGATGACGGGTACCTACGTCGTAAACTTTCGGCCATTGCCGATGATTTGGCCTTTTCGGCGGGTGTTGAAGCAACCGAGGAGGAGTTAGAGCAAATACTCTACTTAATTCAGGATTTTGACCCTATTGGAATTGGCGCCCGCGATTTACAGGAGTGCCTGCTAATTCAAATTGAAAATAAAGACCAAACGATTCCGCAGATTGCCCTTGCTCGAAAAATTTTGAAGCACCATTTCGATGAGTTTACGCGTAAGCATTATGATAAGATTCAAACGCGCCTCAACTTAATTGACGATGAACTTAAGGAGGCCATTGACGAAATACTAAAACTTAACCCCAAGCCAGGTGGCAGTTTTAACGACCCCCATAATCGCACCTCATTTCATATTGTACCCGACTTTATACTTGACCTGATTGAAGGGGAGCTGGTGCTAAGCCTAAACTCTCGCAATGTGCCCGACCTGAAAATTAGTAGAGAGTATTCGCAAATGATTGAGTCGTATGCTGTGAACAAATCCAATGCCAGCAAGCAGCAAAAAGAGGCCATAACTTTTGTTAAGCAAAAGATTGACTCGGCACGTTGGTTTATTGACGCTATTAAGCAGCGGCAAAATACCCTACTTTTTACTATGCAGGCTATAATTGAGTATCAGCGAGAGTTTTTTTTAACGGGTGATGATGTGAACCTGAGGCCAATGATACTAAAAGATATTGCCGAGGTTACTAACCTCGACATATCAACCATATCAAGGGTTGCAAATAGTAAGTACGTACAAACAAACTTTGGAATTTACTCGCTTAAGTATTTCTTTAGCGAGGGTATGCAAACCGATTCGGGCGAGGAGGTATCAACAAAAGAGATTAAGAAGATTTTGCAGGAATGCATTGAGGCCGAGGATAAAATAAAACCCTTGACCGATGAAAAACTTATGGATATTCTCAAGGAGAAAGGGTACCCCATTGCACGCAGAACGGTGGCAAAATATCGCGAGCAGCTTAACATTCCAGTTGCCAGACTTCGGAAGGAGCTTTTGTAGCTTCTTTCAGCTTTTTAAACTAAGCATTGTAAATAAATGGCTAAATTAATTGCTCGTATCGTTTCTGTTTTGTTGCATCCGCTAATTATGCCAGTATATGGTTTGCTCGTAATTTTTCAAACCAATGGAGACGTTATGCTGCAAATTCCTTTCCAGGCAAAACGAGTATTACTGGCTGTTGTGGCCATTAATACGTTGGTTCTGCCTATTCTGGTTTTGCCTGTTTTTCGCAAAATGAACATTATAAAGAGCCTGCAAATGGAGTCCCATCGCGAGCGGATTTTGCCCATTTTGTTTACTCTTATCCCCTATATTTTTTCTTTCTATTTCTTAATGCGGTTGCCCATACTTAGCGAAATTTCACTGTTTATGCTTGGCGCAACGCTTGCTGTGTTAGCAGCCCTAGTTATTTCTATTTGGTGGAAGATAAGTATTCATATGATAGGTATTGGCGGGCTGGTTGGACTTACTTTAGCCCTAACTTATAACATACAGTATAGCGAGTTACCCTACCTAATTCTTTCAATTATGCTGTCGGGTATTGTTGCGTGGGCAAGGCTTCATCTTAATACGCATAGCCCATCTCAAGTTTACGCAGGCTTTGGCATAGGGGTTACGCTGGTTTCAATCAGCATTATAATGTTTTAATGGCCTGCTAATTTAGCCCGTGGGTATAGGGGAGTAAAATTTTATAGTATGCGTCGTTTTTCAGCCAACTATGTGTATACAAATGCCGGATTGCCCATTAGAAATGGGGTAATTGGCGTTAATGATGAAGGTGTTATTGTTGAGATAATTGACCATAAAGGACAGGAGAAAGAGTATGCCCACACCGAGTTTCGAAATGGCATAATTGTGCCTGGGTTTGTTAATGCCCATTGCCACACCGAACTATCGATGCTTAAAGAACAGGTAAAACCCAAAACAGGGCTTGCCGATTTTGTAAATCAGATTCGTAATTCACGATTGCGAGGGCTTAATGCTGATGAAAATTCTATTTGTAATGCCCTCGATGAGATTCGTAGAACAGGAACGGTTGCCCTAGCCGATATATGTAACACAACCCACAGTTATACAGCTAAGCAGCAGTCACAAATAGGCTTTGTAAATTTAGTTGAAGTTTTAGGACTTGATAACGAGAAAGCCCAGCAGGTTATGGATAGGGCAATGGATACAAAGAGGAAGCTTAGCCAGCTACTAGGCTCGAAAAACTTTTTAACCCCCCATTCTGTTTACGCTCTATCAACCAAACTGTGGGAGCAGCTTGCGGAGAGTTTAACCAGAAACGAAATTATTTCAATACATTTTGCCGAGAGCAAAGCTGAGGAGCAGTTTACCCAAAGTTTGTCGGGCCCAATTGCCCAGAATTACAAAGATTGGGATTTGCCGTTTTATGATGTTCCCAAAGGTCGCCCCATTGATATTGTAAGGCAGTATTTGCCCAAGGAGGCGAAAATCCTTTTTATTCACAATACATTTTTAACCAGAGAGCAGGCTCGGGAGCTAAATACTTACTTTAGTAACGCATACTTTGTGCTGTGCCCCACCTCAAATATTTACATTGAGAATACCCTGCCGAATATTATAATGCTTAATGAGTTGGGGTTAAGAATAGCCCTAGGTACCGATAGTTTAGCCTCATCGCATACCCTTTCAATATTTGAGCAGTTAAGGGAAATACTTACCTCTTTCAGCGAATTAAACTTTGCCGAGGTGCTTTGCTGGGCCACAATAAATGGTGCTAAGGCGCTTGGGCTCGATAGTGATATTGGAACCATTGAGCTAGGAAAATCGCCAGGGTTAAATCTTATAACGCCCTTCGACTTCGAAAGTGGCACAATTAGAGACGATAGCCGGGTTGTTCGACTGGCGTAATACATTGTCCCTTTAATTGTGCGAAAGTCTGAATATGGTCAAATTTGACCTTGTTATGAAGGGGAAAGATGGTTGCTTTAAAAAAGATTTCACCATATTCTAAAAACAAATTCGGATTAATGGATTATAGCCATAGCGCTGCTAATTTTTTGTTGTGAGTTTTATAGATGCTCTGCATTTTTTACTCGCTAATTATTTATGGCATTAGTAACAAAAAAAACAGGTTCAAGAATTTATCTCAAACCTGTTTTTTGTGATTTGGCTTAAAAGCTAGTTGTCGTACTTGTCTTCAAAAGCCTCAATAATTTGCTCAAGTTTTTTGTATATTCTTTTGGCCAACTCTTTATTGCCATCGGGGTCTCTAGGGTTAATTTCAATTTTACCATCCTCATTTCCATCCTTTGCAGATGTAATATCAATGCCTCCCAAAGCGGGGTTAAACAAAGCGTTTAGGTCGAACGATACGGTTAGTAACGCGCTGCTAGCATCTTCAAGAGTAACGAGTTCATCAAACTCAATTTCTAGCTCCATTTCCTCGTCGGACCAGAAAGTAAAGGGTTTTCCATCAATGCTGCCTGTAATAATAACAGATTTTCCGTACATTTCTGAACCCTTGTTATTGTTCTTGTCAAATTCAAACTCAATCTCATCGTAAGCAGCTAGGGGAAGGTTTACGTTCTTTACAATTGTTTCCCCAAGAGTTTTTCCATCCTTCATTAAGTCAATTTCGAAGGGGCCCTTAAGTTCGTAATCAGTTGCAATAGAATCGGTCGCAAACATTGGGTCGTTTTCATCAAACTCAATTTCAATTTCGGAAATGTTGATTTTAAAACTTTCAAGAATTACGCCATTGGCAAGGGCGCTCTTTTGGATTGCCGAGGTAGCTGTTTGGTTGGTTGATTGAAATCTAATAGCTGTTTTGTTCACGTTTTCATCCTTAGTACAGGATGATATAAGTGCAGCTAGAGATAATACTATCAGAGCCTTGGTTAAATTCGCAGTTTTCATATTAGTAGAATTTAGTTAGTAAAATATTTGTTTTCTACTAGTAAGACGCAAGGTTTTGAAATGGTGGTAATGGGAAGCGGTTTATTTTTTATTTTATTTGAAAAACCGATACGATAGGGATACGTTGAAGCTGGCTGCTAGGTTTTTGGTTTTCTTAAAGTGGCTTGGCATAATATCGTCGCCCTTAAAAATGTTCATAAGGTTATAGGTAACCCTAACGCTTGGCTTAATAACAATTGCATTACTGAGCGCAATACTGTACTGGTATCCTGCAACTAACCCATAGTCGAGGTTGGTGTATTTATTGTCTACACTAAATCTGGCTTTTTCTTGTAACTCTTCGGCCATTGATAGCCTTGCAATGTAGCCACCAAGAATTGCCTGACCTCGGAATTTTTTACTATTCCAGTAGTAGAAAGTTTGAAGTTTTGAATATTTTAAATTGATGCTTTTGTCAACAAAACTGGCGTTTATGTACTGCTTATAATTTTGACCTGTTTCCGATTTCCAAAGGAACTCAACCCCCAATTGGTGTCGGTTATTAAACTCAAATGTTGATGAAGCGCCAATATCTTGATGGAAAGTTGGTAGCGTATTGCCTAGTTTTGTTGGGTTAAGCCCATTAAATGTTTCGTGGTTTAGCAGCCAAGTGTTTTTGTAGCCATATACCAAACCTACCTCTAAAACCCGAAAGTGGAAGCCCGAAGATTTGCTGGGGTCTGAATTTATCGGGTTTTGGGTTTTGGTAATTTCTGGTAAAATAGCGTTGTTGGAGGCTAAAAGAAGATTCGAATTAAAGGGAAGGGGCGTAATTTTGTTAACTATAACTATTTTATTTACTGTATCTATAACATCGTCATCTACATCTTTAGTTTCAATAAATTCAGTCATACTATTTTCCGCAATATAGGTTGAGGTGGATTTGCTTGAATTTAAAGTGGGTGGAGCATTTTTCTCTGTGGTATGAGCATTGCTTTTATCCACTTTGGGCGTAGATAGTACGTCTTGTTTTAGTTCGTTTTCTTCTTTCTTCACGGTACGCTGCTCCGAAATAGTGGTGGGTTTAATATCCTCATCGATAAGGTACTTTATGGGTAGTAACATTAGTACGATAACAGCGGCAGCAGCGGCAAGAATTTTAGCGTATTTCATAAAAACGGTCCGACCTTTCTGCGGGGCAACCACATCGAGATGTGCCGAAATATTATCCCAAGTTTCAATTAAATCGAGCTCGTCCTGTATCTCGTTCCATACAGAGTCATCCTCGCCAACTTCAACTTGTCGGAGCCACTTATTGTAGTCTATGTCAAACTTATCGCTTGTCATTGCTTGCTGAGTTCATATTCGTAAAGCCATTTTCTTAACAAATTTCTTGCTCTTTTGTATTGCGATTTTGAGGTACCCTCGGAAATGTTCAGTTTTTCTGCAATCTCCTTATGCTTAAGCCCTTCAACAGCAAAAAGGTTAAATACAACCCTTGCCCCATCGGGTAGTTTTTTGATATGATATAGAATAACATCGTTTGTAAGCTCTTGGAACGTGAAGGTTCCCCGTTCCTCCTCATCGGGTTCATCGGGAAATTCATCAAGGAATACAAGTCTTTTCCTCTTCCTAAAATAGTCTATAGCAGTATTGGTAACTATGCGCCTAATCCAGCCCTCTAACGAGTTGGCGGAGTTAAAATTTTCGAGGTTAGTAAATACTTTTATGAAGGCATCCTGCATAATATCCTTTGCTTCGGCCCTATCGCCACTATACGAAAGGCAAATTTGAAACATCGCCTTAAAGTATTTTTGGTAAAGCTGCTTCTGCAGCCTCCTGTCATTCTCAAGGCAACCCTTCAACAGCACTAAATCATCATCACGTGAACTTGCAGCCATAGCGCAAATGCCTATTCGTTTATTGTTAAAGTGGTTGATTCTTCAATTCTGTTATAAATGGCGCTGTAAATATTGCTATTTAAGTGCTTGCTCAGAAATATATACTCTTCATCGTCAATAATTCCAACCGTAGCGTTGTTAAGCATTTCTGGGGTTATGGCAAGGAACCAGTAAGTGGGGTTAAACTGAAGATTTCCGCTGTTAGCAAAACTCTTATCGAGGGTTACTTCCGAGCCCCCGTTTTTGTTTTTGCCAAGAATTTTTAAGGTTAAAGGGTTGTTAATTACCATAACAATATGTTGGGCTTTTAAGCTACTTATGAAAGTGCCTTTTACCATAATGCAAGGCGTTATCTCGTCAAGGTAATCTTCAATTATTTCGCCCAATTCTTCTTGTAATTCTTCCAGGTCGTCTCCCGCTTCAACGTTTTTAAGCCAATCGCGGATATCCTCAATTAAATCTTCTTCCTCATCATCGGGCTGAAAGATGTATGAGAAAGATATGGGGTTATATGTGCCCTGCGGAATATCAAATGATTCGGTAGTACGTGTAGATGTAAGTTTTAGCTTAACGTTTCTTCGGTCGTCAAAATTTCTGGTTAAAAAAACATCGTCGCCTTGCTCTCTGTAGCCTTGAATATCAATGGATTTTAAGCCCAATCCAATTTCACTAATTGTAATAGTGCCGTCAAGTACGGGGTCGTTGTTTATTGAAAAGTTCAGGTCGAATTTTACGGGAAGCGTATAGTCCTCCTTATCGCATCCTCCAACAACCACAAATAGGAGCATACATAGTATTGACGACCATTTTTTGAGTTTCGTTTTCATTATCACGAATTTTTATAAATTCCGCAATTCTCTTATTCATAGGTAAGACGAAGATATTGTTGAAAGGTTGTAATTTTTTTTATCTTTTTGAAGGAAGATTCTAATCAATCTAGTATTTGTCTCTAATTTTATAGCGGGAAGATAACAAAAGGCACAAACCTATTTCTAAAAACTACTATCCAGCTTTCGCTCTAAATCCTAAGCTCCACTCAATGTAATCGGCCTTGCTAAAGTTCGTAGCTTTAATGGCAATGCCTGCAAATAGGTGTTTTGATAGGTAGTACCGTATGCCAACCCGCTGGTAAAATTGATTTTTAACAAATACACCTCCGCTCATCACTTCGTATCCAAAAGCTGCTTGTAACGCTATGCGATTTGCCCTAAACTGCCCGATAGGTGCAAGGCCTAAAAAGATTTGCTCCTTTCGTGGGGCCAGCGTAACACTGTCTTCATTTACGGCAATCCATCTGTTTTCGTCTATACCCACATCCAACCCAAACCCATACCTAAAAACTCCTTTTGTGGGTTTTAGATATTCTAGCGTAACACTTTTAAGAGACACGCTCTTTATATTACGTGTGGTGGTGTGTTTTACAGACCTTTCACCTAGCACAATATTAATATTAAATTCGTTTGTAAGTTCTTCCTGCTCAGGAGATGGAATAGAATTAAGTAAATCTTCTCTTGAAATAAAATCATACCGCAATCCTATAAATGGCGATGCGAGGTTAATTCCAGAGTTGGGATGCCTTAGCGCTCCGTTGGAAAAATGGGTTAGCCTAAGCCCCGCATTTAAACTAAAATGTTTACCAACATACCACGAGTACCCCATTTTTAAATCGATGAAAGCATTCATATATGACCCGATGGCGAGATTAAACGGATTATCTATCTCATCATATGGTTTCCAGTTGGAGCTTAAGCCAAAGCCAAACTCGTAATCGAATGAAGATTTTGGTTTGCTTAAAAATGGGCCTCCGAAGAAGAAATAGAGAGCTGTTGGATGGCCAATTTCCTCCTTGTGCGAAAATAGGCTATTATAAAAACCTATCCCGTAGTATGGTAAATTATGCAAATGATGCCACTGGTGTGTTCCTTTTGTTTGCCAGCCAATGCGTGTATCGGAGGCTGTAAAGTCACTTATAGGGGTTCCTTTTTGGTTTAGCCCTCGAACAAAGTCGTTCGTTTTTAGTACCTCTCCCTGAGAGAATACATTCTCAATAAATAAGCTGAAGTTACCTGTTTTCTGACTGTATGCAGTTGATAATGCTGTAAGCATTAGAGTGAAAGCAATTAACTTTCTCATAATTTTAGCTGATTTTTCAATTATAAAACTATCATAAATTAATGCTGCTTTTTATATATAATCACTATTGTACGGTAAAACATCGTTTTATATTATAGATTCTTCGCTTTACTATGTTCCGCTCTGAATGACAGGTTGTTGGTTTTTGTGAAGGGGCTTGGTTGGCGGCTTTGCCGCCAACCAAGCCCCTTCCATCCACGTTTAGTCTAGATTCCTGTCATTCCGACCGTTGGGAGGAATCTATTTCTTTTTAACCGTACACCAATGGTATCTAATTAAGATAGTATTTCTATTTGTGTGTGCAATTATAGAACTATAAAAAACCCAACAAATCAGAAATTTTAGCAATTTTTAACAGGCTATGCAACCTGTGGGTTTTTGCGTTTTTTAGCCCTAAACTTATTCCCGTATACTCCTAAGCAATTTTTTTGATAATCTTTTTGGTGTTTAACATCAACCCTGCAAAGCAATAATATTTTATACCTTTGCACACTTACAATTACTGATATGGCTACTTTCCTTTTTGATGAAATTATTTTTGGCCCCGTTCATAGTCGAAGACTAGGAGTTTCGCTTGGCGTAAATCTTTTGCCTACCACTTCAAAAGTGTGTAGTTTCGATTGCATTTACTGCGAGTGTGGTTGGACTAAAAGTTCTGATAGTAAGAAACTACCCAGCAGGGTCGAGGTGAAAGAAAAGATGATTGAACGCTTTGAGAGTATGAAAGCGAATGGCGATAAGCTCGATGTGATAACTTTTGCAGGCAATGGTGAGCCAACCCTGCATCCTGATTTTGAGGGAATTATTAACGATACCATTGAGTTGCGCGATACGTATTTTGCACAGGCTAGGGTGGCTGTGCTATCGAACTCATCTATGCTACATAAGCAAAGCGTGGTTAATGCGTTGCTTAAGGTGGACCAAAACATTTTAAAACTCGACTCGGGTTTCGATAGCACGCTACAGCTGCTTAATAATCCACATAAGCCTACAACAGTTGAACAGGTTGTAACGCAGCTGGAACAATTTAAGGGTAACTTTATTTTGCAAACCCTATTTGTAAGAGGAAGTTATAAGGGAAAGCCGCTGGACAATACGACCGTAAAAGAAATTGAACAGTGGTTATCAATAGTTAAAAGGCTTATGCCTAAGGAAGCAATGATTTATACCATTGCACGCGATACACCCGTTGAAACGCTTGAAAAAGTACCCATTGACGATTTAGAGGCCATTGCAAACAGGGTTAGAGCGCTTGGTATTCCGGTTCAAGTATCGGGGTAATGATTAATGTAAGCGGCAACGAGCGTATTTTGGTATGCCCTTTAGGATGGGGCTTAGGTCATTCTACGCGCGTAATTCCAATTATGGCGTCGTTACTCGCAAAGGGTTGTACCGTTATTGTTGCCGCCGATAAGAGTTCGATAGAACTTTTGCGCACCCGTTTTCCGAACCTTCAATTTATTCTTTTCCCCTCGCTTAGTGTAAAGTTTAAAAAAAGAGGAATTACTATTTTAAACCTAGCACGCATTGCGAAGAGTGTTGCTTTGCTCACAGTAAAAGAGCATTCGCAAATAAAGATACTTGTAAAAGAGCATCGAATAGATTTTATACTTTCCGATAATCGTTACGGACTTTGGCTAAAGGGTACACGAAGTGCGCTAATTACTCATCAGCTAACTATTTTATTTCCCCGTCCGTTTAAATGGTTACAACCCATAGGACAGTGGTACGTTAGGTGGCACGCCCAGAAATTTACCGAATGCCTTATTCCCGATAATTTGGAAGATTTTAGTTTAACTGGTAAGCTAACTGAACCTGCAAAACTATTTAACAATGTGAGGTTTATCGGAATTCAATCGCGATTTGCTGGTATTGATGTTGAGGTTTCAGAAGTTCGGTGGGATATGTTGGGGATTGTGTCGGGTCCCGAGCCGCAACGCCAAATATTTGAAAATATGCTGGTCGTTTTATCCAATAAACTGGGTATTAAGTCGCTAATACTTCAGGGGCTGCCAGCTAGGCAGCATTCTGCACGAGTTGTTGGTAAGGCTACTCTTGTTCCGCATTTGCCCGATTTGGATATTGCGAACGCCATATGTTCCGCAAGAAATATCATCTGTCGCTCAGGTTATAGCACTGTTATGGATTTAGTTACCCTTAACCGAACAGCACTTTTGGTTCCTACGCCAGGGCAAACCGAACAGGAGTATTTAGCCTCTTACCTAACTCAACATTTTGGCTTTAATTACGTTAAGCAGAGCAAGCTAAGTGAAATAACTATTTCGTAAATTACATTATTCTGTTTTTCAAAATATATCAGCAGTATCAACTTGCCAAAACTATTAATAAAACTTACCTTTACTATACTTTAAAATGCTAAATAAATGTTTAGTCGCTTCTTCCTTCTTCTTTTAGATTTGCTAATCTTTTTTTTAAGTTTTTGTTTGAGTATATCCTTTAAGCCAGCTGGATTATACTACTATATTGATAATTATTCCGTTCCGCTAGTTGTTTTCTTGTTCGCTTGGGTAATACCCTCAATTATTTCCGGAAAATTTTTGCTAAAAGGCAGCGAATTTAGCCCTTTTGTGAAGCGTATCTTGTTAAGCAATTTTATTACGCTCGCCATAGTAACCTCGGCTATGTTTTTTTTGTATTCATACTCTTTTTCCCGAATAATTGTGGTGGGAACAATAGGCTTTGCCACTCTGTTTGAGCTAATGACCTATGGTATGTGGTTTTTGGTGAAGCAAAGCCACGAGCTAACAGAAATGCCATTGGTTTACCGAAAACCTAAAACGCCCAAAAAAATTTTACTACAATCCGATGAGGAGAAGTCCGTTGACCCTGCCCGTAGAAAAGTTATAAAGCAAACCATAGTTCACGAGCTGGGGCTCGAGGTTTATGCCTACCTAAGTGAGGCAATTAACCTAAATGTTGCCTCAACGCTTATTATGTCAACTACTACCCAATTTAATATTGAAAGCCAGGCCTCTAACTATTTTACTACCATCCTTAATATTAAAAGGGTAAATGACATACGTAGGGTGAATAAGTTTTTTGAGGCGGTAAACCATAAGCTGGCCGTTGGAGGTGTTTACGTATGTATGGCCGAAACCAAAGATTTACGAAAACAGCGTATACTCCGAAAATTTCCTCCGGGCCTTAATTTCATCTACTACTTCTTCGACTACATAGTTAAAAGGGTTTTGCCCAAGTTTACGCTAACCAAAAGGCTCTATTTTTTTCTTACCCGAGGCGAGAATAGGGTACTGTCGCGCGCCGAGTTGTTGGGTCGACTTTACTCCTGTGGCTTTTCTGTGCATAGTGAGGAGTTTATTGGTGGGCACTTATATGTGGTTAGTCAAAAGGTAAAAAAACCTGCCTATGACCTTGATGCAACCTACGGTCCGCTTATTAAACTTAGGCGTATTGGTAAAGAAGGCAAAGAGATTAAAATTTATAAGATGCGCACAATGCACCCATACTCCGAGTATCTTCAAGAGTATGTATACCAGCATCACAATTTGGAGGAGGGCGGGAAGTTTAAAAATGATTTTAGGGTATCAACCATTGGTAGGATAATGCGACGACTGTGGATTGATGAGCTACCCTCGATAATTAACCTCATAAGGGGGGATTTGAAGATTGTGGGAGTGCGACCGCTCAGTCGCCATTATTTTAGCCTTTACACTAAGGAATTGCAAGAAAAAAGGGTGAAGTACCGACCCGGATTAGTGCCCCCGTTTTATGTTGATAATCCGAAAACACTCGACGAAATTATGGCATCTGAGAATAAGTACCTCGATGCTTACGCTAAAAAACCTTTACTAACCGATATACGTTACTTTTTTAAAGCATTCTACAATATAGTTTTTAAGAAGTATAGGAGCAGCTAGAACGATTTAACCATTTTTTGCCGAAAATACATTTTTTATAAAAACACCTTCTATGATTTCTGAGCATAAACTTGAGATAACGGTTCGCGATTACGAATGCGACCTACAAGGCATAGTTAACAATGCAGTTTACCTTAACTATTTTGAACACGCAAGGCATACCTATTTGCTTGAGCAAAACATCGATTTTACTAAACTACATAACGAGGGCATCGATTTGGTTGTGCATAGAATAGAAATAGACTATAAGCAATCGTTAACCAGCGGCGATAGTTTTATTGTAACAACCTCAATGCACCAGCAGGGCCCTTTGCGGGTAATTTTTGAGCAACACATTGAGCGGCTGTCCGATAAAAAGCTAGCGGCTAAAGCAAAGGTAACTGGTGTTGGGGTAAGTAATGGAAGACCCATTAGACTTTCTCAAATAAAAGGATTTGAATCCCTTAGTTAGCATATAAACCCAAGAGGCTTGCTCCCGTTACCTTTTATTATTAGGGACTTTTCATAAGGAGTAAAACACAGATATGGGGTAAGGTCAAAAATGTTTTTTTCAATGCGGTTTAGTAATAATATGTTTCGAAGACACCCTTAGTTTGAAAATCATTACGGAATTCTCTTTAAAATTAGTGGTTGTGGAGCGTAAAATGGGAACGATTTACAACAAAATAGAATAAAGATTCCAATTGTAATAGGCTAATAATGTATGTATTTACCACATTATTGTTTATGCAAGTTAGCGGGTAGCGTAGTAATTTTAAAACAAATCTTTTTTGTAGCTAATTATTCAATAACTTAGTAAGCCAAAATAAACCACAAAATACTATGCTTAATATTGCCCTATTTGGACCCCCAGGTGCTGGAAAAGGCACCCAAAGTGATTGGTTAATAAAAAAGTATAATCTTACCTATATATCTACAGGCGAAATACTTCGAGAAGAGATTGCAGCTGGAACAGCTCTTGGTAAACAGGCAAAAGATACCATTGAGGCTGGCGGTCTTGTGCCCGATGAGCTGGTTGTGCAAATTATTGAAAATAGGATTACCAAGAAAACCGATACCAATGGGTTTCTTTTTGATGGTTTCCCTAGAACTACTGTGCAGTGCTATATACTCGATGGGTTACTAATGAATATGAATACCTCGCTTACCTGTATGCTTAGCATTGAAGTACCCGATGATGAGCTTGTGCGCAGGTTAAAGTCACGGGGTAAGGTATCTCATCGGAAAGACGATAGTCACGATGTAATACATAATAGGTTGGCCGAATACTACTCTAAAACAGTACCCGTAGCTAAGTACTATCAGGATAAAAATTTGTGCTACTCTATTAATGGTATCGGAACAGTTGAGGAGGTACAGAATCGACTCGACTCTGCTGTTCAAAAATCGCTCGAGAACCTTTGGGTAAACATTATTCTATTCGGTTACCCTGGGTCGGGTAAAGGAACGCAGGCAAAAAGGATGGCCGAAAAATATAATCTCGTTTATATTTCAACGGGAAAAATGCTTAGGCAAGAAATTAAGAATGATACCGAGATAGGGCGTATTGCTAAACCGTATATGGACAAAGGCGCAATTGTACCCGATGAAATTGCCATAAAGTTGATAGAGGAAAAAATACAGGCTAGCCCAGGGTCACGAGGGTTTATTTTTAAAGGATTTCCGCGTACAATAGTGCAAGCATACATTGTGGATGGACTTTTAAAAAAGATGAACAGCTCCATTACCTCGGCTATCGAAATACAGGTATCGCCTTTGGAGTCAATGAAAAGGCTAGCACTTAGGAGCAAAACCGATAAGAGCAGGCTCTACGATATGGACACCCAAACCATTGTTTCTCGCCTCGAAGAGTACGAGCACAAAACAGCACTCGCCCGTGATTTTTACCAACATCGAAATTTGTTTCAGGCAGTTAATGGATTCGGTTCAGAAGAAGAGGTGTTTGTGCGTATATGTAAGCAGTTTGACGAAACCTTAAGGCGGGCTTTTTAGGTAATGAAATCGATTTAAATAAGCTCCCCATACCTTTTGAAGAGTGTTTAAAGCGGTTAAATTTACCCGCCCGTGTACTGCGTTTTGTTTGCATTGGCTATCCTCAGGTTTAGTAGCTAGTTAGGAGTAAATGCCTTCTTAAAGCCAATGTGTAGGTGTTTTTTTTAGTGAGAAGATACACCAAATCATTAAGCCGTTACTTGTGGTAATAGCGGCAATAGTTTTTAATAATTGCAGCATACCAACGGTGTGTTTTTTTATGAAAATAGTTGACGATTAAAGCAGAAAAGAATTTTTAATGAAGAGGATATTAGTTGTTTTAGTGCTTTTGTTTATAGCCGTTATTGGTTTTTCGCAAGATGAGCATAAGAGCGTATATAGTGGAGGAATGTTGATTGTTCAGCCAG
The DNA here is from genome assembly GCA_041656735.1 of Bacteroidales bacterium. Classification (GTDB taxonomy): domain Bacteria; phylum Bacteroidota; class Bacteroidia; order Bacteroidales; family Tenuifilaceae; genus Perlabentimonas. The sequence continues at coordinate 55,641 of JBBACY010000001.1, read as the reverse complement.
GATATGTTATCACAGAAAACAACCATCAACAAATTAAGAGCGGAAACCTTGGGATAGGGGGTATTCTTAGATTCTATTTTTACGAATATTTTACTGCCGGAATTTACGGGGGAACGCAAAAAACCAACTATAATTCGGCTAATTCAACCAGTTCATATATTAACCTTGGATATGGTGGTCCGTTTTTGGGCTTTAGTCACCAAAACGGGAAGTTTCGCTATACTATATCGGCATTTGTTGGTATGGGGGCAATTAAAAACTTGCATATAGAGAGACAGAGTAACAATTTACTTTCGGAAGCCTACCTATATAAAAACTCTACGCTGGTTCTATCTCCCATTGTTAGTCTCGATTATGCGTTGAGCCAAAGGTTATCGTTAACCTTTCAGGCGGTTTGCTTAGCTGCAAAAGTGCATAATGATAGAGCATTTTATAATCCTGCTTTGCAGGTGGGAATTCTGTTTAACCGTTGATGAATTCCCTTTGTTTCTGCTCGGTCTATTGCTTTCGCACGACTTGACTCGTGAGGCAATGGTAACAAGTTACTAGTGGGTATGAATATTTACAAGTTGGGCTATATTCCGCTCCTTGCATTTAAAAATTATACAGACCGGTACATTAACCGGTTCAGGTTCGATACCGATACAAAATCTCATTTTATAGTCAGACATCAATATAATTATTAAATTTAAGTCACTTGACGCATCCCTACGCAAGAAAGTACGCTTGCTCTCGGTATGCTAATATAGCCCAACGCTCGGGCGAAAGAATGCCAAACTTTAAGGCTTCGAACTCGGAGCGAAACAGTGTCCAACAAACGATAAATGCGATGTTGGCATACTTGGTATGGCATTCTCCAAGTGCTTATTTTTTGGAAAGTACGCCAAAACCGCACTTATCGCCCGAGCGTTATAGGTTAATCATTCTGCAAATTGGTAACCTCAGTGGCAATCTTCAGTATCTTATAAACCTCACCATTGCTATTTCGGATGGGCGTATACGTCTCAAGGAAGCTAAACTCTTTGCCTCCAACGTTCGTTTTTGTTGTTTGCTTCTGTATTTCGCCACTGCGAAGGTTTTCCCAAAACTTTTCGTACTGAGAACGTTGCCTTTCGGTAAGCTGTAGGTTATCGGAATGGTGTGTTCCCAGCATCTCGTTTCGCGTAACATTTAGCAGTTCCAGATACTTATCGTTTATGCTAATAATTTTACCAGAGGAGTCGTATTCCATAAAAAAAGTTGAGGCATTAAGCACTTCGAGTATGGATTCCATCTCAAAACTTTTGCGCGAGGCTTCTTCTTGGGTTGCTTGCAACTCTTCGAGGTTTTGACGCATTTCCTCTTCTTGAGCCGCTAAAACTTCGGCTTGCTCTTGCGATTTTTGAAGAAGCTGGTTTGTTTTTTGATTTACCCGAACGCTCCTAAGGGTTGAAGCGATACTTTCGCCCTGCTTTTCAAGGAATTCAATTTCGTGCTGCTCAAAAATCTTTATTGCGGCTATCTCTAGAACACCGAGCACCTCATCTTCAACAATTAGTGGAACTACAAGCAGGTTGTTAGGATTAACACCTCCAATACCCGAGGTTATCTGAATATAATTTTGGGGTATTTCGGTTAAGTATATGGTTTCCTTCTCGGCTGCACAGGCTCCAACCAACCCTTCGCCCAGCTCGAATGATCTATCTAAAAAACGATTCCTATCGTATGCATATGATGCCGATAAATCGAATGTAACGGGTGAGCTGTTCTCGTCTTTAACATAAATGCCACCTAGATTGGCATTTAGGTAAAGCACCAAGTTCTTAATAACTTTCTGACTCAGTTTTTCTAAATTATCGCCGTCGTGCCTCAGCATATCGGCAAACTTGGCGTGCCCCTCGTTAACCCACCTGCGCTTCTGGTCGTCGGCTTTTCTAATCTCATCCTCGTGCTCGGCCTTGAGTAGGCTGGCTTGCATATCGAGAAGTGATTTACCCAACGTATCGTTGTCGCTCAAAAGTTTCAATTCGGTGTTCAGGTTACCCTCTCCAATATCTTTTGCAAAATCGGTTTTTAGTATTAACCCGTCAATTGATTTGGATAGCGCATTTCCCATTTGCTCAATCTCGTCGCCAGTATTAATTGATACCTTCATATCGTTGTTAATTGTGCCAATAGACAAACTTTCGAGAAGGGAGGTAATTTTTTTTATGGGTTTTGTAATGGCATTTGCTAAAACAATGATGGTAATAATAAGAAGTATCATACCAATAACACCTACCATTAGACCCACATTGTAGCTATGACTGGCATCGGCCAGCATTACTCTTTCGGGAACAATTATTGCTAAAGACCACGGTTGGTTGGTTTTACCAGCATTAATTGGACTAAAGCTATAAAAACACCTTTCGCCGTTGGTTTTGGTGAAGGTGAAGTTAAATTTTTCGGCCCTTTTAATTCGGCCCATAACCTGCTTAACGGAGTCGAGCTCGGGGTAAACGTCTTGTAACTTCTTTGAAAATATGCTGGTATCGGCGTGAGCAACAATTGTTCCCTCGTTGGATACAAGAAAAGACGTACATTCTTTATAGGGCTTAATGTCCTTAATAAGTTCTTGAAATCGGCCTAAAAATAGGTCAATGCCAATAATGCCAGCGAATTTTCCATTTATAAACATTGGAGATGTAAGCGAGGTCATTAATCCCCCAGTTTGCAATGCCGAAGCGTAAGGCTCAACAATTGTTTCGTCTGCCTTTGTTTTCAGCATTTTGTATACGGCAGGGTCGCCATCTACGCTGCGTTTTTCGAATTTAGAGAGCAATTTGCCATCTTCGCGATAGTATATATGAAGCCATCGACCATAGGGTTTATCCCACTCGGGGTTGAGGTGTGAAAATTCCCAACTATCCCAAATGGCATCAAAATGCGGGTTAGCAATCATAACTTGCTTGTACATACCCATTATAAGCTCTCGCCACTGCTCAAAAGGTAGCTGCTTGTGCTCTAAAAAAGCGTTTGAAATTGTGCGCGAAACGGCCAAATCATTGCTAAGCCAATCTTCAATAACCATTGCATATCTATCGGTATACGAAATGGTAAGCTCGGTCAAATTTTTTCGGGTTGCTTTTTGCGTACTAAGCGCAAAGTAACCTATGGTAATGGCAAAAAGAATAAGGGCTACACTTAAAACAGAGATTGAAATTTTCTGTCGAACATTAAGCTTAATCTTCATAGCAAAGAGGGGTATGTGTGTTTATATCAAACCTTAAAAATAGCAAACTTTAGGGTAAAGCGAATAGTGTTAGCTGTTTTTTGTTCAAAAAATCCCTACTAGCTGACTTTTAGCGCAGAAATATTGAGAATCAAATTCCAGAAAAAAGCCGTCACGAATAAATTCATGACGGCTTTCTTATAATTGACAAAGGCTATATAAATAGATTCACATTTGCATCTTCAGCTCTTTCCAAGTATGCGGCTACACCACCAAAAGTTACATAATCGTTAAGTTCCTCTTTTTTTACTCCCATTACGTCCATTGACATTGTACAGGCAATAAACTCTACTCCGCTTTCGTGGGCTTGCTGCATTAATGATTCCAATGATTCGATTTTTTTGTTTTTCATTACATTTCGAATCATTTTTGGTCCCATTCCCCACATATTCATTTTTGAGAGTTTAAGCTTCTTGCTGCTTTTGGGCATCATAAGGCCAAACATTTTGCCCATAAAATCTTTGGAAACCGCTTCTGGGTTTTGTTTCTTAATAACATTTAAGCCCCAAAAAGTGAAAAAGAGAGATACTTTGCTTCCAATTGCGGCTGCTCCGTTTGCAATAACAAAGGATGCAATTGCCTTATCCAAGTCATCGCTAAATACAACAATGGATTTATTTTTAGCAGTCGAAGATTGTACAGTATTTACAGCTTCTACTTTGGCTTGTTTTTCAATAATTGCGGTAACAACCCCTGCCGATTCTGAAACGTTAACAATTCTGTTACCAGTTATTTTTGCCCATGCTTTAACATCTGCTGAAAATGCGGGATCTGTGGCTTTAACCTCCATCATCTGACCAGGTTTAAGCATATCCGAACTTTTTTTCAGTTTCATTATTGGGCCAGGGCACTGCAATCCACATGCATCAATAGTTACCTTTTCGAACGAATCGGCAAAACTTCCCTTTGACGCACTATCTACTTGGTATATTAGGTTGTCGAGCCCAATTACGTCGTTGGCATAAACATCCTCGTTGCTCTGTTTTTGACTGGCAAACTCGTAGGTTTTGTACCCTCCAATTAAATTAAAAACCTCTGTGTAGCCAAGCTGCATCAAAATTCTTGCACCCACATAACCTCGCACGCCAACGCTACAATAAACCACTATTTTCTTTTGCTGGGGTATTTCATCCAAGCGATCCCTAACTTCATTAAGAGGAATGTTAATTGCGCCACGTATTGCCCCTAATTCAAATTCATCCTTGGTACGCACATCTAGCAGTACTGTGTCTGATAAATTTACCGATTCAATATCTCTCCAAGAGTAAGGTTTCATGGAGCCGTTCAGCATGTTTTCGGCAATAAAACCCATAATATTTACCGGATCTTTTGCAGATGAGAAAGGGGGTGCATAAGCATGCTCTATTTCCATTAAATCGTGAATAGTACCATTGAACTTTACAACCTGTGCTAATAGGTCAATCCGTTTATCAACCCCATCATAACCAACAATTTGTGCACCGTATAGCTTTCCACCTTCGGGTGAAAACACAATTTTTATGCTCATGGGAATGGAACCTGGGTAGTATCCAGCATGTGAACCAGCATGAATGATGGCCGATAGGTACGGAATATTTTCATTCTTTAATGTTCTACCCGAGACACCGGTTGATGCAACCGTTAAATCGAACACTTTGGCAATGGCCGTGTTGATAGAACCTTTATATACCGATTTATTGCCAAACACAATATTATCTGCACAAATGCGGCCCTGCTTATTGGCTGGTCCAGCCAGGTATGTGATCTGTTTTTTATGAATAATTGGATTTTCAAATTCTATGGCATCGCCTACGGCATAAATATCAGGATTTGAGGTTTGTAAATGCTTATTAACCACAATACCACCTGTTGCGCCAATTTCCAAGCCCGACTCTCGCGCTAACTTGCTATCTGCTCGCACACCGATTGATAGAATTACGATATCAGCATTTATTTTTCGCCCACTTTTTAGAGTGGCAACAATATGCCCGTTTTCCTTTTGAAATGAAGAAACCCCATCTTTTAAAAAGAATGCTACGTTTTTTGTTTTTAAATGCTGATGTACAATCGATGCCATGGAGTAGTCTAATGGTGTCATTACTTGCTCTGCCATTTCAACAATCGATACAAAAACCCCCAGCTTATGTAAGTTTTCAGCCATTTCTAAACCAATAAATCCAGCGCCAACAACTATTGCCGTTTTAGTTTTATGATGGTCGATAAATGACTTAATCTTATCGGTATCGGCAACATTACGCATGGTAAAAATGCCTTCGCTATCTATTCCTGGTAAATTTGGACGAACGGGCTCTGCGCCAGGCGATAGTACAAGCTTATCATACGATTCTGAGTACTCTTTTCCAGTGCGCAAATCTTTAACAATCACTGTTTTAGATTCGGGTTTAATTGAAATAACTTCATTTAAAATACGAACATCAACCTTAAATTGCTTGCTAAATACCTCGGGAGTTTGAACAAATAGATTATCCCGGTCGGCAATTACGCCCCCAATATAGTATGGGAGCCCGCAATTGGCATACGAAATATATTCGCCACGTTCAAACATTATGATTTCAGCATTCTCATCATCTCGTCTTAAACGTGCTGCAGTTGTAGCCCCTCCGGCTACTCCACCAATAATTATAATTTTCATCTGGTTCCTTTTAGTTTTTAAAATCTAATGTTAATTCGATATCGCTAATTTCTTTTTTCTTTTTTACTCCCTCGGAACTTAGTTTAAACATCATCTTGCGTTTATCTTCATCGCAAAAGCTACGGATGATATACCCTTTTTGTTCTAGAGAAAGTAGCACACGTGAAGTTCTGCTAGTTGATATTCCCGTATCGGCTGATACATCGCCAGAGCATTTAATGGTTTCATATAAACTGCATAACACCATAGCCTCATTAATTGTAACATTTAGGTCGTTATTCAACTTCTGTTCAAACACCTGGATTTCTCTAAAAATCTCTTTGATCTTGCATAAATTTTCCATTCTGATAAAATATGATTGCTAGTAGCAAATATTTGGGGTGCAAATATAATTATAAATCAATTAAATAAAATAGTAGGTTACTTTATTTTTGTTTTCTTAGTTTACAAACGATGGGAGTCGTGAGGTAGCGGGGCAGGCTCAGCCTGAGTCGAACTAGGTTTAGTATGTTCTCGTCATTCGCTCTGGCACAACAATAATATAATTAGCAAGGTCTTTGTTGTCGTCGCTTAGCTCATTGGCAGTAGTTTGAAGAACCGTTGCAATGGTTTTTTGCGCTGCATTGGGTTTGTATTGATTTAGGTACCAAACTATTCCCTCATAGTTATTTGAGTGATAGGTTCCGTGAAAATGGATAAACAGTTTACCCTTCTCAAAATTATTTGCAATATTCCATGCCATGGTGGCATCCTTAATTGCTTGTGCTTTAGCAAAGTTTTCACTTTTACTATTTGCTTTGCCAGGCATACCCATCATGCTTAGCATAGCCTTGTAGCCGGGTAGCTCAGGGTTGTAATCGACGGGTAAAGGGGAGATATATTTTTTTGCCTCGGTACTAAGGCTGTCTAAAATTTCAAAACCGCCCGATGCGACCATTGAAGCGTATCGCCTAGGAATATTTGTTGCAACAAACGGAAGATTATTCTCCTTTGCAAATTCGACCAGCGGTTTGTAATCGGTTTTGTAGTTATTCCACAAACGGACTTCGCTCTCAAATCGGCTTTGCGAAATTTGTCCCGCAAGATATTCATCTAAAATAAGTTGATTGTCGGTTTCGAACATTTCTGCGCCCAAAATCAGCGCTTTTCCCTTGCTGTTAAGCCAATGGCAAAGCTCTATTTGCAACCAATGGGCTATTGGGTTATCGTGTAGCTCGCCAAATAGGATAATATCGGTGAGTGTAAGCTCATTAACCATTTCATCAAAAGTAATAGGCTCGCCACCATTTCTGAAAATTTTGTATGCATAGGGGTTCTGGGCTGATGTGCCTAGGAAAATTAGACTAGCAACGAGTATGAGAGCTAACTTTTTCATATTTAAAGAGTTTTTATAGTGGTAAATATAATGATACAAGAATTAACTTTATTCTTCTTTTTCTTCTTCCATCTGTTTGACCAAACCCGCGTATTTTTCTCCTAACTTCATAAGCGTAGCATGATTGCCACGTTCGATGATGTATCCATTTTCCAGTACAAGAATTAGGTCGGAGTGTTTAATGGTACTTAGCCTGTGTGCCACAGCAATAACCGTGCGAGATGCGAATATATTTTCAATGGCTTTCTGGATGTATCGCTCGGTGATTGAGTCCACCGAGCTGGTGGCTTCGTCAAGTATAATAAGTTCCTTATTGCCGCTTATGGCGCGAGCAAATGAGATGAGCTGCCCCTGACCTTTAGATAGATTATCGCCATTGTCTTGAATAATAAAATCATACTTTTGGGGTAACCTCTTTATAAATCGGTCGGCATAAACAAATTGGGCTGCTTCTTCCACATCTTTTTTGCCAATCCCTTGGCGCCCTAAACTGATATTAAACCCGATGGTATCGTTAAAAAGATAGATATCCTGCTGCATTACCGAAACAGTTTCGCGAATACGACGCAATGGCAAATCGCGCAGCTCTTGACCGTTAATTGTGATGGAACCCCGGTAACCAGAGTACGCTTTTGTAAGCAGCCGAATGATGGTAGATTTTCCAGAGCCAGTTGTCCCAACCAATGCAATCCGATCTCCTTTGTTTAGAGTAAATGATACATCTTTTAGCACGTCGGAGCCATCTGAGGAGTAGCTGAAAAATACATTTTTGAACACAACTTCTTTTAAAACAATAGGCTGCACATCGGTTTTTTCAACACAATGGGCAGGTTCTTCCACTTCTTGCTCAAACAGCACGCTAATATGATCTAGGGCAGACAGAGCACGCTGTATGGTAGTAATTTGTTGCGCAAACTGTCGAACAGGAATAAACAGCCTGCCCAGCGTTGTAACGAAAACGATTAGAACACCAATGGTGAAGTTTAGGTTCCATATTTGCACAGCGCCATACCATATAATTAGGGCGGTTGCAATGGATGTAATACCCTCTACAATGGAGTAGAGTGATGCATCGTACACGTTGGAACGGTTTTGTGCTTCGCTATACTTTTTATTAAGCGCATCGTATTTTTTAAATGCAGTTTCTTCGGCTGCAAAAAGCTGAATGGTTTTCATTCCGTAAATAGACTCCTGCAAGTAGGCGGCAGATTTGGCCAGGCTGCTTCGAGATTGATCGAAGGCCTTACGTATTTTCTTACGTAAAAAACGTATAACAAAGTATATAACAGGTACAACCAAAATTAGCACTAGCGACAAGCCTAAGTTTAGGTAGAAGAGGTAGCCCAGCAGGGCTAAGGTTTTGATGCTATCGGCCACTAACCCCAATACACCCGAAGCGAATGATTCGGATATACTTTCCATATCGCTGGTTAAGCGCGAAAGGGTTACCCCAATTGGATGTTTGTCGTAATAGCTCATAGGAAACCGAAGCGTTTTACCAAACAAATCGCGCCGCATATCCACAATGGCCATACCACCAGCTTTGGAAAAAGTATAGCTGTAGATGCCGTCAAACAAAAAATTTACTAGTAGAACACCCGAGAGTAAAATGGTGTATAGTTTTAGCCCAGTAACATCGCCAGGGATTATAAAATCATCAATAAGCCTTTGCACCAACCATAGAAAAAGGATGCTGGCCGCCGTGGTAATGGGGATGGATGCAAAGCTAATAATAAGCCATTTTTTGTGAGGCTTGAAATATTTATAAAACTTACGGAATAGCCACCAATCTTTCTTACTTAACTTTCGGTTTGAATTAATTTTGCTCATCGTTCAACTCCTTCCTGTACTTCCCACGTTTCACGATAGAACTCGGAACTGCTAATTAGCTCCTGATGAGTTCCTTTTGCAACCATCTTTCCATCTTCAAGAACGATGTTAAAGTCGGTTCTCTCCAAAACGCTCATTCTATTAGAAACTATGAGCAAGCTGGTGGTTACCTTGCTTTCAAAAAGCTGCTTAATAAGAAATCGTTCGGTATCGGTATCCACAGCAGAAAACACATCGTCTAAAATTAGCAATTGACCTGGCGCATAAAGAGCTCGAGCCAAACTTATACGCTGCTTTTGGCCTCCCGACAGCATAATGCCTTTTTCGCCTACAATGGTTTTCTCCTTTTTAGGAAAACGCTCCAGCTCTTCGGCTAGCGCACTCTTGTATACAACACGCTCCACCAGTTTGTCTTCGGGTTGTAGGCCTGCTCCAAAGGCTATGTTGTTTTCCACCGTATCTGAAAACAGGAATAGATCCTGACTCACAGTGCGAACGATGGAGCGAATATCTTGCCCTCGAGTATTCGAGGCATCCTGCTTGCCATAAAATAGTTGTCCTGGTTCAACTTTCAGATAACCATTTAGGCAGTTTATAAGTGTGGTTTTTCCTGAGCCTAGCGGGCCCGTAATTCCCACTACTTGTCCAGGCTCAATATCAAAGGTAATATTTTGTAATACGGGCGTATTTCCATTGTGATAGGTAAACGACAAATCTTTTATGGAAACTCCTTTTTCGAACAGCCTTTCTCTCACACTTTCAGGCAATGCTGGCTTGTTGTCGTCTTCGCCTTTACGATCCATAATAGTTTGAATGCTGCCAATACCTACAAACCCTTGTTGAAACACGGTTAACAACCATCCCAAACCCATAATGGGTTGAGTTAGAAGCGCAGCATAAGCAATGTAAGCAGTGAGTTGCCCAAGGGTAAATTCACCGTTAATAACAAAAAGCCCTCCAACAAAGAGAGTCACTATTTTAAGGATTTGCTCCATACTGCCCAGTAACGGCATAACGAAAGAGCGAATCCAAGCTATTTTTATGGTGTAGTTGAATAGAGAAATACTCTCTTTATGAACTTTATCCTCGGCCCATTGGTGGATATTATAACTTTTAATAACACCGTTGCCCGAAAGGAAAGAAACCGTTTTGCCCGACAAGCGTTGCAGCGCCTCCATACTTAGCCGTGTGTTTTTCACCATTATTGCCATCCCTATGCGCACTGCAAAAAACACAACCACCAAAGGTACAATGCAATAAAGCGTTAACTTGGGCGACATAGCCCACATTTTATAGGGAGTTATGGAAAGTGAAAAAAGGATATTACCAATTTGAAGTAGTCCAAAACCAGTAATCATTCTCACCCCATTTATGTCGTTATTTACGCGAGATATGATGGAGCCAGCACTGTTTTCATCGAAATAATCTTTGCCAAAAGTGGAGAGTTTTCTGTACATCTCACCCTTTAGCCTTCGCTCAATAAGCCGACCAGGAACTAAGAAAAGAATACGTGAAAAGGATCGAACCAAAATTAGTACGAGAGCCAATCCTAAAATCATAGCCACATATTTCAGAAATAGATCTTCATTACCCACCCTTCCTTGGGCAATAATGTCTATTGTTTTCTGAATATATTCTGGAATGGTAACTGAAACCCAAATGGTTATGCCTAAAAAGAGTATACCACCAGTATACCACCACCGATAGCGCTTGGCATAAACTAGTAAAAATTTGAGTTTTGATAGCATTCTGTTGATAGATAGATTCTAGTAATGAATGTAGCTATTTTAATTTTAAAGAGGCTAATGCAAAGATGATAAAATGAGCGGTTATTTATAAGAATAAGTTCAATAATCTATCTTTCTAGGAATATATTTTTCAAATCACCTCCCCATTCATTGTGATATTTATCTAGCTGGTTTTCGGCAATAGTTTTACCAGAAGCCACAATTTTTTGCAGAGGTTCGAGATATTTCTGTTCAGATTCTATTCCCAATTTAAGTGCCCTCCGGCCCAGCCCTTCATAGGAAGTTTGAACCAACTGACGCGCAATATCCTGCAAAAGTACAGATTTATATTGAGCCTTCAGGCCATTTTTTGGAACCTGAGCCCTCAGTCCACAAATTAGGTCCACATCCATCTCTTTAGCCATTTTGTGCGACTTATCCAATGCATGCTGATCGTATAAAAGACCTACCCAAAATGCTGCAAGTGCCGCAATTTGTCCCAACCCACCAGCATCTGCACCACGTAGTTCGAGAAATTTTTTCAACCGAATATCTGGAAAGACAGTAGTTACGTGAACTTCCCAATCCTCAATGGTGGGTTCAAAAGGTTTGCCTTTCTTCATAAACTCCCTAAAGGTCATTCCGTTAGCAGGGTAATACTCTTCATTTCGAAAAATGAAATACATGGGAACATCCAATAAATACTCTGTCCAGCTATCAAACCCAAAACCCTTATCAAAAATAAATGGCAAAAATCCACAACGATCGTTATCCGTGTCATCCCAAACTTTAGAGCGAAAGCTAATATAGCCGTTTGGCTTATTTTCGGTAAAAGGGGAGTTGGCAAATAGTGCCATTACCACCGATTGAAACGCTTGAGCTACCTGGGCTTTTTTTACCATATCTTGCTCGGAGCTAAAATCGAGATTTACCTGAATGGAGCAGGTACGTGTCATCATATCCAAGCCTAATCCTCCTTTTGTAGGCATCCATGATTTCATATATTTATAGCGTTCCTTAGGCATCCATGGTATATCCTCTCTTTTCCAAAAAGGATCGAAACCTATGGGCAGGTTATAGAAACCCAACTTTTTTCCCAAAGCTGATAAAACTTCCAAGTGATGTTTCGTTTCTGCATAGGTTTCGTGAACCGTGGCGAAATTCCCTCCCGAGAGCTCAAGTTGTCCACCAGGTTCCAAGGTTATTGTGACTCCGTTTGCTGAGAGAGCAATTAAATTTTCTCCTTCTAAAACGGGTTCCCAAATATCTTTCTGCAACTCCTGAAGAACCTTTTTAATACCTAGCTGGGTACCATAAGCTAGGCGTTTAAGATCTTTTTTATCATATATAAACTGTTCATGCTCGGTACCAATTCCCCATTCCGATTCAGGTTTTATGCCCGAACGAAACCAATTACTCAAATCTTGAATATCTAATTTTTTAACGTTCATTTCTATGTTAATTATAAAGTATTTATTAATAGATAGTTATCTCGATTCGATAGATGGAAAATAGGTTTTGTAACCCTCTCAAAATAGGAGTGAAAATAGTTCTATGAGTTTAGTATACAATCCAGTACATATTTTTCCACGTGGCGATTTTTTCCAATGTACGGAAAGTTGTGCATCGACAACATGGGGGGAGCATTTAGCTCCACAACAATATAGTTGGCTTGGGAGGGTGCGATGTTTAAGTCAGAGATAATCATATCAACCCCCGCAATTTTTAACCCTGCAGCATCAGCTGCTTTTACAGCTACTTCTTTGTAAAAAGATGGCATCGTGTCGGTCACATCAATACTGTCGCCACCTGTGCTCAAATTGGAGTTTTTGCGGAGATAAATTTTCTCTTCGCTGGGAACAACCGAATGAATGGTTAATGATTGCGCATTCAGATGCCTAGTAACCTCATCATCTACCTTAATTTTTAAGAGAGGAAATTTGTAATCATCGCCTCGTCCCACATTTTTCCTGTCGATGAGCTGCTCTAGGGTTGAAATACCGTCGCCCACGATATTTGCTGGCTCACGATATGCTACTGCCCGAACCGCCCCTTCAACTACCAAAAGACGAAACTCTTTACCTAAAAAAAACTCTTCAATAATTACCTTTTTAGAATACTTAAACGCCCTTTCAAGTGCCACTTTTAGCTGTTCCTCATTGCTAATAGAAGTGCTAACACCAATGCCATGGTCGGTATCCACAGGCTTTACCACCAGCGGATAGTTGGGAATAGACAAGGATCTTAGTTCCACCATATTACCCAAAATTACTGCTTTGGCAAAGTTTACCCCTTTTCGCTTTAAAAATTGCTTAGTCATCCACTTGTCGTTGGATATCCAAAAGGAAATTAGGCTGTTAGCATCCGAGATGGTTCCTTCATGAATAACATACTCACGGTTCTTAAAGGTTACAGCCAAAAGATTATTTTCAGAGTCAATAATTTCAAAGGGTAACTGCCTGGCTTGTATCTCGGCAATTATGATTTGTGTGGTTGCCTCAAAATTTTCATACCCTTTTAAAGGCTCGAAATTATGGGATGACTGTTGCATATTGGTGGTTGAAAAATTATTGTTTCTACTGTGTAACGTAAATGCTAAAACGGATAAGGAGGTGGTTTGTTCTTAGAACGGGAGGTTTTAGTTAAAAACATATGGCTTAATTCAAGTTCCTAATACAAGTGTTTAGTTTCATCATTCTAACAATGAGCAACTTATGACGAAGTAGTTGTTTTAGTTTGAACTTTTATAGTGTTAAACTTGTTGCATAACAATATGTGGAACATTCTAAAAATGGGTAAAGGGATTTTAATATCATTTTACTACCCTAAAGACTTAAATGTATAACGAACCATAATTTGGCTGATATACTGCCTTTCAATTAAAATTAATCACTTTAAAAAAAACTTTTATGACAACAAATATTAGAATTGCCACTCTTGGAGTACTATTAGTGACCATAATTGCATTTAATTCCTGCACAAAAGATGAACCAGACCCGAATAGCATACCATCGGTAACTGCAGTAGAAGAAATTACTGGAATGACCGGTAAATCTATTAATATCGATGCTACTGCTTCGGATCCGGATGACAAGCCGCTAACATTTACTTGGACAGTCAAAGAATCCCCTGCTAACTCTTCGGCAGCAATAGAGGGTAATGGTAAGAGCGTAACTTTCACAGCAGATATTGCAGGGTTGTATGAGGTTGAGGTTACTGCTGCTAATGATCAAGGAGGCTCAGCAGCTGCCAAGGTGAAATTGTATATAGGCGGTGTACTTCCTAGCTCTCTTACAACCGGCACAACCCTTCCAAATCTTTTTGACGATGAAAAATATCCCGACTATTATGCCACAGGCAATTTACAGGCAACTGCTGGGCTAACACTTTCACCAGGAGTAGTGGTTGAAGTTGGCTCTGACCTGAGGCTTTGGTTTAGTGGGAATTCTGCTTACCTCAATGCCGAAGGAACCTCTGAAAAGAATATAATTTTTAGAGGTATTGATAAGGTAAAGGGTAGCTGGAGGTTAATTCATATTGGCTCTAACAACGTGAACAATAAACTAACTTATGTTCAGATTATGCATACTGGTAGCGCAACGGCTAGCGGGCAAAAAACCGCAGTTCTGGTGCAAAGTAACGTTTCGGCAAAACTTAGTATTAAAAACACCAGCATTTCATTGTCTGATGGTTACGCCATATATGTAGATGGAAATAATGGTGTTTTTCCGGAATTTTCAAACAATAATTTTAGCGACAACACTTTAGCTCCCATGCGAATAGGCGCTGAGGCCCTTCTTGATATTGATAAAAATTCTGTTTACACCGACAACGGAATACAGGCAATAGAGGTGGCAAGTGGCACAAATATACGATTTGACAACGGCGGAATAATTAAAGAAGTAGGATTACCATACCATTTTTATAGTAGTGCCGAGCTGAGGTCCGACATAACCTTTGAGGCTGGTGTAACTTGCTTGTTTAACGCGGGTTTAAGGATATGGGTTACTTCTGATGGCGCTATTGTTGCTGATGGAACAGCCGATGATAAAATAACTTTTAGTGGACTAACAGAGTCGCCCGGAGCGTGGCTCGGAATAGAGTTGGCCTCTCCCTCAACCTTAAATAAAATAAACTATGGCATAATTTCTTATGGAGGAGATGCCGGAGGGCGTGGAGCGAACATTTATATGTTTGGTTCAACACCAGGCTCGAAATTAATTTTAACCAACAGTAAAATATCTGATAGCGAGACCTATGGCGTTCGAAGAGCATCAGGTAATACGCAATTGACAGATGAGAATAATGTGTACGAGAATAATGCTGCTGGCGATTTACTATAGAAATAAAGTAGTTAGCAACAAAATAGAGCTAGCATAACTGGCTAGTGATGCTAAATTAAAAGGAGAAGTTGGGTAATCAATGAATTATTCATCTTCTCCTTTATTTTTTTTGATTCGGAGAAGCACCTACAAATAGTACTATTTTTAGAATGATTGTTGTCCGGTTAAAACTTATAGATTCCTCCCTATGGTCGGAATGACAAGGGGTTGGGTCATATTTGGGGGGGAGGGCTTGGCTAGCGGCGAAGCCGCTAGCCAAGCCCTCCCCTAAAAACTAAACATTTGTCATTCAGAGCGAAACGAAGTGAAGCGAAGAATCTATAATATTTAACTATGTTTTACCGGACAATAGTGCTTTTTATTATTATTCCTAGCTAACTTTATATTGTTTTTTTCCATATTTGAACAAAATATGAATAACTCTAACATTAAATTTTAAATATATGAAATCTATAATCAATATAAATCTAATGCTACTAGTAGCCACTCTTGCCTTTTTAACAGTCGCAATAGGTTGTCAAAAAGAGAATAATAATCCCGATAATAACCAGGTTGATATATATGCATACAAGGAATTTTCCTCATTCGCTGATTTTAGGAAAACTCTGGACACTATTGCTGCTATTACTGATGAAAACCTTAGGCTGGAGATGATGGACAGTTTTTGGGATAGTCTAAAGATTAACAAGCAGGTTCCGTTTGTTTTTAATGATTCGGTAGCTTTTCTATACAAAGGCACGGCAACATCCGTAAAGTGGGCAGGCGATTTTAATAGTTGGAATCCCGACTATGGCGATTTTACTGGTGTTAAGGTGGGCGCGAGCGATGTTTGGATTGTTGAAAAAACTTTCCCGTTGGACGCAAGGTTGGATTATAAAATTGTGAAAAATGCATCATGGATACTAGATCCTGCTAATACATTCCGTCAGTATAGTGGATTTGGGCAAAACTCTGAGTTGCGTATGCCCCAATGGGAGATTCCTAAGGAAACTGTACCGATTGAAGGGGCAAACAGGGGGTTTTTAAGCGATAATATGTTAATACAAAGCGTACCCCAAAATCTTGGCTATAGCCTCAATTATAAGGTTTACACACCCTTTGGATACGATGATTTGCAAAACCTTCCTGTGGTTTATGTAACCGATGGGCATGAGTATGCAGACGATAAGTTAGGGGCAATGGTAATTGTTATGGATAACTTAATATATCAAGGTATAATTAAACCAATTATTGCGGTTTTTATTGACCCGCGCGAGCCTGGTAACGCCTCGCGTAACCGTAGAATGACCGAGTATATTGAGAATATTAAATTTGCCAATTTTGTAGCCGATGAGCTTGTAACCACTATTGATGCAAACTACAAAACTAACTCAAGCGCTAATAACAGAGCGATTCTAGGCACCTCCCTGGGTGGATGGAACTCTGCATTTTTTGGATTCAATCGAAGTGAAACCTTTCAGCTAATTGGAATTCACTCACCTGCTTTTGGCGAGGACATTATTCGAGCCTACTCCCATGCAGAGAAGTTACCTCTCAAGATATTTATGAGTACCGGCGTAATTTTCGACACTGAAGTGAGAGCAAGAGAGATGAAAATTGCGTTTCAAAGCAAACAATATCCTTTGCATTACATTGAAGTAAACGAAGGTCACTCATGGGGAAACTGGAGAGCGCTAATTGATGAGCCTCTCACCTATTTTTTTGCAGCACCCTAAATTCTGCATAAGAATATAGGTTTGTAGCAAATCAGAGCATTCGAATGAAATAGTGTATTTATTGTAATATGTTTTCACGAAAAAGTTTGAGGATTGAATCAGGTAAATATATTTAAGCAAACTTAGCCGCATAAGCAGAAACGAAAATACAAACCCACCCAGCTGAATCAGAACATCTCATTGAGATAAGGTTTGGTTGCACAAAATACATAACCAAATTTTGATGAGATTTTGCAAGTGTTGCGCATCTTTTCGTTAAATGGGTTTCCGAGAGAATAGTGCAATTGCAATATATCCATTCATCGCCATATGCTCTACTGGGGGGGGTATAACCACAATGCTGAGCTCTACCGGTCATTCAGTCTGAACCGCCTCGAGTAGCACCCCGACTGATAGATTCGACCCCAGCTCCGGGTACTAAAAGAGCCTCGAGAATCCTCGAGGCTCTTTCGGTTTTTGGCATAAGGAAAATCCGTAAACCCAATGCCAGAACCTTAGAACTTGGTGAGGACTCGCTGTATGGAGGCTCTATACTCGCTGGGGTTCTGCCCCTTGCTCTTCTTGAATATCCGGTTGAAGTTTGATATGTTGTTGAACCCCGAGAGGTAGGCGATCTCGGCCACGGTATGGGTGGTTTCAAACAGCATTCGGGTGGCATGGCCAATGCGAACGTCGTTGAGGTAGGAGATGAAATTGCGGTTGGTTCGCTTCTTGAAGAAATGGCTAAAGGCCGACTCCGACATCCCTATGAGCTCGGCCACGTGGGAGAGTTTGATCTCCTGCTGGTAGTTATCGTCGATGTAGCTGCAAACCTTGGCGATCCGCCTACTCTTCGACTCCTTGATCACGCTTGATATGTCGTACGTGGAGCTGGCGAGGGTCCTCTGACCCTGCGAGGTGGCCAGCTCGTAGAGGATCGAGAAAAAATCGAGAACCGTGTTGAATCCTACCGATTGGCTTAGGCTCATCACCCGATCCTTGACCCTATTCTTGGTATCATCGGAGAAATCGAGGCCCCGCTGCGAACGCTCAAGCATATCCCTGATGGGGGTGAACAGCCGCTTGCTCATCAAGAAGGAGTTGAATATCTTATCGTGAAACTGGATGGTGATCACGTGGGTTTCGGGGGTTGTGGGCGCTTTCCACAGGTGAGGCAGGTTAGATCCCATAAGGATTAGGTCGAAATCGGTAAAGGGCTCCATGGAGTCGCCCACCAATCGTTTGCCAGCGGTGTTGCAAACCATGTTGAGCTCATAGTCGGAATGAAAGTGCATCTGGTAGTCGAACTTGGCCTGCTTATTATTAAGGAGGATAAAAAGATCCTCATCCTTTAAGGGAGTAATCTCTCTTACAATTGTGCTCATAAACGTAAGAATAAACTATGGTTGCAAATTGTTTTAAAACCTACATATCTTGTTTTCAGTAATGAATAACTACAAATAATGGCGGTAAATATACAGATTATTACTCATTAAAAACATATGATATTACAATTTTTATCAATGTTATTTTATTCATTATCTTATTTTTATTACTTTATCAATATCATTTAGCTCAATATAATATAATGCTTCAATCAATTTCTATTATAATAATTATGATTTTAAGTAAATATTTGCAATCAAATAACACTAGGTTTACTTTGAGCGGTAATAATGGCAAACAGGGCATCACATTTTATGGCTATTGACCCAACTGCTTTGGGATAATATCTATTTTTAAAGCCTTTAAAACCCCATCAGAATGGGATGCCCTGGTAATGCACTCGGAGTAAATGTAGCTTAAACCTAATAATCCAAAACTTAAGTTTATGCGTAAACAAATTTCAGTTTTTTGGCGCTCAGTATCGGCCCTGCTGTTTCTTACAGCGTTCGCCTCAACCACGCTGCTAGCACAAGTGGTTGAGCTGAAAGGTTCGGTAAAGCAACCCGATGGGCTGCCTATCCCCGGCGCATCGATAGTGGTAAAGGGGACAACCACGGGCGTATCGGCCAACTCCCTTGGGGAGTTCAGCATCAAGGTACAGCTAGGCGACACGCTTCAGGTGTCGTTTGTAGGGTTTGTTACCCAGCAAGTTGTTGTAAAGAGTAGCTCCATTACCGTGGTACTTGAGGACGACATTTTTGAACTCGAGGACATAGTGGTGGTGGGCTACGGATCAGTTCGCAAGAGCGACCTTACCGGATCGGTAGGTACTGTAAAGGTAGAGAACCTGAGCAGCATCCCGGCCAACTCCATCGACGGGCTGCTGCAAGGGCGATCGGCCGGTTTGCAGGTTATCAACTCATCGCAGGATCCCGGGGCGGGTTCAACCATCAGGATCAGGGGTGGAAGCTCGCTGCGCGGGTCCAACACGCCCCTCCTAGTTGTCGATGGCTTTCCCATGGGTGAGGCCGGCAACCTGAAGCAGATCAACCCATCGGATATCGTTTCGGTAGAAGTACTTAAGGATGCATCGGCATCGGCGATCTACGGTTCTAGGGGAGCCAACGGGGTAATCCTAGTAACCACCAACAGGGCCAAGGAAGGATTAACCCAGGTTTCTATCAAGCAGCAAACCACCCTGTCGCAGTTTACATCGAAGCTTAACATTTGGCGCGATGGGGCGCTCATGGCGCAGCTCAACAACGAGGACCGGATTAATGCCAATCTGGAACCACTATTTGTGGGCAAGGTTTACACCAATGGCATTTACTACCCATCGGTTGAGGAGATCAGTAGTGGCAGTTGGGGGCATTTCACCAACTGGGACGAGGTGGTCTTCAGGGACACCCCCATATCGAACAACACCTCGGCCAGCATCAACAGCGCAAACAAAACCACATCGTTCAATCTTAGCCTGAACTACTACGACGAGCAGGGAGTTTACATTGAGGACGACTACCAGAAGGGGATAGTGAACCTTGGGGTAAACCACAAGGTTTTCGACAACCTCACCCTCCACACCACCAACAACTTCTCCAAGGGATTTAGAAACAGTAACGGGGGTCTTGCCTACTACAGGAATCCGCTGTGGCCTATATACAACCCCGATGGCACATACTTCCTGTCCGGGCAAACCGACTATACCCACCCCCTGGCGCTTACCAACCATCAGACCAACGAGACCAACTCCATGGACTACATCTCGTCATGGATGCTAGACTACCAAATTATTGATGCGCTAAACCTAAAATCGCAGGTTAACTACAAGTACGGCAGCTACGTAACCGACAAGTACTCCCCCAAAAAGTACACTGAGGCGGGGGTATTTAACAATGGGGCAGCAGCCATCAACAACTGGTTTGGGCAAAACCTGGTATCGGAAACCTACCTAACCTTTAACAAGGAGTTTGGCGATATCCATAGCCTAACCGCCATGGCGGGCCAGTCGTACGAGTACAGTATGAGCCGCTCTTCGAACCTATACTCCTACGACTTTGTGAACGAGGCCACCGGCAACCAGAATATGGGCTCGGGAAACCCCGAGAAGAATAAGCATGACAACTCCTTTTCGGAAACCAAGCTACTCTCGTTCCTTGGGCGTGTAAACTACTCGCTGATGGACAAATACCTGTTTACCGCAACGCTACGTGCCGACGGATCTTCGAAATTTGGCGCCAACAACAAGTGGGCCACCTTCCCATCGGGCGCCGTTAGCTGGAAAATGCATAACGAGGACTTCATCCAGTCGCTTGATATTTTCGATGAGCTTAAGCTCAGGGCGAGCTATGGCATATCAGGCAACCAGGGGATATCGCCCTACCAAACCCTGAGCCGTTATGGTGTTGAGCAGTACTACCACAACGACCAGTGGTCAACCGTTATTGGCCCAGGCTATATAGTGGGATACGAAGGCGACGACTACCGCTTCAGGGTTTGGGGGGGAATACCCAACCAAGATCTCCGTTGGGAAACCACTGCGCAGTGGGACCTTGGAACAGATCTAGCTTTCTTTAACCGCCGATTAAGAGTGATATTCGACTACTACGAGAAGCACACCTCCGACCTGCTCCGTGAGAAACTCCTATCCCTGTCATCGGGGTACAACCGGATGTGGATAAACGACGGTGAGGTTAAGAACCGGGGTATTGAGTTAACCATTGATGGCGACATTGTAAGCGCAAAGGATTACAGCCTGTCGGCCTCGTTCATCTTCTCGAAGAACAAGAACGAGGTGATCAGCCTTGGGAACGAGGTAACTTCGGGTCTAAACACCGATCACATCACGGGGATGCGCTACGAGTTCTGGGGCTCATCGCTCTCCACCTTCAGCCAGACGCCCAACATCCTGGCCATTGGGCAACCCGTTGGGGTATTTTATGGCTACAAGGTTGATGGAATTGTTCAAACCCTTGAGGAGGGCCTTGCCGCCGGGCTTACCGGAGCCATGGCTCAACCAGGAGAGTTTAAGTACGTAGACCTGAGCGGTGATGGGATTATAAGCGATGACGACCGCACCATTATTGGCGACCCTAACCCCGACTTCACCTCCAGCCTTTCGCTAAACGCCCGGTATAAAAGGTTCGACCTTGAGGTATTCCTTTACGGCGTTTTTGGCAACGATGTGCTGTACCAGAACATGTGGGGGGGACAGGCCAACACCATGCCGTTGCGCTGGACCCAGGACAATCCCAACAACGATTACCCCAGCCTACGGCAGGACAGATCCTACTTACTATCGAATTGGTACGTTAAGGACGGCTCTTTTGTGAGGATTCAGAACCTGAACCTCGGGTACAACTTCACCTCCAGAAAGTTTAAGTTTATCTCTAAGCTAAGGCTATACGTTAACGCATCGAACCTATACACATTCACCAAGTTTAAGGGCTACGACCCCGAGGTGGGAACCGACGGCATTTACTGGGGAGGCTACCCCCGGCTGAGAAAGTGGACATTTGGGCTTGACTTAACCTTCTAATAAACGACGCTTATATGAAAACAAGAATATTATCTATAATCATGGTTGCCGGGTTGCTCCTCAACTCATGCGATTTAACCGAGGAGCCCTACGGATTCTACTCCGAGGACAATTTCTACAAAACCATTGAGGATGCAGAGTCGTCGTTGCTATACGCATACAACGCACTTAACTTCATAGAGTATTCCCGGGGGATATTCTACATCGGCGAGTTGGCCTCCGAAACCTGCGATGTGAAAGCCGGCGAGGCCTATGGTTCGCAGCAGCTCAACAGCTGGACCGCCGATGCCAACAACGAAACCCTTACGCACTTCTTTAAGTACTGCTACATTGGCATCAACAGGGCAAATGCGGTAATCGACAACCTAGCCAACAGCACATTTAACGAGAGCATTAAGAACAGGCTGCTGGGCGAGGCGTATTTCCTGCGCGCATATCACTACTTTAACCTGGTACGAGTTTATGGGCTCACCCCAATACAGCTAAGCATGGTAAAAACCATAGCGCAAACCTCGCCCGAGATGGCCAAGAGCCTAGACGAGATGTACGATATTATACTCACTGATTTTAAACAGGCTGTTGACCTACTAGAGGTGAACCGGGTAACGGGTCGCGCCGACAAGGTAGCTGCCCAAGCCTTCCTGGCAAAGGCCTACCTTACCCTTGCCTCGGCAAAGGAGAGCGGTGTGGCTAAGTACACCGAGATGACCATAAACATCGAAGCAGCGTACGATAGCGCAGCATTCTACGCCTCAAGGGTTCTAAACAACCAGTCGGAGTACTCCCTGGATCCCGACCTGCTGAATATCTACGATGTTAGGCATCCAGATGGCCCCGAGCACATCTTCATCATGTCGATGGATCGTACTGGCGATAGCGAGGGCGAGTTCTCAAAGATAGGAATGATGTTCCACCCCTGGATAGGCGGTGTACCCTACTACCTCAGAAACCCCGATGGCACCTTAACCTACGCCAGCCATGGATGGGAGGTTTACCAAACCACCACGGCATTCTACAACAGCTACGTCGGTACCGACAAGCGTAAAACCCAGCTTATGGTGAACGAGGTGTACAACGCCGAAGGAGCAGTTATTGGCACCCTGGGGACTAACTTCACCTACGCTTTCCCCCGCAAGTACGTAGACCCTGAGTTTGTAGGGCAGAAATCGAGCGCCAAACCATACCTTATGCGGTTCTCCGAGGTTGCCCTTATCTACGCTGAGGCAGTTGGCAACACCACCGAAGGGTATAACTGGCTCAACCAGATCAGGAACAGGGCTGGCATTGGCGATGCAAATCCCAACTTAGACCTAACCGCATTTAGGAATGCCGTTGTGCAGGAGCGTGCTTGGGAGCTGGCATTTGAAGGCAACAGGCTTTACGACCTTAGGCGAAAGGCTATGGTTACCCAGAAGGATTCTCGCGCCATTGCCGCTGGCATTAGCGAGGAGGCCGCAGCTTTCTACCCGATCCCCCAGATGGAGATTGACTTGAACACCAGTATTGATTAACCCGCTGCTAAAACTATGAATATGAATCGTAAATATTATATCTTATTGCTGATAAGCGCCGCCATGCTTCTGCTAAGCTGTCAAAAGGATCCCTTGGCCGATGTGAACAGCGGCGACTGGAACCACGAACGCAACATAATAGGTATCACCTTCAAAGGACAGGTTGGAAAGGCCATCATCTCGCGCGATGGAGACCAGGCAAGCATAGAGTTTACCTACAACCCATCGGTAAGTGATGATTATAGCGCCATTGAAATCGCCAAGTTGGAATTATCCTACGGGGCAACGGCCTCGATATCAACGGGTGAAACGCTGAACTTCGAGAACCCCAACCAGCAAGCGGTTATTACGGTTACCCCGGCCAACGGCGAGCCACTGGACTGGGTTATCACCCTAGTTACCTTTTCCGAATCGCTACTGGGAGAATGGAATGTTAGCAAGCTAATTGTATTTGGTGGCACAGGCCCAGAATACGGCGGTGCGGCAGTTATCCCCATGACCGATAAACCTTGGTGCTGGGACGCCAGTACAGGCCCAGCTACCGAGGAGGACAACACCTTTACCTTTACCCTTACCGATGTTACCGACGAGGGAAATCCTTATGGAGTATTCGTAAACAACGCTGGCACTGACGGGAAGTACGCCGATTTTGTCTTCGTCAATAACGACCCCCACATCGATGTGAACGGGTTCTACCGGAAGATTCCCATGGGCGAGGGATCTTGGTTACGCGATTACGCAGCAGGAACCGTCACCTTTACCTTTGCCGATAACAGCACAACCGTGGCAACCCTGCGCCTAGCTGGCACCTACGACCTGGGTTGGGACAAAACCAAAACGGTATCGGACACATCGTTTGAGTTTGCCCTAAGCGGAACCGATGACTGGAACGCAATCTATAGCGATTTCGATAAATTCGTGAAAAGACCACGCAAATACTGGATTGATCTGGTAAGGAGCAAATAATCTTGCTTTGCTCAACCCGGATGCACCCATACTGCATCCGGGTTGTTTTCGTGTTCAACGATTAGCCCTTGAACTACATAATCAACAGGCAACCTTATGCTATTCAGAATGTTTAAACTGATTTCGATTTTTCTTTTCCTTGTAACACTTTGCACCTTTTGCAAACCCGACACCCCTCCAGAAACCCGGGGAGATTCCATTACGATTAAATCGGACAAAATAACCCAACATTACCTGGGCAACGGGGTACAGTGGGGTGGATACGACATCCTCGAGCCATGGACGGGAAACCCCACGCTGTCGGATGAGGACTGGAACACCCTGTTCCAAAGGGTGCAATTCATGCGCCCTCCCTTAGTTCGAATCATGGTAAGCAGCGGATGGAACTACATGGTGAACAACCAGTACAACCCGGCGAAGAGCGAACCAGTGCTTATCAAGATCCTTGATTTTTGCCAGCAGCAGGACATCTCGGTAATCCTTGGAGAATGGGGCCATACCGGAGGAACGGCTATTGACCAAACCTGGCTCAACAACTCGGCCAGCTTTCTGCAATGGCTTCTGGAAACCAAGGGCTATACCTGCATTAAGTACTTCACCATGGTGAACGAGCCCAACGGCAGCTGGTCGTCAATCAATGGAAACTACACCCTTTGGAAACAGCTGGTGGAAGCCTTTCACTCGAAACTTGTAGACAAGGGGATAGCCTCGAGGATAAAAATGCTGGGCCCCGACATAGCGATCTGGAATAGCAGCCAAACGCACTGGATATCCGAAGCGAGGTTCGACATTGGAACAATCCTAGGAGCTTACGACATACACACCTACCCCACCGAAACCGATACCCGCGACGGCTCATACCAAACGATGATTGAAACCTACAGGAAATTGGGCCCTGCATCGCACCCTATGATAATGGGTGAGTTCGGATTTAAGTACGCATCGGGTTCCGAGCTGGGCAACAAGAACGCACAACGAATAGCCAACGACCCTTACGCCTCCGACGATAGCAATATGATGATTTACGATGCTTTTTACGGCGTAGATGTGGCCGATGCCATCATGCAGAATATGCTGGGAGGCTACGCTGGACTAATCCTGTGGAATCTGGACGACGCCATGTACAATATCGATGGGTATACCTCAACCCGGCTGAAACGCTGGGGATTTTGGAATATTCTGGGAGCCGAAAAGTTTGGCAACGCCACGGACGAGAACATTCGGCCATGGTTCTACCCCACCTCCCTCCTATGCCGGTATTTTCCTGCTGGAACAGAAATATTTAGTATTGAACTGCCTAGCAAAAAGGGGTTGAGAGCCATTGCAGGGCATAAAGACGGGAAGTACACCATTGCCATTGTCAACTCAAACCATGTAAGCTACTCTGTAAGCTTAGCCTTTGAGGAAGGAATAATGCTTTCGCCAATGAAAGCTTACAAATATACGGCTGGAGCCGAAACCGAGTTTACAGCCACCACCGACCAACATGGGTTTGCTGCGCCTTACCAAACCGACCTTTCGCTCGATTTTACGAATGGCCAATCTGTATCGCTATCGCTCCAAGCCCAGTCGTTCTGGCTTTACACCAATATGGACTAACTCGCTAAACATTCGATATGAATCAGAAAAACACCAAAAGCTCAATATTGCTCTGGGGTATATCGCTCTCCCTAATTCTTTTCAGCGGATGTGGAAAACAAGAGAACACCCTGCGCCTGACAATAAGCAACCAAACGATTAGCACCAGTTACATTGGCAACGGCGTGCAGTGGGATGCATACCCCGAGGCTGAACAATGGGGCGCTTCGGTTTCCGAGGCCGATTGGCAAAAGCTATACCAACGCCTCGATTTTATGAAACCCAACTTTGTGCGATGCCTTATAAACAGCCCGTTTCGCTACTACAACCCCAAAACGGGGGAGTACAACAAAACCCGCAATATCGAATCCCTCAGCAAGCTCCTGCAATACTGCCAGGACAACAACATCACCGTGCTATTTGGTGAATACAACCCCCCCACGTGGGATATGAAGCAAGACCCGGCTTGGATAGATATGGCCGTGGACTACCTGAACTACCTGGTAAACGATCTTGGTTTTACCTGCATCAAGCACTACAACCTGTTCAACGAACCCGACGGTAACTGGTCGGCTACCAATGGCGATTACGAGATGTGGAAAGGGATGGTGCTCATGTTCATCCAGAAGATGAAAGCCTACCCTACCCTGAGCGAAAAGGTTAAGATTGCTGCTCCCGACATTGTTGTTGGTTACAGGAATCAGGCATCGCCCTACGAGCCCTACGAGTGGATAGAGCAGTCGGCGAAGGATATGGACCCGATAATTGGGATTTACGATGTTCATGCCTATCCCGGACAGCACGAGGTGCGCAGCGGGCAATTTGCACAATCCATTAAGGACTACGTGATCCGTATACCCAAAGGGAAACAACTTGTTCTTGGAGAGGCTGGCTATAAGTATTACAAGGCCGAGGACTCTGTGCTCATGGCCGAGCACGTTCGTAGAGCCACAAACCACCCCTTCACCAAGGGATCCGATTGCAATATGCTGGTTTACGACTTCTTCTATGGGCTAGACATGCCCCTACTCTGCATGGATATGATGAATGCAGGCCTCTCGGGTATGGCCGTTTGGATGCTCGACGACGCCATGCACTCCAGCGGCGACGCAGGCGATACCACCAACATTAAACTATGGGGAATGTGGAATATCCTGGGCGAGGAGGTTTTTGGCCGTCCAGCCGAGGAAGAGATTCGCCCATGGTACTACACCTGGTCGCTGATGTGCCGATACTTTCCGGGAGGGACAAGAATACTTGAAACAGCTCTGGAAAAGAGCGATAACATTAGGGTTGTTTCGGGTGAACACGACGGGGAGCTAACCCTGGCTATGGTAAATATTGGTAACACCGACCAATCGCTAACCATAAGCCTTACCCGTCCCATAAACAACGCTAGGGTGTACACTTATCAAGAAGATTTTCGACCCGAGGACGAAAACGGGTTTCCTACCCCCTCGGCAACCGGATTAAACGCCCAACGCACCCATAGGGTAACCCTAAAGGCTCAAAGTTTTATGCTGATAACGGAAAAGGAGTACTAGCATGCGATGGTTAACCATACTTCTTCTTTTCGCCATGGGATGTACCCCTAAAGCCGAAAACACCACCACTTTTGCCACCATCTTCACCAACAATGCGGTACTACAACAGGACACCGTGGTTAGCCTTTGGGGTTTTTCAAGGCCAAAGGAACCCATTAGCTTTGGCTGCTCATGGCTTGAAAAACCTATACAGAGCGTGGCAGACCCTCAGGGGAGATGGATAGTGGAAGTGAACACCCCCAAGGCTAGCTTCACCCCGCACACCCTCACCCTATGCGACTCGCGGGGAAACACAGAAATTCTAAGCAATATTCTAATAGGCGAGGTTTGGCTTTGCTCGGGGCAAAGCAATATGGAGATGGTTCTTAAGAGTTTCCCAGAGTGGAACCTTGTGGTTGAGCACTCCCAAGAGGTTATTGCCAAGGCAAATTATCCACATATCCGCATGGTCACCACCGACCGGAAGGAGAGTTTCACTCCACAGGATGAGGTGAAAACGAAAGGAGGCTGGATAGTATGCACCCCAGCCAGTGCCGAATGGTTCTCGGCTGTGGCGTTCTTCTTCGGACGTGAGCTATTCGAGACGTTAAACGTCCCCATTGGACTAATCGTAACGCCCTACGGGGGGTCACCCATTCAGAGCTGGTTGCCCCTAAACGTCATGGAGGGAAACCCGCTTTACGCCAATGTGCTCAATAGTCGCAGCGCCGAGCTCAAAGCCTCAACCCAGTCTGAAAAGGAATACGGTGAAGCGATGAAAGGCTGGATAAAGGAATCGGAAGCAACCAGCCCCAACAGCAAGCTCTCTACCGAATCGATAATTCTTCCCATCAACTTCGAGCAGAGTACCATGGGAAACCAGATGGGTGAAATCCTGCTCAAACGCAACATCCACATCGACAACTCCCCCAGCAGCGACCTCCTGGTTAGTCTGGGCACTATGGACGATTTGGGAAGGGTGTACTTCAATGGGGAGTTGGTATGGGAGGAACTACGAAACTCGCACTCGTATAGCCAGGTGAACTTCACTATTCCTGCATCAAAGGTTAGGAAAGGAGACAATTCCATTGAGGTAAGGATACTAAATATCCTCTGGGGCGGAGGGCTAACTGGCCCAGCGAACGCAATGTATTACTCCTTTAAAAACGATTCGTCGCAGCAGCCCCTTACGGGTGAATGGCAATTCCAAAAAATCTTCGATTTACATCAGGTAAAGCCTATACCCCGTGAGGGAAAACCCCAGTTCTCAACAGCATCGGCGCTATACAACGGCATGCTGCATCCCTTGGCTGGGTTCTCCATCAAAGGGTTTGTTTGGTATCAGGGCGAAGAGAATGTTGACCTCGGACATGACTACGCCTATATGCAAAAAGTTCTTATTACAGCTTGGCGTAAGCTATTCGGCAACGAGCGGCCATTCTACTACGTGCAGATTGCCCCCTTCGCATATAAGGATCATTTGCCCAACCGCTCGGTTGAGCTACGCGAAGCCCAGGCTTTGGTAGAAACCCAGGTACCCAAAACAGCCATGATCGTAACCCAGGATGTGGGCGACGCCAACAATATCCATCCTGCAAAAAAACAAGAGGTTGGGAATCGAATCGCGAGAATTGCCCTGGCTAAAACCTACGGAATTGATTGTCCCAGCCAATTTCCAAAACCCCTAAGAGCTTACGCCATGAATAACTCACTGGTATTAACCTTTGCCAACACCTACAAAGGGCTTGTGGTAAAGGGGGATCAACATGAATTCGAACTCTCGGAGGATGGCAAAACGTACTACCCAGCCTCAGCAAGAAAGATAAACTCAGCCGAAATGATGGTTACCAGTAAAACCCTAAAGCACCCTCGGCATGTAAGGTACTGCTGGGGCGATGGCAGCCATGGGACCATTTTTAACTCCGAAGGGTTACCCTTAGCGCTGTTCAGGATGAGCGCAACACCTCCCCAATAAGGAAATACAAGGAACACCAACAAATAACTATAAATACTAATTCAAATAACATCTTTTTTTATGATTCTTACAAAGCACAAAAATAATCCTATCCTATCACCTAATGAGCAGAACAGCTGGGAAAGCCTAGTAGTTTGTAACCCCGGGGTATACCATGAGAATGGCGTTTTCTACATGCTCTACCGAGCAGCTGGGAACGACCAAGAACATGTTATCCGTTTTGGTTTAGCCACCAGCAACGATGGGGTACAGTTCACCCGAACATCGGATAGCCCCATTGTGGGGCCAACCCCCGAGGGCCCCGATGCTGGCTGCATTGAGGATGCTCGAATTGTAAAATTTGATGATTTCTTCTACATCACATACGCCTTTCGCCCATTCCCTCCGGGGCAGTACTGGACATTTAACCATGACGAGGTGCTTACTCCCAACCTGGGCGAAAACGCCCCGCTATTTCTAAGAAACAACATCGCCAACTCGGGCCTGATGATGACCCGCAACTTTAAAACCTGGATGCGACTTGGCCGTATAACCAACCCGAATCTCGACGACAGGGACGTAATCCTGTTCCCCGAAAAAATAAACGGGAAGTTCGCTATGCTCCACCGGCCAAAGGAATGGGTTGGCCCCAGCTACGGGACCAAACACCCGGCCATTTGGCTACGCTACTCCGACGACCTGCTGAGCTGGACTGAGCCCAGCCACCTGCTGGTAAAGGGAATCGATGGCGGATGGGAGGAAAAAATTGGGGGAAGCACACCACCCCTTAAAACTGACAAGGGCTGGCTGGTGCTATACCATGGCGTTGAGAAGGGGGGCAAGGGTTTCTACAGAGTTGGCGCAATGCTTCTGGACCTGAACGACCCCACCCGGGTGTTGGGCCGAACCAAGCATTGGATCATGGAGCCCGAACACCCCTACGAGCTGGAAGGCCCATACCAAGGGTGCGTTTTCCCTACGGGGAATGTAATTATCGACAATACACTCTACGTGTACTACGGGGCTGCCGATAAGTATATTGGGCTGGCCACCGCCAATGTGAACGAGCTTGTTAACCATATTCTAAAAGGATAGCGTTATGAACTTTATCAACAACTTACAGGTAATCGACCTTGTGGTGATCGCGCTGTACTTCACCTTTATTGTTCTTATAGGATTGCGATACCGCAAGAGCAAGGATGCTGAGTCGTACTTTTTGGCAGGGCGCAGCATGACCTGGCCCATCATTGGCTTCTCCATGTTCGCCACCAGCATATCGAGCTCTACGCTTATCGGCCACTCGGGCGATGCGTACAGCACGGGGATAGCGGTTTTTAACTA
This sequence comes from Bacteroidales bacterium, assembly GCA_041656735.1. Classification (GTDB taxonomy): domain Bacteria; phylum Bacteroidota; class Bacteroidia; order Bacteroidales; family Tenuifilaceae; genus Perlabentimonas. The sequence continues at coordinate 24,996 of JBBACY010000001.1, read as the reverse complement.
CAACCTCATATCCATTGTGGTGATGGTATTCTTCGCCTGGTTCTTCCTGCCCTTCTACATCAAATCGCGGATATTTACCCTGCCCGAGTTTCTCCAGAAACGATTCGACGCCAAGTCGAAGTACTACTTCTCGGCCATCACCATTCTAATCAACATCTTCCTCGACGCCGCAGGAGCCTTATACGCCGCCTCGCTGGTTATGAAGCTGGTGTTTCCCGAGATGGAGATATCGACCCTAGTGGTGATCTTCGCCATAATTGTGGCCATATACACCATCCCCGGAGGGTTATCGTCGGCCATCCGGGTTGATTTAATCCAGGGGGTGATCCTTTTCATTGGCGCCATTGTGCTCACCTTCATCATCTCCAACAAGGGGGGAGTTGAGTTCATAGCCGAACAGTTTAGAACCGGAGGCTTTACCATGAAGTTGGTTCGGCCGCTCAGCGATCCTTCAGTACCCTGGCTGGGCATGATCGTAGGGATTCCCGTACTTGGGTTCTTTTTCTGGGGCAACAACCAGTCGTTGGTGCAGCGAGCCCTGGCGGCCAAAAACGTAGATGAGGGGCGTAAGGGCGTGCTGCTGGTGGGCCTGCTAACCCTGGTTACCCTTTTCGTGATCATCATCCCCGGGGTAATGGCTCGATACTTTTTCCCGGGTTTAGAGAAGCCCGACATGGTGTACCCCAGCCTGGTTATCAAGATGCTGCCCGTAGGGCTAGTTGGATTCCTGATCGCAGCCCTGATCGCAGCGCTAACCTCATCGCTTAGCGGCTTGCTAAACTCCGTGGCCACGCTTTTCACCATGGATTTTTACTGTGCTGGGAAAAAGGAGGTAAGCTCGAAGAACAAGGTGCTTGTTGGCCGAATTGTATCAGTGGTTGCTCTACTGATCGCCGTTTGGTGGGCACCCCAAATTGGCACACGGTTCAGCTCGCTGCTCAAGTACTACCAGGAAATGCTCTCCATGATGGCACCGCCCATTGTGGCTGCGTTTATCCTGGGTGTTTTCTGGAAAAGGATGAATAGCAAGGGAGCGTTTGTTGGGCTTATGGGTGGAGCATTGCTTGGGCTGGCCAATCTAATCGCCAAATCGTATGCCGGGGTTTCCATTTTTGGCGATATGCACTTCCTGCTCACCGTACCCATCTATCTTATATTCAGCATGGCCATTATGGTACTAGTTAGCCTTGCAACAGCGGAGCCAAACTATGAATCGATAAAACCCTACGTATGGACCAGAACCGAGTTCCGCAAGGAAACACAGGAGCTAAGAGGGGTTCCATTTTACAAGAATTACCGTAAGCTATCGTACATCCTTCTGGGAATGTGCCTGATTGTACTTGTCCTATTCTGGTAGTACCAGCACCGAGCGGTTTACTGTGCTGAACAGGGTACAACCAGATAATTCTTAGAATGAAAGCGTTCAAATATTGAAATTTTGAACGCTTTCATTTCAAATTAGTATTATCTTTTATGAATAATCATTAACGTTGTATTTCTGATACTTGGAATATATTATTTGGTTATAAACGTCAATTTTACAAATTATATATTCATATTAATACAATAATTAAGTAATATATGCAAATTCTTTAGACATACGATACCATATCTTTGTTTGAGAATAGTAAGTCCCAACACAATCCATAGCAATAACAAGGCTAACACGTTTAGACAAATCGTTACTAATCATCAAAAAATGTAATAGTATGAGAAAATTTACCCTATGTTTTTTGTCGTGCATCCTTTTGGGTGCGTTCACCCACCTACAGGCGCAAACCGGTGTAATTCGCATCGTAGTGTTGGGGTCATCCACTGCGGCAGGCAGCGGCCCATCGGATATCAACAACGCCTGGGTGAACCGTTACCGGCAGTATGTTAAGTCCATAAACCCATCGAGCGAGGTTATCAACCTAGCCGTTGGGGGTTACACCACTTACCACACCATGCCCAGCGACTTCACGGCTCCCGACGGCCGGCCATCGCCCGACACGGACCACAACATCACCAAGGCGCTCAGCCTTTCGCCCAATGTGATCATTGTGAACCTCCCCACCAACGATGCGGCCAACGGCTACAGCATTCCGGAGCAGATGTACAACTACAACACCCTGATCAACCAGGCCATCGCCAACGGGATTCCGATATACATCGCCACCACGCAGCCGCGCAACCTGTCGGCCGAGCTAAGGGACAACCTAATTTCGATGCGCGACACCATTAACAAATACCTGGGCAACAATGCTATCGACTTCTGGACTGACATTGCCAACGACGACGGGACCATCAACTCGAGCTACGACATTGGCGATGGCGTTCACCTAAACGATGCGGCTCACCTTATCCTTAAGGATCGGGTTGTGGCTAAGGATATTCTTGACCATAGCCAAAGCGACAACGACCGGGACACCATTTACATCGACCTGGGCACCAACATCTCTACCGGTAACTACAACAACATCGCCGAGTTTAAAACGGGGGCCGTGGCCAACATGGTGAACTCGCTGGGGCAAAACTCCGGAATCTCCATCAGCATACACGATGCTTTCACGGGGGTTAACACCGCCGGTACCACCTCGGTCGACGCCGCGGTTGACTTTATATCCACCGCCACCTCCGACAGCTTCTTTGGCAGCGAGGGCGACCACAGCGGGGTAACCGAACCCACGGGAGGGTTCACCCTCACCGGGCTAAACCGCAACAGCCTGTACTCCATCACCTTTTTCGCCTCGCGGATGAACACCTCCGACAACCGCGAAACCAAGTACAAAGTGGTTGGTGTTGAAAAGGACAGCGTTAACCTAAACCCAGCCAACAACACCTCGAATGTGGTGACCATTAGCAACATAAAACCCACCGACAACGGGATGATCACCATTGAGGTGAGTCCTGGGCCCAACAACACCAACGAGAAGAAGTACTACTTTATTGGCGCTATGCGCATTATTGGCGAGAAACAGGAGGTTGAGTACGACACCAACGGCACCGTTCAGGTTGACTTTGGCAGCAACCTCTCCACCGGAACATGGAATAACCTGATGCAGGCTCCAGGCGGCGAAACCATAACCGACATGGTGAACAGCGAGGGCAACAGCACGGGTATGTCAATTTGGATTCATGATGCCTTTACCGGGATCAACACCGCCGGCACCACCACCCCCGACGAATCGCTGGGACTTAGCGCCAACGCTTCGGCCGACAGCTTCTTTGGCAGCGAGGGCGAGCACAGCGGCGTTAAAGAACCCACGGGCGGCGTTACCATTGCCGGGCTCGACCAGAACTCTAAATACACGCTAACCTTCTTCGCCTCGCGGATGGAAACATCGGACAACCGGGAAGCAAAATACGTTGTGACGGGTAGCACCGAAACAACCGTTACCCTCGATGCCGCCAACAACACCTCCAACGCGGTGAGCGTTGAGGCAATTCGGCCCAATGCCGATGGCATTATTACCGTAGCGGTTTCCCCAGGCCCAAACAACTCCAACTCGTTAAAATACTACTACCTTGGGGCAATGCTAATCGATTACTGGGTTCATCCAGTTGGGATAACCGACCCCACCGCCCCCACAGGCAACCTGATTAACAGCGTTTACCCTAACCCCTTTAAGGATGTGGTTAACATCGATTACCAGATTCCTCAAGCCGGGAACGTACAGGTTACCATCTACAACCTTATTGGTCAGGTGGAGCAGGTAGTTGTTAACACCTATCAGACCGAAGGAACCTACAGCGCAAAATGGATTTCCAGCTCTAAGAAGAGCGGTATATATCTTTGCCAGATCAAGGTGGTATCGGCCAACAAAACCTACACCAATACCAAAAAAATCGTTTCGGGACGATAATGCCCACAAGCTAACACACTAGAAAAAGCCCAAGGTTAATCCCTTGGGCTTTTTCGTATGGGTATAAGCCATTAATCACTGGTTCACACTGATTACACATAAGCAAAAGGATAACCGAACACAGGGTGGATACCTAGGCTAAATCATCAAATATTGGGCCTGAGGGCAGCGCATATCTTCCCATAATTTTTCTACCTTTGGAACTTCACACTGGAAATCAAAGGCTAAACCGCATAATAAAAGCAAACCATGAAGAAGTTTGACCTCCACCCCTACGGCGATAAGCAACACGATTTTGACAAGCGTTACCTAGAGATGGCCCACGTTTGGGCAAAGAACTCCTACTGCATCCGCCGGCAGGTGGGCGCCCTTATTGTTAAGGATAAGATGATCATCTCCGATGGGTACAACGGCACGCCCAGCGGGTTTGAGAACATCTGCGAGGACGAAACGGGGAAAACAAAATCCTACGTGCTGCATGCCGAGGCCAACGCCATAACAAAAGTGGCCAAATCGAACAATAGCAGCGATGGGGCAACGTTATACGTAACATCGGCTCCATGCATTGAGTGCTCCAAGCTCATTATCCAGGCGGGTATTAAACGCGTTGTTTATAGCGATGATTACCGGGCCACCGAAGGCATTGAGCTCTTAACCCGGGCCAATATTGAGATCGTAAAACTCGAAGCAGAATAACGTATAAATCTATCGCATCCAAAATTTAGCTAAAAAAACCTAATTTAGATTAGCCCACGCCTAGTAGGCCACAAAACACTTACCTTTGGAAATTTAGAAGAACCAACATTATGCAATACCAGAATAAACGAAAAGACATAGTATACCCTATCGCCCTTGCCGCAGTGCTGGCCATAGGCATCCTGTTGGGAGTATCAATAAGGCAAAAACCCGACCGGACCAGCCTTACCGTGTACCCCCGCGCCGACAAGCTATCAAGCATACTCAACTACATCGAGAATCAGTACGTCGACACCATATCGATGGGTAACTTGGTGGAGTCGACCATACCCACCATGCTTAAGTACCTAGATCCCCATTCCGTATACATTCCGGCCTCGGAACTGCAAAAGGTTAACGAGCCCCTCGATGGCGGATTCGACGGGATTGGCATCACCTTTAACATGCCCAACGACACCATCGTGGTGGTTTCCACCATTATCGGAGGGCCCTCGGAACGTGTTGGGCTTGAGGCTGGCGATCGGATCATCACCATTAACGACTCCCTGGTGGCAGGGCAAAGCATCCCCCAGGACAACATCGTGTCGATGCTCAAAGGCCCAACCGGCACTAGAGTTACCGTTGGTATAATGCGTGAAGGGCTTAGCGAAATCATCACCTTTGAAATTATTAGGGCCAAGATTCCCATCTACAGCCTGGATGTTGACTTCATGATCGATAACGAGATTGGATACGTGAAAATCTCTCGATTCGCCCGAACCACCTACACCGAGTTTGTTGAAGCGGTGGATAAGCTGAAGGAGCAGGGGATGAAAAAGATTATCATCGACCTTAGGAGCAACACGGGCGGATACCTCGATGCCGCCACCAACATCGCCAACGAGTTCCTCCCCGAGGGCAAGCTTATTGTGTACACCCAGGGGAAAGCTCGCCCACGGCAGAATATTTACTCCACCGCCAAGGGGCGCTGCATCGACACCCCCGTGGCCATCATTATCGACGAGTTCTCCGCTTCGGCCAGCGAGATCCTGGCCGGGGCTATCCAGGACAACGACCGGGGCGTGGTGGTAGGCCGCCGATCCTTCGGCAAGGGGCTGGTGCAGGAGCAAGTTCTTTTCTCCGACGGGTCCGCCCTGAGGCTCACCATTGCCCGCTACTATACCCCCACCGGAAGAAGCATACAGAAACCCTAGCAACCCAAGCATTCGTCGTTTAAAAACTGGTTTCATTTCAATGCGTTGGGTTTGTTCTTTTAGTAAGAAGATGCTAAACCCAAACCCAAAAAGGAGCGAGAAAAGGGAGTAGAACTTACCCTCGGCAAATAGGTACGTAATACCATTGGTAATGGTGCTAAGCATCCCTTCGGAAGTGGGACTTTCGATGGTCATACCAAAAGTTGAATTGCGAAAAATGGCCATATTAACCATCAGGATTCCTAGTAGAGCAATGCCCCTTACAAAATCAATCTCCTTAACTCTTTGGGATGGTGCAATGGGTTGTAAATGATTGGTCATGAAATTATTATTGCTTTTTATTTGGTCTATAGATTCTTAATAATTAGCATTAAATGCTTTAGAACTAATGTTGAGATTACTTTACAACTTTTACTTTGGACCGGTTACGCAAGGTTTCAAACCCTTTTATTACTAACCTATCGTTGAGTTCAAGCCCCGATATTACCTGAACCTCATTGGGATTTTCAAGCCCAATGGTTATCATTCGCTCCTGAGCCAACCCCTTATCAACCACAAAAATGGTGTTACCCCTCTGTTTAGAGAGTATTACGTTTTTTGGAATAACAATGGCGCTATCGACCCGTGCCACCACAATTTCGCCCTTGGCAAACATTCCTGGCCTAAGCCTGTGCGAAGGATTATCGATGGTAATAATAGTTTTAAATGATCGTGTTGTGGCATCTATGGCTGGCGAAATTTGCGAGATGTAGCCTTTTAGCGTGTCGTTGGGTAGCGTGTAGTTTGTAATTTTTACACCTTGTCCAGTTCTAACCGATTGAAAATCCTTCTCTGCCAAGCTTGTTTCCAAGTACAGTTTGCTGTAATCCATTAGCTTGAACATAGATGAGTTTGCTTCAACCTTAATGCCCTGAGTGTAATGGGGCAGCTCTACAAGCACGCCTGCAAATGGTGCTTTAACATGCATTTTGGCCAACCTAATCGTGGCATCTTCATAGGAGTATTTTGAGTTGATATAATCAATCTCTGCATTTTTGAGTTCGCTTAGCGTAACGCCACCTTTTTCGTATAGCGATTGCTGCTTTTCGTATACCTGCTTCGATATATCGAGTTTTAGCTCCAGTGAGGTAATTTTAATGTTGTTTTCGTACTCCTTGTCCTTTATTGTAACAATCTCTTCGCCCTCGTTTACCCAGTCGCCAAGGGCAAATCGCTTCGCAGTTTTCGGGTTAACGTTTAGACTGTAAGTGCCAGCAACCTCACTTTTTAAGCTAGCCTCCTTTACGGGGTTTACGTTACCAGTAGTTTCAATAAATTTTTCAATGGGTTGCAACTGAATATCTATTACCGAAACGGGAACGGATATATCCTTGCTCAAATCACTATCCTTACTACTGCATGATGCTAGTAGTGCGGCTGACAGAATTATGGTTAGTAGTTTTTTCATGGTGTTGTGTGGTCAATTATTCAAAATTAATGTTCTGTTGTAGCTCCAAGGGCACAAATGAGGTGTTGTTCTCAAAGTCCCACAACGATTGTATTTTTAGGTTTAGCAGTTCTAGCTTATAGTTAATTTGTGCATTTGAGAAATCCATTTTCTTTTGTGATAGCTGGTTTTGGTACCGCTCTAAGTCGATGCTGGTAAGGTCGCCATTGCGATACCGCTCAAGGTTAATCTCGTAGGTTAGCTGCGCATTTTTTACGTTTTGCTGAGCAACGGCAATTTGAGTGCTTAGGTTTTGCAAGTTTCTGAAAACCTTTCGGATATTTATTACAATATCTTTTTCCAGCTCCCTTAGGTTAATCTCCTTGGATTCCACGCCAAGTTCTGCAGCCCTAATTCTGGCTTTCCTTTCGCCCCAGTCGAATATGGGAATTGAAAAAGTAACGCCAACCTGAGGGCTTCGGGTGGGCTTATCGTATATGTTTGGGAATTTCTCGTCGTTACCCATTAGTCCCAGTGAGAGTTTAACATCGCCCTTAAATTCATTGGTGGCCATCGTTTCAATCAGGTCGAACTCCGCATTGTTTAAATCTATTTTTCGCTGCGACAGCTCGAGCCTTTGTTTTAGCCCATTCTCAATGGCCTTATCCATATCAACAATAACAGGTTTGTACTGAATGTCGGTGGATATTTTTATTTCGTCGGAAAGGGGCAGGCCGATAAGCTGCTTAAACTGGTCCATAGAATTTTCCAAATCAACAAGGGCATTGTCGAGGGTTGACTTACTGGTGGCGAAGTTTAGCTCAGCCTGAAGCAATTCTTCTTTTGCCGATAGACCGCCTTCCACCTTACTTCGGATAATTTCTAGGCTTACCTTCTGGTTCTCGAACTCCTCTTGCGAAATTTGCCCCGACATCTGTTTCTGATAAATGGTGTAGAATGCCTGCGAAACCATACGCTCCATACTCAACATTTGAATTGAATACGCTAGCGTAGCGTTGTTGAGGCTAAGCTGGTTGCGCTTAAGGTTCATCTGTGTTCGATTATAAGTGAACAGGGGCTGGTTGTAGCTAAGGTAAAGGTTGTTGTTAAACCCGCTGTACTCCTTGGTGGTGGTGCCTGGGTTCAATGGGTCGTTATTACTCACATCCGACTTGGTATTTCGATACTCAAAGTTGTTGTTAAGCATTAGCGTGCCATCAGTCCATTTTATGGGTTGTGCAATGGTAAGCCCTCCGTTCGACGATATTTTTTCGGACTTATACCACTGCGAGAAGTACTCCTCGTAGGTGTCGCTAACGGAGTATTCAATGGGCGTAACGGTTAGGGCGAAGTATGATTTTAAACCTGCCAGCTGGGCGTTGAGTAGCTCGCGGCTTTGCTCCATACTAATGCGCGATTGCTTTATATCGGGGCTATTTTCAAGGGCAAACTGCATAGCCTCTTCAAGTGTTATAACCTTTTGTGCAGTTGAATGGAACAGTACTCCGCTAACTATTCCGAAGGCAAGAAAAAGTTTGACAATTTTCATACTTATTGCGTGTTATCGTTTGTTTAGCACGAATTCAAAAAAAATTAAATTCGCAGCCATTTCTATTTTTTAACCCATTTAATTGCATCAGCATAAACCATACTACCGTTCGATTTATTGGTTAGCTCAACAGTGGCATTCTCTGGTGAAATATAGAAGGTTCCCATATAGTTCCATCCTTTTTCCAACTCCTCATCGGATAGGGTAATGTCCTCAATTCCATCGTCGTGGTAAATGCGGTAGTTGTAGCTAGACTTACTCTCATTCCTATTCCAATCAATATTTATCTTTTCGTTATGGCAGTAAACATCGTAGTATCCGCTTTGCGGTAGGTTGGCTTTCCATTGGGCATATCGACTACCATCGCCAGAGGCTGTGTAGTATGCCGATTGAATATACTTTCCGTAAAACCCCGATTGAAGAACAGGCTCCCACTCTCTGGATGGATTCCAAAAGTGTATGCCCGTGTACTTATACCTACTACTCTCCTTGTTTTTGATTATCGACTTTAGGTAGCTCTCTTGAGTTTGGTGATAGAATGAAAATCCTTCGTCCTCATTATCTACTATAAACTCGTTGCTTTTTGATATGTTATCGATAAACGGTGCACTCTTTACCCCGTCGAGAACAGTTACTCGTTTCACCTCTTCGAAATCTGTTAGTTCGTATGTGAGGGTATTAGGTAAATTTTCCGAGATACCCGTTAATACTCTTAGTTTTTTTGGCTCTCTATTGAAAATTATGCCCACCTCCTTAGCCGATTGAGCAGGTATGAGGATTCTATGGAAGTAATCAGGTTCCCTAGGCTTTTCTTCGGTAAAACTGCGGGTGCTGCTCTTATTGTCTAGGTCAACAATCACCTCAACAACACCATCAACAGGCTCGGGGTTTACTATTATAAACTTAACCTGATACTTAGTGTACTCGCCATCGAGTACTTTGTAGGTTTTCAAATCATTAACAAGAAAACCAGGTAGGGTTGTAGACAAGTACCAACTATTTAATTCACCAGTAATTGAGGAGCCAAACCGAGTTTGTATTCCCTTGTCCAAATCATTTAGCGAAAAAGTTTTGTGGGCATTGCTTTCTATAAACTGGCTAATAAAGTTATTGAATGGTTTTTCGCCAAAACGAGCAATAAGCAGCGAGAAAAGTTGTTTTCCTTTGGCCATAATAACATCGTTTAGGGTTAGTGGTTTGTACACATTAACTTCTTTGTCTAGTTTGCGATTGCCCTTGCTAATTATGTCGTTAATGCTTGCCTCTTTTAGCTCGAGATAAATTTTATCGCTATGTGAAATGCCGCCGAAGAACCATTGCGCTCGGGGCGCATAATTTTGGTTGCGCTCGCTAATGTAGGTCTCCATTGCGATGTTAAAAATTGGGAATTTATGGCTCTTAATCTGTGTAATATAGCTGTAAAACTGTGGGGTTAATGAGTAGGTGTACTTGTCTACTATATTGCCAAACTCGTACCATCCGTTCGACGGTGTCATTATGTTTTTGCGAATAACCTGTTTAAACATTCTTGTTTGCAGCTCAATGGGCGTAAGCTCCTCGTTATTCTTTTTCATTCTTTTTTCAAAGTTTGACTTTTGAAAAAGAAAATCGGTTTCCTCCATCAGAACACCTCGTTCTGGGTAAAAAATTATTTCGGGCTGTACGGCATCACTCACCGCCGACCAAATATGTTTATCCAATGCATAGTTTATCGGAATTTCAGCAAGCGAAAAACGGTTAAATCCGTAGGGCAGTTCCAGCAACGTTTCATACTCGGTTCTAAGCTCTCGAATTATGGCGGGTAGCGTATCGGCAAAGCCTTCAAACTCTTTTAGGTAGTAACCGTTACCTGTTTTGGTATACAGTGAAAACTCTATGGAGTCAACGGTTAGTTCGTGCTTTACATAATCGGCAATAAGCAGGCTTATTTTTGGTAGCGGGTAGTCGTTTGTAAACTCGAAAATACCCTTTTCAGTTTTAACTTGTCGACCCTGCGAAACGGCTGTTAGCTCTTTGGACGTTTTTACCTTTAGTGAAAAGTTTGAAAAGTCGGACTGGTAAAATGCTGGCCTTGCTGTGGCGTAGGTTACGCCTGAAGTAGGGTACCAAAGTGACTCGCTAGTTAGGCAAACAAAACTAGGAGTAACGTAGGCAAACCTTTTTCTAGCCTTAAAAAGTTCGAAGTTTAGGTAATCGGAATACTCATCGGGGTTGATGTCCAGAAAGTGGGTGTTCTCGTTTATGGTACCAGAGTAGCTAAAAACCATTTGGCGGCTCGTGGAAGGTAAAACCGATTCAATGTCGGAAATTATTATTAGATGCAGTTCGCGTGTAAATGCGGTTGATTTTCCGTTTATCTCAATACTAGATATTTGCAGGGCAGGGTTTAGACTAAAAATCAGGGTATCAATTTTTTGCTCGTTCCTGTTATAGATGTTGAGGGTTGCCTTGGCATTAATGCGCTTGCCCAAATGCTCAAGTTCAATAGAGCAATTATCAACACTAACCCTTGGCCTAAATGCGTACCTATTATTAACCTGTACCATTTGTTTTTTCTCGTTAAGCACCTCTTTTTTAAGACCAATATACTGATATCCCATAAAAAATGCTCCCAACAGGAAAAGCAGTGCTAATATTAAGGGTAGAAAGTTGAAACGAGTGGACTGGGGCAGGCGTTGCAGCTTGAATGCAGTGATGAGTATTAGCCCAATACCAACTAGCAGGTAAATACCCCTGTGCAAAATTAGCTCGAAAAGATTGGGAAGCCCGCCAAACGTGGAACTTAAAAGCGGAACATTGTAGGCAATAAAATCGAAAAGATGATAGAATTTTTCGCTTAGGTAAAACACGGTTAGGGCTATATATCCTAGAATTAGAATAAACGTAATAGCCTGATTGCGAATCAGCGTCATTATAAAAAACGAAAGGCCCAGTATGAATACGAGAGTGGGTATGCTAATTAGGATTGGGTAGAGGAAGAATTCGGAAATTCCCTTGGCCGAGTCGCTACTTAGGAATGAGAACCCCATTCCAATTAAGAGTATAATAAAGTTTAGTACAATAAAAACGGTTAGTATACCAAGCGTTTTTCCGAGGATATAGTGGAAGTTGGTCATAGAGCGGGCATAGATAACCTCTACGGAATCGTTCTTTCTATCCTGCTTTAAAAATTCTGATGCTAAAAAAACAGCAACTATCGCTTGCCCTAGATTCAGAATGATAAGGTTGGCATAGGGGAGAGATGCGGGAAGCGTGCGGTACATCCATGGTGCTCCGCTGGACTCAATAAACATGGCCACATTAAAAATGCCAATAGCCACTATGAAAAGGATGGCGAAAATCCGGAAGAACCAGCTTCGCAGCAAGGCCTTACGCTCGAATTTGGCTATGGTATGTATGGTGTGTAGGGTGCTCATGGGCATTACAATTCTTTTTTATTTGCAAGGTACTCCATAAAATAAACGTAGGCGTGCTCTAGGTTGGGTTCAATGGCAATGGCATTATTTGCGCTAAGCCCATCGCCAACCAGCTGAAGTTCCCATCCGTCGTCCGAGGGAATGGTTGAGATAACTGGGTATTTCTCCTTTAACATTTCATACTCGAAACCCGTACTGGTTACCTGCCAAACATGACCACGGGTTTGGTCTATCAGTTCCTCTGGCGAACCGCTAAAACCAACCCTACCATTGTGAAGCAACGCTAGGTTTTGGCACATACTTGAAATATCGCCAACAATGTGGGTTGAAAGGATAATTATAACATCGCGCTGGGCAAGTTCTGAGAGGATATTTCGAAACCTAATTCGCTCCTCGGGGTCGAGCCCTGTGGTTGGCTCGTCAACAACAACTATTTTTGGTTCGCCAATTAGCGCTTGTGCAATTCCCAGCCTGCGTTTCATCCCGCCCGATAGCTTGCTGGCACTGCGGTCTCGCACGTCGAAAAGTCCAACCTTATCGAGCCATTCATCAACCTTTGCCGAACGAATTTTAGAATTACTAATTCCAGATAGACCCGCTGCGTAGTCAAGAAATTCCCACGTTTTTAGCTTGCTAAAGAAGCGAAAATCCTGAGGAAGGTAGCCTAGCATTTGCCTAACCTTTCCCCTATCTTTTAGCAAATCAAAACCATTTACCGAAACATTGCCGTTGGTGGGTAGCATTAGGGTAACGAGGATTCGCATTAAGGTTGACTTACCCGCTCCGTTAGGCCCAAGCAAACCAAAAACGCCAGTTTCAATGTCCAGATTAACGCCAGATAGCGCTTGCTTTCCGTTATCGTAAACTTTACTAAGATTATCTATTTGTATTTTCATTCGCCGTAGGGTGTTCCGTAACCATTGTTGGTTATGAACGGTAAAACATTATAGTGACTTTCTCTTCAAACTTTAAACCAAAAACAGTAGTTGTATTATAATCAGTATGTTGACTTGTTTTGTGAGTGTTAATATTTGTTCGCTAGCGAACACAGACTGTTCGCTAACGAACAGATGTAGAGTAAAGGTGGTGAAAAATTTTAATGCGCTAAGGAGTAAACTATATATATGTTCAGTTTTTTTTGATTCTTATCCAAATACCGATTTACTCTTATTGCGTTTCGGCTTAGGCTGTGCCAAGCAAAAGTAAATTGTGTTGGTTGTAGAATTTGCAGTTTTGTTGATAAAGTATGTATGCAGACACAGCCTAAGCCGAACGGAGCCGTTAGCGAGCAAAGGATTAAGGTATTCTATACTACAACCGTGGGCATCTCTACCCCGCTAAACTGAACCACCAGCAAATCGGATTTTGGTACAATAACGCCATTGATGAGTAGTTGCTGCACGTCGAATTGTACGTTGTGCATTGCGTAGCGGTATTTATGGTGATTAAGATTTAGCGCGTTGAAGGCCTTAAGGCGCTGTTCCTTCTCCATCTCGGGAAGAAATCGGGTGGCGGGCTTTATTTTGTGCTGAAGGTAGTAATCGAGGGCAATTAGCTCAACCAGTATATTATCAGCAGGATATTGCTGTAAGGCATAATCGTAAATGGTGGTGTAAACGCCAATTAATCCAATGTTGCGCTTGCTAACATGCTCGCTCCAGTATGTGCCCAACCCCTTTAGAAAGTCGAAAATTGAATGGTTTAGTGCAGCGTACCTAAGGGTGTGCAGTGCGCGCTTCTTGTTCCAGTAAATATCCAAGGCATGTTCTACCTGCTCTATCTCGTGCAACTCATGTGCGCTTAGGTAGCTACTCTCCAGAACCTGATATGGCGGACGCTGTTGAAAATGGTAGCTATGCTCTTTGTAATCTCTGCGTATTGGTGTTCCCTTTAGAAATTTCAGGAAACCTAGCTGTAGCTCGGGTGCAAAGAGCTTAAATACCTCTTCGAAACTGTATTTTATGTCGTCGTAATAATCGTGTGGAAGTCCAACAATAAGGTCAAGGTGAACCTCAACCCGATCTGATACTTGCTGTACAAAGGTCTTGATATTTTCGAAGTTTAGACGGCGCTTCACCTCGCTGTTCGACTTGGCATTAAGCGTTTGAATACCTATCTCGAACCTAAAAAGACCTTTGGGCACTTGCGTTCTAACAAATTTAATGAACTCCGTTTGGAGGCTATCTGCCTTAATCTCAAACTGAAAAACGTTACCTGGCCTGTGATGCTGTATGATAAACTGAAAAATAGATATTGCGAAGGATTGGTTTGCATTAAATGTTCGGTCAAGGAACTTAATAACCTTTCCGTTTTCCATAAGGTACAAAAGGGAGCTCCGAATGTACTCCTCGGGCAGATAGCGCAAAGTATTCTGCAGTCCAGCCAAGCAGAAACTACACCTGTTGGGGCACCCACGCGATGCTTCAACGTAGCACACCTTATACTTTAGCTTATCGGTAGGGATGTTTAGGTAAGGATTTACACCTTTTAGGTTATCCAAATTGAAAACCTCTGGATTATCATTGCAAACAACCTTACCATTTTGTTGCCAAATCAGTCCAGGAACTTGTGTAAGGTTTGGGTAGTGCTTTAGGAAGGCAGCAAATGGTATCTCGCCCTCATCAACAATAATAAAATCAACTTCAGAAAGAGCAATTACATCGTCCCACTCGTACGAAACCTCGGGCCCACCAAGTAGTATTTTACATTGGGGGTTAAGCTGCTTTATTTGCCTTGCTGCCTCAAGGGTTTGTTCAATATTCCAAATGTAGCAGCTAAAAGCTACCACCTCAAAACCATTGCAGTACTCAGCAATTTCAGCAAAAGGTGTTTTTGTGGTAAATTCCGTTACGCATAGTCCATCGTAATCCTTATTTAGCTCGTATAGTATACCAATTGCCAGATTTTGGTGTATGTACTTTGAATTTATGGTTGTGAGTAAAACTTTCATTATTATATTTATATGAAAACAATTAGCCTTTAGAAAACGAATGGTTACAAAGTAACAAAATAAGTGTTATTAATTTAGGATGATTCAATATCGTTTAGCTAAGGTTTTTTTGAAGGCTAACTTCTATTGGGTTTTACCCCATTGCTGCCGCACGATTAGCTCGCCAAAAAACGGTTCGGTTGCATCGTGTGGCTTTCGTACTTTCCTTTTCTTCGCTTCCACACCACAGAGTCGTGCGGTAGCGGATTAACGAATTAAAATACTGCGTTAAAGTCCGGTCGTTGCGGAATATCGAGAAAGGGGTATACTATTTTAGAGAGGTAAAGCCCTTGAGGGTAAGCTGGTTTATCTTTTAATGGCTTAGTGGTTTCCGCTAAGTACGACTCAAACTCATCCATACTTAGTTCACCTGTTCCAATGTCAATTAACCGTTTAACAATAAGCCTAACCATACTCCGTAAAAAATGCTTTGATGAAATTTGAAACTGGAGTTTATCGCCTTTGGGGTTTACAAGGAGCTGGGCAACCGTAATTTTGCAAATACTATTTTCAACTTTAAGCGGACTACGGCAAAATGCCGTGTAATCGTCGTACTTTAGAAGTAGGGCAGCGGCTTGCTGCATTTTATCAATATTCAGATTGGGCAGTGGGTAATACGAACTTTGCGCACTCAAAAACGGATCCTTGTAGGTGTGAATAAAGTACTTGTATGTGCGCAAGGTTGCACTTAACTGGGCGCTCGGGTAACCATCGACAGGAATAATTTCGAAGATGGCAATATCTACGGGAAGTACTTTGTTTAGCTTAAACATCAGGTCGGTAGGTAGCTCTTCGTAGTAATCGAAATGAAAAAAATACTGTGCAGCGTGTACCATTGCATCGGTACGACCACAGCCAATGCAGTTTATTGGCGTTTTAAAAACAGCTAAAAAGGATTGCTCAAATACTTCCTGAATTGTAATAACCTTAGGTTGTCGTTGCCATCCTCTGTAATTATAGCCGTTGTATCCACAGTGTACAAAGTATCTCAAAATTTTATCGTTTTAATCTATTGCAAAGCTACTAAATGAAACAGGAAAGCAATACAATTGGCAGTGTACTATTAGTTGAAAGAGAATATTATTCTACTATCCGAGCAGATAAAACGCAGGCATTAGCTTTTCATCTACGCTATTCACTATGTTTAAATATCTCATTTAAACACGTAGCGTTGTAATGATCGCCAAGGGTGTAGATAATATCGTGTTCTTTTAGCACAAAATCGGCGCTTGGGTTTGAGTGTACTTCATCCTGTCGTTTGACGGCCAAAATGCTAATGCCTGTTTTATTTCTAAGGTCTAGCTCCTTTATGCTTTTATTGTATGCCACAGAGTCCTTTTGGATTGTCATAGTGTTAATCTCAAAATCGGGAATACTTAATTTTTCGACTTTCCCTTTTTCGCCATTACTTCTAAATGCTTTATATCCATTGGCGCGAATCTTGGCGAGCAATCGTTCTATCTCAGTGCTAGGAATTAAATAATGATTCAGTGCTCGGGAAAACATCTCAAGAAAAGCCTCAAATTCAATGGGAATAACATCGTCGGCACCCACCTCGTATAGATACTCTAAATCATCGATATAGCGAGTTCTTACAACCGTATGCAGCTTAGGGTTTAACGTTTTAGCCGCTTTTATGATTGTGGCTTTATGGCTTGTTCCTTCAATATACAAAAGCATACTACTGGCATCTTTCACCGAGGCTTCCTCCAGAACCGATTTGTATTGTGCATCGCCATACACGGCATTTATGCCCTGTTTTTGCATATCGCGCACTAGGTCGGCATCGGTATCAATAACCACAAACGGAATATTGGCCAGCTCCATAGATCTCATTAAGCTTGTATATTGTGATGTTCCCACCAAAATGGTGTGCCCACTTAATTCGGGTATATGTTTTTTTGGCAGTTTTTTCAATCCATTCCTTATGATTAGAGGCATTGGCAATTTTTCGAAAAAGGAAGTGATTGGTTTCGAGAAAATGATAAAGATGGGTGTGACACTCATACTAAGTATGGCCACGGCAAGAAATATTTGGTAGAAGTGGTTGTCGATTAGCTGTTTTGACAACCCCATTTTGGCCAAGATAAAAGAGAATTCGCCTATTTGAGAAAGAATAAGTCCCGACCTAAAGGCAATTCGGAAAGGATATCCCAGCACAAAGCTTACTACGCCAATTATAATGGATTTCAGGGTAATCAGAATGATGGTGATAGTTACAATGGTGATCCAGTTGGCGATAAAGAAATTCACATCTAGCAGCATACCGATGGATACAAAAAAGAAGCTGGCAAAAACATCGCGAAAGGGAATTATGTTTCCAATGGCTTGGTAGCTGTATGATGATTCGGAAATGGCCAACCCTGCCAAAAAAGCACCCAATGCCAAAGAGAGCCCCAACCACGCGGAGAAGCTAGCAATGGCAAACCCGATAACAATAATTGCAATTAAAAAGAGTTCCTGACTATTGCTAATAGCTATTTTGTGCAATACGTAAGGAATTACCCACCGTGCAAACACAAATGTTACACCCAGCAGGGTTATCGATTTAACTAACAAAAACAGGAGTTCACTACCCACACTGCTGCTTTCCCCAGATAGAAAGGGGATGAAAAGCATCATTGGTACGATGATTAAATCTTGAAATATCAGAATTCCTAGGCTAACTTTACCGTGGTGTGTTTCCACCTAATCCCTCTCTTGCAGCACTTTCAGAATAATGGCAGTACTGCTTAGGGCGACTAAGAAACCCACAAAAACTGCCTGATTGTAAGGAACGTGGGTAAAGAAGTGTAGTATCCCCACAACAACCAAAATAGTGATGCCCACCTGCAGTATTCCGCCTATGAAAACAATATTGCGAATTTTCATTAGCTTCTTTATTGAAAACTCCATACCAATGATGAACAGCAGCAGAATAACTCCAATTTCGGCTAGCACATCGATAATGCCGATATTTGAAATCAGACCGAGGGCGTATGGACCTGCAATAATTCCGGTTAGGAGGAACCCAACAACCGATGGTAGTTTCAATTTGTTGAATATGAAAATTACCAGACTTGCCAGGGCAAATATGACGACTATGACTTTAAGAAATTCTATTTCGTGCATATTTTCGTTGTCGAGGGTTTGCTGCTATGGTTTAGCTTTATAGTGCAAATAAAGATTTAATGGCCTTTAGTTAAGGTTGTAGGCTTCGACTTCGCTCAGCCTGACCGTTACCCTGAGTATCCTATCCTGAGCAGCCGGCCCTTAGCGAAGTCGAAGATTAGTCAAAGGCGACGGCTATAATTGAATAGTAGGTTACATCTTGATAGCTAAACAACACTGTATGCAGAATACATAATACTATACCACTCATAGCAAAAGTAGTAATTTAACTTCAGCTTTATATTGATATTTTGGGTAATTTATCATTTTTCTCGCAAAGCTGTATAACTTCTAATTTAAAGTGCATAGAGTTGTTTATATGGAATGCTGCTATTGAAAATGGTGCTAATCAATCGAAGTACTAGTTAATAGCTGTTTATATTGAAGATGATAACCCGTCATTAAAACTGATTTGTAACTATTTGAAGTAGAGTGCAGTCACTTTTGTTCATAAACCCAGAAAAATACTTAAATTGCAAATTGCTAGTTGAAAAGATTTTTTTAGTTCGCTTTTTGAAAGAAGCATTCATATTAATAACCACAACACGTATGCAAGTAACAGCTCAATGAGTGCTCCATTTGTTCCTTTTAAAAGATATAAAAAAACATATTCAACCATTTTCAACTTTTTAAGTCTAACTATTTATTCAATTCCCGATTTATAAACTCTAAATTATTAACCAATGCGCTTAAAACTAACATTGTTCCTATGCCTTACCCTCTTTGGTTTTGGCATAAAAGCTCAGCAGAGCGTCGATTTGCTGCGAAGGGCAGGGGATTCAAAAAATTTCCCAAGCTCGGCCTACATGCTGGTGTACGACAGTACCCATGTTGATGTACAGGAAACAGGACTAAGCTACTACAATAACTCGCTCCTTTACAAGGTGCTAACTGCCGATGGCGCCAAGCAATTGGCGGTGCTTAAGTTCGACTACGACCCACTTACCGCTTTTGTTAGAATTGAGAGCGCTCGTATTGTTCGGAAGAATGGTACCGTTGAAAATTTACCGCAGGATAGGGTTCACGATTATCCTGCTCCAGCTAGATCAATATACTGGGGCGCACGTCAAAAAATGATTGATGTGGGAAGGCTTGAACCAGGTGATGGTATTGAGGTAAAGTACTTTAAGAAAGGATTTTCTTACGCTCTTCTTTATCAGGAGGAGCTTAGCGACGACTATTACATACCACCAATGCGCGGGCATTACTATGATATTGTTGAATTTTTTGGTCCCATTCCAGTTTTAGAAAAAGTGTACGGAATATCAATTGATAAGGACAAAAATCTACAGTACAAAGTGTACAATGGTAAGGCCGCTGAGCGTATAGTTGAACAAAACGGAAAGGTTAGTTACACCTTTTCGGTAAAAAATATTCTACCCATGCAACGTGAGCCACGAATGGTTGCCCTCTCCGATGTTGCTCCAAAACTTCTACTATCCACTAGTCCCGATTGGTACGCAAAATCAAAATGGTTTTACGGTGTAAATGAGGATTATGGCAGCTTTATTCCCACTCCAGAGGTTGATAAGAAAGTGAAAGAAATATTAGTGAACGCCAAAACCGAGCTCGATTCTATTTCACTCCTTAACCATTGGGTTGCCGATGAAATGAGGTATAGTGGCTTATCAATGGGAAAAGGCGAAGGGTTTACTCTGCATAATGCCGAAATGAATTTCTACGACCGTTGCGGAGTTTGTAAAGATAAAGCGGGTATGCTGGTTGCCATGCTTCGCTCGGCTGGTTTCCAGTCATACGCAGCCATGACCATGGCTGGGTCGCGAATTGACCGAATTCCTGCCGACCAGTTTAACCACTCGGTAACGGTTGTAAAACGCAAAAATGGGGAGTATATGCTACTTGACCCAACTTGGGTGCCTTTTGTACGTGAGGAGTGGAGCAGCCGCGAGCAGCAGCAAGGGTATCTTATGGGACTTCCTGAAGGTGCCGACCTAATGGAGACACCAATTTCCGCACCCGAGAACCACTACTTTAGAATTAACGGAACATCCGAAATTCATAAGGATGGCTCAATTACTGGTGAATTCAGCCTAACAGCCGAGGGTCAATCGGATGCTTCGGTACGAGGACTATTTACCCGCAGCGCCAAAGCCGATTGGAAAGCTAATTTGGAGCGCGAATTGGTAAAAATTTCTCCCCGAATTGAAATTGTTGAGGTTACCCAAACCGACCCCTACGAGTACCTAAAACAGCCTGTGCTGATTACGGTAAAGTATCGGATTCCAAATTTTGCTGTGGTTACGGGGAACGAAATTATTTTCACCCCCATTGTAGCTGCCAACCTATTCGGTAGCAGGCATAGCCATCTAAATTTTCCAACAGAAATTGAAAGTCGCACATATCAGTTTTCCGATGGCTGCTCAAAACTTATTGAGCTGAATGAGACTATTACACTACCCGAGAATATGACCATAGCATACAGTCCAGAGGCAAAAAACATAACAGGAACAGGTGCCGATTTTGTATCGTCGTACTCCCTCAATGGCAATGCCCTAAAGTTCACTCAAACAGTTACACTTAAAAAACGAGTTTACAATCCCGAGGACTGGCCATCGTTCCGCGATGCAGTAAAGTATCAAAATGAGTTCGCTTCACAACCAGTAATTCTTAAATTTTAATTGATATGAACAATCTAAAATATTTAGCGGGACTGCTTATACTTTTGGCTGTATCCTGCACAAAGCCTCTTACTGAGGAGCAAAAAAATGCCGATTCGGTACTCTTAAAACAGGTTCACGAGTACACTCTAAATACCGATGGTTCCACCGATTATCACTACTATCACCAGAGGGCTTACAATACGTACCAGTCATTCCACAGGTACTATGGCGAATCATTTGTAATATACAATCCTAATAACCAAGTTCTTACCATTAATAAGTCCGAAACCAAAATGGCCGATGGCAAAATGGTGCAATCTCCCGAGAATGCGTTTAACCTGGTTCTGCCTTTTCAGGCAGCCAATGCTCCAGCTTATAATCACCTGCGCGAAATGGTAATTACGCACGTGGGACTTGAAATTGGCGCTGTGGTAGAGTTCGATTACACCCTACATTCCGATGCTGGCGTTTCGCCATTCTTCGCTCAAAAAATTCTTTTAAACGAATCATCACCAGTTAAGGAGCTAGAAATAGTTGTTAGGGTTCCTAAGGGCGAAAATCTGAACTACTTTGTAACTAATCAGTCAGATAATATTAAAACGAACAAAGTAACCAAAGGCGATTTTGATGTATACACTTGGAAGGCAAGCGAGCTAAAAGCCCTTTCCAACGAAAGTCATCAGGTTGAGGGATTGGCCGATTACCAAACTCTTGTGTTTAGCAATGTCGATTTAGCTGAGGGCAATGGTATTCTGAGCGAAGCTCTAACCAAAGAATTTTCGCCTGACGACTCGATGAAAGAATTTCTGCAAGGCAAATCGAAAACCTGTGCCGATGTGGAAGCCATTAGAAGCTACGTAGTGGGAAGTATGAATAGCTACTGGGTTGAACCTGCATACTGCGGCTATCAATTTCGTAGTCCTGCCGAGGTTTGGGCTAGTAATGGCGGAACCGAAGCCGAAAAAGCCATTCTGCTTGCCTCAATGCTAAAACATATTGGACTCAATGCCAACGTGGCTATGGCTGCATACCCTATTTATCTTGATAAAACGGTTGGTTGCCCTGCAGCTTTCGAAAAATATTTGGTAAAGGTTGATGTTGAGGGTGAAGCAAAGTATCTCGACGTTCTCAGTAATCGTGGCCAAGTGCCCACCTCAATGGTTATTGTATCAACAAACGAGGACATCTCCACCCTCGATTTTAATATCGCAGAACCAGCCAAACAAACTGCCGAATTTAAGGCGGAGTTAAACCTTACCAGCAAGGGCGTTATTGTTGATGGAACTTTAGCCCTAAGTGATTACGCAAAGGCCAAAGGCTTACTTACCAACATTCCTAATTCGCAACTTGTAACCACTGAGAATACCGATACCGAGGACTTAACGGTTATTACCGTTACATCGAAAGCGCTTAACACACTGCAGGCAGGCGATTATATATCATACTCGTTTCCTCGTATTACGCAAGGGTTGGCTTCGGCAAATTTGCACGAGCTGGCAACCGAGCGTGTTACACGACTTGAACTTCCTAACGCGCTGGATGAAACATACCAGTTCACCATAAAGCTTGAGCCAGGTTTTGAATTTGTTTCGCCAGAGCATAACGAAGTTGTAGAGAACGAGGCGGGCAAGGTATCGGTTAGCTACACGCTAAACAATGAGGAGTTGTTAATTAACCGTAGTTTGGTTGTAAATCAGCGTATTATACCTGTTAACCAGTACGAAGCGTTTAGAAACCTCTATTCGGTTTGGATGGACCAAAACCTAAACAGCATACAGGTTCGTAAATTATAAAGCCAAGATGGCTTACTAAAAATAAAAAAGGTTGCCTGCAGGCAGCCTTTTTTTATTGCGATAACAACCCAATATTAGTTCACAAACTTTTCTGTAAGACGTTCGCTATAAGTAGCTTTTAACAACCAATGGTTAAATGTTTTCAGAAGTTAAAAAATTGGTATTTATTAACAGCGAAGTGCCTAGCTAGGGTGGTGCGTTAGCTGTTCTATACGTTGACAAATCACCCGTTAGTCCTACAAAAACATTACTATGTGTAAGTTTATGAGGAACAAATCAAAAGGTTTTTACGTTTTAAGTTTTTTGTATTGTTCTTGATTTTAAAGATGTACTTTTGTACTCATAACTAATTATAAAAGGCTTATGAAAAAGATAGTTATAGCTATAATCGTTTTACTTGTTTTGGGTGGGGCTGCCTATTTTAGCCTCCGACCTTACATTGCCGAAAAATCGTATCAAAAGGGATTGGTACTAGCCGATTCGTTAGAGTTTGAGCAGGCCATTGCCGAGTTTTCAAAAGCACTTAAAATTAAAAGTACCTTTGACCATTACTTCTTTGCAAGGGGAAAGTCTTACACCTCAATTGGCAATGATACCAGTGCAATAATCGATTTTACTGCTGCCATAGAGATTAATCCAAATATCTCCGACTACTACTTATACCGAGGCATATCCAGTAGAAAATTGAAAATTTATGAGAATGCTTTTGCCGATATAAACAAAGCAATTAGTCTAAACGACTCAAGCGCACACGCATATTACCAGCGCGGTTTACTTTACGCTTCTCAAAATAAATACGACCAAGCGGTGGCCGATTACAACTACAGTATTGAGCTAGATGGCTCGAACCTTGAAGCCTTTTACAGTAGGGGCGAAACCCGTGGAAATTTAGATGATTTTATGGGTGCCATAGCCGATTATGATAAGATGATTGAGGGTGCCGATGCCCCTGCCGATGCGTATAAACAGCGTGGTATTTTCAAGCTTAAAATACAAGATTTTGAGGGCGCCGAGAGCGACCTAACCCGTGCTAATGAAATAGACAGTAACGATAAGGAAACTTTTTATCAGCTAGGACAGGCAAAGTATAATTTGAATAAGGTTGACGAGGCTATTGCCCTTTTCAATAAGGTGGTGGCAATAGATAAGGCTTACGAATTAGCATACAGCGCTAGGGGTGGAGCATACCTAAAAAAAGGGGAGCATAGCAAAGCAAAAACCGATTTTAGCAAAGCCATAGAGCTAAATCCCAATTTTAAAAAGGCTTACTTCGGCCGTGGAATTGCCAAGGCTTTATCGGCAGATTATAAAGGGTCAATTACCGATTTCAACAAGGTAATAGAGCTTGATAAGGAGTATGCACAAGCCTACTATAACAGGGCAGTATCAAAAGCCATACTTGGCAACCATAAAGAAGCATTACCCGATTACGACTATATTATAAGCAGAGACAGCAGGAATGCCGAAGCATACTATAATAGAGGTATTTCGCGAATGAACGTGAACGATTCCGAAGGAGCCTGCAACGATTTTAGGCGTGCGGTTGAGCTGAAGTATCAGCCAGCAGAGCCAATGCTAAAAATGTACTGTGGTAACCAGCAGTAAGGTTTGTGTAAAGTATAAAAAGCGAAGCGTGGTTTGTGCCACGCTTTTTTTATGATATAAGCTCATAATGCACAACCGTTGGGTATTTACCTGATTGCTCTTTGTTGGGATACGCTCATAAACAGCATGTAGATATCCATACCCCGCAGCACAGTAACCTTTTTTGTATTAAACCTGGCGAAAGTAATCGCACGCAGAACCTGCTAGAATAGAGCGACGGCAGTGCAACCGCTGCCTAACTTGGCTTTAATCGGGCGTCTTGGGTTGGCGGGGGCGTAGTATAATACATGTAAGATTAAGCATTTGCAGTTTATGTTTGCTGCTGGGTGTTTGTGATATTCTGCGGGCGACATAAACTTGATTTGGGCTCTTTCTCATAGTTGTACTTGCCCCGTGAGTAAATTGAGAAAAATTATTATTAAATGCCCTCTTTACTCATCAAAATACAACCAGCTTCTCGCTCTCCCTTGCTTCTTTCTTTGTTCTTTTCGCTCCTGCTTTCTTTTTGATTTTAGCTTACGGAAAGCTTTTATATCATCAAAAAAGACCTTGTACGAAACGGTTGGAAGAATTGGAAAGAAACTTGTTTGGTAAAGAGAGAAAGGTTCTCTGTTCCTAAAATCAACTCCTGGAACGAGAAAGCTTTCCTGCTTGGTATCGTGCGTAAACACATAGGTGTAGGGATTATGCCTATTGTAAGCATTGTACACGGC